>WQYI01000004.1 GCA_009781315.1 Candidatus Endomicrobium embiratermitis | reverse complement strand
TGCAATAATATACGCTGTGTCCTTGTTTCCGTAGTTCCATCTCTATATTATACTACAAAGATTCAGGTCTTTATTCCCCCACGGGCTCACGCCCGTGGTACCTCTGCGGTTTAATGGATTCCGGCACGGAGGCCGGAATGACAAATGTGGAAAACCTTATTTACAAAGAGATTGAATAGCTTCTTTAGGGTTTGAAGCGGAAAAAATATAATTACCGCTTACAAGGGCATCGGCGCCCGCGTTTACGCATTGTATGCCCGTTTCGGCGTTTATTCCGCCGTCAACTTCGATAATACAATCATCATTATTTTTATCTATAAGTTTTCTGAGTTCGGAAATTTTCGGCAATATATTTTCCATAAAAGCCTGTCCGCCAAAACCCGGTTCTACGGTCATAACCAAAACCAAATCCAAATAAGAAAGCAGATATTCTATTTCGGAAACGTTTGTAGCGGGCTTTATTGAAATACCGGCTTTTATTCCCGACGATTTTATATCTTCTATAAGCTTCTTTTTATCCGTTTTAACTTCACTGTGAAAAGTTACAAAATCCGCTCCGGCTTTTTGAAATTCGCGCCAGTATTTTTCCGGTTCGGATATCATTAAATGGACGTCAAATAATAACTTCGTTGTTTTTCTTAAGGATTTAACTACTGCCGGACCTATTGTTATGTTCGGCACAAAGTGCCCGTCCATAACGTCAATATGAATCCAGTCCGCGCCGGCGTCTTCAATGACGGCGATATCTTTGCCCAGATTAGAAAAATCCGCAGATAAGATAGAAGGCGCTATTATAATCTTTTTCATTTTAACCTTTATTGCGCAACATTCAAAGATATCTTTTTTGAATTTGTTATATCGGAATCAGAATCAGGGTTTTGTTTTATTATGGTTCCGGACGGAAATTCCGAAGTTTTATCTTTTATAACTTCAACCGACACATTGTTTTTTCCCGCCCAATTTTTTACGTCTTCCGGAGTTTTTCCTTTCCAGTCAGGAACATAAATAATGCCTTCGGGAGGCTGTCCGTTTGAAACGACAATATTTATAACCGTGTCTTTATCAGCCGCAGTTCCAGCGGCTGGGTCTTGGGAAACAACGGAACCTTTTTCAACCATTATTGAATATCTTTGCGAAACTTCCCCAATCATAAGTCCGTAAGATTTTATGGCAATATCCGCAGCGCGTACAGTCTTGCCGACCAAGTTCGGTATATATATTGTTTCGCCGCCGCGGCTTATCGTCACTTTAACAATCTTGCCCTCGCGTATATTCATTCCGGCCGGAGGAGTTTGGCGCAAAATTATCCCAGGAGGAACGCTGTTGCTGAACTCTTCGCCTTCTTTTTTTAAGCCAAGCCCTGAAACTGAAAGTTCTTCGACGGCTTCGGCCAGACTTTTTCCTTTAATATCCGGAAGCGTTATCTCTTTTTTAGAATGAATGACTGCGCTCATTACAGTGTTAAAAGAGTAATAAAACGCCGCAAAAATAATTGCAAAAACAATAAATAACTTCAAAAATTTTATATACAGAATTCTCTTTTCTAATTTAGGCTGCGTATTTTCCATAAGTTTGCTTTCTCACTTACGACAAAGCTTCAAAATTTGTCGTTCATTGTTATTTGTTAATTGTAATTTGTTATTTGCCGTTTTTCGCCCAAGACATTTTACTTCTTAAGCGGGCTCCTACTTTCTCTATAAGCCTGTTTGCTATTTCTTCTCTGCATTTTTTGAAAAACGGTCTGCCTGTTTCGTTTTCTTTAATCCAGTTATCTGCAAATTTGCCGGACTGAATATCCGATAAAACGTTTTTCATCTCGGCTTTTGCAGCGTCTGTAATTATTCTTTTTCCGGTTACATACTCGCCGTATTCGGCAGTATCGGATATTGAATAATTCATTCTTCCTATTCCGCCTTCAAAAATCAAATCGACGATAAGTTTCATCTCGTGACAACACTCAAAATACGCGATTTCCGGCTGGTACCCCGCGGCTACGAGCGTTTCAAACCCCGAATTTATAAGCTCCACGACTCCGCCGCAAAGAACAGCCTGTTCGCCGAACAAATCCGTCTCGGTTTCTTCTTTAAACGTCGTCTCCAAAACTCCGCCTCTTGTTCCGCCTATTCCTTTGGCATAAGCCAAAGCAAGCTCTTTCGCTTTTCCGCTTGCGTTTTGTTCAACGGCTATAAGGCAGGGAACGCCTTTTCCTTCTTCGTACTGCCTGCGCACAAGATGTCCGGGGCCTTTCGGGGCAATCATTATAACGTCCAAATCCGCCGTAGGAACTATTCTTTTATAACGTATATTAAAGCCGTGTGAAAAACTTAACACCGCGCCTTTTTTAATATTAGGCTTTATATCTTCATCCCATGCCTTTTTCTGAACTTCATCCGGCAAAAGTATATGAATCCAGTCGGCCTGTTTTACGGCGTCGGCGATGCTCATAGTTTTCCAGCCGTCTTCAACCGCCTTTTTATGATTGTCGCCTCCTGGACGCTGCGCGACTATAACATTCACTCCGGAATCTCTTAAATTCAGCGCGTGCGCATGCCCCTGGCTGCCATAACCCAAAACAGCAATTGTTTTTCCGTTTAAAAGACTTAAATCCGCGTCGTTTTCATAATACATCTTTGCTTCTTTTTCCATCACTAAACTCCCTTAAACGACAAAGTGGAAAGTTAAAAGTTGAAAGTTGAAATTACGGGTTTTTGCTTTGCAAAAACATATAACAGGTTTCGGCAAAGCCGAAACACAATGTTTTCACTTTTCACTTCTCACTTTTAACTTTGCCGTATTTATTCAAACTGCTTCATTTCCTGTTCGTAATTTCTTTGCAAAATCGCCATTTGTTTTTTCAAATACGCGATATCTTTTTCTCTTTTTTGTTCCAACTGCGTATTTTTATCTTTTTTTGCAATATCTTTGTCTTTCATGGATTTAGCCAGTTTAATCTGCAAATCTTCTTTCGCACTTACGTAATTCTCTTTAACTTTCCGCCTTTTTTCTTCCATTTCCAAAGTTTTCTTTTCTCTCTCCGCTTTTTCCTGTTCTTCCTTTGAAGTAGCTTTATCTTTAAGTTCAGACCCGGCGCTTATAAAACGCGTCTGGCTGTAACCGGTTGAAACTCCGGCGAGTAAAACAAAAACTGCGACAACAACTAATAAAGCAATCTTTTTCATAAAATAATCCTTTCCCGAGAATTTTATTTCCGAAATGCTTATATCGGGCTTATTTTTTCTTTTGCTTTTTTTTTGCCCCCTTGCGTTTTTGCTATTAAACCGTTTAACTTTTTATTCTGCTCATCGTTTATTTATTCCCTCTCGACATTGCGATTATTCCGGTTCTGCAGACTTCTTTAATGCCGTAAGATGCGACAGCCTCTATGAAAGATTCTATTTTATCTTCGCCGCCGGTCACTTCAGCCGTAAGTGAACCTTGAGATACGTCCACAATCCTTGCTCTAAATACTCCGGCAATTTTGAAAATTTCAGCGCGGCCGGATTTTGGAACGCTTATCTTTACTAAAGCCAAACCTCTTTCAACATAATCGATGTCTTTAAAATCGTTTACCTTTATTACGTCGACAAGTTTATTGAGCTGTTTTGTAACCTGCTCGAGAATCGAATCATCGCCTTTAACCACAATTGTCATTCTCGAAATAGCCGGATCTTCAGTCTCGCCGACCGCAAGAGAATCTATGTTAAAACCGCGAGCGGCAAAAAGAGTGGAAATTCTTGCCAAAACTCCGAATTTATTTTCAACCAAAACCGAAATAGTGTGACGCATTTTTTACTCCAATTAACAATTAATAATTAACAAATAACAATTAACAACAAGAACCACAAAATTAGAATTTTTCAATTGTTAATTGTTCATTGTAAATTGCCGTTTATCCGTTCATCCTTACCATTATATCGTCCAGCGACGCGCCCGCCGGCACCATCGGAAAAATATTTTCCTCTATTTCCACCCATACGTCAAGCACGACCGGGCATTTGGCTTCGAGCATTTTCTTTATCGCAGGTTCGACGTCTTTTTTATCCGTAACGCGTATGCCTAAAACTCCGTAACTCTCAGCCCATTTTATAAAATCAGGCAGATAAACCGGACATTTACCCCTGCTTGGGGTATTACATAAAGACGGACAGTCTTTACGTTTTGACAAACAAGTGTGCGAATATCTTTTACCGTAAAACATCTCCTGCCACTGACGGACATTCCCAAGATAGTGGTTATTCAATATAACCGTTTTAACATTGACTCTGTTTAGCACTGCGATTGCCATTTCCTGCATATTCATCTGAAAAGAACCGTCGCCGGCAACAACAATAACTTCTTTGTCGGGATTTCCGAATTTCGCGCCTATACCTGCCGGATAACCGAAACCCATAGTGCCAAGCCCGCCCGAACTTAAAAAAAGCCTCGGGCCTTTTGCTTTATAATACTGCGCAGACCACATCTGATGCTGTCCTACTTCCGTTGCGACAATAGCTTCGCCTTTTGTAAGCTCTGATATTTTTTCTATAACATACTGTGGATGAAGCTTATCGTCATTTCTTTCATAAGAAAGAGGATGCTCTTTTCTCCAAGCGTCGATTTTTTCTAACCATTCTTTACGCTCTTTTTTATCTATTAACGCGGTCATTTCCTTCAAAACAGTTTTTGCATCTCCTACGACCGGAATATCTATATCGACAACTTTCGAAATTGCCGTGGGGTCTATGTCTATATGTATAATTTTCGCATTTTTGGCAAAATCACATACTTTACCGGTACATCTGTCGTCAAACCTCGCGCCTACCGCGACGATAACGTCCGCAGCCTGAACCGCTTTATTTGCATAATAAGTTCCGTGCATACCAAGCATGCTAAGGCTTAAGTTCGAGTCGTACGGGTATGCTCCTACTGCAAGCAAAGTGTTTGTAACGGGAATATCGGCCTTTTGTGATATTTCCAAAATTTCATTTTCCGCATTTGAAATGACTACGCCGGCGCCTATGTAAAAAACAGGTCTTTCGCTTTTATTTATAATTTCAGCCGCTCTTTTAATTTGCCCCGGGTGTCCGTTGTAATTCGGCTTATACGAACGGATTTCAACTTTTTTATTAGGATACTCAAATTCGCAAACCCCGCGCTGAACATCTACGGGAATATCTACTAAAACCGGACCGGGTCTGCCTGTCGATGCTATATAAAAAGCTTCTTTTATGGTTTTTGCCAAATCTTTTACGTCTTTGACCAAAAAATTATGTTTTGTTATGGGCCTTGTAATACCCGTAATATCTGCTTCCTGAAAAGCGTCCTGCCCTATAACGGCAGTCGAGACCTGTCCTGTAAAAACAACAATCGGAACAGAATCCATATAAGCCGTGGCAAGCCCTGTCACGGTATTGGTAGCCCCCGGACCCGACGTAACTATACACACGCCGGTTTTTCCGGTAGAGCGAGCGTAGCCGTCAGCCATATGCGAAGCCGCCTGTTCGTGCCTTGTCAATATAAAATTTAATTTTGAACCGTGAATAGCGTCAAAAATAGGAAGAGCCTGTCCGCCCGGAAGACCAAACACTACTTCAACTTTTTCCTTGAGTAAACTTTCAACTAAAATCTGCGCGCCTGTCATTTTTTCCGGCATAGTAATGTTTGTCCTCCTTTTTTTAATTTAGAAAACTTATAAGCCCATCTCTTTTAGAGTCTGTTTATAATTGTCTTCCATTAATTTTTTCATATCTTTATAGGCTTTTTCAAATTCTTTTTTCTCTTGCGCGTCCATATCTTTCAATTGTTTCTTATATTGAATATCGGAAAGAGCCATTTGATTTTTAAAATTATCTTCCATCATCTTTTTATATACGGCTTTTTCTTCTGCGGACATATCCTTAAGCATATCTTTCACGGCAGCGTTTAATTCTTTTAAAGAATCGTTCATTTCCGAAATCGCCTGTTTGCTCTGTTCAAGCTGCTCATTATAATCTTTTGCATTATCATCCTGCGAATAAACAAAACAGCAAGCCGTCAAAACAAAAAAACAGGCAAAAACAAAAATTTTTATTTTATTCATAATATCCTCTTAAATTTATCCGTAATATATAAAACGTTATTATATCAAATTATTTTTGCATTAAAGTAAACACAAACACAGCTTATCCATCCGCTTTTATTTCAACACCGCGCCCGTATCAGCCGACTGTACCAGCTTAGCGTATCTTGAGAGATATCCCGTTTTGACTTTCGGCTCGGGTTTTAATACTTTAGCAAGCCTTAGCTTTATTTCGTCATCGGACAGTTTAATATTTAAAGTTCTTTTCGGTATATTGATTTCAATTGTATCGCCCTCGTTTATTGCGGCTATCGCGCCGCCCGAAGCGGCTTCCGGTGAAATATGACCTATACACGGTCCCCTTGTTCCGCCGGAAAATCTGCCGTCCGTAAGCAAAGCCACGCTGTCGGTCAAACCCATACCGGTAAGAGCGCTTGTCGGAGAAAGCATCTCCCTCATTCCGGGTCCGCCGGCCGGACCTTCGTATCTTATAACCACGACGTCTCCTGCGGCTATTTTTTTATCGAGTATGGCTTTCATCGCGTCTTCCTCGGAATTAAAAACTCTCGCGCGTCCGGAAAATACTTTCATTTTTTCGTTTACCGCAGCCTGTTTTACAACGCTGCCGTTGGGAGCGATATTTCCTTTTAAAACAGCAATACCGCCTTCCGGTCTGTAAGGATTCTTAGCTCTTATTACGTTATCGTCTAAAATTTTTCCGGCTTTTGCTATGGTTTTTATGTCAGCGCCGTTAACGGTTTTAGACGAGGCAAGTTTAGGCTCAAAAGCCGAAAGCACAGCCTGCATGCCGCCGGCATTATCCAAATCTTCCATATAATGGTCGCCCGCCGGTTCCAAACAACAAATTTGCGGAGTAATTTTTGATATTTCATCAAACAAGTCAAGCGGAAGTTTGATTCCCGCTTCGTTGGCTATCGCCGGCAAATGCAAAACGGTATTCGTCGAACCGCCCAAAGCCATATCCGCGGTTATCGCGTTTTTAAAAGCGTCTAAAGTTAAAATGTCGCGCGGTTTTATATTTTCTTTGACAAGCTCAACGATTCTTATCCCTGAATCATAAGCTATTCTTTTTTTCTTGGCGCTTACAGCCAAAGCCGTAGCGCAGCCTGTCAAAGACATTCCAAGCGTTTCGGTAAGGCATGCCATAGTATTTGCAGTGTACATTCCCTGACAGGAACCTGCTCCGGGACAAGCTGCCATTTCCAGCTCTCCAAGCTGCTTTTCGGAAATTTTTCCTGCCTGAAACTGGCCCACGGCTTCGAAAGTATCCCTCACCATCGAACGTTTTTTATGCTCGTACATTCCGGATAACATCGCTCCCGCGGTTACTACTATAGCGGGAATATTAAGCCGCGCGCTAGCCATAAGCATACCGGGAGTAATTTTATCGCAATTAGTAAGCAAAACAAGCCCGTCAAGCATGTGGGCGTTTGCGACAACTTCAACCAAATCCGCAATTATTTCCCTTGAAGCCAGCGAATAATGCATTCCGCTGTGCCCCATGGCAATGCCGTCGCAAACGGCGGGCGCGCCGAAAATAAAAGGCACTCCGCCTCCGGCGGCTATTCCTCTTTCTATATATCTTTCCAAATCGCGCATGGAAACGTGCCCGGGAACCAAATCCGTAAATGAAGACGCTATGCCGATAAAAGGTTTATCCAAATCTTTCGGGCTTACGCCCGTTGAATACAATAAACATCTGTTAGGAGCTCTTACAGCCCCTTTTTTTATCTGGTCGCTTCTCATTTTATGACTCCTGTATTACAAATGATTCCGTTTGCCGGATATTATATCAAATCGGCAAATTAAACCGTTGATTTCGTAGATTATACAAAATCCTTATTTTTTATGCTAAAAAAAAACGAACCCGGCATCTTTAATACCGGGTTCGTTTAAAGATATCCGCTTTTTCTTACTTATTTTTGCCTACAATTTTGAAAACTTTCGTTCCGCAAGTGGGGCATACTCCCGATATAGCTTTCATACCGTTTTTCATCACTACGTCCTGAGCGTCTTTAACTTCTACCTGCTTTTTGCATTTCATGCATCTTGCTTCTGCCATAATAACCCTCCCCTATTTATAGGTAAACTTCAAATTAAGCGTATCAAACTATATAATATATACTCAATTTTATTTGATTTGTAAAGACAGCGCGGTATTCAGCTTATTTTTATCGCCCTGCAACGGCTGTTTCTTTTTGCGGCAAACAGGTTAATATCCGATATATTCATGCTGCGTAAAGTATCCCCCGTTACGCGCAGGGCAATCTCGGAATTATTATGATGTTTGCTTATATGAGCCAAAAAAACATACTTTAAACTGTCTTTGGCCATTGAAACGGTTTTAATTTCAGCTATGGCTTTTGCCGCGTCTTCATTTGCCAAATGCCCCCAATCGCTTAAAATCCACTTTTTATTTTCGTACGGTCTTGAACTTTCGGCAAGCATTTTTTTATCGTAATTGGATTCAATTACTAAAATATTGCTGTCGGACAAATTGTTTACGATATTTTTACAGATTTTTCCCGTATCGGTAATATAGCCTATTTTATAGCTGCGGCCGTTTATTGCCGACAAAAACGTAAAACCTAAAGTTTTCGATATTTTACCGTCTTTATGATAGGCGTCGAAAAAATTGACTTCTATATCCCCAATATTAAAACTGCCGTTAAATGAAACCGCGTTATGGATTTTATCGCCGTATCTGATATAGGCGTCTTCTAAAATATTTTCGTGAAAATACACGGGCACGTTATATTCGCGCAAAAAATTAAAACCGGACGCGTTTATATGGTCTATATGAGCGTGGCTTATAACCGCCGCTTTTAAATTTTTCGGATTTATTCCTATTTCCGACAATTTTTCGGATATATACTTCGCGCTGCGGCCGCAGTCTATTAATACAGCCGCTTTATCAGTCCATATAACCGAACAGTTTCCGCTGGAACCGCTTGCAAGAATGCAAAAATTTAATCCCATTATAATTCTTTCACCGCTTTTTCGATTGTTTTTACCGCAAGCTCAACCGCGGATTCAACGTCTTTTATGTTAAATACCGAAGCCGGAGCGTGAATGTATCTTGTCGGTATGCTTAAAATCCCGGTAAGTATTCCGTCGCGGTTTGTATAAATAACAGCCGCGTCAGTCATTCCGCCGTCTATTATGTCTATCTGATGAGCTATGTTGTTTTCTTTTGCGGCTTCAAGCATTATTTTTCTTACTTTTTGCGGAACTATTGTTCCTCTGCCGGACGCCTCAATCATAGTTATCGCGACGCCTTTTCCGAGTTTTAAAGCGGAAACTTTTTCTTCTATTCCCGGCATATCTCCGGCAATAGTAGTGTCTATTACCAAAGCAAAATCAGGATTGAGTTTAAAAGAAGAAGTCTTGCCGCCTTTTAAGCCCACTTCTTCCTGAGCCGTCGCGCAGGCGTAAACTTCCGCGTCCAAATTTTTCGGTAATTTTTCCATAATTTTGACCATAGCATAACAGCTTATTCTGTTATCCGCGGCTTTGCCGTAATAAAAATCGCCGTTTAAAACGCCCGCCGAAGGCTCAAATATTATCTGATCGCCGATATCTATAACTTTCGCTACTTCTTCACGCGAAGAAAGACCGATATCTATAAACATATTTTCAAATTTCACCGGCGCTTTTCTTTCTTCATCGCTCATTAAATGCGGCGGCTTTGTACCGATTATTCCCGTTATATGCTCGCCTTTTTTATTTATTATTTTCACGGTTTTACCCGGCAGAACAGAGTCGTTTATCCCGCCTACTTTTATAAAATAAATAAATCCTTTTTCATTTATGTGTTTTACGACCATGCCGATTTCATCCATGTGGGCGGCAATCATTATTTTTTTTGAGCCTTTGGGCGAATCGCCCTTCCCTTTGGGTGAATCACCCTTTTTTCCGATAACATTTCCGAAATTGTCGGTTTCAACGCTGTCGCAAACTTTGGAAAGCGCTTCTTTCATAATCTTTCCCGCGTTTTCTTCATACCCTGAAATTCCGTCGGACATCAACAAATCTTTAAGTAATTTATCCATTTGTTTTCTCCGTTATATTTATTTTGCGTATTGCGTTAATTCTTTCCAAAACGGGAGGATGCGAATATTCCATAAAAACCTTAAAGGGATGAGGATTAAGGTTCGAAAGATTGTCAACCGAAAGTTTTTTCAAAGCGTCTATCATTGCTTCGGGTTTTTTATATGTAGTGACGGCGTAAGAATCCGCTTCATACTCGTGTTTTCTCGAGACTTTGCTTGATATTACTCCTATTATTAAAGATATGGGAGCATACAAAAAACCGAAAAATATAATGCCCGCGTATACCGAACTATTCTGCATTTTAAAAGCTTCAAAAAGCCACGGCGAATTTATAAAAAACGAAAGAAGAAAAAACATAAAAGCCATTGTTGCAAATCCGAATATCATCTGCCTTATTATGTGCCCGAGCTTAAAATGTCCCATCTCATGCGCCAAAACGCTTGTAAGTTCTTCAACGGTATGCTTCTGTATTAAAGTGTCAAACAAAACTATTCTGCGGAATTTCCCGAATCCCGTAAAAAAAGCGTTGGTTTTTGTAGAACGTTTTGAGCCGTCCATTTTAAACAACCCTTTCATTTTAAAGTTTTCCTGTTTCGCGTAATTTTCAACGGAAGTTTTAAGGTCGCCGTCTTCCAAAGGAGTGAACTTGTTAAACAAAGGCATTATGACAACCGGGTACACAAAAGTTATAATAAGTTCAAAAGCGATTACAGCCGCAAAAGCGTAAATCCACGCGAATTTCCCGAAATACATAAAAAACCATATTATAATTGAAAAAACCGCAGCCCCTATTATTGCTCCCAATACCCAGCCTTTTATCAAATCCTCTATAAAAGTTTTAACCGTGGTTCTGTTAAACCCGAATTTTTCTTCAATAACAAAAGTGCTGTAAACGGAAAAAGGTATTTTTAATATTTCAACCAAGGCAAGCAGTACTCCCGCAAATAAAAGCCCGGTTGTAATTTCTCCCAGACCAAACGAACGGGCAAATTTATCGACATAATTAAACCCGCCGATAACTATGAATATTATTTGCAGAAACATAAAAAATGCCGCCAAAGCCAGCGAGAATTTTGTTCTGATTTTTAAATATTCCTGCGATTTGGCGTATTTTTCTTTGTCAAAATAATCTTCAAATTCCGCCGGAATTTTGTTTGTAACGTTTTTTAAGTTAAGCAAATCCGCAATTGTTTCAACAATAAAGACAGCTAACAGAAAAAATATAATAACTAATGTGTAAATGTTCATTTTTACTCCCTTTTAAATTTCGTACATTATATCAAAAACTAAACTGATAGTTGAAAAATTGCCATTTCCGCTCTTTTTTTATAAAATTATAAAAAATGAACAAAAACAAACCTCTTTTCATCACTATAGAAGGCGGAGAAGGTTCAGGAAAAACAACCCAATCGATACTTCTGAAAGAATATCTTGAAAAAAAAGGTTTTAAAGTATTGCGTACCAGAGAGCCGGGCGGAACGGTCTTGGCAGAGTCTATCAGACAAATATTGTTAAACCCGGACTCAAACCTTACGCCTTTGAGCGAGCTTCTTTTATATGAAGCAGCAAGATCCCAGCATATAAGCGAAATAGTTCTTCCCGCGTTAAAAAAAGGAAAGTTTGTAATTTGCGACAGATTTACCGACGCCACAATAGCATACCAAGGCTACGGCAGAAAACTGGATTTACAGCTTATAAATAAATTAAATACGACCGCGTCTTTAGAATTAAAACCTGTTTTAACGATATATTTGGACATTGAACCGAACGTCGGGTTAGACAAAGCCAAAAATTTGGATAAAGAATCTTACGGAAAAAGCGGAGACAGAATAGAAAGAGAATCGCTTCGGTTTCATAAAGACGTAAGAAAAGGGTATCTTTCACAGGCTAAAAAATATCCTAAAAGAATAAAAATTATTAAGACAAACCCGGACGTAAACAAAACGTGGGATTTGATAAAAAAAGAAATAGATAAAAAAATAAGTCGTCATTCCCGAAATTCGTAATCGGGAATCCAAGTTTTTTTTGAAGAACTTAATAAATAAAAAATTTTAAGTACACATGGATATCCGATAAAAACATTCGGGTATGACAATCTTTTGAGGGTTTTGTGTTCGAAAACGTATTAGGTCAGCAAAAAATAAAAAATATACTGACAAGTCAGATAAAAAGCGGTAAAATTCCGCACGCTTACATATTTATGGGACAAAACGGAGTCGGAAAGCGTTTTACCGCGGTTGAATTCGTAAAAATTTTAAATTGTTCCTTAAATGATTTTTCAAAAACCGACGCAGGCGCGTGCGGAAAATGTCTTAACTGCGAAAAAATATCAAGACACTCGCACCCTGACCTGCATTTTATAGATTTCGCAAAACAAGCGGAAATGCTAGACGAAGATTTGGGAAAACAAAAGACGCTTAAAATCGAAACCATAAGATACATGCAAAAAGAAATATCGATAAAGGCTCACGAGGCAAAATGGAAATTTTTCATAGTCGAGCCTGCGGAAAAGATGAACGCCGCGTCGGCAAACTCGCTTTTAAAAACTCTTGAAGAGCCGCCGGACAATACCATAATCATTCTCATCGCGCGCCATAAAGAGACAATACCGCAGACTATCGTTTCGCGTTCGCAAACTCTGTTTTTCCAGCCGCTCGGGCAAAACGAAATTTCAAGCTATCTTATGCTGAATCATTCTTTAACGTCGTCTAAAGCGCAGGAAATAGCCGCTCTTTGCGAAGGCTCTATAGAAAACGCGGAAAAACTTATCGAAGACAGTGAAAGCGAAGGGCTTGCGTTGTGGCTCAAACTTAAAAACGAAGACCTTAACATTTCCGATATTTTAGAACTTTCAAGAAGCCTGGCAAGAGGCGAAGTAATAGAATATATAGACGCTATGATTGCGGAAGCTAAAAAAGATTTCAGACTTTATCCGTCAAGCGCGATAAAAACTTTGGAATATTTAAGCAATTCAAGGTCGCTGCTGTTGAAAAACGTCAACGCGCAGACGGTTTTAGACAATTTATTTTTCGATTTGACCGAACTCAAAAAAACGTCGAAGATGTTTATTAAGATTTAAAACGACAATTAACAAAGTTCAAATAACAAAGTTTAAATTTGGAGTTTTCGCAAAGCGAAAACCGATTAATTAAGTTTCGGCGAAGCCGAAACACTACAATTGTTAATTGTAATTTGTAAATTGTTAATTTAGGAGATAATAATATGCCAATGGCAGTGGGTGTGATGTTAAGAAGAATAAAAGATAAAGTTTACGCCGAAGTCGGTCATATGGATTTAAAACCCGGCGATAAAATAATACTTGAAACAGAACACGGAATCGAAGCGGGAATCGTCTGCGAGAAAGAAAAAAATATACAAAAAGGCAAAGATCCGATAGGTAAAGTTTTAAGAAAAATGACCGAAGATGATAAAAAAAGAATATCCGAAAACCAAAAAAGAGAAGCAAAAGCCCAAACAATAGTTTTGCAAAAAGCGGACGATCATGAACTTGACATGAAACTCACATGCGTGCAATACACTTTCGACCGTTCAAAACTTTTCGTTTACTATACTTCCGAAACGAGAGTTGATTTCAGAGAACTTATAAAAGACCTCGGGCATATTTTAAAAACCAGAATACAAATGGTGCAGATAGGAGTCCGTGATGAATCAAAAATGGTCGGAGGGATAGGAACATGCGGACAGGTTTTGTGCTGTCAGAGTTTTATGAAAGATTTTAATTCCGTCACAATGGATATGGCAAAAGAGCAGGACTTATCTTTAAATACCGCCAAACTTTCAGGGCTCTGCGGAAGGCTTATGTGCTGCATAGCTTACGAAAACGACACGTATAAAAACATAAAAAAAGACCTCCCGGCTCTGGGTGAAACGGTTTTAACGCCCAATGGTAAAGCAAAAATCGCGGCAATCGACTGTATAAAAGAAACCGTAACGGTCGATTTTGGGGAAAGAGAATTTAAAACCTTCCCAATTCAGGTTATTAAAGATAAGAATAAAAAGGAAACGAAATGAAATTTTATATAACCACACCTATATATTACGTCAATGACGTTCCGCATATAGGGCATTCATATACTACGATAGCCGCGGATATTATGTCGCGCTGGAAAAAGCTCAACAATTTCGACGTATTTTTCCTGACAGGAACAGACGAGCACGGCGCAAAAATCGCGGCGTCCGCAAAAGAAAAAGGCAAAACGCCTCAAGAACTTGTCGACGAAACCAGCGAGCAATTCAAAGAAGCGTGGAAATTGCTGAATATTTCATACGACAGATTTATACGCACTACGGACGCCGACCACATAGCCGCGACTGAAAAAATAGTCAATATTCTTTTTGAAAAAGGCCTGATTTTCAAAAAAACTTACGAAGCTCTTTACTGCGTAGGCTGCGAAAGATTTTACCCGGAAAAAGATTTAGATGAAAACGGCTGCTGTGCTTTTCACAAAACAAAACCCGTTTTGCAGTCGGAAGAAAATTACTTTTTCAAACTCTCGGCTTTTCAGGACGCGCTTCTTGAAAGAATTACCGATAAAAACCATAAAGAACACATTGAAATACAGCCTGAAGAAAGAAAAAACGAAATAGTCGGAAAAATTAAACTCGGGCTTGAAGACGTAAGTTTTTCAAGAGCAGCTATAGACTGGGGCATTCCCGTTCCTTTTGACAAAAAGCAGACGGTTTATGTCTGGGTTGACGCTCTTATCAACTATATAACAGGAATAGGTTACCCGGAAAATTCAGATAATTTTAACAAATACTGGCCCGCGGACATCCATTTAATGGCAAAAGATATTCTTTGGTTTCATTCGGTAATATGGCCGGCAATACTTATGGGCTGCGGGTTCGCGACTCCTAAAAAAATTTATTCGCACGGATTTTTCACAATCAACGGAGACAAAATGTCTAAATCTTTAGGCAACGTTATATCTCCGCGGCAGATTGTCGACAAATACGGCGTTGACGCGGCAAGATATCTTGCAGTAACGCTTATTCCTTTCGGACCTGACGGCGATATTTCCCTGGACGCGCTTACCGCAAAATACAACACCGATCTTGCAAACAATCTCGGAAACTTAATCTCAAGAACGTTAAAAATGGCCGAGAAAAATTTCGATTTGAAAGTTCCGGACACAAAACCCGATTTGGAACTCGTAAAAAAAGTAGCAAAAATTTTAGAGGAAGAATTTTCTCCGGCTATGGACGAATTGTATCTGCATAAAGCGTCTGAAGCGCTTCAAAAAGCGTTGACCGTCGTCAACCAGCAGATAGAAAACGACGCTCCGTGGAAACTTGCAAAAACTAATCCGGAAAAGCTTCCCGCGTGCATTTTTTCTTATTTGCAGGCGGCGGACTTAATTTTAATCCATTTGCTTTGCTTTATGCCGACATTGTCCGAAAAAATCTGGGCAATAACGGGCGCAAACGGAAATATAACGGAAACGGCAAAAAAATATTTTAAAGATAAAATAATTCCTGCTGAAGGTTTTTCCCCTGCGGGCTCAAAACTTGAAACCCCGGGAATATTGTTTCCGAGAATACAGGACGACAAGTAAAATATAAAATGTAAAAACCTACTTGTCATCCCCGAGTGTCTTTATCGGAGATCCACGTTTGTCGTTAAAAACATAAGGAATTATATATTTTTTAGTAACAATGAATTCCCGATAACGAATTTCGGGAATGACAAAACATGAAGAGTAATGAAGATGATTATAGACACGCACGCTCATTTATCAGATTCTAAATTTGACGCGGACAGAGATGAAGTTGTAAAAAAAGCTTCAGATGCCGGCGTAAATATGATTTTTGAAATAGCCTGCGACCCTGCAGAATGGGATAAAGCGTTAGAGTTTTCAAAAAGAGATAATGTTTATATTTCATTCGGAATACATCCGCACGATGCATCTAAAGCCAGCCCGCTATATTTTGAAAAACTTGAACTTCTGATACAAAATAAAAAGACTATAGCCATAGGTGAAATAGGGCTTGATTATCACTATGATTTTTCGCCAAGACACATTCAAAGAGAAGTTTTTATTAAACAGCTTGATATGGCTGTAAAACATAATAAGCCCGTTATAATCCATTGCCGAAGCGCTTATGAAGAAGTGATTACGTTATTAAAAAATTATATTCCTCTTCCCAAGGGCGTAATTCATTGTTTTTCAGGAAACATTGAAGAAGCAAAAATCTGCGTTGAAATGGGTTTTCTGTTAGGCATTGACGGACCTGTCACTTATCCTAAATCCGACAAATTAAAACAGGTAGCTGCCGAAATCCCGCTTGAAAAGCTTTTGGTTGAAACAGACTGCCCCTATCTTGCTCCGCAAAAATACAGAGGGCAAAGAAACGAACCTGCGTATGTAACAGAAGTTTTAAAACAAATAGCAGAAATAAAAAATATTTCTTTTGAAGAAGCGGAAAAAATAACGACAAAGAACGCGAAAGATTTATTTTTAAAGGAATTTAGAAGTTAACCACAATTGGGTCTTTTGGAAAACCATTATTTGTCATACCGGCGAAAGCCGGTATCCACGTTGCCTTTAAATTTATACTGCGGCAACAACAAAAGTGGATTCCGTTTTTCAACGGAATGACACGGCAACAACAGGGTTTTGCAAAAAACCCGATTAAGGAAATTATATGAATACCATATCTTACGCAATGGGCAGCAATCTTTACCTGAATATAACAAACAGATGCATGATGGCATGCCCTTACTGTATAAAATACAAATGGGACAACAAATTTAACGGAAACGATTTAAAACTCGAGAAAGAGCCGTCGGTACAGGACGTCATAAAATCGATTAGCGACCCTAAAAAATATGACGAAATTATATTTTGCGGTTACGGCGACGCGCTGGTCAACCTTCAAGCCGTTAAAGAAATCGCAAAATGGATTAAAGACAACGGCGGAAAGGTCAGAATAAATACCGCGGGGCTTGCAAACCGTTATCACGGCAAAAACATTCTTCCCGAGCTTAAAGGATTAATCGACGTAATTTCAATAAGCCTTAACGGAACTAATCCCAAAGAACACAATGAGCTTAACAGGCCTATGTTTAAAGAAGAATCTTTTGATGAAATCATAAACTTCGCAAAAGAAGCAAAAAAATACATCCCTACGGTAGTCATTACGGTCGTAGAGCTTCCGGGTCTTGATGTTTCCAAAATTGAAAAAATAGCCAAAGACGCAGGCGTTTTATTCAGAATGCGGCCGTATCTTGATGAAAATGAATAAAAAAGTCGAACTCAAAAAAATCATACAGCTTGTTTCCGTGGCGCTTGGTATTTTGATTTTATCAAGCGTTTTTTCCTCAATAAATTTATCGCGAGTAAACGCCTATATAGAATCCGACGGCGTTATTATCGCCGTCATGCCTTACAAAAATATTCCTTTAAAAAATATTTTGGAAAAGAACGCGGTTTCATTGGAAGAAAACGATATCGTCACAAAAGATATCAATAAACCTTTAAAACCTTCCCAAACCGCAAAAATTATACGCGTAACAAAAGAAAAAAAACATATAAATGAAAACGCGCCTTTCAGAATAACTTGGAGCAGAAAGTATAACTCAAATTTAAGAAAAGTAGAACTTCAAAAAGGGATTGAAAAAAACACGTCAAAGAACGTTTGGGATACTTACCACGACGGCCTTTTGCATCACAGAGAAACTCTTAACGAACGTTCCGCGACAAAAGAATATTACAGACTTGTTCTTTTAACAAAAGATAATAAACCCGAAAAAATTTATGATTTGTCAAAAATGAAGAGTAAAAAAATGGTAGCCACGGCGTATTATCCGGGCGATCCTCTTGCATGGGGCGACGGCACGGTTACTTTTCTCGGACAAAAAATGCAGAGAGGAATAATCGCCGTTGACCCGAAAGTAATACCGTTAAAAACAAGGCTTTTTGTTTCAGGCTATGGTTACGGCTATGCCGGAGACACCGGTAATCTTATCAAAGGCAACAGGGTGGATTTGGGCGTAAATAACGCTTATGAAGAACTTTCCTGGACGTTCAGAGACGTAACAGTATATATTCTTGAACCTTCGGAAACTTGGTAGTTAACGGCAATTAACAATTAATAATTTACAAATTACAAATATTTATTTGTTTTTTGTTGTTAATTGTAAACTGCTATTTGTTAATTGCTTTTTTCTTCTGCCCAAGAGCGTCTGATATAAACCGGACGGATTTTTGAAAACGGTTCGGATTTATAATGTCCGGCAATAACCGCCAAAACCGAGGCTTTGGGTATACTAAAAACCGGCGTAAGAGAAACGCTTAACTTTCCGAGAGATTTTGCAAGTTTATCTTTATAAACTATTGAAGCATTGCCTATTATCATAACCTTATTTTTGTATTTCTTATTTTGACCGATAAAATCATCTATATTTTTAATTACAATCCCGTCTTTGCTTTTGACATAGACTTCATTTCTCAAAGCATCCACAGCCGCGACAAGTTTAACGCCTTTTATTTCGATAAAGGACTCTTCAAGAATCGTCAAAGTATCTATGGCTATGACAGGCTTATTCAAAGCCTGCGCCATAGTTTTAACTGCGGTCATTCCCACTCTTATACCGGTAAAGCTTCCGGGACCGGTTGAAACGGCAAATTTATCTATACTTTGATACTTATTTTCGGTATCTTTTAAAATTCTTTCTATCGCAGGAATTAGCATTTCGGAATGAATATGACCGCAATCGTATATAAAAGACGCCAAAGTTTTCCCGTTATCATTTAAAGCGACGCTGAAAGTTTTACCGGAAGTCTCAACAGCCAAAATTTTCATTTTACTTTCCTTATGGCAATTTTTCGTTCTTCTCCGTCAACTTCTATATCAACGCTCCATGTATTGTCATTTTTCGTGTCTCCTGTTAACCTGTCCGCCCATTCAATAAGAGATATATTTTCTCCGTAAACGTATTCTTCAATGCCTATGCTCCAAATATCCGACGGAGCAAGCCTGTATAAATCCATATGAAAAAGTTTTACGCCGGCATCGCCGGTTTTATATTCATTAACCAAAGCAAAACTGGAACTTCTGACATAACCTTTATGGCCGAAAGCCTTAACTACTCCCTGAACAAAAGTAGTTTTTCCGCTTCCCAAATCCCCCTTCAAGAAAACTATGTCGCCCGCTTTTAAAACAGAAGCGAAACTCTTCCCGAGTTTTCTTGTTTCGTCTGCGGATTTAGTTATAAAAATATTTTTTTTAGAAATGCTTATATCCGCTGTAAACGGTTTTTTGCTCTTTACCATTATAAAAATATCTCACTTTGCAGTCTTTGCCTGAATTGTTTATCTTTCCTATAAACGAAATTTCCGGAACAAGTTTTTTTAAAAGCTTCGCTTTAGACCGCGGAACGGTAAAAACAAGTTCGTAATCTTCAGCTCCGAATAACGCATAATCTATTTGCCGTTTTTCATCTTTAACGACTTTCTTTAACTGTTTTGAAACCGGAATTTTGTCCAGAAATATATCCGCGCTTTTTGTAAGAAGCCCTATGGAAATATATAATCCGTCGGAAGCGTCTGTCATGGAAGTCAGATAATTTGATATTTTATTCGCTTCTTTAAGCCTTGCTTTGGGTAAGCTTTGTTTCTTTATCAGATATTTTTCATCCGGGCTAAAACGGCGTTTTGTGCCGTATTTATACAAAATATCGACTCCCGCGCCTGCGTCTCCGAAAGTATTTGTTACGCCTATTAAATCGCCGTTTTTTGAGCCGCTTCTTTTAATAACATTTTGATTTCCTACGCCGACAAGAGTTACGGATATAATTATTTTATCCGACTTTACAGTATCGCCTCCGGAAATTAAAATACCGTATTTATCGCAGGATTTTTTAATGCCCGAATAAAGTTTTTTTACAAACTCTATGGGGATATCAGACGGCAAACCCAAACCTATAAAAATATATTCGGGCTTTACCCGCCCCATTGACGCAATATCGCTTACGTTTACTTCAACGGCTTTTTGCCCGAGTTCATAAGGCGTAGTCCATCCAATTTTAAAATGAACGTCCTGAACCAGCATATCTTTAGTTATACAGATATTTTGACCGCCGCTTTTAAAACAAAAACAGTCGTCGCCTATACCGGAAATAGCGTTTTTTCCTGTCTTTGAAAACCGTTTTTTTATAATATCTATAAAACCAAATTCACCGATATAAGCAAGCGTTTTTGTATTTTTTACTTTCATAGAATACTCACAAATTGGATCCCCGTACTGCCGAAGGCAGAGTTTTGAAAAAACTCTTAAGGCACTCGGGGATGACAAAAGATAGGATCTAAAACTTTCTTTTGTCAATTATACTACTTTTAAAAGTATTTTGATATAATTTAGTTACAGAAGTTGAGAAGCTGGGCAGCTGAGAAACTGAGCAAAGGCAAAGACTTTTTTTGTTGTTGCTCAACTTCCCAACTTCTCAGCTTCTCAACTTCCAAAAAAGGAGATTATCATGAGCGTTTACAAAGCGGAAATCCCGTCTTTTAATGCGGGTGAAGCAAAAAAGATAGTTAAGACTCTTATTATAGCCGTCGCAATTTTGGCTTTTGTAGGACTGGTTTTAGGAAGTTTCTTTACCGTTCCCGTAGGTTACGTGGGCGTGCGTATCAATATCATAAGCGGACAAACCGAATCTTTTCCAAGGGGAACTTATTGGAAAATTCCCGTCATTCACAGAGTCGTAAATTATGATGTAAAAACGCAAAGGCAGGAATTCAAGGCAAACTCTGCGTCAAAAGATTTACAGGCAGTGCATGCCATTATAGTCGTAAATTTCAGGCCGGATTACACCAAAGTCAACGATATACATACAAATATCGGCAGCGATTATGTATATAAAGTTATAGAGCCGGCGGTACAGGAAGCCGCAAAAGCCGCAATTTCAAAACTTCCCGTTGAAATGGTCGTAGTCGAGCGCGAAAATTTGAGAGCGGCTATAGAAGAAAGGCTTGTGCAAAAGCTTGCTCCGTACAATATTATAATAGAAAGCGTAAACATAACAAATATAGATTTTTCAAACGAATTCAACAGAGTTGTCGAAGAAAAACAAATAGAAGAGCAAAAAGTGAAAAAAGCGGAATATCAAAGAATGCAGGCTGAAGAAGAAAAGAAAAGACAGATACTTCTTGCCGAAGCCGAAGCACAAAAACAGCAGCTTTTGAAACAATCGGTAAATAAAGAAGTCATAGGACTTAAATGGATTGAAAAATGGGACGGGCGCCTGCCTGTTTATATGATGGGCGACGGACAAAATGTTATGCTTGCAATGCCCAACGCGAAACAATAAAATTTAAAAACAGACAACGGCAACCCCTCACCCTACCCAAGTAGTCGAGCTACTTCCGGTGCGCTCACATCTCGCGCCCGTTCGTGGCTCGTGCTCCTTATTCGTCGCACACTCACCCCGCAAGGGGCGAGGAAAACAACAGCGAATTTTTGCCTTTGCCATGCCTCTATGCGTCCATGCATCCGCACATCATTTGTTATTGAACGCCATGAAAAATTTATTTTTTAAAAGACCGATTATATCATTTCTAATTATTTACTGCGTTTATATTATTATTGCAAACGCCGCAGGTGTTTTTAAACCCGAGAGACAAAGCACCCTTTACTATTTTGCGAATAAAAATAAACCCGTAACCATTGAAGGCAAAATCATTTCGCGTCCCGGAATAACAAAATCCGGCAAAAAATTTATATTAAAATCGTCTACAATAGAAACTTTACCCGCCTCGGAAAGAATACTTGTAAATATGCCTCAAGGATACGAAGCGTCTTACGGAGACATTGTTTCTTTGGAAGGAAATCTAAAGATTCCGCAAAAACCCGTATTTCCTTTGGTTTTCGATTATCAAAGTTATCTGGCAAGAGAAGAGATATATACGATATTAAATGTTACGTCTTTTGAATACATAACCTCAAAACCAAATCCGGTAAAAAAAACCGCTTTGGCATTACAGCAGGATATCATAAATAAAATCGACGCTTATTTTAAAAAGCCTAATTCTGATATTTTAAAACCGATCATAATCGGAGACAAAACCGCTTTGGATAACGATATAAAAACGGCATTTTCCGACGCAGGCGTAATACACGTGCTTGTGGTAAGCGGACTGCATGTGGGTTTTATCGGAGCCGTGTTTTTAGCATTGTTTAAACTCTGCGGACTGCCGCTGAAAAAAGCTTCTCTTTTAGCCATACCGTTTGTTTTTTTATACGCTCTTGCGACCGGCGCCAATCCTCCGGCAATGCGAGCGGCAATAATGTTTTCCTGCGCGTTAATTTCTTTGTCGCTTGACCGAGAGCCTCTTATATTTAACGCCATAGCGTTATCAGCCGTTTTAATTTTGCTTTTTCAGCCGCAACAGCTTTTCACGGCTTCATTTCAAATGTCTTACGCGGCAACAACCGGAATAATTTGTTTTTACCGCCCTGTTTTAAGAGTTTTCGGAAAAGTTAAAAATAAAATACTAAAGTTTTTCTGCGAAGTTCTGTCCATTACCATTTCCGCGCAAATTTTACTTATTCCCGTGATCATGTATTATTTCGGAAAAGTTTCCATAATATCGTTTATAGCAAACTTAATAGTTGTTCCGCTTATAAGCGTTATTTTATTCTCTGGGATGATATTTTATTTTATGACATTTATTTTTTCATATGGGGCAGTTATATTTTCCGCGGCAATTTCGGCGGTTTCATATTTTATAATTTCATCGGCTTTATTTTTCGGCAAATTAAAATATGCTTCAGCAATTGTCCCAAAACCCGCTCTTTTTCAGTTATTTTTATTTTTTGTTTTTCTGTTTGCCGCGGGATTTTATAAAGGTAAAAAGCGTTTTATTGCCATGTCGGTTTTGCTGTTTGTTAATTTATGCTATATCGCTGTTCCGCGGTATTCGGAAAGAAAAACGATATTTACGCAGATTTACGAAGGAAATAACGTAACGGTTTTACATATAAGGCACAGAAAAGATAATTGGTTTGAAATATATAACAGTTCTAAGTATTACGACCGTAATTTCATAAATTCTTTTAAACAGTTTCTGGCTTTTTCTGGAATAAAAAAAGCCCGCATAACCGCAGCGGGCTTTGATGAAGACAAAATCAAAAACGACTTAAAAGACAGAGATATTACTATTTCATTTCGTTAAAATAATTAAACAAAGTAAACGTTTCGTCACTGTGCACCAATACCGCAAAATTCAATTCATAACCTTTTTTAACCGGCTTAATACTGCCGATTTTGTCTCCAGCAGAAACTATGTCTCCGAGATTTACGTTTACAGTTCTCAGAATACCGTAATAAATGAAGAAATTTTGCTCAGGGTTATAAAGCCAGACTGAATTCCCTCCGGGAGAATTCAAGGCACCTTTTTTAACATATACTACTACGGCGTTATTTGCCGCGACAACATCAACCGGTTCTAAAACCGTATCCTTTTTTAAGTTGTCAGGGGTTATAAAAAGCCTTAAATAAGGCTGAACTAGAAACTCGTCCCCGTCGAAAAATTTCGTTTCACTGAAAGAAGAACTCATGGCGGCGGTAATTCTTTTCGCGTTTGCGACATTACGTTTAGTAAAACCGGATACGGGAAAAGTCCATTCGATATTCTCGGTTATGCCCCGGTCTTTTAACTCTTCGGTAAGCTTAGGAATAAGTTTTCCGGATTTAAAACTTGCCTCTGCGGAGGTTAGTTTTCCTTTACGCAGTTCGTCTTCATAATCAGACCAGTCTTTTACGGCATCGGCAAAAGCCAATACTGAAATATACATAAAACAAACGGCAAAAATAATTTTTTTCATTTTTTATTTCCTATTTAACTGCAAATTCGCAGACTCCACGCTTCACTCTACCTTTCCAAACGCTTTATTTATTATTTTCTCGCTTGGCTTCTTCGTAAAAATACTGACAAGCGGAACAACGGCAAAAGGAACTATCATCGCTATGCTTGCCGCCAAAGGCGCTTTTGCGGCGCCTAACGCGTAAAATAAAAATATCGCAAGAAACATTCCAGTAAACATTCCGGCTTTTGCCCCCGCTAAAGTCGCTCTTTTCCAGAATAATCCGTACATATAAGGCGCCAGAAAACCTCCGGCGATAACCCCCCATGAAAGAGACATCAAAGTTATTATTATAGAAACTTCATATCTGGCAATAAAATAAGATATCAAAATAAAAAGACCGCTTAAAAAACGCATCATAAAAACCGAATTGCTTTTGGATATATTAGGATTAACATGCCCTTTATACAAATCTATCGCGATGCTTGACGCGGAAACCAAAACCAAAGCGGCAAGCGTTGACATCGAAGCAGAAAGTATCAGAAGCAAAATTACCGCCATAACCCCTGACGGCAGATGTTTCAGTAAAAGTTCCGGAATCATAGCGTCAAAGTCAGGTTTTCCCGACGCCGTTAAAAGCGGTGCGTCAAAAAATACGTGTAATAACGCTCCGTTAAAATAAGCGCACATAGAAATTATCAGAGCTATGCCCAGCGTTACATAAGCCGCAATGTTAATTACTTTTTCGTCTTTTATCGAGTAAAATTTCTGCACCATCTGAGGCATTCCCCAAACTCCGAAAGAAGTCATAAATATCAAAGCTCCAAGCATAAGATAATTTGGAGAACCGTGCGAAGACACATGCTCAAAATAATTTGTTGAAATCTGGTTGATTGACGAAATAAAACCGCCGGCTTTCCCCGTAAGTATAATTACCATAGTTAACGCGCCGGCAATCATTATAAAGCCCTGGATAAAATCGGTTATTGTTACGGCAAAATAACCTCCCAAAATCAAATATATGCCGGTAATGATTACCATAATCAAAAGAGCTAAATCGAAAGAGATGTGAAAATTTACTTCAAACATATAACCCAGACCTTTAAAAATCGAAGCCGCGTAAGGAAGCAAAAATAAAAAAATTACGGTCGCGGCGATTATCTTAAAATATTTTCCGCCGTATCTCTCCTGAAGAAATTCCGGCATTGTGACCACGTCGAGATTTTGAGTCATTCTTCTGGTTCTTTTGCCTAAAACAATCCATGCCAAAAACGCGCCGATAAAAGCGTTCCCGGCTGCTATCCATAAAGCGTTTAAACCGTAAACCCAGCCGAGTTTTCCGGCAAAACCTATGAAAACAACAGCCGAAAAATAAGTCACTCCGTAGGCAAAAGCCGAAATCCACGGACCGATTTTTCTTGAACCGATAAAAAAATCATTGAGGGTTTTTGTTTTTTTCATTCCCCAGAAACCGGCCGCTATCATCACTATTATGAATACCGAAATAAGCATTACAGAAATCATTTTTTTGTCCTTTGACCATGCATGTCATACTGAGCGAAGCGAATGTATCCAATTATTAATGGCGTGGATTCTTCACCCCTGCGGGATTCAGAATGACAGACAAGTCTTATTTAATAATTATATATTTTGTCTTTATCCAAAACGTTTAGTCCGAAGTTTTTAAAAATATCCTCAATATCCGGCCTGTTTTCGATTTCAAGAATAATAGCCGCCGTTTTTCCGTCTCCGAGCAAAAATCCGTAACAATCTTCCACGTTTATATTACTTTGCGAAAATTTAGATATTATATTATGCAAAGCGCCCGGAACATTGTCTATTTCCACCGCGGTAATTTTTCTTTTTGTAACCGTAAAATTCTGCTTTTTCAATTCGTCGTAAGCCTTGTCCGGATCATTTACGAGAAGTTTCACAACGCCAAAATCTCCCGCGCTTGCCAAAGACATCGCCCTCAAATTTATTTTGTTGTCATCAAGAACTTTCGTAATTTTCTCAAGTTTGCCGGGCTTGTTTTCCACCAAAAAAACAGACAAATGATATGCCATAAATACCTCTTTCCTAATTTCTTAAGTCGTAGACTCTTTTCGCTTTCCCTTCGCTTACAGGCAGACTTCCCCTGTCTACAAAATTAACATTTGGCGAAACTCCGGTTTCTTCTTTAATCTTTGCTTCTATCTTGGATTTTAATTTTTCCAGCTCCTGCAAAGTTCCCCCGAAAGTGTTGTCATTTATTTCTATTTTAATATTGAGCTTGTCCATATAATTCTGTTTGATTATTTCGATTATATAGTTTTTGCTTGCTTCCGGAATATCCATAATGGTTTTTTCTATCTGTATCGGGAAAATATTGACGCCGTTTATTATCATCATATCGTCCGTTCTGCCCTTTATACGCGCGATTCTCCTGTGAGTTCTTCCGCAGGAACAAAGTTCCGGAATTATTTTTGTCAGGTCTCTTGTCCTGTATCTTATTACGGGCATAGCCTGCCTGTTGATAGCGGTCAAAACAAGTTCGCCTTCTTCTCCGTCGGGCAAAACTTCAAACGTATCCGGATTTACAATTTCCGGTATAACAAAATCTTCCCAAATGTGCATACCGTTTTGTTTGTCGCATTCAAAAGCCACTCCGGGACCGCTTATCTCGGAAAGCCCGTAAGAATTAAAAGCTTTTAGACCGTAAAAGCCCTGTATTTCCCTGCGCAATTCTTCGGTGTGAGGTTCCGCCCCGAGAAAAAATATTTTGAGATTTAAATCTTTTTTCGGGTCGACTCCGTTTTCAATCATTGCGTGATACAATCTTACGGCATAGCTCGGAAGTATATGCACCACGGTTGTTCCGAAGCTTTTCATAAACCATATCTGCCTTTTGCTGTTTCCGGGGCCTATCGGAATAGTCAGCATTCCGAGTTTTTCCGCGCCGTAATGAAACCCGAGCCCGCCCGTAAAAAGCCCGTATCCCATAGTATTCTGAAAAATATCGTTTTTTCTTGCTCCGGCAGTGTACATGCATCTTGCGGAAATATCAGCCCAGTTTGACAAATCCTGAGCCGTATGATACACGACCGTAGGATTTCCCGTAGTTCCTGAAGAAGAATGCAGCCTTACGGCTTCGCCCAAATCAACGCATAAAAAATCGTACGGAAAGCCCGAACGCAAATCTTCTTTTGTAGTAAAAGGCAAATCTTTAATCTGTTTTATATCTTTAATGTTTTGAATATTTTTAAGTTTTCCACCGTAAAATTTTGATTTTTTCGCGCGCTCTATGGTGTTGTTAAGCATTTTAAGCTGAAGCTTTTCGATTTCGCTGCGGTCTGCGGTTTCTATATCTTTTTGCCAAAACATATGCCCTCTTCTTTTGTTTAAAAAATGTTTATTTTATATAATTATAAATATTGATAATTATAGCAAATTGGAAATAACTATGAAATACAGCGCAGGTATAATTTACAATAAGAATAAGCCAAACGCAAAAAAACTTGCGTCTGAAGTCGCGGCTTGGCTAAAAAACAATAAATGCCGGGTTTTTGTAAGCGATTCTTTATCCGTAAAACCAAAAAAAACCGATTTTGTTTTATCAATAGGCGGCGACGGGACAATGCTAAAGGTTATAAGGACTTTCTCGCCTTTGGGCGTGCCGGTAAAAGGCATAAATCTGGGATCTTTGGGTTTTTTAACAGACACGGACACAAACGAAATATTCGCGCTGCTCAACAATATATTTAAAACAGGCATAAGGTTTGAAAAAAGAGTTTTACTTTCGGCAGAATTTACATATAACGGCAAAAAAATCAAAACTATAGCCGCAAACGACTGCGTTATCCGGGCATTGTCCGGCGGAAAACTTATTACCGTTGACGTAAGCACGGACAAAGAATTTACGGCCGAATACAAATGCGACGGAATGATAATGGCAACGCCGACCGGTTCGACCGCGTACTCCCTTGCCGCGTCCGGACCTATAGTCTATCCGAATCTCCCTGTTTTTATAATCACCCCTATTTCCCCGCACACGCTGACGCAAAGGCCTATGATACTATCAGACAAAAACAACATAGCGTTGTCCGCAAAAAACAAACACAATAACGGAAAAATTTTATTGTCTATAGACGGTCAGGAAAATTACTCGCTTACAAACGCAAGCAAAGTCAAATTTTCGCTTTACAAAAAACCGTTAAAACTCATAAAAAACGGAAGCAAATCTTATTTTGAAACTTTGAAAAAGAAGCTGCACTGGGGAGTTTGAAAACGGCAGAGTGAAAAGTTGAAAGAGAAAAGTGAAAATAAAGGCAAAACCAATAATTTATGTTATTAAATCTAACCATTAAAAACTATGCCTTAATTGAGGATTTAAATATTGAGTTCAGCAGCGGGTTTACCGTTATATCAGGCGAAACAGGTGCGGGAAAATCCATACTCATAAAATCTATCGAACTTTTAACGGGCTCTCGCGCCGATTCTTCCGCAATACGCTCCGGATGTTCAATCTGCTCAATAGCGGCGTCTTTTGAATATAAAGACAAGAGAATTACGGATTTTTTAGACAATATTTCAATTCCCGCAAACGATAATACAATTTTAATCCGCAGGACTGTTGAAAACACGGGCAAAAGCAAAGCCTTTATAAATGATTCCCCGGTAAACATTTCAACTCTCTCGGAACTCGGAAATTTTTTAATAGATTTTCACAATCAGGATGAAAAGCATTCTCTCCTTGACGTAAACACCCAGCTTAAAATTTTAGACAATGAAACAGAAGACATTGCCCCGCTGCTTGAAAAATCAAACGCTTTATACGAACAACTGAAAGATATTAAGTCAAAACTTGAAGATATGAATCTTTCGGACGCGGAAAGGGCAAGAAAAACAGATTTATATTCTTTTCAGTTAAAAGAAATAGACGACGCGAATCTCGAGCATCAGGAAGAAGAAAAACTTGAAACAGAGCTTCTCAAACTAAAAAACGCGGAAAAAATAGCTTCGCTATCGGAAGAAATCGTATCTCTGTTATATTCTGACGAAAACTCCGCATTAAACAGAATTTTAAAAGCAAAAAAAAATATAGAACAAATAAACAATTACAGCTCCGATGCTTCCGAAGCTCTGTCGCTTATAGAGCAGTCTTACTATCAGGCGGAAGAAGCTTACAGGGAAGTTGAAGAAATTCTTTCAAAAACGGATTTAAATCCGGAAAAATTAAATGAAGCTCTTGAAAGATCCGAACTTATAAAAAAGTTAAAGAAAAAATACGGAGCAAATATTCCTGAAATTTTAAACTATAAAAATAAAATCGAGAAGGAATTAAAACTGTTTCAGGACTGTCATGATAATACCGAAAAGCTTGAGAAAGAGCTTGAAGATAAAGCAAAACAGCTGGACGAAATCTGCGAAAAAATAAGCAAAAAACGTAAAAAAGCTGCGATTTCGTTTTCAGAAAAAGTGAAAAATAATTTACTTGAGCTGGATATTAAAAACGCGGTTTTTGAAATTAAATTCGACAAAAAAGACGCAATGGCCAACGGCTGCGATTTAATAGATTTTATGTTTTGCGCAAACAAAGGCGAAAAAATACTTCCGTTAAGAAACACCGCTTCCGGAGGCGAATTGTCCAGAGTGCTTTTAGCGATAGAATTATCGTCAAAGCTTGAAAACGACCAAACAACGATATTTGACGAAATAGATACGGGCACAGGAGGAAAAACCGGAGAAAAGATAGGTTTAAAACTCGCGCGGCTTGCGGAAAAAAAGCAGGTTTTTTCAATCACGCATCTTGCCCAAGTCAGCGCTTTTGCAAAAACCCACATAAAAATATATAAAGAAACCAAAAACTCGAGGACCTATACCAAAGCCAAAATACTTTCAGAAGCCGAACATATAGAAGAAATCGCCAGAATGATATCCGGCGAAAATATCACGCCTCACGCGTTAGAACACGCGAAAACTTTAATTAATTCTTGTAAAAACAAATAAATTAATTTACTTTAACACCGTCTAGAGTTATAGTTGAAAAATCGGAGTCCTGTAATACTAATACGACAACCGGATTTCCTGTTTGTCCTGTAGCAGTTATAGTATACGGATATCCTCCGTTTGTAACGGTAAAAGTTCTATAATATTTATTAGCTCTGGCATCTACCTCTCCGACTGAAGCTCCAAAATTCATAACACCGCCGCTTGGTGCCGGTAATAAAGCGCCAGGGTTAATAGCGTTATAAGCATCAATAGAATCTCTTACTGTTTCAACCAACTTAATACCTTCCGCGGCAATTGCTTTTCTTGCGCGGTCTCTGTACATAGGCACTGCGACAATTGATAAAATACCTACAATAACAATAACGATGATCAACTCTACCAACGTAAAACCTTTTGATTTTCTCATATTTCCCTCATAAAAAAAGCCGCCCTGTTTTTACAGGGCGGCTTGTAAAAAACAAATTAAAGAATACTTCCACTCCATGAGGGCTCGCCGGTTGTCGTAACATCCAACATAACAGTCTGTCCGGCTACACCTGTACCAGCCTGTCCTGTCGTTGATGCCGTAAATCCTGTAGCACTACCGGTTACACTCCAATTTACGAAATACTTATTAGACCTTGAGTCAACATCAAGCACTGAGTCTACGGGACCACTAGCGCTATAAAAGGTACCAAACTCCGCAAAATAAACCTTTTGAGCGGAACTAATTGACCCTAATAATGTCTTACCTTCAGAAGCCATTGCCCTTTGCGTATAACCTCTGTACATAGGAACAGCAACAATTGACAAAATAGCTACAATAACAATAACGATGATCAACTCTACCAGCGTAAAACCTTTTGATTTCTTCATACTATCCTCCTTTTTTTATTTTACCGCACTTATGCGGTTGCAGTGTGACTGCGACATAATTATAGCAAAACGCTTAAAATATTGCAATACTTTTTTTATTATACTAAATTATCCGCAATATTAAACTTATATTTTCTTTGATTTAATCAACTTGTACTCTACCGAATCGGAAAGGGCCTGCCAGGACGCGTCTATTATGTTTTCGTTGACGCCTACGGTACCCCACGACTTTGACGAGTCGGATGATTCTATGAGAACCCTTACCTTTGCGGCCGTATTCGCGTCGCTGTTAACAACCCTGACTTTAAAGTCCGTTAAAACCACGCTTTTGATTTCAGGGAAATATTTTACCAGCGCTTTACGCAGACAGTTGTCCAAAGCGTTTACCGGACCCTCGCCTTCCGCGACTGTGTGTTCCTCTTTGCCTTTTATGTCAAGCTTGACAGTGGCTTCGGAAACTATATTCCCGGCCGTATCTTTCTCAACCGAGACTCTGTAACCTTTCAAAGAGAAAAAAGGCTTGAAAGATTCCAATGCTTTTTTGGTAAGCAAAAAGAAAGAAGCGTCGGCGTCTTCGTACTGATAGCCTTTATTCTCCATATCTTTTACGGTTTCTATAACTTTTTTAACCTGTTCGGGAGCGCCGCCGATAGCCATCGCAAGCTCATTTGCTTTAGAAACCACGTTGCTTTTACCCGACAAATCGCTTACGAGAATTCTTCTCTCGTTTCCGACAAACTTCGGATTTATATGCTCGTAAGTTTCAGAGCTTCTTTCCATAGCCGATACGTGTATTCCCGCTTTATGGGCAAAAGCGTTTCTGCCGACATAAGGCTTTGAGTCGTTCGGAATCAAATTTGCTATTTCATCCACATACCTTGAAAGCTCCGTAAGCTTTTGCATATTTTTTGCAGGAACGCATTTATAATTTCTTTTCAGCTGAAGTCCGGGAATTATGGAACAGAGGTTCGCATTGCCGCAACGCTCGCCAAGCCCGTTGACAGTGCCCTGAACCATAACGCAGCCTTCCTCAACAGCTGTTATGGAATTAGCCACGGCACAGCCCGAATCGTTATGAGTATGTATTCCGAATTTAACGTCGCCGAACGTTTTCAGCGTTTCCCTGACGGCATTTTGTATATCGGAAGGAAGCATACCGCCGTTTGTTTCGCATAAGCAAATTATATCGGCTCCGGCGTTTAAAGCGGTTTCCACGGCTTCGAAAGCGTATTTTTTATTGTTTTTATACCCGTCAAAAAAATGTTCAGCGTCAAAGACGACTTCCATTTTTTTCGATTTCAGAAAAGCCACGCTTTCGGAAATCATTTTTAAATTTTCTTCGTTTGACGTTTTAAGGGCATATTTGACGTGCAAGTCCCAGGATTTCCCGAAAATGCAGGCTACCGGCACGCCGGAAGCGACGATAGTCTTAAGACTGCAGTCGTCGGAAGCCTTAACGCCTTTGCGTCTTGTGGAACCGAAAGCAGTAAGCTTTGAAGACAAACGAAGTTTCTTTGCCTGTCTGAAAAATAATTCGTCTTTAGGGTTGGAACCGGGCCAGCCGCCTTCAATATAAGCGACGCCAAAAGCATTTAGCGCTTTGGCAATTTTCAGCTTATCTTCAACGGTAAAAGAAATACCCGCGCCCTGCGAGCCGTCCCTTAATGTAGTATCAAAAATTAAAATGTTTTTCATAATATTATTTTACTCTTTGTCATACCCGAATGTCTTAATCGGGTATCCATTTTTAACTAAAAACTATTCTTTATCCCTTACGCCTTTAACAACAAACGTGGATTCCCGATTACGAATCTCGGGAATGACGAACGTATGTTTTTTTATTTTTTCGCCAGCTTGAATCCTTTGTGAAGTTCTTCCACGGCTTTTACCATATCGACTTCGTCTACTATGCACGAAATTTTTATTTCGCTCGTAGAAATCATTTCTATATTTATGCCTTTTTTGGAAAGAATGTCAAACATCTGCGCGGCGACTCCGGCATTGCTTCTCATGCCTATTCCTACAACCGAAACTTTTGCCACGTGCTCGTCGCACACCACGCTTGCCGCTTTAAGCTCGGAGGCTATTTTGTCAAGCTCTCTCTGGGTTTTTTTCATATCGGCTTTGCTGACGGTAAATGAAATATCGTTCTTTTGGTTAACGGCCGCGGACTGTATAATCATATCTACGTTTACGTTGATTTTCGCGAGTTTTCCGAAAATTTTTGCCGCGACTCCCGGCGTATCCGGAATATCTATTATCGTAAATTTTACCTGATTTTTATCAAACGTTATTCCCGAAACTAATAATTCTTCCATCTTTTTCCTCCCGATTTTTGCTTCGCTTGTTATTATTGTGCCGTCATTATCGCTGAAAGTGCTTCTGGAATGTATTTCCACGCCGTACTTTTTCGCGACTTCAACGCTTCTTGACTGAAGCACTTGCGCGCCGGATCCCGCCATTTCAAGCATTTCGTCGTAAGAAAGACAGTCCAATTTTCTTGCGTCTTTTACGACTCTTGGGTCAGTGGTAAACACGCCTTCAACATCCGAATATATTTCGCAGGAGTCGGCCTCAAGAGCGGCCGCCAAAGCAACGGCAGTCAAATCCGAACCGCCCCTTCCGAGCGTGGTTATATCGCCTTTAGTGTTTATTGCCTGAAAACCAGCCACAATTACTATATTGTTTTTGGCAAGCTGGGCTTTAACTTTTTTCGGGTCTATTTTTTTAATTCTGGCGCGGGTGTGGTCTGCGTCCGCCAAAATTCCGGCTTGCGGACCGGTCATAGAAATAACTTTTTCTCCGATGGTGTCAATTGCCATCGCAAGCAGCGAAATTGAAACCATTTCGCCGGTAGCCAAAAGCATATCCATTTCTCTTGCCGGAGGATTAGAAGTAATTTTATTTGCCATTTCAAGCAAATCGTCCGTAGTGTCTCCGGGAGCGGAAACCACAACCACAACTTTGTTGCCCGCTTTCTTTTTTGCGACTATTTTTCCGGCCACATGTTTCATTTTTTCAGCGTCGGCAACGGAAGAACCGCCAAATTTCATTACAACTAATGCCATATACAACTCCTAAAAATAAAGTGAAAAGTGAAGAGTGAAAAGTGAAAATAACGAGTTTTTGCTTTGCAAAAACATATTTCAAGTTTCGGTAACCCTGCGGCTTGCGCGCAGGGCGAAACACAATATTTTAACTTTCCACTTTTAACTTTTCACTTTGTAGTTATAATTCCTTTCTTGTCAAAATCCAAAATATACGCTTTCACGGAAACGCTTTCTCTTTTCCACACTTTAACCATTGCTTTCTTTACTTCTTCGGCTTTTTTCGCATCGCACAAAGCCGCGATAGTAGGTCCCGAACCCGAAAGATAAGAACCGTAAGCGCCGTTATCCAAAGCCGCTTTTAAAACTTCATCCATAGCGGGTATCATTTTGCCGCGGTAAGGCTGATGTATTTTATCCTGCATGCCTTTTTCCAAAAGCGCGAAATCGCCCGTGCAAAACGCCGCGGTAAGAAACGCGACTCTTGAAGTATTAAAAACCACGTCTTTTAAATCCACGTTTTTAGGCAAAATCTGCCTTGAACGTTTTGTCCTGAGCTCAAAAGACGGAACGCACAAAACGACTTTTAATTTCGGAACAGGCAAATGGACTATGGTTCCGTGTCCGCCGTCTTCTTTGCCGCAAACACATAAACCGCCGAACACTGCAGGCGCGACATTATCAGGATGCCCTTCGATTTTTATCGCAAGTTCGGTTATTTGCGATTTGTTCAGCTTGTTGCCGCACAAAGCGTTTGCCAAAGCAATGCCGCCGACAATAGCCGACGCGCTCGATCCCAAACCGCCGCTTAACGGAATGCCCGTTTTAATTGTTATATTAAGATTTTTTAAATTATATTTTGTTTCTTTTAAAAGCTTGAAAGTTTCCTGCATAGACTGCCATACAAGACTTTTCTCGCCTTTCGGCAGCATTTTCCGCCCTTCGCCTTTTAAGACAAATTTTGTACTTGCGGCGTTTGGCACATATTCCGCTTCAAACTCATTATACAAACCAACCGCCGCTCCTAAAACGTCAAACCCGGGACCTAAATTCGCCGTCGTAGCCGGCACCCTCATTCGAACTTTCATCTTTTTGTCCTTTTTACAAGCTTTTAAATTACGGATAATTATACAAAATATTTATAGAGATGTATAAAGATTTGAGGCGAAACGAGGCTTGCGATGACGAAGTGTACCGAAGTGACAAAAGCATGTCTTTATCCTTACTTTTGTCATCCCCGAATGTCTTAAGAGTTTTTTCAAAACTCTGCCTTCGGCAGTACGGGGATCCATGTTTCTGAGTGCATGAGTTTGCTTCTGCCGAAGCCGCAGTAAAAAAGATTATTCGTCTCTCATTGCGCAGAATTCGCCGCACATAGTGCAGACGTCTTCATGCTGCGGAGGAAGTTTGGCTCTTTCTTTGGCGAGTTTTTCGGGGTCTATGCAGAACAATTCCTGTTTTTTCCAGTCCCTTGCTTTGCGCCATTTTGACATTTCGTCGTCTTGTTCTTTTGCGCCTTTTACGCCTTTAACTATATCCGCCGCATGTCCCGCTATTCTTGCGGAAATGACGCCTTCACGCACATCCGCAATATCAGGCAGTCTTATGTGTTCCGCAGGAGTTACATAGCAAATGAAATCAACGCCATAAGAAGCAGCCAAAGCTCCGCCTATTGCCGACGTTATATGGTCATATCCCGGAGCAATATCCGTGACCAAAGGTCCTAAAAAATATAAAGGCGCGTCATGTCCCAATCTTTTGGCAAGCCTTACGTTTGCTTCAATTTGATTTAGCGGCACGTGTCCCGGACCTTCTATCATAGTTTGCACACCTGCGGCTCTTGCTTTTAAAACAAGTTCGCCGAGTATCGCAAGTTCGCCAAGCTGAACCGCGTCCGAAGCGTCAAACGCAGCGCCCGGACGAAAACCGTCGCCAAGCGATAAAGTCACGTCGTATTTCGCTGCTATTTTCAAAAGTCTGTCGTATTGTTCGTATAAAGGATTTTCTTTGCCGGTAGCGTTAATACACTTAACTAAAAACGAACCGCCGCGGCTTACAACCCCGGCAAGCCGTCCTTGGCGGTTTAATATTTCTACAGTAGCTTTATTTATTCCACAATGAACCGTAATAAAATCCACGCCCTGCTGGGCCTGTTCTTCTATAACGTCAAAAAGCGTTTCGCTGTCTATCTGCGATATTTTTTTGCCTGCCGCCACAGTCCTGCATGCAGCTTCGTAAATAGGCACGGTTCCGACTTGTACTGGGCAATGCGCTAGAATTTCTTTTCTTATTTGCGTAAGATTTCCGCCTGTAGATAAATCCATAACGGCATCCGCGCCGGCTTTTACGGCAGCGTCAAGTTTATCAAGTTCTTCTTTCAAATCTATGTGGTCCGGCGAAGTTCCGATATTTGCGTTGACTTTAGTTTTCAAACCTTTGCCTACGGCAACTATTTTAGGCAGTCTCCTGTTAATATTTTTAGGAATCACTATCGTGCCTGAAGCAACGCCTTCCCTTATAAATTCTTCGCTTAAGCCTTCCGCTTTCGCCGCGGCTTTTATTAAATCGTTGGGTTTGTTGTCGCGCGCATCCGTCATTAATGTCATATCAATTACCTTTTTTATTATAGTGTGTAACGCAAACCGAATTTCCAGCCGAAACTGCTAAAATTAAGCACGCTTGTACGATAATAATTCAATCCGAGGTCAATACTGAAAGCATCGGCTATTGTAAAGCTCATGCCGGTGTAAATACCGCCGATAAAATCCGTTCCGGAACGGTTATAAGTATAGTCGCTCCCTAACCATACATAATTTGTCCTTTGTTCCCAGCTTGAAATACCGGCTCCGCCGCCTATATACATCGCAAAAACTCTTGTGGAAAGATAGTCATAATAAAAATTTATCATGCCTGCCTGCTCGGATGAAGCCGATATGACTCCTGTAAATAACCATGAGAGTATATCGTTGGCAGAACCTCTGCTCAAATAAGACAGCTCCATGCGGGCGCGCTCGTGTTTTACGCCTAACCCCATGTTAAAAAGCCCGCCTATTGAAGTAGCTTTTTTTAATCCCCAGTCTGCTTCTGGAGTTTGAACTTCGACGATTCCTAAAGAAAGCTGTGCGTCCATGCTTATATACGGGCGCCAATCAACTCCTGCGGCTTCAAAACTATAAGCAAAAGCCATGACCGGCAAAAATGTTAACGACAATAAAACAAACGCCAATTTCTTCATATTTCACTCCCGTTAATTAACGTACGATTTTTTAAACTCTAAATTTTCCGAATCTTTTTTAGAAGCTTCTACTTTTATTTTGTCGCCTTCTTTAAACTCGCCTGCAATAAGTTTTGACGACAGCGGATTTAAAAGATATGTCTGTATCGCTCTTTTTAAAGGCCTTGCGCCGAAAGCAGGGTTATATCCTTTTGAAGATATAAAATCTTTGGCTTTATCTGTAAGTTCGACGTGTATTTTTCTTGCCGCAAGACGTTCTTCAAAAGAGCGTATTTGTATGTCGATAATTTTATTTAGTTCGGATTCCGTCAATTTCTGAAATATTATTACTTCGTCTATTCTGTTTAAAAATTCGGGTCTGAAACTTCTGTGCAGTTCGCCTAAAACTTTTTCTTTCACTTTGGAATAATCGTCCTCTTCCTGAATATACTGCGAACCCAAATTCGACGTCATTATCACGACTGTATTTTTAAAATCAACGGTTCTTCCCTGGCCGTCGGTAAGCCTGCCGTCGTCAAACAGCTGAAGCATAACGTTAAAAACTTCCGGATTTGCTTTTTCGATTTCGTCAAATAATACCACGGAATAAGGCCTGCGCCTGACAGCTTCGGTAAGCTGCCCTCCTTCCTCAAAACCCACATATCCCGGAGGCGCTCCGATTAAACGCGAGACGCTGTGTTTTTCCATATATTCCGACATATCTATACGGACAATATTTTTCTCGTCGTTAAAAAGCAAAACCGCCAAAGCTTTCGCAAGTTCTGTTTTTCCTACGCCGGTAGGGCCTAAAAATAAAAACGTACCTATGGGCTTATTAGGGTCGGAAAGCCCGGAACGGCTGCGCCTTACAGCGTTGGATATCGCGGTAATGGCTTCGTCCTGACCGATTACTCTTTCATGAAGCTTAGCTTCCATTTGAAGAAGTTTTTGCATTTCGCCTTCCATCATGCGCGACACGGGAATGCCAGTCCACTTGCTTACTACTTCGGCAATGTCTTCTTCGTCAACTTCTTCTTTAAGCATTTTATTTTCTTTCTGGAGTTTCGCGAGTTTATTATTTTCTTCCTCAAGCTGCTTTTGCATATTTGGAATTTTTCCGTAACGGATTTCCGCGACCGTGTTTAAATCGCCGTTTCTTTCGGACCTTTGCTCTTCGATTTTCATTTCTTCAATGTCCGCTTTGAGCTTTCTTATAACGGAAATCGAAGATTTTTCTTTTTCCCAGTGAACTTTCATTTCTGCGGACTGGCCTTTAAGATTTTCAATCTCTTTTTCAAGACCCGCAAGCCTTTCTTTGGAAGCCGCGTCGGTCTCTTTTTTCACTGCCTGTTTTTCTATTTCAAGCTGGCGCAGCCTTCGTTCCACGGCGTCAAGTTCGGACGGCATGGAATCTATTTCTATGCGGAGCCTGCTTGCCGATTCGTCGACAAGGTCTATGGCTTTATCCGGCAGGAATCTGTCGGAAATGTATCTTGCAGAAAGCGTTGCCGCAGCGACAAGAGCTGAATCCTTAATTTTTACGCCGTGATGGACTTCGTATTTTTCTTTTATGCCGCGCAAAATCGCGATAGTATCATCAACGGAAGGTTCGCCGACGTAAACAGGCTGGAAACGGCGTTCCAAAGCCGCGTCTTTTTCTATGTATTTTCTGTACTCGTCTAAAGTCGTAGCTCCGACAAGTTTAAGTTCCCCTCTTGCAAGCATGGGTTTTAACATATTGGCGGCGTCAACAGCGCCTTCCGACGCGCCTGCCCCTACAATTGTATGCAGCTCGTCAATAAAGAGAATAATTCTCCCGTTTGCGGACTGGATTTCTTTTAAAACCGCTTTAAGACGGTCTTCAAATTCGCCCCTGTATTTTGCGCCGGCTATAAGAGCGCCCAAATCCAAAGCAATAACTTTTTTGTCTTTTAAACTTTCCGGAACGTCGCCGGAAACTATGCGGCTTGCAAGTCCTTCTACTATGGCGGTTTTGCCTACGCCCGGCTCGCCGATAATTACGGGATTGTTTTTTGTTCTGCGCGACAAAACCTGAACGCAGCGCCGGATTTCTTCGTCCCTTCCTATCACAGGGTCGAGTTTTCCGCGCTTGCCAAGATCTGTTAAATCTTTTCCGTATTTTTCCAAAGCCTGATACTTGTCTTCGGGGTTCTGATCGGTCACTTTTTGATCGCCTCTTATGCTTACCAAAATTTTTAATATGGAATCTTTTGTCAGTCCGTACTTTTTTAGAATTTTAGAACAGGCTTCGCTTGTTTCATCCGCGATAGCCATTAAAATATGTTCCGTGGAAACAAAATCGTCTTTTAAGTTTTTGGATATTTTTTCCGCGTTGGAAAGAATTTTGTTTAAAACATTTGACAAATACAAATTGCCGCCTGAAACCTTCGGCTTTTTATCGATTTCAGAAAGCAGGTCGCTTGTTATGTTGGCGACGACAAGTTCTTCCTGCTCTGTTGCGGCGGACTTCATTATAACAGCTTTAACCGTTCCTTCGTTTTGCCTGACCAAAGCAAGCAAAAGATGTTCCGCGCTTATTTCCTGATTGCCGTACTCCGTGGCAATATTTTGCGCGTCCGCGAGAGCTTCCTGAGACTTGATTGTGAATTTGGATAAATTCATTGCACCACCTAAAAAAGCAAGCTGTCATTCTGCGCACTGCAACTTCGCGCAGTGTAAACTCCGTCGCAGAATCTATAAATTTATAGACCCTGCGAGAGACTTCGCCTCCGCAGGGTGACAACTAAGAGATTTCCTGCAACAAGACTACGAGGTAATATGACAAATATTATATTTATTTGCTGTTGTTCCCGTTGAGTTTTATGCACTTTTTTACTTCTTCAAGAGCGGCGTTTAATTTTTTCTCATATTTGATTTGTTCTTCCAAAACAAATCTCACGGCGTCGGTAATAGGATCCGGAAGTTTGCCGTGTTCAAGTTTTTCAATTTCACGTTCGGAATATCCTATGTTTATTCTGGCAGGCACACCTACCGCAGTCGCGTTTGCGGGAACGTCATGCGTAACTACCGAAGCCGCGCCTATGCGGGCGTTATCTCCCACGGTTATGGCTCCCAAAACTATGGCGTTTGAACCTAAAACCACATTATTTCCTATGGTCGGATGGCGTTTCTTTTTTTCAAGAGTCGTTCCGCCGAGCAAAACGCCTTTATATATTAAAACATCATCTCCGATTTCCGAAGTTTCGCCTATAACCACGCCCATGCCGTGATCTATAAAAAGACGTCTGCCGATTGTCGCTCCCGGATGTATCTCTATGCCGGTTAAAAATCTGCTTATATGCGAAACAAATCTTGCAAGAAAATAAAATTTATATTTCCACAATTTATGGGCAAACCTGTGAAATACTATAGCATGAAGTCCCGGATAGCAAAAAAGAACTTCCAGCCACGAACGCGCGGCCGGATCTTCATGAAAAATATTATTGATGTCTTCCCTTAACAATTTAAACATAGAGCAATTATACTAAAAACTTAAAAAAAAGAAAAACGGGCGGTCATAAAACCGCCCGTTTTGAAACTTTGTTTGGAACTTTGTTCCAAATTTTTATAATCTTATTTCTTTTTGCCTTTTTTCGCTACTTTTTTCTTCGCGGCTTTTTTTACGGCTTTTTTCGCTTTTTTAGGAGCGGCTTTTTTGGATTTCTTTTTTCCGCCTCTGCTCATTATGGCTCTGGAAATGTCACCCTGCTTGTCGATGAAATAAAGATATCCGCTAGCTTTCTTAAGCCCTACTTTCGCTACTTTCGCGGCTTTTCCGCCTTTTTTTCCGCCTCTTGCCATCAATGCTCTGGAAATATCACCCTGTTTGTCGATGAAATAGAGATAACCAGTTTCTCTCTTTACTCCGACTTTCTGTACTTTTTCTGCCATTGTACACCTCCTGTTTTGTTTTGCGACTTTTATTTGTTTTCTCCGGAGTTCTCCGGATTTACATTTTTTTCGTTTTGCGAACCGTCTTCTTTTTTCGTGACAATTTTATCCCTGAGCCAGCTGTCAACTATGTCTTTTGAAAATCTATACTGGCGTCCTATTTTTGAAGCCGGTATTTTTTTCATTTTTATCAAACTGTATATTTTAGACTTACCTATACCCAAATATTCGGAAAGTTCTTTTATGTCCATTATTTGTTTATTGGAATTTATATTTTTATTTTCCATTTTTTACTTTTATTTACCTATTTTTTGTATCCAACGCTTGAATCATACAAATATTATTATATTTTGTCAAGTACTATTTTTTAATATTAAAAAACATTTATTGGTTGCGTTTAACGCTTTTAATTATCATTTGTTATTATTTAGTATTTTTAAGAAAGCTTTAAAAGAGGAAAATTGCGATAAATGATATATTTGTATAAATTTATGTTATAATATGTATCTAAAAAATTTTTAAGAAAAAACATGGAATACCAACTTTTACAAATTATGGCCATCGGCTTTGCTCTTGCTCTTGCGTTCGGATATATAACGCATAAGCTCGGGCTTTCTTCTATGGTCGGTTATCTTGTTGCGGGGTTTTTAATAGGTCCGCTTACGCCAGGCTTTGTCGCGGATTACGGTTTGGCTCATCAGCTTTCGGAAGTCGGCGTAATTCTTTTGATGTTCGGAGTAGGACTGCATTTTAAATTAGACGATTTAATCGCGGTAAAAGGAATAGCCATTCCGGGCGCAATAGCTCAAAGTACCGCTGCTACGGTATGCGGAATTTTTGCCGGTACGGCTTTGGGCCTTGATTTAAAATCATCAGTAATATTGGGTATAGGACTTTCGGTTGCGGGAACGGTAGTATTGCTAAAAGTATTAAACGATAATAATGCTACAAATACGGTACACGGACATGCTGCCGTCGGCTGGCTTGTAGTTGAAGACATTTTTACGGTTGTAGTTTTAGTTCTTCTTCCGCTTTTTCCGGCGCTTTTCGATATAGGAGCGGCAACAACAAATTACGATATTATAAAAACAATTTTAACCGCGCTGCTGCATATTGCGGCTCTGTGGATACTTGTTATGTGGGTCGGCGGAAAATTTGTTCCGTGGATTTTGGCAAAAGTCGCTAAAACACGCTCGCAGGAACTTTTCATTCTGACCGTACTTGTCATAGCTTTTTCAACGGCCGTGATTTCCGCGCTTGTTTTCCATGCCTCTTTCGCTTTGGGCGCGTTTTTGGGAGGAATGGTTGTAGGCAAAACAAAAGTAAGCCACGAGGCCGGCGCGGAGCTGCTTCCGCTGAGAGACGCTTTCTCGGTTTTATTTTTCCTTTCCGTCGGCATGCTTTTCGTCCCGGGCTTTTTACTGCAGCATCCTTTGCTTATCGTCGTATGTCTTGTAATAGTGCTTGTAGTAAAGCCGCTTACCGCAATTATCGTAGTAGCCGTTTTAGGATATTCTCCCCGCACGGCTTTAACCGTTGCCGCAGGTCTGGCTCAGGTAGGAGAGTTTTCTTTCATACTAGCGCAGGAAGCAAAACGCTTAAATCTTGCCGACGACGCGGTATACAACGTTATAATAGTATGCGCGATTATTTCCATATCTTTAAACCCGTCAATTTTCAAAAAAGTTCCAAACTATGAAAAGTTTTTAAAAACCAAGAAAAAGATTTGGAAAGCAATGACTTATATCACGGAAAAAAAAGCCCGCGACAGAAACAAAAACCAGGACCTTGCCAATAATCTTCTTCCGGCAAAAGAGATTTTAAAAGAAAAAAGTGCGATTGTAGTAGGATACGGACCTACGGGGAAAAATATAGTGCGCGCTTTATGCGAGCACAATGTAACGCCCGTAATAATCGAAATGAATGTCGATACTGTAAACCACTTAAGCAGTCAGGGACAGTTTGCGATTTACGGCAACTCGACAAAGAAAAGTATTTTGGAAGCAGCCGGTATTGAAGACGCCGACTATTTGATTATAACCGTTCCGTCTATAAGCGTGACAACCGATACCGCGGCTCTTGCCGCGTTGTTAAATCCGAAAACGAGAATCCTAGTACGCGCAAGATTTTTACACAGCAAAGAACATTTAAAACAAATAGGCGTAACAGGCATTGCTTTTGAAGAAGAAGAAGTTTCAAAATCTTTAACTTCGCTCCTCCTTGACGATTTGGAAAACCAAAGTTTACTAGCCGCCGCGTCGGAAATAGCAAACCAAAACAACGATTAGCAGCCGCTAGGGAGTGTCGACATATATAACACGCACTAGATTGCTATATTTTTTAACACCCTGATGCCCTTAAAAAAAGATTTGCCGAATATCATAAATAAAAGATTAATAATCGCGCACTTGATTATTAATCCTTTGGATCCGTATTTTTTTGCCAGCATTTTTAAATACAGCAGGTGTTGCGTTGTTACGGGCAATAATTCTTTTTGCGTGTTTTTTGAAGCGGTTTTTCCTATTTTGCCGAGTTTATAAAAAAACGTGTTAAAGTAAAACCTCATAAGTTCTCTGTCGGTAAACCCTCTTTTATCCAAATCTTTGGTTAAGGTAATAAAATTATACAAAGCATCCGCGTCTAACTTTTCGCTGCTTCTTGTCGTTATGCTTAAAACTTGTTTCCTGTAAAAATAAATTTCATCATTTATAAACGATATCCCCTTTGCGTATAAAAAAGCAATTGCCATAAAAGGGCAGTCTTCAGAAACTTTGCCTTCATAAAAACTGATATTATTATCCTCAAGTAATTTAGTTTTAAATAATTTTCCCCATACGAAAGCTCCGCCGTATCCTTTCGAAACCCTCTCAAGCTTACTGCCGGCATCGTTTATCTTGTGAATTTTTCTTATTCTTGCCGGTTCATAACTGTTTTTCTCATGATAATAAAATTTATAACTTGCTCTTACTATGTCGGCATTATCCGATAAGGCGGCTTTATATAACGTTTCAAGATAATTCTCGCTAACCCAATCGTCCGAATCTATAAAAGACACGTATTCGCCGCATACGTGTCTTAGACCCGCGTTTCTGGCGCCCGATAACCCTTTATTGCTTTGAGATACGATTTTAAAACGCTCGTCTTTATAAGCATATTCCTGTAAAATTGATAAGGAATTATCGGTTGAACCGTCATTTACACAGATACATTCAAAATCTTTGAATGTCTGATTTTGTATGCTCGTCAAGCATTGGTTTAAATATTTTTCCGTATTATATACGGGCAATATAATAGTAATTTTTGACATTTTTTTATTTTCCCTCTGGTAATTCCTGTTGATTTAAAATATTCTGTATTTTTGCCAAATCTTCCTTGGTGCCCAAAGCGAGAAAAATATCGCCGTCTTCAATAACCGTTGATCCGTTCGGTATTAAAAATCCGTCGCCTCTGGAAATTAAAGCTACCAAACTTCTTGCCGGAAGCTTCAACTCGACAATTTTTTTACCTATAGCTGAAGATTCCAAAGGAACAATTATTTCAAACAAATCCGCATTTATGCCCTGCACCTGTTCAAACTCGATAGGATATCTTTTTCTGACGGTAAGCGGCCTGCTAAGTTTAAGTAAATCAGCCACTTTCCCCAGAGAAACGCCCTGGGTAAGAGCGGAAATGAAAACTATAAAGAAGACTATGTTGAATATTTTATTTGCCTCTGCAATGCCGTAAACAAAAGGAAACATAGCCAAAATAATCGGCACAGCGCCCCTTAAGCCTACCCATGAAACCATAGCTTTTTCGTTAAATCTGAGTCTCGCAAAAACCGTACAAATATACACGCTTATCGGTCTTGCGATAAACATTAACACCAAAGCGGCAAGAATGCCTGTGCCTATAAAAGGCAGCAGTTCCTTAAGGTTAAGCAAAAGCCCCAAAGCCAAAAACATCGTTATTTGCATCAGCCACGCAAGACCTTCCTGAAACCTTACCAAACTCTTTTTATGAATAAAACTGCTGTTTCCGATAACTATGCCGGCAATGTATACGGCTAAAAAACCGTTGCCCTTTATAAAAGTCGACATTGAATAAATAAGCATCACTAACGTCATTAAAAGAACCGGATAAAGACCGTCATAATCAAGATTTATCTTGTTGATTATTTTTACGGCAACCCACCCGAAAAAAAGGCCTGCAATGCAACCTACTCCCATTTCAAGCACGAATTTCGGAACAAGCGAAAGAGGAGTATCTCCGGGAGACGTAATAAGCATCAGCGCGCTTACGGTCAAAAAAACAGCCATCGGATCATTACTTGCGGATTCAAATTCAAGCAAAGAGCGCAGTTTATTGTTAAGAGTTATGCGTTTAGACCTCAAAACCGAAAAAACAGCCGCGGCATCCGTAGAAGACACGATTGCGCCCAAAAGAAAAGACTCTCTCCAGCCGAGATTAAAAATAAAGGACGCGAAAAATGCCATGATTATTGCCGTAAGCAAAACGCCGGCCGTTGCCAAAACCACGCCGACTTTAAAAACAGGTTTTACGTCTCTCCAGTTTGTTCCGACACCGCCGGAAAACAATATATAAGCAAGAGCGACTATGCCTATGTAGTTTGCGGCATCATAATTATTGAAAGAAATTCTTCCTATGTCTTCCGAACCGGCCAATATTCCTATAAGCAAAAAAATAAGCAAAGCCGGAACTCCAAATTTGTCCGACGCTTTGCTAAAAAAAACGCTGAAAAAAACCAAAAGAGCCGCGATAAACAACATTACTTCAAATGAAATTGACATTATGTAACCTCAGTTTTTTGATTTTGCACATTATTATATATCTTTAATTATTGTTTTTCAAAGCTAAAGAAGATTAAACGGACGTTGCCAAACCTCTGTCCTTCCAATTATCCGCCCCCAGCATACGCTTGTATTCCTTATAAAAATTTGTCATACTATGGGTATGGATATTTTTGAAAAACTTTCAATTCTTGCCGCATCCGCAAAATATGACGTTGCCTGCACTTCAAGCGGAACGGATCAAAGTTCAACTGAAAAAGGAAGTATAGGCAGCAAAGTTGCCTGCGGAATATGCCACAGTTTTGCCGCTGACGGACGCTGCATTTCGCTTTTGAAAGTGCTGATGACAAACATATGCGTTTATGACTGCAAATACTGCTTTAACCGCAAATCAAACGATATCAAAAGAACTATATTTTTACCTGAAGAACTTGCCGATTTGACAATACAATTTTACAAACGCAATTATATCGAAGGTTTATTTTTAAGTTCCGGCGTAATCAAAAATCCCGATTATACCTGCGAGCTTATGATAAAGACTTTAAGCATTTTAAGATACGCGCACCGTTTTAACGGCTACATACACGCAAAAGCAATACCCGGAGCGGACGGCAAACTTTTAAGACAGCTCGGACTTTTGGCGGACAGAATGAGCGTAAACATTGAAATGCCGTCGCAAAACAGCCTGCAGCTTTTAGCGCCCGATAAAAGCAAAGAATCTATTTTTACGCCTATGAATTTTATAAAAGAAAGCATTTCCGAAAATACCAGAGAACTAACTATTTATAAAAAAGCCCCTAAATTTGTGCCTGCCGGACAAAGCACCCAGATGATTATAGGCGCCACTCCTGAAACAGATAATCAAATTTTAAGGCTTTCAGAAAATCTTTATAAAAAATATAAATTGAAAAGAGTTTTCTTTTCAGCATACGCTCCTGTTTCAAACGACAAACTTTTGCCGTCAACGGATTTTAAACCTCCTTTGCTCAGAGAACACAGGCTTTACCAGGCAGACTGGCTCATGCGTTATTATAATTTCAGAGCGGACGAAATTTTAGACGAAAAAACTCCGAATTTTAACCCGTTTATCGACCCCAAATGCAACTGGGCTGTTAACCATCCTGAATTTTTCCCCGTGGAAATAAATAAAGCTTCCAAAGAAGAACTTTTAAGAGTACCGGGAATAGGCGTCAGAAGCGCGTTGAAAATAATAGCCGCGCGACGTTATTCTTCTTTGGATTTTGAGGCGTTAAAAAAACTCGGAGTAGTATTAAAACGCGCGCGTTATTTCATATTATGCGGCGGACGAAAAAGCGAAGGGCTTATAATAAAAAACGACGAAATTTTAAAAGCTTTAATGTCAAAACAGGAACTGGCAATGTATAAAGATCACTTTTTACCTTCGCAGTTGGAATTATTCAGGGAGAATGTACAAACTCCAGCTTTGTTGTCATTCCGGGCTTGACCCGGAATCCATTTTTATTGAATATTTGTCTTTTACCAATATATCTTTAACAACAACGTGGATACCGTTTTTCAACGGTATGACAAAGAGACTTAATAATATGAACAACTTCACCAAACAAAATATCATTTACGGTTACGACGGAACTTTCGACGGGTTTCTCTGCTGCGCATTTGAAAGTTTTTCGCGTAAAGAAATCCCGACGGATATTGTAAGCGAAAAAGATTTTCAGCCAAGTCTTCTTGAACAATTCAACATCGCGACCGATCTTGAAAAATCCGGACGGGTAAAAAAATCCATACGCGAAAAAATAAGCAGTGACGCTTTATTTTTTCTGCGCGACGCGCTGTTTACAAACCTTACGGAAAAAGAATTATATATGCTTGAGTTTATTAGGCTGGGTTATAAAACGGGAAGCAAAATTATGTCCATGCTTTCAAACGATATTGTAAGTAAACTTACAAAAGCCGTCCGATTTCTGTATAACGAATCGCACCGTTACAAGGGATTTATAAGGTTTTCAGAATACGGCGAACTGCTTGTTTCGTCAATAAAACCCAAAAACTTCGTTCTCCCTTATGTCGCGCCGCATTTTTCGCAAAGACTGCCGAACGAAAAATTTATAATTATAGACGAAACAAACAAAGCGGTATGTATTTACGAAAAAGGCAAATTATCGTTATTTGACGCCAAAGATATAGCAATACCGAAAACAGATGAAAAAGAAGTTTTCTATAGAAATTTATGGAAAGATTTTTGCGAATCCATAGCCATAAAAGAAAGATTCAATCCGAAATGCCAAAACACGCTTCTGCCAAAAAGATACCGCGACAGAATGACGGAATTTCAATAACTACAGTTAGGAGTGAGGAATGAGGAGTTAGGAATTAACAACAAACGTGGATTCCGGCTTTCGCCGGAATGACAACAGCGCGCAATAATTCTTAACTCTTAATCTCTCTCTTCACTGAAGAAACAAATTCGGCGATTTTTGGAGCGGCGTTTTCTTTATGTTCCGCGATTATTTTTACTATCGCGCTGCCTATAATTACGCCGCCGGCTGATTTAGCCATATCTTTAGCCTGTTTTCCCGTTGAAATTCCAAAACCTACGGCAACAGGAACATCGGTAATTTTCTTTATTTTTGAAACTATCGCGCCGATGTCAGTACTAATCTCGGAACGCACCCCCGTAACGCCCAAAGATGAAACCAGATAAATAAAACCTTCGGCTTGTCTTGCGAGTTTTTCTATTCTTTCATCAGATGTCGGGGCAATCAAAGTAATTATTGTTATGCCGTATTTATCAGTAAATTCTTTAATTTCTCTCTGTTCTTCAAACGGCATATCCGGAACGATTACCGCCTCAATACCGGTTTCTTTGCATTTTTTAAAAAATTTATCGTAACCGTAAGTAAGCAGCGGATTAAGATATGTCATAAAAACAAGCGGCACTGAAATTTTTTTCTTAACGGTTGAAGCCATATTAAAAATATCATCCAAATTTATATTTTTCGATAAAGCTCTTGCCATGGCGTTTTGTATAACTTCGCCTTCAGCTACAGGGTCGGAAAACGGTATGCCTATTTCTATCAAATCCGCTCCGCTTTTTGCCAACGCAACTACAAATTCTTCCGTTTTATCAAGCGACGGATCTCCCGCCGTAAGATAAGTTATAAGGCATTTTTTATTTTTAAAAATCTCGGATATTTTATTCATTTATATCAACTCCTTTATGTCTTGCAATCATCGCGACGTCTTTGTCACCTCTTCCGGAAAGGGTAACAACTATTATTTCATCTTTTTTCATTTTCGGCGCGATTTTTACGGCATGATAAACCGCGTGTGCGGATTCTATAGCCGGAATTATTCCTTCGGTCCGCGATAAAAATTCAAATGCTTCGACGGCTTCATCATCTGTTACCGGGATATATTGCACCCTTTTTATATCGTGCAAATGAGAATGTTCAGGTCCTATTCCGGGATAATCGAGACCCGCAGAAATTGAATATACCGGAGCAATTTGCCCGTTTTTTGTCTGACAAAAATAAGATTTCATTCCGTGAAATATTCCTATTCTTCCGGTCGCTATACTGGCCGCCGTTTCGGGAGTATCAATGCCTTTTCCCGCAGCCTCGCATCCTATAAGCGCTACGTTTTTATCATCTATAAAATCATAAAAAGTACCCATAGCGTTAGAGCCGCCTCCGACGCATGCAATAACAACATCCGGGAGCTTTTGCTCCTTTTCAAACAGTTGTCTTCTTATTTCTTTTCCTATGACGCTTTGTAAATCTCTGACTATTTCCGGAAACGGATGAGGCCCCATAACAGAGCCTAAAACGTAAAGAGTATCTTCAACTCTTCTTGTCCACTCTCTCATAGTTTCGCTTACAGCGTCTTTTAAAGTTTTTGTCCCGCTTTTTACCGGATGAACTTTAGCGCCGAGCAATTTCATACGGAAAACGTTTAATGCCTGCCTTTGCGTGTCTTCCTCGCCCATAAATATTTCGCATTCCAAACCAAGCAAAGCCGCGGCAGTCGCCGCGGCAACGCCGTGCTGACCCGCGCCGGTTTCGGCAATTATTCTTTTTTTGCCCATCTTTTTGGCAAGCAAAGTCTGGCCTAAAACGTTATTTATTTTATGAGAACCCGTATGGTTTAAATCTTCCCTTTTTAAATAGATTTTAGCGCCGCCAAGTTTTTCGGTCATATTTTTCGCAAAGTAAAGCCTTGAAGGTCTGCCCGCGTATTCGTTAAATAAAGTCTCAAGCTCGACATTAAAATCTTTATCGCTTTTATAATAACAGTAAGCTTTTTCAAGCTCGTTTAAGGCGTTCATAAGCGTTTCCGGAATGTACTGCCCGCCGTGTATTCCGTATTTTCCTTTTGACATATTGACTCCTGTTTTGTCTGTCATTGCGCGCCTACTTCGTAGGCGCGCACTTTTGTTTTAACCTGGATTGCTTCGTCATAGACCCGGTACACTCACATCTCGCGCCCGTTCGTGACTCGCGCTCCTTATTCGTCGCGCACTCACCCTCTTACAATTTCTATTATTTTTTTTATCTTATCAAAATCTTTTACGCCGCCTGTTTCTACGCCGCTGCTCAAATCTATGCAGTACGGTTTTAATTTTAACGCTTCGGAAATATTGTCTATATTTATACCTCCTGCCAGAAAAAACGACTTTTGATAATCTTTTATTAAATTCCAATCGAAAGATTGCCCGCTGCCCGCTGCCGGCGAATCAAAAAGAACAAAATCAACTTTTAAAAACAGATTGGAGAGTGAAGAGTGGATAGTGGAATTAACGGCAATGGCTTTAATAATAGGAATATTAACTTTATCTTTTAAATTTCTTATATAATCGTCACTTTCGCTGCCGTGAAGCTGTATTAAATCTATAATTCCGCCTTTGAATAAACCGGCTATATTTTCGATTTTTTCATCTGTGAAAACGCCTACGGATTTTATGTCTTTGCTTAACAAGGATTTAAATTTTTCAGCGGTTTTAAAATCGATTTTTCTTTTCATGCCCGCAAAGACAAAACCCGCAAAATCAGGTTTTGTTTCGTTAACGTATTCTACGTCTGTTTCTCTTTTAAGACCGCATATTTTTATTTTGGACATATATACTCCTATTAGTCTGTCATTGCAATGACAACCCCCCACGCTCTTTTCGCTTTGCTCAAAGTCCCTCTCCCGCAAGGGGCGAGGGAAAAGTCGTTCATTCCTAACTCCTAATTCCTACTTGCCTTTAAGTTCTTTCAGTTTCTCTTTCACATCCCCGCTTTTCATTAATTCTTCGCCTATCAAAACAGCGTCGATTTTATTGTCTCTTAAAATTTCTATGTGTTCTCTTGTTTTAATCCCGCTTTCAGAGACGAATATCTTATCTTCGGGAACGTATTTTCTTAATTTCACACTGTTGTTTATATCAACCTCGAAAGTTTTTAAATCGCGGTTGTTAACTCCGACAATTTGCGCGCCGGCTTTAAGAGCAGTCTCAATTTCTTTTTCGTCATGAGTTTCCGTAAGACATGACAAACCTATTGTATTTGCAATTTCAATAAACTTTTTTAAAGTCTCAAAATCTAAAATCGCGCATATCAAAAGAATAGCGTCCGCGCCGATATTTTTAGCTTCGTAAATCTGGTACGCGTCGATTATGAAATCTTTTCTTAAAACCGGTATTTTCACAATATCCTTTATTTCCGTAAGATAAATATTATCCCCGAGAAAAAAATCAGGTTCCGTAAGAACCGAGATCGCACCGGCTCCCGCGGATTCATAATCTGCGGCAATACTCTTGTAGTTAAAATCCGAAGATATAAGGCCTTTTGACGGAGACGCTTTTTTAACTTCGCAAATAAAACTTATATCATTTTTTTTCAAAGCCTTCTCAAAAGAGGCTATGCCTCTTTTATTAGCTGCGGCTTCCTTTTTTGCATCAGCAAATGATTTAAGGAGCTTTGCTCCTTCAACTCTTTTTTTTGCTGCCGCTACAATTTTATCTAATATCATTGAAAACCCTCTGTCTTTATCAAATTTGTCACCCTGCGCGTAGTCGCAGGGTCTATGAATATTTATAGATCCTGCGACTACGCGCAGGATGACGGCTTAAAACTATTCGATGCTTCTATAAAATCATTGAGCTTTTTTAAAGCTTTTCCGCTGTCTATCATTTCAGCCGCCGTTTTTAAACATTCTTTAAGCGTTATGTTATTGTAAAACATATAAAGGCATATCGCGGAATTTAAAAGAACAATGTCCCTTTTGGCTCCTTTTTCGCCGCCTAAAATTTTTAATGCTATTTCAGCGTTTTCTTTGGGGCTTCCGCCTATAAGTTCGGAAAGCCCACATCTCTTAAGACCAAACTGTTCAGGGGTGATAAAAAAGCTGTTGAGTTTTCCTTCATTTACTTCGCATATCGTCGTAGTGTCCGACAAACTCACTTCGTCAAGCCCGTCATGACCGTGAACCACCATTGCTCTTTTAACGCCCAAATTTGCAAGAACCCTTGCCATAGGCTCCACAAGATTTTCATCGTAAACGCCGACAAGCTCATATCTTGCTTTCGCAGGGTTTGCAAGAGGTCCTAAGATATTAAATATAGTCCTTATGCCGAGTTCCTTCCTTACTTTCGCAACATATTTCATCGAAGAATGAAAAGTCTGAGCCATTAAAAAACATATCCCGATTTTTTCAAGCACGGCTTCGCACTGCGCCGGCGTAAGAGTTATGTTTACTCCGAGCGCTTCAAACAAATCCGCGCTGCCGCATTTGCTGGACACGCTCCTGTTTCCGTGTTTTGCAACAGGCACGCCCGCGGCTGAAATAACTATCGACGAAACCGACGAAATATTAAATGTCGCAAGCTCGTCGCCGCCGGTGCCGACTATGTCAAGCACGTCGCCTTTGGGACTCAGCCTCTGGCTTTTTTCCCTCATAACCGAAGCGCAGGCCGTGATTTCGTCTATAGTCTCTCCTTTTAATCTCATTGACGTTAAAAAAGACGCTATTTGCGAATCGCTGGCTTTTCCTTCCATTATTTCGTTCATAACGGTTTTTGTGTCTTCGAGAGAAAGATTTTGTCTGTTGACAAGTTCGTATATAGCTTTCTGTATCATTTCGCCCTCCCGTTATTGATATCCAAAAAATTTTCAATAATCAAAAAACCGTCTTTTGTAAGTATGGATTCGGGATGAAACTGCAAACCGTACAAATCGTAATCGCGGTGTTTAACGCCCATAATCTGCGATTCTTCGTCTTCGGCGATTACAAGAAGTTCGTCAGGCAAAGCAGTTCTGTCGGCAATCAAAGAATGGTATCTCGCGGCTTTCATCACCGGAGGCAGACCTTTAAAAATCGGGCTGCCGTTCGCTATATGAACGTCGCTTGTTTTTCCGTGCATAAGCGTTTTGGCGTAAGTTATTTTTCCGCCGAAAGCTTCGCATACAGCCTGATGTCCCAGGCAAATGCCAAGCATGGGCTTTTTACCTTTAAAATACAAAATCGCTTCTTCCGTAATTCCCGCGTCCGAAGGGCGTCCCGGACCGGGCGAAAAAATAATATGCGTAGGATTTAGTTTTTCTATTTCTTTTATAGTCATTTCATCGTTTTTTATAACTTTAACGTCCGGATTTAATATTCCCGCATATTGGTAAAGGTTATAAGAAAAACTGTCGTAATTGTCTATTATCAAAATCATATTGCCTCCTGCGCCGATGCCGTTTTTACGGCTTCAACCATAGCCCGGGCTTTGTTAAGACATTCCTGAAACTCTTTTTCCGGAACGCTGTCCGCCACAATCCCCGCGCCGGCTTGTATGTAAATTTTTTTGTCTTGAAGTTTCGCCATTCTTATCGCTATGCACATATCCATATTTCCCGTAAAATCTATGTAGCCTATAGCGCCGCCGTAAGTTCCGCGTTTATGTTTTTCAAGCGAATTGATAATCTCGCACGCTTTAATTTTCGGCGCTCCAGAAAGGGTTCCGGCAGGAAGCACGGCCGCAATGGCGTCAAACTGGTCAAAACCTTTTTTTATAGTCGATTTTATTGCCGACGCTATATGGCTTACATGCGAAAATTTTAAAACTTTCATATATTCGCTGACTTTTACCGAACCGAATTCGCTGACTTTTCCCAAATCGTTTCTGCCTAAATCGACAAGCATATTGTGTTCGGAAAGTTCCTTTTCGTCTTTAAGCATGGAAGATATAAGTTTTTCGTCTTCTTCCGGATTTTGTCCCCGCTTAACCGTACCGGCAAGAGCGTAGTTTTTAAGTTCGCCGTTTTTTAAAGTCACAAGCATTTCAGGGGAAGCGCCGGCAATCTGAACATCCTGAAAATTCACGAAAAACATATACGGCGACGGGTTTATAGTCCTTAACACTCTGTAAGTTTGCAAAAGATTTCCTTCGAAATCCGCCTCTATGCCGTTTGATATAACAGCCTGAAAAATATCGCCCTCGCATATATGGCTTTTTATTTTTTCGACCATTTCGCTAAATTCGTTTTTATTGTGAAGCAGCCTTAAGTCCGATTTAAGTTCCGATTTAACAGCGTAATCGGGCGAACATGATTTTATAAGCGCTTCGGTTTTTGCTATATCCTCGACGGCTTTTTTATAGTTGTTCTCAAAATCTTTTAAGGCGACGTTTGCTATTATAAAAATTTTCTGTTTAAAATGGTCAAACGCTATGACTTTATCAAAAAGCATAAGATAAAAGTCGTCAAAATTTTCCGCGTTTCTGTTTTTAAGTTTTAAAGATTTCTCGGAGTACTTTATGTAATCGTAAGAAAAATACCCCACAAACCCGCCTGTAAAAGGCGGCATATATTCTATACGCGGGCTTTTATATTCCGACAAAATTTCCCTTAAAACCTCAGAAGGTTCATTTGTATTAATTTCGCATTCCGTTCCGTCATTTATAATAACCTTTCCGTCATTGCATCTGGCGGTAAGTTTCGGGTCGCACCCTAAAAAAGAGTATCTGCCCCAGCTTTCGCCGCTATCCACGCTTTCGAGAAGATAGCACTTTTTGTTTTCTTTCATGAAATTTTTAAGTATTTCAACCGAAGTTTTAATATCCGCAAAAATTTCCCTGCATACAGGAACTACCGTATAATCTTTAAAATATTTTTTTGATTCGTCTATTGACGGTTTTAACATATTATCCTCCTATCAACTGCATTTTCACTCTCCGCACTGCTTTTAAAACCGCCATCGTTTAATTCTGCTCATTTCCATATTCAACTCCAAAAATAAAAATCCGTCCTTGTTGTAGAAATATCTACAACAAGGACGGATTGAAATTATCCGCGGTGCCACCTTGTTTTGCAACAACAATCACAAACAGATTGTTATCACACTCTTTCAGAGTACAAACATACTCTTTGCAATTAACGCATGCTAACGTCGCAGAATACTCAGAAGCTTCGCTCTTTTTTAAAAAGCAAGGAACTTGCTTCTTTTGACTGCGCCCTCTGTGGTCCAACCCGATGGCTTGCGTTGCGCGGGAATCTCACTATCGCCCGCTCTCTGTAGCTGCACAACCACCGTCCTCCACATCAACGGTTTTGGGGCAATGCCCCTATTAAGTTATTAAAATGTTACAAAATTAAAACATATAATGTCAATGTCTGGCGCCAGAGCATTGCCCAAATGAATTTAGTTAGCTATAATGCTGTTTAAATATGAAGAAAAATAAAATTTTATTTATTGTTTTTATTTTGCTGCTGGCTGTTTTCATCGCAAGTAATATTATTATTAAACAGAAAGAAAACAAGCAAGCGCCTTTAAAACAAACATTAAAAGACGCTTATATAACCGTCTCAGCGCCGGTTTTTACAAGAAATGAATTAAGCGAACAAAAAGCGAAAGAAAATTTTCAAAAATATATCGTATCCGTTTATTTTTACCAGGCCGATTACAAAAAAATCTCATATACGCTGGTTTTCGGGAAATACACAAAAGAAGCAAACCTGGAGAACGGAGTTCAGTCAATTATAAACATTTTTAAAGACAACAATTTTATATATGATATTAAAGACAAAAACATAGGAAAACTTACCGGGAAATATATTGAAGGGACTTACGAAAAAGACGGCGTTAAATACGGAATTAAAGAATACCTTATAAAGAAAGATAAACTTTTCTGGCAAGTCTTGGCAACTTTCCCTTACTCGGACAAAAACGACAAAGCCGCGCAAGATTATATAAATTCGGTTGAAATCAGTTTGGAAAATAAATAGTTAAGGATTGTTCCGGCTTAAGCGATACAGTTTTTAATATCAAGAATTTTTACAAGATTCTCAAAATCATCGTTAATAAGAGTTATTCCGTACGCATCTCCGAGCAAATATAGAATTTTTGTGTCTCCCAGAAGCTCAATGCTTTTTATGTTGTCAACATTGATAACAAAAACACCGAATCCGTTTACTCCGACTTTAGTTCCTCTTACTTTTACAAACATGATTGCCACCCCCAGTATAAATTCAAAAATCTAAGATAATTTTAGCAAAGTATTTTTTGATTTTACAAGACTTGACACGGTATAACTTCAATTAATCTTAGCGAAGAGTTTTGCGATTAGACAAAGCGCGCCGCGAGGAAGTCGCAAAAAGCAGGTTGTTAATCTATTCTTTTTGCGTTCCCGAATGTCTTAATCAGGAATCCACTTTGTAAATGACGAGCGGCGCAATGAAGTATAATCGCAAAAGACAAAGCTAAAACGTCCCGAAGAGGAGTTGAACCTCCAACCTTATCCTTAGGACGGATCTGCTCTATCCAGTTGAGCTATCGGGACATTTTTTAATATTTCTAATATTTTAATATTGAAAAAACTTCAATGTTTCGGTTTGATATATTATTTCTGCCTGACAAAAACCCGAGTTCCACTACAAAAGCCGCAACAACGGGCTTTCCGTCAAGTTTTTCTATTAACTCAATAGCGGCGTTTGTTGTGCCGCCTGTGGCAAGCAAATCGTCTAAAATTAAAACTCTTTCTCCGGATTTAACGGCATCTTTATGTATCTCTATAGAAGCTTCGCCGTACTCCAGTTTATAAGTAACGCTCAATGTTTCAGCCGGCAATTTGCCTTTTTTCCTTACCGGAACAAAAGGCACGCCCATTTTTAAAGCCAAAGGCATACCGAATAAAAATCCGCGAGACTCGATTCCGGCTATTTTATCTATTTTATAATCTTTAAATTTATTTGCAAGATCATCAATAACTTCGTTAAAAAGGCTTACGTCCTGCAAAACCGGAGTTATATCTTTAAAAACTATACCTTTGACCGGAAAGTCTAAAACGTCTCTTATGGTTTTTTCAAGTTTTTTCGAAGTTTCGGTCATTTTACACCCTTCTGTCTTTTTTCTTTCTTCTGTTCTTATTTTTGGACACTTTTTTGTTGTCTTGCCTTCTGTCTTTTTTATTAGCTCTGCTGTCAAGCGCCAGTTTTGTCATATCGGATTTATCTATAAGCCCGTACCTTACAAATATCCCTTTAAGCCTTTTAAAAGCCTTAAGTTCAAGCTGCCTTACGCGCTCTCTGGATATTCTTAAAACTTTGCCTATAGATTCCAAAGACATAGGCTTTACCCCGCCTATACCGAAACGCATCATTACTATTTCCCTTTCCCTGTCCGGAAGATAGTTTAAAGCCTTTCCTATATCGGCATTTGTCCTTATTATCTCGGTAACTGATTCCGGCGATTTTACTTGATCGTCAACGATTGTGTCTTTAACAAAAATATCGGAATCGTCGTTTATGGGAGTTTCCAACGAGCTTGTTCCGTTAAATACAGTCGCGGCTTTTAAAAGGTTTGCAGTCTGCCTTTTATTAAGTTTAAGTTTTTGCGAGACTTCCCCGATAGTCGGTTCTCTGTTAAGCCTGTCCCTTAAATTGTTCCACGTTTTCATCCAAAGATTCAGAGCGTCCCATACATGAGACGGTATTCTTATTGTTTTAGCCTGGTTTTCTATGGCTTTACGTATATACTGTTCTATCCAATAAACCGCGTATGTTGAAAACGCCGAATTTCTTTTTGGGTCAAACTTTTCAACCGCTTTGATAAGCCCCATATTGCCTTCTTCGATTAAATCCATGAAGTCAATGCCTCTCTTCATAAACTTTTTTGCAATAGGGACCACAAGACGATAGTTTTGTTCGACAATTTTGTCAAACGTTTTTTTGTCTTTTTTGGCTTTCTTCCATAAATCTTTCATTTCATCGCGCGACAGAGGTTTTATCTCGCTTATTGAGTTAAAATACAACTGGAGAGCATCAAGCTGTAAAGACATTTTATACCCTCTTAATTATTAGTAAAATATCGGGGCGACTGGATTTGAACCAGCGACCTCACGGTCCCGAACCGAGCGCTCTAGCCAGCTGAGCCACGCCCCGAAAATTTACTTATATAATTTTAACAAACTTTAACGCATTTATTATTTTTATCTACAAAAACATATTTAGCGTCTTTAGGCTTATCCGAAAGTTCAAAACCCATTATTATTATCTCTTCGCCTTTTTTAATAATATGAGCAGCCGCTCCGTTCATGCATATAACGCCCGACCCGTGCTTTCCCGGGATAACATAAGTTTCAAGGCGCGCTCCGCTTGTATTTGAAACCACAAGCACTTTCTCGCCTATCCATAATCCTGCTTTATCGCAAAGATCGGTATCTATGGTTATGCTTCCTTCATAATTTACATTCGCTTCGGTAACCGTCGCTTTGAATATTTTAGAACTTAAAACAAACTTCATTTATTTCTCCGTGTATGCCGGATGCTGAAACAAGTTCAGCATGACGATTTCTGAATCTGAACTACTCTCTGAGGAAACGGTATTTCAATATGTTCTTCTTCAAATCTCTTTTTCAAATTCTTTATGATTTTATGCGTTATTTCTCCTCTGGAATACACGTCTTTAACGCGAAAAATCAAAGTAAAATTTATTGAAGAATCGGCAAATTCTTTAAATCTGACTATCGGAATATAATTTTTTACTGCGCCGGCGGACGTATTAATAACTTCCAATGCCGCATTTATCGCAGTTATTTCAACTTTTTCCAAATCGCTTCCGTACGATACGCCGCAATCCACTGTAGCGGTAAGCTCGGTGCGGTTATAATGAAAATTCTTTACTATGGCGGAAGATATTTTAGTATTCGGAACCGTTATAACGGAATTTGACAACTCTCTTATTTTTGTAGTACGCCAGTTAATTTCTATGACTTTGCCTTCTTGCCCCGAGTCAAGCCTTATATAATCTCCGCGAATTATCTGTCTGCTAGCAAGAATATTTATTCCCGCAAAAAAATTTCCTAAAGTATCCTGTAAAGCCAAAGCTACAGCCAAAGAACCTACGCCCAAAGCCGTTAAAATAGGAGTAAGCTTAACGCCTATCTGGTTTAAAATAAGAATAACGCCTACAAAAATTACTGCGAATTTTATTATGTTAACGCCTATGGCGTCCGAAACTGCTTTTTGAAAAACTTTTGAAATCAGCGAAGACGCCAAAAACACTATCGAAATAAAAAAAAGAACATAAAAGCTTTTTAAAACAACGGCGTTTGTATGGTCTACCGGCGCGATTATGAAAGACGCGTACAAAGCCGCCAAAAAAAGCCAAAAAGACACAAAATTTTTAGACGTTGCGAATATATCGTCATTTATGACAATCCCGGTTTTAGCCGCACCTGTCTGTATAAATTTCATCAGATATCTTCTAAACAGAAATCCGATAAGAAATATTGCGGCGAAAACTCCTAAACTTTTAAGCCACAATTCAAAATTATGCGACGGTAAATACTGTTGTAAAAAAGAAAACATTTTTTATTTTCTGGGTCTTTCGGCTTCTTCCTGGCATTGAATGCAGTATCTGCTCCATGGAATGGCTTTAAGCCTTTCAATGCTTATTTCCCCGTTACAGCACTCGCATTTGCCGTACTTGCCTTTTTCTATTTTAGCCAAAGCGTCGTTAATGGCGTCTATCGCCATTTTATCGTTCGCGGCAAGCTCAAAATACATTTCTTTTTCACTGTTCAGGCTTGCGGTATCTATTTCATCGCCTACGTTTACGTCGGCATCATTATCCAATTCCCTTTGAGCGTTGTTGACTTTGTTTAAAAGTTCGGTTTTCTTCTGGAGAAGAATCTTTTTAAAATTTGCCATATCCTTTTTATTCATGCGAGCCTCCATGGTAATTTTTAATTTTCAAACTTAGTTTCGAACTTAGTTCGTAAAAACTTTGACAGTTTTAAGCATTTCCGTTTCTTGTCCGCTTATTCTTATGTCTTTTGACGACATATCCATAAGATAGTCGCATATTTCTTTCGTTATTCTCTCTCCGGGAATTAAAACGGGAATTCCGGGAGGATAAGGCGTAAGCGTTTGCGCCGCAACATGCCCGACGGATTTATTTAAAGCGATTCTTTTAGTACTGTTTGAAAGATAAACTTCACGCGGAACCATAACCATTTCCGTTGCGAGCGACGGAATTTGCAAAATCCAGTTTTTCTGTTTCCCGTGATATTTTTTATTTATTTCGCTTAAAGCCGATACAAAAGCCTCTACGTCGGTTTTGTCCGAACCTATGCCCATTATAGCGACCAAATTAAAAATGTCGGCGTAATCAAGCTGTATATTATATTCTTTAGCCAGTATGCTTTCTATTTCATAACCCGAAAGACCGGTTTTTGTGACGTTCACAGTGAGTTTAGTAACGTCCAGGTCAAATCCGAGTTTTTGGATATCTTTTCTGGTAAAACATTTCATGGAACTTATATTGGAATTGATATAAGTTCTTCCCCACTCCGCGGCTTTAATAACATTGTCAAACATCTCGCTGCCTTTTAAAACGGCCTGCCTTCTTGCCAAATCGATAGTGCCGAGCGTCAAATAATTCGGGCTTGTGGTCTGAAGCATAGAAACGACTTTTTTAACCCTGTTTATATCTATAATTTTCGAGTTAAAATGCAAAACAGATCCTTGAGACATAGCCGAAAGAATTTTATGCGTGGACTGAACGCATAAATCCGCTCCAGCATTTACGGCGGACTCCGGAAACTGTTTGTTGAATATTAAATGAGGCCCGTGAGCTTCGTCAACCAAAACTATTTTTCCGCGCCTGTGGCAAAGATCGACTATTTTGCTTAGCTCCGTAGTTATTCCGTTATACGTAGGGCTTGTCACAAAAACCGCTTTTGCTTCGGGGTAGCGGTCTAACGCGTCTTTTATCTGCTCGTAAGTCGAATTAAAAATTATATCGAGATTCTGATCGATTTTAGGCTGAATCCATATAGGCCAAACACCGGATAAAACAACGCCCGCCATAATGGACTTGTGGGAACTTCTTGAAACTATTATCGAGTCGCCGGGATCGCACGCCGCAAGAAACATCGCTATATTTCCGACGGTAGTTCCGTTGACCAAAAAAAACGAATTTTTGACGCCGTAAGCTTCCGCCATCAGTTCCTGCGCTTTTTTTATGGGACCTACGGGGTCGTGAAGAGAATCAACTTCGTCAAAAACAGTCAGGTCGAATTTATAAACTTCTTCGCCCGTGTAATCTTTAAGCTCTTTGTCTATGCTTCTTCCGTTTTTATGACCGGGACAATGAAAAGAAACAACGTCTCTTTTCGCATGCGCCATAAGCGTGTCAAAAAGAGGAGCCTTTGATTGTAATGTTTTATGTTTATTTTTCATTTAGTTAAAAATAAAATGCCCGGTAGAAGACTCGAACTTCTGACCCCTTCCATGTCAAGGAAGTACTCTAACCAACTGAGCTAACCGGGCAATATAACTGCAAATTACAATTTTCAGAGTTCAAAGTTCAAATAAAAAGACACTAAATTCATGCCGTTGTCATTATTTTCACTTTGCACTTTGAACTTTAAACTTTGTCTTTTTCACGAGGTGCGGGCGGGAATTGAACCCGCGAATAACGGTTTTGCAGACCGATCCCTTACCACTTGGGTACCGCACCGAAACAAAACCGATTCACAAGTATATAAAAATACCTTTATTTAGTCAATAAAGTCAGCGCCACGCACTTATGTGCATGGCGCTGACTTCAGAATTAAAAGCCTTTTACCGTATAGATTCTTTGCCAGAGATAAAGGCATTTTACGAACATCCTGAAACTATTTGCATATACAAAACATTTTTTATCTGTTTTTCTTATTGCGCTTAGAAGTTGGTTCAGAGGCATTATTAACTTTCTTGCCTTTGTAATATGTCCCCCATGTATCTGCACCATATCCATCACCCAAAGATTTAAATGATGAAGCGTTAGCACCATCCACTTTCTTACCTTTGTAAAATACCGCCCAGGGATCTGACGCATATCTATCACCCAAGGACTTAAATGATGTAGCATTAGCACCATCCATTTTCTTACCTTTGTAAAACACCGCCCAGAGATCTGCCGCATATCCATCACCCAAGGACTTAAATGATGTAGCATTAGCACCGTCCATTTTCTTACCTTTGTAAAATACCGCCCAGAGATCTGCCGCATATCCATCACCCAAGGACTTAAATGATGAAGTAGAAACCCCGCCTACTTTCTTACCTTTATAGTATACCAAAGAATTGTTAATTACATAATCTTCGCCAAGCGATTTCATCTCAGCGTACAAATTACCTGATTGCATAAACAGAACACCGAACAACAGCGCTGCAATTAACCTTTTCATATTACTCCTCTTTTACGAATTCATAAATATAAAACGCAGCAGTATAAAAGTTTATTGCATAAACAGCATACATATGGATAAACAAATTATTTGAATGGAACGAGGATGATGGGAATCAAACCTACATCGTGGGTCTTTTAATAGATTTAGCGCGCTTACGCTGAAAGAGTTTTAAAGTTAATAACGGGTGACGGGAATCGAACCCACAAAAGGCTCTACAAGATAGTCTGACACGTCTGCGCTAATGCGAGATTTCTTAAAAAGCGGGCGATGGGAATCGAACCCACACCCAAAGCTTGGGAAGCTTTTATTCTACCACTAAACTACGCCCGCAATCTCACATCTGCTCTTGTTGTCACACTGAGGTCTGCCATTAAGCCATTTAGAGCCTTTTACTACAGCTTCATCACTACGTTCAGAATGACAAAGAATAAACTCAATTATTAAGTTTATATTTTTTCTTGATTTGTGTCAATTTTGAATCTATAAGCTTTAAAGCATCTTTTTGTTCTGTTATTTTTCCTTCCTGCTGCTTGGCAACAACCAATTTCATAAGGGCGCCTATCCAAGGTCCGGGCTTTAAATTAAACTTCTTCATTATGACGTTTCCGTCAATTATTTTCGGCAGTGGTTTGGCGTTTTTAAGTTCAAAATAATAATTCATCATTTCGCTTGCGGACTTTTCCTGTTCTTTTAATTCTTTGGATGAAAATTTTTTCAGTTTTTTATAAGAATGCCAGTCAGCCATGGAAAGAATGAGCAAATCCGGCGTGTTTTCGCCTATATCTCTGAAAAATTTTAAAGAAGCTTTTTTAGTAACGATATTTTTCCTGGTAAGCGTTGAAGGCCTCATATGGTTTTTTACTAAAAAGACAGCGTTTGAAATATCTTTTTTGCTCATTTTGAGAGATTTCATTGTATTTTCAATCTTTTTAGCCCCTTCGTCTTCATGTCCGAAAAAACGCATTTTATCGCCTTCTTTGACCGCGGTTTCAGGTTTGGCAGAGTCGTGAAAAAGCGCGGCAAATTTTAAAATATTAATTCTGTTGACGTTTTCCGAATAAACGCCTTGCTCGGAAAAATGCTCAAGCAAATAGTTTGAAACGTCAGGGAAATATTTAACGGTATTATTCAGTATACTTTCAACGCAGGACATTGTTTCAAAAGAATGCTGAAAAAGCCCTCCCGGATGATAATAATGTTTTTTCGGAGCTTTTTTCATAATTTTTATCTCAGAAAAAATTTCCTCAAGCAAACCGCAATTGTTCATAACCGATATTATCGCGGAGGCTGATTTTGAATTAAGCGTCCTGAAAAATTCGTTTTTTATTCTCTCGCCCGCTGATTTTTTTATGAAACCCGCGTTTTTCTTTATTTGTTTTAACGTATTTTCGGAAATTTTAAAACCGAGTTCCGCGCTGAACCTGAAAGCCCTTAACATTCTTAGAGGATCTTTTATAAAAACATCCTGAGAAACAATATTAACGGTTTTTGATTTTAAATCTTTCAATGCAGTCTTGTTTGCAGATATAAGGTGTTTTTTATAACAATCAAAATATTTTAATTCAAAAGCAAAAGCGTTTATCGTAAAATCTCTGCGCGATAAATCTACATCTATATTCTTGCCATCCAAAAGAGAAACGTCTATATTTGAAACAATTTCATTTTTAAGCATTATTCTGTATATTTTATTTGCTTCATCAAGAGTCACAAGTTTCGCGTTAAGCTTTTTTGCAAGAACGGACGCAAATTTTGCCGCGTTTTTATCTACAGCCAAATCTATATCGGCATGTTTGCGGTTTATAAGCAAATCTCTTACAAAACCGCCCACGCCGTAGAGTTTATAACCTGCAGATAAATCGTTAATTTTTTCTATAAGTTTGTTCATAATGTTTTAACTCCAAAGTTATCACCCTGCGAGTTTATACTGCGCGTAGTCGCAGGACAGGGTCTATGAATATTTATAGATTCTGCGACTACGCGCAGAATGACAAATAAGAATATGACAAGTTTCAAATTTCCATAGACGTCAGCAAATCCGTTATGTACGCGTCTTCTTTTTCTTTAAAAATATTTTCCGACGAATCGTCTTTTATTATTTTGCCTTCATTCATAATTATCATTCTGTCCGAAAATTTTACCGCGGCGGAAATATCATGGGTTATAAGAATAATCAAAACGCCGGTATTTTTTCTTATATCTTTAAAAATTTCGGCTATGCTGTTTTGCGAATAAACGTCAAGAGAAGCAAACGGCTCGTCCGCTACTATAAGCTTCGGTTTTTTAATCAATGCTCTGGCCACGGCTATTCTCTGTCTTTGCCCCCCTGAAAACTGATGAGGAAAATTATCAAGTATTTTATTTTCAAGCCCGACGCTTTTAAGAGTTTCTTCAATGATACTGTCGGCATTCAGAGGTTTTTTAGCTCCGAAAGCTTCCAGCAGCGACGATCTTATTTTAAGCTTTGGATTTAAAGACGCGTAAGGATTTTGAAATATCATCTGAACAATACATGAAAACTCATCTATATTATAGCTTTTTATATCCTTGCCGAAATATTTTACGTTTCCTGAGTCAAAATCAAGCAATTTTGAGATAATCCTGCCTAAAGTCGTTTTACCTGAACCGGAACCGCCTATTACGGACAAAGATTCCCCGTCTTTCATTGAAAATCCAACGCCGCTTAAAGCGTTAAATTTATTTTCTCCGAAAAACTTTTTATCCGTATAGGTTTTTGATAAATTTTCGACTTCTAGAAACATTGTTTCCTTTTCCTTAGACAACTTGGATTCCGGGTCAAGCCCGGAATGACAACAAAGACAATTACTAACTACTAATTATTTATCAACAGTTTCGTATATTCGTCTTTTGGATTTCTGAAAATTCCTTCCGTGTTTCCCGATTCAACTATTTCCCCGTTATGCATTACCGCCATTGTGTCGGAATATTTACGGGCTATACGCATATTGTGCGTTATCATAATAAGCGTCAAACCCAGCGTATTTTTCAATTCGCTTATTAAATCCAAAATTTGTTTTTGTATCGAAGCGTCCAATCCCGTTGTCGGTTCGTCTGCAATTAAAATTTCAGGATTGTTCATTATTGCCATGGATATCAAAATTCTTTGTTTTTGCCCGCCGCTTAACTGATGAGGATATGAATTAAAAATTCTTTCAGTATCGTCGAGTTTAACTTTTTTCAGCGCTTCACTGACGCGTTTCTTTATTTCGTCTTTAGACGCTTGAGGATTATGAACCGTAAAAGATTCGGAAATCTGTTTTCCGACTTTTACTACGGGATTTAAATACGACTGCGGATCCTGGAATATCATTGATATTTTCGCGCCTTTCAAAACTCTTTTTTCTTCAAAAGGCATTTTCAATAAATCTTTCCCTCGGTAAAATATATTGCCGGACTTTATTTTTCCGCCGTCAATTTCAGTTAAATCCATAAGCGCACAGGCAAGCGTGCTTTTTCCGCTTCCGGAACGCCCGACGATAACAAACGTTTCGCCTTTTTTAACGTCGAAAGAAACGTTTTTAACAGCTTCTACGGTTGCAGAAGAAGTTTTGTATTCTATCGATAAATTTTTGATTTCAAGTATTTTCTCGGACACTTACACTCCTAAATTTCCTTCGGATCTAAAATATCTCTTAACGCTTCGCCTATTAAATTAAAAGACAAAACCGTAAACAAAATCAGTATACCCGGAAAAACAGACAGCCACCACGCGACGTAAATATAATCTTTTCCCTGCATAAGAATCTGCCCCCACGAAGACATTGGAGGCTGAACGCCAAGCCCCAAAAACGAAAGCCCGGATTCGGTCAAGATCGCTCCTCCGACTGCTATTGCCGCGTAAACTATTATCGGAGAAATAACGTTAGGCAAAATATGTACAAAAAATAAGCGAAGCTTGCCGACGGCAAGCATTTTTGAAGCCAAAACAAATTCCCTTTCTCTTATAGATAAAACTTCCGCGCGCACTATTCTTGCAAGTCCGGTCCAAGAAGTCAAACCTATCACAATCATTACGTTATATATGTTAGGCTCAAAAAACGCTATTACCAAAAGAATTAAAAAGAATGTCGGAAAACAAAGCATGATATCGGTAAAACGCATAATAACGCTGTCCGAAATACCGCCGAAATAACCGGAAACCATGCCCAGAATGGTTCCTATAAGAACGGTTAAAAACGCGGCAAAAAAACCGACCGCCATTGAAACTCTGGCTCCGTAAACCATACGTGAAAAAACATCGCGTCCCAAATCGTCGGTACCGAGAATATGGGCTTTTGAAGGAGCGGCAAGACGCTGCGACAAATCCTGTGAAGCAGGATCATAAGGCGCGATAAACGGAGCAAACAGCGCGATAAAAACAACTATCGCGATGAAAACAATACCTATAAACGCAGTTTTGTTTTTAAATATTTTTTTCATTTTTCAGTTAAGGATATGTACCCCTCGCCCTCTTGCTTCGCAAGTCCCTCTCCCGCAAGGGGCGAGGGAACTACTTTGTCGTTGATTCGTAATTCGTAATTTTGAATTCGTAATTGCCGTTATCGGTATCTAATCCTCGGGTCGGCAACCGCGTATAAAATGTCGGCGACAATATTTCCGAGTAAAGTTAAAAACGCGGAAATTACGCCTATACCCATAATCACCGGATAATCTCTTGCCATTATTGCGTCAAAACCAAGCCTTCCCATGCCCGGATAAGAAAAAACCGTTTCTATGATAAAACTTCCGCCGATAAGCCCGGGAATAGACAAACCTATTATAGTTATTAAAGGAAGCAAAGCGTTTTTTAAAGCGTGGTTAAAAATTACCTGTCTTTCGGAAAGCCCTTTAGAGTATGCGGTCTTTATATAATCCTGTTTTAAAACGTCAAGCATTCCCGAGCGTATATAACGCGAAAGAACCGCAAAAGATCCGAGCGTTGAAACTATAACCGGCAAAATCAAATGGCTTGCCAAATCCCAAGTTTTTGCGAAAAAAGAAAGTTCGTTGAAATCAAAAGAAGTAAGCCCTGAAATAGGAAGCCAGCCGAGCCATAAACCGAATACTATCATAAGCATAAGCGCCACCCAAAAGACAGGCGCCGAAAAACAAATGAAAACAATAACGGTCAAAATTCTGTCAAATAAAGAATATTTGCGAACAGCCGAATAAATGCCTACGGGAACGGCGACTATCAGCATTAAAATAATAGATAAAATATTTAACAATATTGTCGCTGGAATCCTTTCTATAATTTTTTCCGACGCAGGACGTCCGTCCTTGAAAGAATTCCCGAAATCCAAAACGATTACCCTTTTAAACCAGTTCCAATACTGCTCATGGACAGGTTTATCAAGACCGTAAAGTTTGACAAGCCTGTCTTTAGCTTCGGAAGTTATGTTAGGATTAAAATCCATCATAGTGTCGACAGGTTTTCCGGGAGTAAAATACATAACCGCAAACGTAATTACGGTTATGCCAATTATTATAGGTATTGAATATAGAAGCCTTTTTATTAAGTATTGGAACATTGAAAACCTTTTATTCTTTCAGTAATTTCATTTAATTTTACAAATCCATGCTATCTAACATTTCTTGAGCATCTGCAGATCCTTGCTCCGCCGCCTTCTTATACCAATTTACAGCTTCTTCTCTATCCTTATCAACACCTTGACCGAAATAATACATTTCAGCTAATTTATATTGACTTTCGGCGTCGCCTGCTTCCGCTGATTTTTTTATTTGTTCAAAATATACAATTTTTTTAGCTTCTCTATGTCCTTGCTCTGCGGCCAGTTGATACCATACGTAAGCTTCTTCTCTATTTTCTTCAACTCCATATCCATTGTAATACATGTAGCCTAATGCATATTGGGCGTTTGCAAACCTCTGCTCCGCCGATTTTTGATACCAATTTACAGCTTCGGCGTTATCGCCTTTTTTTCTATACATTTCAGCTAATTCATACTGAGCTTCTCTGTGTCCCTGCTCTGCCACTTTTTTATACACATTGAAAGCTTTTTTTATATTTCTTTCAACTCCGATACCTTTGTAATACATCAGGGCTAATTTAAACTGGCTTTCGGCTTTACCTTCTTCCGCTGATTTTTTTGTTTGTTCAAAATAAATCTCATCTAACATTTTTTTAGCGTTTTTATGTCTTCGCTTAGCCGCTTTTTTATACCAATATATAGCTTTTTCTATATCTTCTTCAACTCCGTATCCGTCGTAATACATGTTGCCTAATGCGTATTGGGCGGCTGCAAACCCTTGCTCTGCCGCTTTCATAGCTTCTTCTTTATTTCTTCCATTGTAATACATGTTGTCTAATTCACGATAAGCATGTCTAAACCAATCAAACCCCTGCTCTAACGCTTTTTGATACCAGTATATAGCTTCTTTTCTGTTTTTTTCAACTCCGTTTCCATAGTAATACATGGTGACTAATGTATTATAGGCATATTCAAATCCCTGTTCTGCCGCTTTTTTATACCAATATACGGCTTCTTCCACATTTTTTTCAACTCCGTGTCCGTTGTAATACATGTTGCCCAATTCATGCTGAGCGTCCGCAAGTCCATGTTCTGCCGCTTTTTGATACAACTTTAAAGCTTCGGCGTAATCTTGTTTAACTCCTTTACCGTGATAATACATTCCCGCTAATTTAAACTGGCTTTCGGCTTTACCTTCTTCCGCTGATTTTTTTGTTTGTTCAAAAAGCGCGGTTTTAGCCGGCGTATAATCATGCAGCATATTGTCTAACGCATGCTGGGCATCCGCATTTCCCTGCTCCGCTGATTTTTTTATTGCTCCATAATATGCGGCGCCTTCAGTTATTTTTTTTGTTCGGTACTCGGTTATCATTGCAATTATCACTTTGAAAAGTAAAACAATAAAAACTATGCTTATTATGAATATTAAAAGTTTTTTTATTATGACAATTAAAAGTTCTTTCATTTTTACATCCGACACCTAAATTTATGAAGACGCAGTAATTGACCATAAATCTTGGCCAGTCGCTATTTCCCCTTTAACCACGTTAACATTTTTTGAGCTTCTGCATGTCCCTGCTCTGCTGCTTTCCCAAGCCAGATTGCAGCTTTGGCACGGTCTTGCTTAACTCCCGTACCAGAATAATAATACATTTTACCTAATTCGAATTGGCCTTCGGCATTACCTGCTTCCGCTGATTTTTTTGTCTTTTCAACAAATGCGATTCTATTTAATTGGTCTTGAGCGGACCTATATCCCTTCTCGACCGCTTTCTTAAACCACTTTACAGCTTCGGCATAATCTTCTTCGTCTAAGTATGCGCTGCCTAACCAATATTGAGCTTCTACATGTCCTTGCTTCGCCGCTTTCTTATACAAATTTACAGCCTCGACTTGATCCCGCTTAACTCCTTGGTTATTATAATAATACAGTCTTCCTAATTCAAATTGAGCGTCCGCATGTCCTTGCTCTGCCGCGCTCTCATAGTATTTTGCGGCTGCGGCAAAATCGTGGTCAACTCCTCTGCCGACGGCAGCATACATCTTAGCCAACTTATATTGAGCGTCTGCAAGTCCCTGTTCTGCCGCTTCCTTATACCATTTTGCAGCTTCAGCGTAATCTTTTTTAACGCCGTTAGCGTCATAATACATTTTGGCCAGTTTAAGCTGGCTTTCGGCATTGCCTGCCTCTGCCGATTCTTTTGTTCGTTCAAAAACCGATACTTTTTTTGTTTGTTCAGCAACCGAGTCTCCGATTCTGTCTAACATTCTTCGAGCTTCTATATGTCCCTGTTGAGCCGCTTTTTTATACCATTTTGCGGCTTCGATATAATCTTGTTCAACGCCTGTACCGTAATAATAAATTCTGCCTAATTCATATTGAGCTTCTTTAGATCCCTGTTCTGCCGCTTTTCTATACCATTTTGCAGCTTCGATGTTACCTTTATTTATCTCATTAACAAAACGGCTGATAGGGTGACTATACATATAAGCTAACTGATTTTGAGCGGCTATATGTCCCTGTTCTGCCGCTTTCGTATACCAATTCATAGCTTCTTCTCTATGTTTCGCAATAATACCTTTACCATAATGATACATTTCAGCTAATTTAAACTGGCTTTCGGCGTTACCTGCTTCCGCTGATTTTTTTATTTGTTCAAAAATCGAAATTGTGTTTAACATTTCCTGCGCTTTTTTAGATCCCTGTTCTGCCGCTTTTTTATACCATTTTGCGGCTTTTTCGTAATTTATATTAGCCGAATTAACCATTTTGCCGATTAAACGGCTATCCACATTTATAGTTTCTTTTCCGTTTTCCTCAACTACCAGACCGGAATAATACATTTCAGCTAATTTAATTTGTTTTTCGACATTACCTTCTTCCGCTAATTTTTTTGTCTGTTCAAAAGAAGTTGTATCCGCTAAGTCTGAGGCATCTATATTGCCCGTTAATACATAGTGAACAGCGGCAGGCTTGGCCGCAGACCCGCCCACAGACTCATCCGATGCTGATTTTTCCGAGTTAACATGGGCAGACCCGCCCGCAGACCCATCTGCTGCTGATTTTTTTGTCTGTTGAACAAGCGGTTTTTTAATTTTTTCTCCCATATAAAAGTTGAACGCAAATGTGCCGACTAAAAGACATACCGCAAAAATAAAAAAATTTCTCATTTTTAACATCCCTTTTTTATAAAGTAGAAAAGCGCCTCTAAAAACATCTAGGAGTCGGCATAATTTCGCTTAACTTCCTTCATAATCATAACCATACATTTCATCTAACTTATTTTGAGCTTCTGCAGATTCATTCTTTGCGGATTTTTTATACCAATTCATCGCTTCGACATAATCTTGCTCAACGCCTTCACCTTTATAATACATTGTGCCTAGCACATATTGCACATCCGCAAGCTTCTGTTTTACGTCTTTTGCACGTTTCAAATCAAGAAGCCACTGTTTTTCCGCTTTCTTATACCAATTCATCGCTTCAACATAATCCTGTTTAACGCCTTCGCCGAGATAGTACATTCCGCCTAATGCGTATTGAGCGTCGGCGATACCCTGCTCCGCCGCTTTTTGATACCAATTGAAAGCTTTATCGTAATCTTGTATAACTCCGAGGGCATCATAATACATTCCGCCTAATGTGTATTGGGCGTCCGCAAACCCTTGCTCTGCCGCTTTCTTATACCAATTTACGGCTCCGGAGTAACGCTGCTCAACCCCGCGGCCGTCATAATACATTCCGCCTAACGCATATTGGGCATCCGCAATACCCTGCTCTGCCGCTTTCCTATACCAAATTACGGCTTCGGCGTAATCTTGCTCAACCCCGCGACCGTCATAATACATTCCGCCTAACGCATATTGAGCGTCCGCAATACCCTGCTCTGCCGCTTTCCCGTACCAAATTGCGGCTTCGGCGTAATCTTGGTTAACGCCTATACCGTAATAATACATTGCAGCTAATTTAATTTGGTTTTCTTTAGCTAATTTAATTTGACTTTCTTCCGTTGTTTTTTTTGTTTGCTCAAAATGAATCGCGTCTACAATTTTTTTAGCTTCTTTATGTCCCTGATCAGCCGCTTTTTGATACAGCTTTACAGCTTCAGCATAATCTTGTTTAACGTCTTGACCGCGATAATACATTTCAGCTAACTTAAATTGGCTTTCGGCGTTGCCTTCTTCCGCTGATTTTTTTATTTGTTCATATTCGGTAATTTTATCTAACATCTCTTGCGCGGCTTTAAACCCCTGCTCCGACGCTTTTTGATACCAGTTTACTGCTTCAGCGTAATTTTGTTTAACGCCTTGACCGCGATAATACATTCCGGCTAATTTAAACTGACTTTCGGCATTGCCTGCTTTTGCTGATTCTTTTGCTTGTTTGAAATGAACTATATCCGTCATTTTATAAGCTCTTCTTTCTTCCTGCTCCGCCGCTTTCTTACGCCAATTTGCGGCTTTTTCTCCGTCTCTGCCGTAATATATTTTGCCCAATTCATATTTAAAACGCGATCCGAAATTGGTCATCATTACATTTGCCATATCATATCCGTATAGAAATATGAGAACTAAAAAACTTGCGGCAATTATTAAAACTATTCTTATTATGATCTTTATTGTGACGCTTAAAAGTTTTTTCATTTTTACATCCTATGCTTAAATTTATTTATTTGCCGCCGTTTTTTAAATTTTGCTGCTAAAATCATCTATCGCTAAAAAAATATCTCTGCTGTGATTTAGGAACCCACCATTCAATAAAATTATGATATATGCCTATCGGAGCGGGATTAATTCCTTTAAAACGTTTATGCACAGCCTGCATCGAGTCGGGGTAATATAAAAAAATGCACGGCGGATCTTTTTCCATAATTTCCTGTATTCTGTAATATATTTTTTTTCTTGTTTCAATGTCAAAAATGCTCCTTGCTTTTTCGTAAAGTCCGTCGACTTCGGGATTATTATACGACAAAAAATTATACTCTCTCGGGGCGGTTTGTTTTGAATGCCAAAGCGAATACTGGTCGGGGTCTAAGGTAAGACTCCAGCCCATAATAACCGCGTCAAATTCTCTTTTTGCTATGTACTGGTTTATAAAAGTCGAAAATTCGATTATACGCACGTTTGTTTTTATGCCGATTTTTTTTAACTGCTCCTGAACAATCTGGGCGGTAAGTTCTCTTTGTTTGTTTCCCTGATTTGTGGTAATGGTAAATTCAAACTGTTTTCCTTTATATTCAAGCCAGCCGTCATTATTAATATCTTCAAAGCCGAGTTCTTTTAACATTTCGGCGGCTTTTTGCGGATTATATTCTGATTCGGGAATATCCGCATTATAAGCCCAGCTCTGCGGAGGGTAAGGACCTATAGCCTCTTTTCCGGTGTTTAAAAGCACGCCTTCTATTATGTCTTTTTTATTTATCGCAAGCTGCATTGCCAATATGAATTTTTTATCGTCAAAAGGTTTTCTTTGCATATTAAAGCCCAGATAAGTAAACGCAAACGCAGGCTCGCGAAATTTATTATAAAACTTAAAAAAGCTGTCATAAGCGTACCATTGGTCCGGAGTTAAAGTAACCGCGTCCAAAGACTGCTTTCGCAGCTCTAAAAACTGAACAGCCTGGTCGGGCACTATTTGAACTATATATCTGCTTATGTAAGGTTTTCCTTCAAAATAGTCGGGATTTGCTTCAAGAATAATTTTTTGGTCTGTCTGCCACGATTTGAATTTATAAGGACCCGTACCTACGGGATTTCTGTTTGCCGCGGCGGTATTTATGTCATGTCCTTCAAAAATATGTTTAGGAATTATACTCATGCCCCATCTTTCAAGATTAGGCGCGAAAGGTTTGTCGTAAATTACTTTGACGGTATAATCGTCGATTATTTTAAAATCTTTTATTATCGTAAAGTTTGACGAATAGGGGGTTTTGACATTCGGGTCAATTAAAGTTTCATATGTGAATTTTACGTCCTGCGCCGTAAAAGGAACCCCGTCGTGCCATTTGACGTTTTTGCGCAGTTTAAAAATTATTTCAAGCCCGTCTTTTGAAACTTCAAAACTTTCCGCCAAATCGCCGGTAAGGTTTAAATCCTTGTCGTATTTTACAAGTCCGTTAAATATCTGGCCTAAAACCAAAGAAGAAGAAGTATCGCTTGCAAGAACGGGATTTAGATATGAAGCGTCGCTCAAACTTGCTATTATAAAAGCGTCGCCGTAAACCGGAGATGAATTGTCCGAAGTTACGTCCTGTTGGTCAGTCTTTTCCGACGAGCAGGAAAAGAAAAATAAAAAGCAAAATAGCAGTACAATTTTTTTTATATCTAATTTTTCACTTTTCACTTTCCACTCTTCATTTTTTATTTTCAGGATTAATTATAACCGTCAAAGACCGGGCGTCAAAAATTCTATTAGCGACTCTTTTAATATCTTCCGCGGTAACTTTGTCAATATCGTCCAGATATTTTTCATCGTATTTATAACCTTGTCCGACGATTTCGCGCCAGGCGTGATAATACGACCGTCTGCCCACGGTTTGCCTGTCCATTATGTAAAGGCCTTTAATATAAGTTTTCGTGTCTTTAAGTTCCTGCGGATCAACTTCTTTCGAACGGAAATCTTTTAATATCTCGTCTATTCTTCTAAGCGTCAAAGATATGTTTTTCTTATCAAGCCCTATATAAACCGAAAAATAACTCTCCATTATTCTTGACGGATAAACCGCGCTTACTTCATATGCCAGCCCGAGTTTTTCCCTGAGTTCGACAAAAAGAACGCTTGTCATTCTTCCGCCGAGCAGCGCGTTTATGACTTTTAAAGTTACGAAATCTTTATCGCTTAAAGACGGAGCGGAAAAGCCTTGAAGAATATAAGCCTGATTAAATTTTCCGGCGATTTCAGCTTTTTCAGGCCTTTTCAAATCCAAAACCCAAACAGGCTTTTCAAACTTCTTTCCGGATTCTATATTCCCGAAATATTTTTCAAGAGCGTTTTTTACCGTGCTTTCTTCTACATTTCCGGCAATCGATATTAAAATATTCGAAGCATTATAAGAATATTTATGCCAGTCTTTAAGATTTTCGCAAGTCGCGGCGGAAACCGTTTTTTGGCTTCCCGCGACAGGCAAAGAATACGGAGCGGTTCCGTAAAATAACTTTATGAAATTGTCCGAAGCCGTGCGGCCTATGCTGTCTTTTCTCGAACTTAAACCGGCAATCGTATCCTGCTTTTCAAAATTGAGGTCATTTTCGTCAAAAAGCGGATTAATTATAACATCGGAAAAAATTTCACAGGCTTTGTCAAAATATTCCGGCAAAAAATTCATATTAAATCCGGACATATCGTAATCCGTATCCGAATATAAATCCGCGCCTATATTGTCAACGTCTTTCGCAAGCGTCGCGACCGAACGGTTTTTTGTAGCCTTTGCCATAAGCCTCGCCGTCAAATTTGAAATACCGGCGTTTTTTTCATCTTCGGATATAACAGACACGGGAGTGACGACTCTTAACGACACAACCTGAACCCCGCCGGTTTTGTTAAATATAACTTTAATTCCGTTTTTAAGCGTAAAATCGTTCATTGCGCCTCCCGCGTTTTGAACTAAAACAATCTGGAGAGATAGTATAAACAAACCTATAATTTTTTTCATTTTTTAACCTTAGTATTTAATTAATACTCAAACCCGAGTCACCCTGCAGGAACTTGCAGGGTCTATAAATTTATAGATTCTGCGACGGAGTTTACACTGCACGAAGTTGCAGGGCGCAGAATGACAGACAAGGCTACCTGTTGGGCAATAATGCCGCGTTCGTAATTCTATCCGGCGAATAATATTTCGCAAAAAATTCTCGTACATTTTCCGCAGTAAGAGCTTTTATTTTAAGCATATAATTATCTGCCGCTTCGGGCCTGCCCATAAGCGTCCAATATCCGACGTTATAAGCTATGTCAAACGGAGTTTCATGCGAAAAATTCCACGAAGTTTTAAACGCGAGTTTCGCCCTGTTGAGTTCTTCTTCCGTAATGCCGTTTTTAATTATATCTTCTATCTGTTTTTTTATTTCGGCTTTTATTTCGTCAAGATTTTCCGGAGCAAAAACCGCGCTGACATAAGCAATGCCCGTTCCTTTTACGGTCATAAACGACGAGCCGATAGAATAAACCAATTGCTTTTCGTCTTTTAAAACCCTGTAAAGTCTTGACGATTTTCCGCCGCCTAAAACGGACATAGCCAAATCCGCCGTAAAAATATCATCCGAAGTTATATCGGGTCCTAAAAAGCCGGAAACAAGATAACCCACTTCGACTTTATCGTGTTTAATCCAATCTTTACCGGTATGAACGCTTTCCAAAGTAACGGGGTCCGGCAAAGGCGTTCTTTTTTGAATTTTTCCGAAAGTTTTATCTATAAGTTTTTGCGTTTTGTTTTTATCGAAATTTCCGGAAACTACCACAACCATTTTTTCGGGCACGTAATGCGAGCTGTAATAATCGTAAATTTCGTCTCTTGAAACATTTGCGATGACATCCGCGGTTCCTATGATACTGTTTTTCAAAGCGCTTTTTTCATAAATAGTTTTAAAAAAAGTTTCGTAAAGAACAGACTCCGGATTGTCGGAATGTCTCTGAATTTCCTCGATTACGACTTTTCTTTCTCTGTCTACGTCATCCTGAGGAAAAAGAGGAAACTGCACAACATCAGCCAGCATTTTAACAGCTTCTTCAACGCCGTCCTTCTGTATGTTTATATAATACATCGTATATTCTTTGGACGTGGCGGCGTTAATATAACCGCCCATGTTTTCAACGCGACGGCTCAATTCGTCTCCCTGATAGTTTTTGCTTCCTTTAAACATCAAATGTTCCAAAAAATGCGACAGTCCCGCCTGAGATGATTTTTCGTCAACCGCTCCCGCGCGGACATAAACGCTTACGGACGCGGCGAGGCTGTCATCATTATTAATCAGCACGGACGTAAGACCGGTATCGTATTTTTTCACGGTTTTTACTCCTTTAGTGGAAACGCAGCCGCATACGACAAGAACGCATAAAGCGGCATACAATATTTTTTTAAATTTCATTTTTCACTCTCTGTGTTTTTGTATTCTTTATATTCACCGTATAAACTTCTGCCGATATCGGCAAAAGAGTAAGCCCAGACAAGAGCAAGAGGTATATTTATCATAAGCATCATGTTTGAGTTTTGCGATAAAAAATTTCGCAGATATTCTCTCATAGCACCGTAATCTTTAGGGACAGAATTTAAATCTATTGAAAACGACATTATTATCGCAACTACAATTAGGACTAAAATTGAAATGCCTATAAGCGCCGCTGCTTTTTTATACTGTTTTAAAAAAAGATGCCCGACGCCAGGGCCAAAAAATAAGGTCGTAAATAAAGCCAAAAAATATTTTGAGAACATAATCACACCTCAGAAGATTAGACACATGGACGCATAGATGCATAACAAAGACAACGTCGTTACCATGCATCAATGCATCTAAACTTCCATGCTTCACCTTTTATAGTTATTTTAATTTTTTCAATATGTTCTGAGCTCCTGAATGCCCTTGTTGTGCCGCTTTTTCAAACCAATATCTTGCTTTTTTTAAGTCTTGTACTCCGCTGCCATTACGATATATTGTTCCCAAACGATATTGAGCGGCCGCATTACCCTGTTGCGCTAATTTTTCATACCAATATATTGCTTTTTTTAGATCCTGTTTTATCTCGCCGCTGCCATTATAATATATTTCTCCCAAACGGCGTTGAGCGTTTTCGTTACCTTGTTGCGCTAATTTTTCGTACCAATATATTGCTTTTTTAATATCCTGTCTTATTCCGCCGGTGCCATTATTATATATATCTCCCAAACGGCGTTGAGCGCGTGCATCCCCCTGTTCCGCCAGTTTTTCATACCAATATATTGCTTTTTTAACATCCTGTCTTATCCCGCCGGTGCCATTATAATATATATCTGCCAAACGGCGTTGAGAACGCGCGTCCCCCTGTTCCGCTACCTTTTCATACCAATATGTTGCTTTTTCTATATCTTGTATTATCTCGCTGCCATTGTAATACATTTCTCCAAGGTCGTACTGCGCTTTGCGATTTCCTTGCTCTGCCATTTTTTTTGTTTCTTCAAAATTTGCCGCAAAAACAGCGGATACGCAAAAAAGTATTGTTAAAAACATCAATAATATTTTTTTCATTAGTAACATTCCTATTTATTTTATATGCCGTTAAATATCCTGCTGCCAGCCGTTTTCCAAACCTAAATTTTCAAGTTCATAAAGGGCCTGATTATATTCATCCTGCGTCAGACTTTTTGACAGTTCAGGAAAATTATCGGATTTATGCGCGGTATGATATTGAGCCATAAGACTTACAAAAGTTTCTTTTGACAATTCTTCGGTTATAAACTTTAAGGAGTTTTTTGTATTTTCAATATTTCCCGGCAAAACCAAATGCCTTACAAGAATGCCTTTATACGCGATTCCGTCGTCTTTTAATTTTAAGTCGCCGGTTTGGCGTTTCATTTCTTTCAGAGCTTCCCTGTTAACTTCAACATAATCTTTAACGCCGGAATATTTAAAAGCTATATTATTATCGGAATATTTTATATCGGGAAGATATATGTCTATCAATCCTTCAAGAAGTTTTAAAGTTTCAATATTTTCATAACCGCTGTTATTGGAAAGAACCGGTATTTCCAAACCCTTTTGTCTCGCTAAGTAAACAGCTTTTGCAATCTGCGCGCTGTAATGAGTTGGAGTAACAAAATTGATATTATGAACGCCTTTGTCCTGCAGTCTGAGCATAATATCGACAAAACCGTCAATGCTTACTTCTTTGCCGTTTCCCAGCTGGCTTATCGGATAATTCTGGCAAAAAACGCAGCTTAAAACACAGTTTGAAAAAAATATTGTCCCTGAACCTTTTGTTCCGGTTATCGGCGGTTCTTCGCCCATATGGACATTATGGCTTGCAATAAAAATTTTATCCGCCGTTCTGCAAAGACCTTTCTGCCCTTTGATCCGGCTAACGCCGCACTTTCTCGGACATATTTCACATTTTTCCGTCATTTTATAAAGCTTATCTATGTTTTGTTCAACATTCATATATTTTCTGAATCTAAAATAATTGTTACGGGACCGTCGTTTTGTATATCGACAAGCATATCAGCCCCAAACTCGCCGCTTACAACGTTTAGACCCGACTGTTTTGCGGTTTCCAAAAATTCTTCATACAGCTTTTTCCCCTGCTCATATCCGGCGGCTTCGGTAAAATCCGGCCTTTTGCCTTTTTTACAATTTCCGTACAGCGTAAACTGCGAAATAATCAGAAAACTGCCTTTTATGTCTTCAACGGATTTATCAAATTTTCCTTCTTCGTTTGAAAAAATTCTCATGTTTTTAATTTTTTCAAATAATGCGTCGCATTTCTGCGCGGTATCATTCTTGCCAAACGCCGCCAAAACAACCAAGCCTTCGGAAATCGTACGTTTCTCTTTGCCGTTTATCGTAACCGATGCTTTTTTAACTCTTTGTATAACTGATTTCATATTAGTTATCTTTAAATGCGCCTATCCAGATTTGAACTGGAACATTCAGCTCCGGAGGCTGACGCTCTATCCAGTTGAGCTATAGGCGCATAAAATTAGAGTATCCGGATCACCCTCACCTTAATCCTCTCCCTGGCAAGGGAGAGGAAAGAAAAGCAATTATTCTATTGTTTCATCTCTCTGACAAGGGAGAGGAAATAACAACTCACATCCTTCTAAACACATCAGTTTTCAAAGAAGTCACTCTGTCTAAAAATACTTTTCCGTCTAGATGATCTATTTCGTGTTGAATACATACAGCTTCAAAACCGTCTGTCTTTAAAAATTGTTTACAGCCGTTTAAATCCAGGTATTCCACTTCTATTTTTTTCTTTCTTGTGACGGTTCCTATAAAATCCGGAACGCTTAAACAGCCTTCTCTTGAACTTGTTTTTCCGGAAGAATATGTTATAACGGGATTTATCATTGTCAAAACTCCGGAACTTCTGTGAGGTTTTTCGCTAAGAGACACATCGACAATAATTATCCTTACCAAAACTCCGACCTGAACCGCGGCTATGCCTACGCATGATTTATGGTAAAGCATAGTCTTTCGCATATTTTCAGCTAAAGTCCGGACTTCGCCTCCGGTATCTTTCACGTCAATAGATACCCGCTTAAGCAGCGGATCGGGAATGGTAATTACCGGTAAAACGCTCATATTTCCGAAGACTCTGCCTTGTTGATTGAAATGCTTAAGCCTAAACTCTTAGATATTTCGGCAAGCTCAGACGAAACTTTTTGAACGGAAATTTTTTCGGGGAATTGCGCTTCAATAAGCATTATATACGTTTTTCCGATTTTAGAATTTGTAACGGCTGTCTGAACGTCGGTAATATTTATTTTTTTCCCGGCAAGATATTTACTGATATTATAAACTATCCCGGTTTTGTCCGCTCCGTAAACGGATATGACGTAAGGATTTATTTTTTCTTTCTTTTTCTTTACGGACGCTACGGGAGAATAAGATACGGACAACCCTAAACGCTTGGCTTTTTTTGAAATATCAGACGACAATTTTTTTAAAGTAATTGACAAAGGAAGTTCTACAATAAGGATCATCGCAAACTGTCCGTGCAAAATCGTCATAGTTGAATCTTCAATATTGCATTTAAGTTCGTACAAAACTTTTGTTATCGCGCCGACAATACCCGGTCTGTCTTTTCCTATAGCGGTTAAAGAAATGTATTTTGACATTATTACTCCTTTTAAACAGCAAAGTGAAAATTGAAAAGTGGAAAGTAAAAATATTGCGTTTCGGCTACGCCGAAACCTGTTTTCAGTTTTCGCTTTGCGAAAACACATCATTTCAACTTTTCACTTTTAACTTTCCACTCTGTAGTTATAAATATTTTTCCGCGTTCTTTACGGCATCGTCAATTTTTGAAATATCTTTCGAGCCACCCTGCGCAAAATCCGGCTTTCCGCCGCCGGAACCGTTAATATCCGCCGCAAAAACTTTTGCAATTTTTCCCGCGTTAACGCCTTTTTCAATATAATCCGGCGTAGCCGAAACTATAAAAGAGGCTTTATCCCCGCTTTTTGAAACTATGATAATAACAGCGGACTTCATTTTTTCTTTTATTTTATCGGACATATCTCTTAAAACTTTTACGTCAACTTCGTCAACGGACAATGCCAAAAATTTCATTCCTTTTATGTCTTTTGCCAATTTAACGTAATTAACTATATCTCCGGAAATTAAACGGCTTCTTAAATCAACGAGTTCTTGGCCGAGTCTTTTATAATCGGCAATAAATTTTTGCGCTCTTTCAAACAACTCTTCTTTTGAAACGTTCAAAATCTCCGCCATTTTAAACATGCTGTATTCGTCTTTTAGCACGTACTCTTCCGCCGCAAGTCCGGCAACAGCTTCAATCCTGCGTACGCCCGCAGCAACGGAAGATTCCGAAACTATCTTAAAAAATCCTATGTCGCCTGTGCGCGTTATGTGCGTTCCGCCGCAAAGTTCCATAGAGAAAGCTTCGCTTTCGTTTTCATTTTTAACGGATACTGTTCTGACAACATCTCCGTATTTTTCGCCGAACAACGCCATAGCCCCGGCTTTCCGAGCTTCGTCAATACTCATATTTTCTACGCAAACAGGTATATTTTCCCTGATTATCGCGTTAACTTTTGTTTCAATTTTTATCAAATCTTCTTTTTTAACCGCGTTAAAATGAGTAAAATCGAAACGCAGATAACTGTCCGCTACAAGAGAGCCGGCCTGAGTAATATGTTCGCCGAAATAGTCCCTTAAAACTTTTTGCAGCAAATGCGTGGCAGTATGATGCCTTGCCGTTTGTTTCCTGTATTCTATATTTATTTCAGACGTTACAACGGCGCCGATTGAGATATCGCCTTTGAGAACTTTAACTTTATGAACAAATAAATTCCCCACGGGTTTGAGAACTTCTTCCACTTCGGCTTCAAAATGTTTAGAGGTAATTTTGCCTTTATCGGAAACTTGTCCGCCCGAATGAGCGTAAAACGCCGTTTGAGAAAGAATTATCTCGCCTGTATCGCCGGCTTTAAGAATACCCGTTTCTTTGCCGTCTCTTGTTAAAGCCGTAACTTTTCCTTCAGCCCAATAGTTATCATATCCCACAAACTGCGTATCGCCGGTTTTCTTGTGCAGTATGGAATAAAACGTTACGTCCTGCTCTCCCGAGCCTCCCCAGGCAGCGCGCGATTTTTCCTGGGCGTTTTTCTGCTCGGCTTTAAAGCCTGCCTCGTCAATAGTCATATTGTTTTCCGCGGCTATTTCTTTTGTTAAATCGTAAGGAAAACCGTAAGTATCGTATAACTTAAAAACAGCTTCGCCGTCTATAACATTTGAACCTTTGGATTTATAAGAATTTATGATTTCCGAAAGCATATCCGAACCCGCTTCCAAAGTTTCCAAAAATTTTTCTTCTTCAACTTTTATAATCGCTTTAATGTTGCCGAGTCTTGATGATAGTTCCGGATAAGCGGGCTCCATAATATTAAAAACAGACGAAGCAAGCTCGTTTATAAAAGGCTTATTATATCCGTAAAGTTTCCCCTGCCTTAAAGCCCTTCTTAAAATCCTTCTTAAAACGTATCCACGCCCTTCGTTTGACGGCAGTATTCCGTCGGAAATTAAAAACGTCACGGCTCTTGCGTGGTCGGCAATCATTCTGAGTTTGGAAATATTTTTGCCTTCGTTTTTTATTTTAAGAATTTCTGCGGAGTTTTCCATTATCGGCATAAACAAATCGGTATCAAAGATGCTTTTTCTGCCGTTTGCCGCTGCGACAATTCTTTCAAGACCCATTCCCGTATCTATATTTTTTCTCGGCAAATTTTTAAGGGAATTGTCAGCCTGCCTGTCAAACTGCGTAAAAACAAGATTCCATATTTCCAAATGTCTGTCGCAACTGCATGCGGGACTGCAATCAGGTTTGCCGCATCCCATATCTTCGCCCAAATCTATAAGAATTTCAGAGCAAGGCCCGCAAGGTCCGGTGTCGCCCATATTCCAGAAATTCGTATCTTCGCCCATTTTTATAATTCTTCCGGCCGGAACAATCTTTTTCCAAATATCCTCGGCTTCATTGTCTTCTTTATATACGGTAAAATAAAGCTTGTCTTTAGGCAAATCCATATTTTTTGTCAAAAATTCATAAGCCCACGCTATCGCTTCTTTTTTAAAATAATCTCCGAAACTGAAATTCCCGAGCATCTCAAAAAAAGTTAGATGCCTTGCGGTTATACCGACATTGTCTATATCCGAAGTCCTGAAACACTTCTGGCAGCTTGCCGCTCTTGTAAAAGCATCTTTGCTTTGACCGAGAAAATGCTGCTTGAACTGCACCATTCCCGCGGACGTAAAAAGAAGGGTTTTATCCCCTGACGGAATGAGCGAGTCCGACGGAACTATCGTAGAACCGTTTTTTTTGAAAAAATCCAAAAATTCAGCCCTTACTTTTGCAGACTGTTTTTTCATTTTTTTATCCTGAAATTAAAAATTGTTTGATATTTCAATAATTTTAGCAAAAAACAAATGAAACGGCAAAACAAACCTTTAAAACAAATATTAGCAACTCTAACACAATCTTAATAAATTCTTAACTATTACTTATTATAATGCAATTATGGAAAAGTCCAGGAAAGTTTTAATACTTACCTCTTATGTGACGGGACACGGACACGCGAGCATCACTTTCGCGGTTGAAGACGCGTTGCGGGCGCGCAATATTGATTTTAAAACTGTCGAGGCTTTTGAGATGGGTTCGAAAGCGTTGTTTAACCGCGCAAAAGGCTACGGTAAGTTTACTCACAATTACCCGAAACTTTGGGAGTTTTCATTCAACTTTTCCGCAAAATATCCGCGTTTTGTTAACCGTATCATAGAAAGCAGTTGCAAAAAAAAGTTTTTGAAAATATTTAAGGAATACGAACCGGACACAATAGTCAGCGTTCATCCGCTTTTCGTCGGCAGCATATTAAACATTTTAAAAAAGAACAATCTCCCGTGCCGTTTTATAACGCTTATTGCCGACCTCGTAAGCATCTCGCCGTTATGGATAGACAAACGCGCTGATTTGACAATTTGCCCTACGAGAGAAAGTCTTGGTTATGCGCTGCGCAAGGAACTAAATCCGGACAAACTAAGCGTGATAAACCTTCCCACGCGGACTATTATCACGGAACGCGCCAAAACCGTGACTGAAACGGAACGCAAAAATGACGGATTGATAAGGCTGTTTATGATGAGCGGAGCTGAAGGCAGCGGCGACATGGCGGCAAATATCAGAGAGCTGTTAAAGATCAAGAACTCCCGCGTCACCGTGATAGCCGGCAGAAACGCCGGTTTAGAAAAGAGTTTAAAGGACGAGTTCGGCGGCAATCCCGATGTTAAAATTCACGGTTTTGTAAACAATATAGACGAATTAATGCCGTGTAACGATATCGCTATAGTGCGCGGAAGTCCTAATGTGCTTATGGAATGTATAAATCTTACCGTGCCGGTAATCGTAACCGATTACCTCGGAGGGCAGGAACCGGGAAACGTGGACTTTATAATAACCCGCAAGCTCGGACTTTTCTGCTTTGAAAAGTCCAAACTCGGCAGTTTTGTACAACAGTATCTGAAAAACGACCGCGAACTGCTCAAAGCAACGCGGAAAAATCAGTTTGATTACAGAGATCTTGAAGCTGCGGGAAAGATAGCGGAGTTAATATAATTATGGAAAATACTAAACCCCAATGGATATCTCTAAAAAAAATAATTTCCGAATATATAGCCCGTTACTGTTGCAAGAATAATTACCGTGCCTATATAAACTATTGTTTTTTTAGTGCCGAGAACGCTTCTTATTAAAAGCATATTGGGCAGCGACAACGCCGGTCCTGAAAGCAGCAAAGCAAGCGCGGGTCCTTTGCCCATTCCGTTATTAATAAATCCCTGCACTATCGGGACCTCTATCAAAGTGCAAAAATAAATAAACGCCCCGAAAAAAGACGATATAAAGTTTGCCAAAAGTCCGTTGCCGCCTACAACGGCGTTAATATAAACGGACGGAATAATTCCTTCTTTACCATCATAACCAAGAAAAAAACCGGAAGCTATAATGCCGATAACCAAAAGAGGCATCATTTTTTTAATGTATTCAAACGTTGAAACAAACCATATGTCATAATCGTCTTTTTTAAAATACTTTATAAGAGTAAAAATTAAAAATACTGCGGAAACAATTATAAGCGCGGCAAAAAATACGGAATCAGCATGCAGTTTAGCAAACACAAACAACGCTATCATTGAAGCAAAAAACATCAAATTGACGTAAAAAGGTTTTTGCGCGCCGCCGCTATCGCAAACGTTTATTGCTTCTATTCTTTTTATTTCCTCTTTTCTGAAAACAAATGCCATAAAAAGACCTACAAAAAAACTAAAAAATACCGCCATTACGGTTCTTGCTATGCCCATTTGCAAACCTAAAACGCTGCTTGTCATGGTTATGGCTACAAGATTTATCGCCGGAGCGGCATATAAAAACGTAACTGCCGGTCCTAAGCCCGCGCCCATTTTATAAATACCCGCAAATAAAGGCATAACAGTACAGGAGCAAACCGTCAGAACAAGACCGGAAACGGACGCAAACAAATAAGCAGCCGTTTTTTTTGCTTTCGCGCCCATATATTTAATAACTTCGTTTGATTTTAAGAATACGCTTAATGCGCCGGCAATAAACATTGCCGGAAACAAACCGAACAGAAAATGCTCTTTAAAATATGAATTTAACAAACCTATGGAATTTAGAACCGCGTTATCAAACTGACTTTTGCCTATCGGCAGATAATAAATTACCAGAAAGCCGGCAATATAAATTAATATTTTTTTCCATTCCGTTTTAAAAAAAGACATTTTATATGCTCCTTTATTACAATTCTTTCTTCAGTTTTTCAAAAATTTCATTCCGCACGTCACGAAATACTTTTAAAATTTCTTCTTCAGTACCAACGGCTTCGGCAGGATCATAAAAAGGCCAATGGTATTTAACAGCTTTTCCGAAATAAACAGGGCATGATTCTTTTGCGTTATCGCATACGGTTATTAGAATATCAAAAGATTCATTCTTAAATACGTCAACGTACTTAGAAGTATTTTTAGAAATATCTATTCCTATTTCCGCCATTGATTTTATAGCGTAAGGATTTACTTTAGAAGGTTTTGTACCTGCGCTGAAAGACTGATAATTATCTCTAAAATAACCGTTTATAAGACTTTCCGCCATTTGGCTTCTACAAGAGTTTCCTGTACACAAAACAAGTATTTTCTTCATCCTTTTTAATAAACCCCTAATTTTTGGAGATTAACTCCGCCAATTCTTTTTTAGAAGGCAAGCTGCCGGAAAGCACTACTTTATTATTTATAACCAAAGCAGGCGTATTCATAACGCCGTAAGAAACAATCTTATTGATATCTTCTATTTTTTCTATATCGGCTTCTATGTTTAATTCTTTTATGGTTTCATCTACTAAGTTCATAAGCGTCTTGCATTTTGCACAACCTGTCCCTAAAACTTTAATTTCCATAATTTAACCTCGCAATATCATATTTTATTTCATTGTCCGCGAAAGAAAAGCAATCAAATTTTTACTTATGTCTTCATTTATTCTGTAGCGCATCCAAGAACCTTTTTTAGCGACGTTTACCAGCTTACATTTAACAAGCATTTTCATATGGTAACTGAGCGTAGGCTGCGTTATATGAAATTCTTCGAGTAATTCACAAGCGCAACGCTCTCCCTTAGATAACATACCCATAACTTTAAGCCGCGTCTCATCGCCAAGGGCTTTCAGCATAAGAGCATAATCTCTATACTTTTTATTCATCCGGTACTCTCCATAATATTGATATTTATCTATATGAAGAAGAATAGCAAACATATAGATATTTGTCAATATGTTACAATCGTTCATTTTTTAATTATTAAACAAACGGGTTAACAATCGTTTTTTAAAATTGTATAATCGTTTAATGAAAAAATATTTATTTTTAACGCTAATGCTGGCGCTCGGCTGTGTGCCGCAAAAAGAGATTAAAAAAGAAATTCCCCCTCAAAAGGAGACAAAAGAAATGATTGCAATTTTTGAAACGTCGTTAGGAACAATTAAGGTAAAACTTCTCCCAGAAAACGCGCCTCTTACGGTAGAAAATTTCGTAGAACTCGCCGAGGGCGTAAAAGAGTTTACCGACCATAAAACCGGCAAAAAAACAAAAAAGAAATTTTACGACGGGCTGATATTCCACAGAGTCATACCGGAATTTATGATACAGGGAGGCGATCCGCTTGGAACCGGAACAGGCGGTCCGGGATATAAATTTAAAGACGAAATAGACCCATCCTTAAAATTCGACAAGCCCGGAATACTCGCCATGGCAAACTCGGGACCGAACACAAACGGCTCTCAGTTTTTTATAACTGAAGTTTCAACTCCTTGGTTAAACGGAAACCATACTATTTTCGGACAGGTAACGGAGGGTTTGGATATAATCAAAAAAATAGCAAGAAGCCAAGTTGATTTTTCCGACAAACCCATAGAAGACGTCATATTGAAAAACGTGACAATAGAAAAAAAGTGACAAACAGTAACATTCATTGTTTGTGTTTGTCATTCCGCACTTGATGCGGAATCCATTGTTACTTAAAATAATATTTATCCTTATGTCTTTTAACGACAAACATGGATTCCGTTTTTCAACGGAATGACGACAAAGGCAACGGACAAAAGATTGACAAATAAAAAGGAGACAACTATGAAAAAAGTCGTTTTCATAACCGCTCCGGAAATGTTCAGAGACGAGGAATATTTTAAGCCGAAAAAAATTCTCGAAGACTCAGGTATACAGATTGTAACGGCAAGCATTAAAAAAGGCGAAATTACTGGCAGGTTCGGCAATAAAGCAATAAGCAGTATGACTATTTACGAAATAAAACCCCAAAATTTTGACGCTATTGTCTATATCGGCGGAAAAGGCTCGGCGGTATTTTTTGAAAATCCTATTGCATTAAAACTTGCCGAAGAATTTTATAAAGCTAAAAAGATAACAGCCTCCATTTGCTCGGCGGGAGTAATTCTTGCAAATTCCGGAATTCTGAAAGGCAAAAAAGCCACGGTATTTCCGGACGATAAAGACTACTTAATAAAAGGCGGGGCGAATTATACGGCAGCTCCTCTGGAAGTTGACGGCAATATTATTACGGCAAACGGACCTGAGGCAGCCGTAGATTTCGGAAACGCAATCCTAAAGGCAATTAACAATTAACAAATTACAAATAATAATTTACAATTATTTGCAGTTGTTTTTAATTGTTATTTGTTAATTGTCAATTGTTAATTGTCGTTTCACGTATTCTTTCAAATAATTTCCGGTAAAGGATTTCGGGTTTTTCATTATTTCTTCGGGAGTTCCCTCGGTAATAAGTTCTCCGCCTCGCTCTCCGCCTTCGGGTCCTAAATCTATAATCCAGTCCGCGGTTTTAACAACGTCCAAATTGTGCTCTATTACCAAAACCGTGTTTCCCGCGTAAGAAAGCCGGCGCAAAACTTCAAGAAGTTTTCCCACATCGGCAAAATGAAGACCGGTTGTCGGTTCGTCAAGAATATAAATCGTTCTTCCGGTAGCTCTTTTTGAAAGTTCCGTAGCAAGCTTGACTCTCTGTGCTTCGCCGCCGGACAAAGTAGTCGCCTGCTGGCCTATTCTGATATAGCCCAGCCCGACGTCTTCCAAAGTCGACAAAATTCTTTTTAAAACCGGAATATTTTCAAAAAACTTTACGCCTTCTTCGACGGTCATATTTAAAACTTCGTCGATTGTTTTTCCTTTATATCTGATTTGAAGCGTTTCCTCGTTAAACCTTTTTCCGCCGCATACTTCGCAGGTTACATAGACGTCGGGCAAAAATTGCATTTCTATTTTTAGAGTTCCGTCTCCCTGGCAATTTTCGCATCTTCCGCCTTTTACGTTAAAAGAAAATCTGCCCGGACCGTAGCCTCTTGTTTTTGATTCCGGCATCTGCGAGAACAAATCTCTTACTATTCCAAACGCTCCCGTGTACGTCGCGGGATTAGACCTCGGCGTTCTGCCTATCGGCGACTGGTCCACAATTACGACTTTGTCGAAATGCTCAAGACCTTCCATTAACTTAAATTTTCCGGGATCGTCTTTTGTTCCGTAAATTTTTTTAGCAAGATTTTTATATATTATCTCGTGAACCAAAGTGGATTTTCCGCTTCCGGAAACACCGGTAACGCATATAAAAAGGCCGACCGGAAGATGAACGTCTATTTTTTTCAAATTAAACTGCTGGGCACCCTCGACGGTAAGCCACTTGTCAAGCGGCTGTTTTCTTTTTTTAGGGAGAGGTATTTGCAAATCCCCTTTTAAATACTGGCCTGTCAAAGATTTAGGCGATTTCATAATATCTTTAATATTTCCCTGAGCGACAATATATCCGCCGTGAACGCCCGCCCCGGGACCTAAATCTATTATATGGTCGGAAGCGCGCATTGTGTCCTCGTCGTGTTCCACAACAATTAAAGTGTTTCCCAAATCCCTTAGTTTTACAAGAGTTTCAAGAAGTTTTCCGTTGTCTCTCTGGTGAAGACCTATGGACGGCTCGTCCAAAACATACAAAACTCCCGTAAGTCCCGATCCTATCTGCGTGGCAAGATGTATTCTCTGTCCCTCTCCACCCGAAAGTGTCCCGCTTTCTCTGTCTAAACTTAAATAGCCCAGCCCGACATTGTTTAAAAACAGCAGCCTTTCTTTTATTTCTTTAAGAATTGTTTTGCTTATGGTTTTATCTTTCTCGCTAAACTTAATATCGGTAAAAAAATCTAACGATTTTTCAACGGACATTTTAGTTATGTCCGATATGGATTTTTTATCTATTAAAACCGACAAAGCTTCTTTTTTAAGCCGCCTGCCTTTGCATAAAGGACAAATCTTTTTACTCATATACTTATTGTATATTTCGTCTCTGACAAAAGCAGACTCTGTTTCGTTATACCTGCGCTGCATATTGGTTACAACGCCTTCAAATTCGTCGTCGTATCCGTAAAGTATTATGTCTTGCTGCTCTTTTGTGAGCTCTTTCCACGGCTTGTTCAAAGGAATTTTATTAACCTTTGCTACGGAACTGAGAAGTTCCCAGTAATATCCGCCCCACGAGCCTTTCCATCTGTTTGTTCTGGTAGTTATCGGTTCGGTCCACGCTATTACGGCTCCTTGCGACAGAGAACGCGTTTTATCCGGAACAACAAGATTCTCGTCGATTTCTATTTTATTTCCAAGACCCGTACATTCGGGACATGCTCCGAACGGCGAATTAAAAGAAAATAAACGCGGTTCAATTTCAGAAAGATTTATTCCGCAGTCGATACATGCGTACTGCTCGCTGTAAACGGTTTCGAAAATCTCCTTTCCGCCTTTATCCACTATAACCGCAGCAACCGTTCCTTTGGATTCCTTTAAAGCCGTTTCAACGGAATCCGCAACTCTGCCGCGCGCGTCTTTGTCGATTTTTATTCTGTCAACCACAATTTCAATCGTATGTTTTTTATATCTGTCCAAATTTATTTTTTCGTCAAGCGAATATATGCTTTTATCTACTCTTACCCTCGTATAACCGCTTTTGGCAAGCCTTGCGAAAAGTTCTTCGTAGGTTCCGGTTCTTCCTTTAACTTTAGGAGAAAGTATATGAACCATCGTGTCTTTGGGAAATTTCATAATATCGTCTATTATCTGCTGCGCGGACTGAGGCCGGACGATTTTACCGCATTGCGGGCAATGCGGAACGCCGACTCTGGCAAACAAAAGCCTTAAATAGTCGTATACTTCCGTAACCGTGCCGACCGTGGAACGCGGATTATGCGACGGGTTTCTCTGTTCTATGGATATAGCGGGAGAAAGCCCTTCGATAATGTCAGCGTCAGGCTTATCCATAAGTTCTAAAAATTGCCTGGCATAAGCCGACAAAGATTCGACGTACCTGCGCTGTCCTTCGGCGTAAATTGTGTCAAAGGCAAGCGAAGATTTTCCGGAACCCGAGAGTCCGGTTATTACTACAAGCTTGTTGCGCGGAATGTCCAAATCAATATTTTTTAAATTATGCTGGCGGGCCCCGCGTATTTTGATTACGTCCATTTTTTACTCCAATTAACAAATTACAAATAACAATTTACAAATATTTTTTGTTTTTTAATGTTTTTATTGTGGCAGTCAAAAGCTTTAATAATTCTTTGCAATCCAAACAAATATCTGAAAATTGTCTATCACTTATCAACTGTACATCGTGTAGAAATTCCAACCAGTATTGCGTTTCGGAAGCTTCTTTTAATGCTATACACAATTTTGAAATGAATTCTTTTCTACTAATTGAGCATTCAGCCTCGGCAATATTTGCTCCTATACTTGTTCCTGAACGCAGTACTGTTTTGATAGAATAAATTCTTTTTTTTCGTCACACAAATATTGATAAAGCTTATAAATTCTTATGGCAAACAACTTGCTTTTAATCTTAACCACATTATCTTTCATAACACCCACTTTTGTTAATTGTAATTTGTTATTTGTTATTTGCCTTTATAATTGTGTCTTTCGCTTCCGGCAGCGTAAACGGATAATCCGTATTATAGTGCAGCCCTCTGCTTTCTTTTCTGAGCATCGCTGAACGCGCTACCATTTCGGCAACCGCTATTATGTTTCGCACTTCTATTCTGTCTACGGTAAGCGGCGAATTTCTGAAATGCCCGTCTATTTCGTCTTTTAAAATATTTATTCTTTTTTCAGCTTTTTCAAGTCTTTCGTCAGAGCGCGAAATACCTATATAATTCCACGCAAGCCTTCTTATTTCTTCCCAATCCTGCACAAAAACCGTAGAATCTTTAGACAAAGAACGATTAACGTAAAAATTCTCCGCAGAAACTTCAGGATAATTCCCGGAAAGCAAAGTTTTCGAATCCTCAAAAACCCTGTGAGCGTAAACTATGCCCTCAAGCAAAGAATTCGAGGCAAGCCGGTTCGCGCCGTGCACTCCCGAACACGCTGTTTCGCCTATGGCGTAAAGATTTTTTACGGTAGTCCTTCCGAATTCGTCGACTCTGACCCCGCCGCAGAAAAAATGCGCAGCGGGAATAACGGGAATCATATCTTTTGAAATATCCATGCCGTATTCAAGACATTTAGCGTAAATGTTAGGAAAACGTTTAACCAAAAAATCTCTGCTTTTTGAAGTAATATCAAGATAAACAAATTTGTCGCCGCTAGTTTTTAACTCGTTGTCAATGGCTCTTGCGACAATATCTCTGGGGGCAAGTTCTTTGGACGGGTGGTATTTTTGCATAAAAGCTTCGTTGTTTTTAAGTCTTAAAATTCCGCCTTCTCCTCTTACCGCCTCGGAAATTAAAAATGTTTTTGCTTCGGGATTATATAAGCAGGTAGGATGAAACTGTACAAATTCCATATTCGAAATGTCCGCGCCCGCTCTGTACGCCATGGCTATTCCGTCACCGGTCGCGATTTCAGGATTAGAAGTATATAAATAAGCCCTGCCCGCGCCTCCGCATGCCAAAACCGTAACTTTCGCTTCAAAGGTTTCAACTTCGTTTTTTTCGTTTTGCAGCACATAAGCGCCGCGGCAAAGTTTATTGCCGTCAACAACTAAATCCACAGCCGTATGCTCTTCATAAACTGTTATGTTCCGGTGCTTATTTATATTTTCTATCAAAACTCTTTCTATCTCGTTGCCGGTCATATCTCCCGCGTGAAGAATTCTTCTTTTGCTGTGTCCGCCTTCAAGCCCAAGTTCGAACTCTGAATCGGAATAATCTTTTTTAGAAAATTTCACGCCGAGTTTTATTATTTCCGCAATTCTTGCCGGACCTTCTTTAACCATTTTCTCAACCATTTCAACGTTGCAAAGACCGGCGCCCGCCGTAAGAGTGTCGGAAATATGCTGCTCAAAAGAATCCGACTTATCGGTAACGCAGGCAATCCCGCCTTGGGCTTTGCCTGTGGCGGAATCAAAAAGTTTCCTTTTTGTTATTAAAGCGACATTGCCGTTTTCAGACGCTTTCAAAGCTAGACTGAGGCCGGCAATGCCGCTTCCTATAATTAAATAATCTGACTTTATCATTTAACCGACTTCTTTTGTTTCCTCTTCCGTTTTGCACCACTGCGTAACGGTTTTCAGCAAATCTTTCGCTTTTTGGTTTTCGCCGTTATCAATTGCTTTAATTGCTTCGTTTAGCTTTTCCCTGTCGCTTATAACCGATTTTCTCGTATTTTCTATAACTTTCGATATCAAATTGGCAAGTTCAACGGTTTCGTCTTTGCTTCTCCAATGCACTTTGACGCCGAAATTTCCTTCCGAAAGTTTTTTCATGACCAGTTCAAAAAAGTACATCGGGCCTATAATTCTGTGAAAATAAAAAACGCTTTGAACTAAAACAAAAACCGAGAAAGCCAAAATTATCCAGAAAAAACCGTTCGTATACGCGTTCGTGAAATTTTTTACCGTACCGGCGCTTAACTGCTCCATACCGGGCGCGGAAACAAGCGTTTTTAAAAACGCGTAATAACTAAGCACCCCTAAAATAATCATAATTATCATAAGAATCAAAAGATATCTCCACTGCATTTTGGGCTTTACAAAATACTTTTTTCTTAACATTAATTCCTCCCCGAAGATTTTGTAAGTATTGCGTTGTCTATAAGCCTTGTTTCGCCGATCCGCGCGGCAACGGCAAAAACTGATTTTTTCGTATTTTTATCCGTTTTTTCCAGCGTGTAAAAATCTATAATTTCCGCGTAATCGATTTTTGAACCGGGAATTTCTAACAATTTTTTCAAGGCTTCTTTTAATACTGATTCCGTATTTTTAGTTTTAAAATTTTCTTTCGCTTCTTTTAGAATTACTGAAATTTTGGCCGCATTTTTCTTTTCAATATCGCTTAAATATACGTTTCTGCTCGACATCGCAAGCCCGTCTTTCTCTCTCACTATGGGGCACGCTATAATCTTAGTCTTAAAATTCAAATCTTTAGCCGTTTTTTCTATTATCCGCAGCTGCTGAAAATCTTTCATTCCGAAATACGCCCTGTCGGCAAAAGATATATTAAAAAGTTTCGCCACAACCGTCGCGACCCCCCTGAAATGCCCCTTTCTGGAAACCCCGCATAAAATGTCCTGCATATCGTTGACCTGCGCGAAAGTTTTATATCCGTCCGGAAATACTTCCGCGGCTGACGGCAGAAAAACATAATCGACATGGGACTTTCTGCATATACTCAAGTCCTTTTCAACCGGCCTCGGATATTTCAAATAATCTTCGCCCGGACCGAACTGGACGGGATTTACAAAAATCGAAACTATAGTTATATCGTCGTTTCTTACGGAACGGTCTATCAAAGAAATATGCCCGTCGTGCAAAGCGCCCATCGTCGGAACAAGACCTATTTCGTCGTTGTTTTTCATATGTTTTAAAGCTATTTTCTGCATTTCGGAAACTTTTTTTATTACTTTCATTTATATGCCTATATCTTTATTTACATTGCCTGTCATTGTGGGGAAAAACGAAGCTTTGACGAAACAATCCAGAAAGCTAACAAAAACGACATTCTTATTCCTAGATTGCCACGCCGCTTTCAGCGGCTCGCAATGACGGCAAAGCGGATAATCATTTGTAAGTGTTTTCTTCCGCCGGAAATTTGCCGTCTCTTACTTCATCGACATAATTTTTTACCGCGTTTTTTATTGTTTCGGCAAGATTCGCGTATTTTTTTACGAACTTAGGCGTAAAATCAGTGAACATTCCGAGCATATCGTCAATCACCAAAATCTGTCCGTCGCAGAATTTTCCGGCGCCTATGCCTATCGTCGGAATTGTCAAAGCTTCGGAAACCAGTTTTCCCAGACCTTCTGGTATGGCCTCTAAAACTATTGAAAAAACTCCGGCTTCTTCCAAAGCCTTAGCGTCCGCGATCAGTTTTTCGCGCGCGAATTCTTCCCTTGCCTGAACTTTATAACCGCCTATTTTATTTATAGCCTGAGGAGTAAGCCCCAAATGTCCCATCACGGGAATTTTGGCGTCTAAAATAGCTTTTACTTTATCTATAATTTCAATTCCGCCTTCAATTTTTACGGCTTCGGCTCCGCCTTCTTTTATCATCCGAGCCGCATTATAAACCGCGTCCCGCGCGCTTATTTCATAAGACATAAAAGGCATATCGGCAACGATTAAAGCGTTGTTATTTCCTCTCTTAACCGTTTTCGCGTGGTATATTATATCGTCTACGGTAACAGGCAATGTGTTTTCATATCCGAGTTTCACGACGCCTAAAGAATCTCCGACAAGCAAAATATCTATGTCTTGGGACGACAGGAGTTTTGACATCGTGTAATCGTAACAGGTAAGCGCGGAAATTTTACGCTTATCGCTTTTCATTTTGATCATTGTCGAAACAGTTTTTTTATTCATTTTTTAATCCGTTTTATAATAAGCTATTTGCTTATAATTCTAACCTTTTGATTGCCAAGTGTCAATAATTTCTTCTCAAGTATACGCCCGATTTTTTTATTTAAAACAGGATGAACAAAATCAGTCGCGATTTCCGCCATAGGAATTAAGACAAAAAGGCGGTTAGAGATTTCTTTGTGGGGAATTGTTAACGCCCCTCCCCTTCTGTCATTCCCGCGAAAGCGGGAATCCACGTTTGCCGTTGTTTGAATTTTGTTATTATAGAATAGTATATCGATATCTATAAGTCTTGCGGTCCAGCGGTGTGAGAATTTGCGGCCTAAAATTTCTTCCGTTCTTTTAACAAGGCGCAGTAAATCTCCGGGGGGTAAAATTGTGAGAGCTTCTACGACTATATTGTAAAAATTCATTTGTTTCGGACCTACGGGCGATGTTTCATAAAAAGACGAAATTTTATTTATTTTGACAAAACCCGAACTCTCCAAAAAAGACAGAGCGGAAATTATATTTTCTTTTCTGTTTCCTATATTAGACCCTAAACTTAAAAATATTTTGTTTTTCATAAAGCCTGTCATACTGAGTGCAACGAAGTATCCAGTAGTTAAAGGCTGTGGATTCTTCGGCATAAAACGCCTCAGAATGACAGACAGAGCCTTAAAACTTAATTTTGCTTATTCGTTCCAATGCTTCTTTTATTCTAGGAACGCCTACCGTCAGGGCAAATCTCACATAGCCTTCGCCGCTTTTTCCCATGCCGTTTCCCGGAGTACATACTATCGCGGCTTCATCCAAGAGCTTTCCGACTACCTCGGAAGAAGTATAGCCTTTTGGGACTTTTGCCCATACGTAAAAACTTGCCTGGGGAAGTTTTACGTCCCAGCCGAGTTTTTGCAGTCCCTCGACTAAAACGTCTCTGCGCTCTTTGTATATTTTTCTTGCCTCTTCAACGCATTTTTGAGACGAAGTAAGAGCGGTAATCGCCGCTTCCTGCACGGCCTGAAAAGCGCCCGAATCGTAATTATCTTTAACTTTGGCGATTCCTGCGACAACATCTTTATTACCGCAGACCCAGCCTATGCGCCAGCCCGTCATATTGTAAGTTTTTGAAAGGGAATGAAATTCCACGCCGACTTCTTTTGCCCCTTCGACTTCCAAAAAGCTTATAGGTTTTTCGCCGTAATAAATTTCGGAATAGGCCGCATCGGCGGCGACTATAATATTGTTCTTCTTCGCAAACTCTATAAGTTTTACGTAAAATTCTTTCGGAGCCACCGCCGCCGTAGGATTGTTGGGATAATTCACGAAAATCAGTTTTGCTTTTTTAAGTATATCTGCGGGTATCGCGTCTAAATCCGGCAGGTAATTATTTTTTTCAAGAAGCGGCATAAAATAAGGAGTGCCATCGGTAAAAATCGTCCCCGTATTATAGACCGGATATCCCGGCTCCGGAATTAAAACCGCGTCGCCCGGATTTACAAAACCGAGGTGCATATGTCCTATACCTTCTTTAGAGCCTATCAAAGCGCAGACTTCATTGTCGGGATTCAGTTCAACGTTAAATCTTTCTTTATACCAGCCGGCAACGGCTTTTCTGTACGAAATAAGACCCGCGCCGAAAGGATACTGATGGTTGGCCGGCTTTGCGACAGCTACCTGCATGGAGTTCACTATATGTTCGGGAGTAGGCAAATCCGGATCGCCGACGCCCAAAGAAATTATGTCCGCGCCTTTTTCAATTGCGGCTTTTTTCTTTCTGTCTATTTCTATAAAAAGATAAGGCGGCAGTTTTTTAAGTTTTTCATTGTAACGGATTTCCATTGATTTCCCCTAATATAGTCGTTAAATTTTCTTTATTCCTAAAACGTCCTGCATATCGTACAACCCCGGTTCTTTTCCTACAAGCCATTTTGCCGCTCTTATTGCGCCTGCCGCAAAAGTATCTCTGGAATGTGCTCTGTGGGTAAGCTCTATCCTTTCTCCGGGACCTGCAAAATAAACGGTATGGTCGCCGACAATATCTCCGGCTCTCACGGACAAAACGCCTATCTCGTCTTTTCTCCTTTCGCCTAAAACGGTTTTTCTTCCGTAAACTCCGACTTCGTTTATATTTTGGCCTATTGCGGCAGCGGCAATTTCGGAAAGTTTCGCGGCTGTCCCCGAAGGAGAATCTTTCTTTTTATTGTGGTGAAGTTCGACTATTTCTATGTCATATTCCGGGACAAGTTTTGCGACTCCTTCAATAAGTCTGAATAAAATATTGACGCCTATGGACATGTTCGGCGACATAACAACGGGAATAGATTTCGCGATTTCCGATATTTTTTCCTTTTGTTCGGCAATAAAGCCCGTCGTGCCTATTACAACGGGTTTATTGTGCTGTTTCGCGAATTCCAGATTTTTTAAAGCGCCGTCGGGATTTGTAAAATCTATCAAAACGTCGGAAAGAGGCAAATATTTTTCAAGTTCGCATGAAGACTCTATAACCGGATTTCCGGTTCCTATCGCCGGACATGTTTCATATTCCAGCGCGCCGGCTATTTGGACATTTTCATCGGATCTTACGACTGAGGCTATAGCCTGCCCCATCCTGCCTGCTGCTCCGCATACCGTTATTTTCATAATTTTCTCCTGATTGGATTTTCCATTCTATACTCAACTTCTTTTTGTCATTCCGGGCTAGTTAATAAGATGTTATTCCTCTAACGAGCCTGCCCCGTAAAGTCTTAATACGGGGGAATCCATTGTTACTAAAAATAATATGTTCTTCCATACGCCTTACTTGGATCCCCGACTACAACCTTCGGGGATGACAAAAGAAAGGATTTAAAATCTGCTTTTGTCAGTTTAAGCAAACTTCCACTTTATGGATTCCCTTGCCGAAAGACGGAACAAGGTTTCCTTCTATTTTTTTGCCGTTAACGATAATTGCGGCGACTTTCGCGTTTTTCTTTAAAGATTTGTTAATAAATTTTATATTATATTGCGCGCCTCTGAATTTTATGTTTAACGAAGTTTCCTGAAAATCTTTATTTGCGGGAAGCTTCGGGTCTATTATTAAGCCGTCAAGTTCGCCGCGCACGCCGAAAAAGAAGTTCTGAAATAAATATCTTGTCCACGCGGCGGATCCCGTAAGTATCGGATATTCGCCTCTGCCCGCAATATTGGGATTATCGGACGAAACATAATATTCCGGTATCCACGGACCGGCTTTAAATTCGTATTGCTCGTGCGACAAAGGGTTTACTCCTGAAAATATTTTATACGCTTCGTCCGCTTTATCTCTGCGCAGCATCGCCCATACAAAGAATAAATTGGCATGGCAAAACAAAGCGTTGTTTTCTTTTGTTCCGGACGCGAAACCCGTTATTCTGCCTATTTTTTTATCGAATTTTAAATACGGAGGATAATTTAGTTTTAAAGCTCCGACTTTTTTATCGTAAAGATGTTTTAAAACGGAATCTATAACTTTATCCGCAGTACCGGCTTTGTCTGCGGCCCCTGACACCAGACTCCATGTCTGGGGCATAAGCATCATTTCAAAATCGCCGGAAGAAGGATTCTTTTTCGATAAAGCGTTCTTTTTGAAAATCGTATCTACAGGCTTTCCGCTGTCAAAAATATATCCGCTGTAGTAACTTCCGTTCCACGCTTTTTTATGCGCGTTTGATATGGACAATTTCGCTTTATTTCTTAAATCTTTTACAATATCGTCAACTTTAACTTTGACTTTTTTACCGCTAATTTTTTTATTAACTTTATTCAAATATTTATCGAGAATTTTTTGGCGTTCTTTTGCCGGAGTATCGCCTTTAGCGTTTTTGTTTATAAGAAGCGAAAGCTCTTCGAAAATTTCTATTTCCAAAATATTTTCGCGTTTTGCGCATTTTTCCAAGATATCGGCAAGTTCGTTGCAGTCTAAAGCAAGCCCGAAAGTAAAAGTGACGTTTTCCCCTTTCACCTGATCAACGGCGTCGTTCCAGTCCGCTCTTTTTTGCCTTAAAAGATTGCTGCTTCCTACATCATAAAACATCGTCAGAAGCTGAACTAAAAGATGCTCTGCCACAGTGCCTTTATAAGCGGCGTTTTTAACCGTTTCATGACTTCCGATAATCCCCTTTTTCCAGTTTTCGTCTTTGGCCTCGCCTCTGCTTATGTAAAGGTCTTTAAAATACGGTATGCCGTCCCTGAATAAAAATTTATAGTCGCCTAAAAAATTTATAAGTATCTTGACAGTCTGAAACGTCCAGTACGGATGATCGCACCATAAACCGTTTACTTCATCGCTGCCGAATTCTTTTGTCCTTGCGAAAAACCGCGTGGCGTTCGTGCCGTCTATGCGTATTCCCGAAAGAGTATGCATGGTTCTTTCTTCAAGCCCTTTGGGGTCTATAACCGTGGCAGCCATCATGTCCTGCCAAAAATCTCTCCAGCCGGCAAAGTCCGTGCCGTAATCCGTCTGAGGATGCCCGGTATTTCCGAACCAGTATCTCATTGAAAGCTGGTAACACCACCAGTTGTTCCACAAATTATTGAAATCTTTATTTCCCGTGGTAATAATTACTCTGGAAGTTCTTTCTTTCCAAAAATCGTTAAGTTTTTGAAACGCTTTCTGCGCTCCCGCGTAATCGAATTTCTTTAAAAGTTTTTGGGCGTCTTTGCTTCCGCCAAAAGCTATACCCGTTACGACTGCAAATTTTTCTGATTTTCCCGCGGGTATGGTTATATTTTTAAATTCTATGGCGCCAACCGCTTCTTTGCCGAAACACTGCGCTTTAGGAGCCTCGTTATTTAAAATTGCCTGCGGTTTAAGCCATATATTATTCGCGCCTAAAAAAGATTCTCTGTCCGAATAAAATCTGTTTCCTTTTCTGCCTTTTTGGGTTTGCGCGCCCATAAAATAACAGATATCGCTTGAATCCGTAGAGCCTTCAACCCATTCAAGGCCAGGAAGTATTTCTATATGGTCGGTAATTTTGCTTTTATTGTAAAGCCGGACAACGTCTCTGTGGTATTCGACATATTCCCTGCTCCCGCCGAAAATCGGTACGGCCGGTATAAAATCAAGAGTTACGGGTTTTGAGGAATTATTCTGAATTTCAACAGTCCATATTTCAACGGTTTCGTCGTTTGGGACAAACACCGTCGCGTTTACCGCCAGACCGTATTTCTTATTTTTTCCGCTGAATTTCACATAACCCAAACCCATTTCGTATTTAGGTTCAAAAGTTTCTGTATTTGTTAAATCGTAATTATTTACAAGCCAGGGTTTTTCTCCGTTCGGGCGCACCCACAAAAATCTTGCGTTTCCTTTCTGGAAAAACAAAGTGTCAAACTCGCCGAACATTCTTGTGTAATCAAAACCTGAAAACCCTCTTAAAAAATTATCGCATATTGAAAAATATTTCGGGCTGTTTGCAAGCATATGAACCAAAGGCTGCGGCAATGCTCTGGCATTATCCACAACGCATTCGCCGGCTTCATTGTAAAACCAAAGTTTTGACATTTGCTTCTCCAGGTATTTTTATGAATTTAACGAAATAGAATTGTATAATTTTTGCCTTGATTTATCAATAGAATGTATAAGAAAGTTTGTCATTGACGATAGCTTGTCATACCCGCACCCGATTAAGACATTCGAGTGTAAACTCCAGCGGGTATCCAAGTTTAACATAGATTCCGGGTCAAGCCCGGAATGACAGCAATGTTTTCGCAGTTTCTCTACTCACTGCCGTTTATCTGCCTTTGAAGGAATATTTAACTCCGAGGGTTCCGCCGAAAGAAGAAAGGTTTTCCGCAGTTTTCATTGCGCCCGAAGCATAGGCTTTTAAATTTTCGTTTATATTGTAAGAGGCGTACAAATTAAGCCCCATAACATCCTGGCCGGTTTCGCTTCCCACAGTTTCAAAAACTTCCGTTTCTCCGTTTAATTTTACGTTAAGCTCAGGCTGATATCCGCTGAAAAGCCTGTCGTATTCCGCTGAAAGACGTAAATTTAATTTTGATGATACCTTCATATTCGCGCTTATGCCTAACCTTGCGTTGGTAACAAAAGAATTTGAGCCTTCTATTTCCAAACTCAAAACGTCCGCGCCTGTTTCGTCAAAATCCCCGTAATGCGCCCATGAACCGTTAATTCCCGCGAAAGGGCTTAACGAAAAAACTTTAGAAACCGGCATATCGTAAGAAGCTTCTATGTCGGCTTCCAATAGATAGCTGTTAAATTCTGTTTTTGCCGAACGAACACTTGTATCGCTCATCACGATGCTTCTTGTAATATCGTATGATTGCCCTTCGTAACCTAGCGCGGCTTTAAACTGCCACGCGTTTTTATTTGCCAAAGCGTACGTTCCGAGCCCGTAACTTGTAATATTTCCTTCGCTTTTTCCCTGCGAGATATTGGCTATATTGTATTTTCCGTAAAAGCCGAGCATAAAATTCGGAGACAATTTTCTGTCCGCGCCGAAAACCGCGCCGTAATCCGCGGTTTCAAAATCTCCCGGAGAATTTATGTCGGACTGGAAAACAAGGGACCCGCCGCCGTCCGCGTAAGCCCATACATTATTAGTTTTATCGCTCTTTTCTATATGGCTGAATAGATCGCGTTTGCTTCTGTTATGTAAGCTATAGTTTAAAGCATTGGCTATAAAATAAGGGGCTGTTTCAAGAAGCGCGTCCAGTTGTGAAATGTCCGGCATATCGTTAATGGAATTTATAACATTCGCCAAAGGACGCGAAGCGTTAGCGGACAAATTATCATACATTGCCGCTACGTTTTTCTGATTTCTACCCATTCCGTCAACCTGTGAAAAATAACTTTGCCTTATGCCGTTTACAACCAGCATATACCGGTTTTGGCTTGCGTCAAATTCAAAATTGTATTTCAAATCGCACGGGTCTGTCCGATGCACGAACGTATCTTGAAAAACCGCTGAAGAAAAATCCGTACCGTTAAAACCTCCGTACGCGTTTATGAGCGTAAACCATTCGTTATCATAAGTCCCAACGCCGGGTTTTACGTTTATAGCCCCGTCTAAACTCGCCGTACCGCCGACATTAATAACGTCGCAATCTCCGCCCGCAAACACGTCAAGCCTCAATTCGCTTTGGGAATCAAGAGTCAAATCCCCGCTTATTGAAACAGTCTGCGCTATAGCAAGAGCATCCTGCATGTTTAAAACGGAATTGCTTAATGACATATCGTTTAAAGACATCGCGCCTGCGGCAAAATTAAACGTTACCGCATCTAAATTCAAATTTAGCGACTGATAGCCTAAGATATTGTCGTTCATATTAAAAGTTCCGCCGCCACACGCAGTTAAAGTATTATTTGCGGCGGACGCAGTAATTGAATCGTTTATATTTGCCGTTTGGTTTTGTAAGTTAAATTCTACATAGGCGTTTCCGGCAAAATGTATAGCATTTGCCGATCCGTTTGCCGTGTTTGCGTTAAATAACGTAGTTTTATTAAAATAAATTTCCGCGATTTCCGACGCGCTTGAGCCTTTCAAATAAATAGCCCCGCCGTTTGTTCCCGCGGAATTTGATAAGAATTGGGCGTCGGTAAATTCAATTTTTCCTTTTCCCGTTAAATAAACAGCCCCGCCTTCAGTTTCCGATAAGTTTTGAGAAAATAAAACACCGCCGTCAAAAACAAGATAACTTCCTGAAGCGTAAACCGCTCCGCCCGAACCGTTTGTTACGCCTTGCGCCTTATTATTTTTAAATTCCGAACCGCCTAAAAGTTTTAAAGTTTGCGCGAAAGTGTAAATTGCTCCGCCGCCGGAAGTTATAAAATCTCCGGAAGCATTATTTGATTCAAATAAAACCGAAGAAGCAAAAGTCATCGTACCGCTTGACGCGTAAACCGCTCCGCCGGAAAGGCCCGCGGAATTATCGTAAAAAATCCCTTGATTATAAAAAGTGGAATCGCTTCTATTTTGAAATATTGCTCCGCCAACGCCGTTTGCGCTATTTCCCGTAAAATTATTTACCGTATCTGCCTGAACCGACGCTCCGAAAACAAAAGTGCTTCCGTCAGAATATATGGCTCCGCCGCCGGAAACATTCGTCCCTGACGAAGAATTACCTACGAAATCGTAAGCACCTATGTTAAAAACGCTTTGCGTCAAAGCATATATGGCGCCGCCGGAATCACCCGCGGAATTGTTTTCAAAAACTCCGGTTTTTAAAAAATTATATGTCCCTAAATTTCCTGCGCCGTAAACATAACTGTTAACAGCCCCGCCGTTTAAACTTGCAGTGTTTGAATAAAATCCTACACCGTTATTAAAATGCAGCGTATTTACCGCGTTTGAATACATTGAAATTGCTCCGCCATTTCCGGCGCTGTTATTTTCGAATTTAACATTTTTGTCGGAAGCAAAATTTAGCGTGTGAGTTCCGCCGTTTGTTCCTATAAAAATTGCTCCGCCGCCCCGCAAACTGAATTCCGAAGCTTTATTTCCGTATCCGTTTGTCCCGCCTAACAAGACATTTCCGTTAAAAGAAAGAGTGTTCGAAACACTTCCTCCGATATATATGGCTCCGCCGTCAACGGCTTGATTTTTTTGGAACGAAACGTCTTTTCCAAAAACTAAATTACCGCCGACAAACGCTATTGCTCCGCCCATCGATGTGGCAACATTACCGTCGAAATATGTTTCCCCTTGAAAATTCATATATGAACCCGAAACATATATCGCTCCGCCGGATACGCTTGTTTCCCCTATTGTTTTATTGCCTGTAAAAGAGCTTATATAGGAATTAAAGTTCAATGTGCTGTTTAAAGCATATATTGCCGCGCCGCCAAAAGAGCTGTTTCCGGTTATTGTGTTGTTTGTAAAAGACGTTACGCTTGCATTCGTACCGAACGTAAAAATAGAAGCGTCGGCATATATTGCTCCGCCTTTGGCATACGCGGTAGCATTGTTTTCAAAATACTGGCTGCCGTTAAAAGTATATGTCGACTTGTAGGAATATATCGCTCCGCCATAGCTAAGATTCATCATTCCGTTCGTCTTATTTCCGGAAAACAATACATCTTTATCAAATAATACCTTTGACGATTCCGTAAAAAACACGCCACCGCCGTCACCGGCAATATTGTTTTTAAATTCAGCGCTTTCGTAAAAGCTTAGCCTTGTATTTTTTACATACATGCCGCCGCCGGAACCTCTCGCGCTGTTATAAGACAGATTGACGCCTTTTGTAAATGTATTTTCTTTGTCTACAAGATATAAAAAACCTCCGTTATTTGCTTCATTGCCTATTGCCGTAAGATATGTATTTGAAAAGTTTACGGTTGAATATCCTCCAAGATGTATTACCCCGTTTCCATCCGTTGATTTATTATAACTTATAGTCGTAGATGAACATAAAAAACCTATTGAATGTTCCTCAAATGACTCATTTTCCGAGTCTATATATATCGCTCCGCCTTGCCGCGCGGTATTGCTTATAAGCTCGACATTCCTATTAAAAGATATACTTTGATTATTTAAATATAAAAATCCGCCTTTATTTGCTTCATTGCCTATTGCCGTAAGATATGTGTTTGAAAAATTTATAGTTGAATTTCCTCCAAGATGTATTACCCCGTTGCCGTCTGTTGATTTATTATAACTAATAGTTGTAGATGAACCTAAAAAACTAAGCCACGAATTATATAAATATATGGCTCCTCCTTGCCGCGCGGTATTGCTTATAAGCTCGACACTTCCACCAAACTCTACATACTTATTATCCAAATATAAAAAACCGCCTTTATTTGCTTCATTGCCTATTGCCGTAAGATATGTATTTGAAAAGTTTATGGTTGAAGCCCCTCCGAGATGTATCACTCCGTTTCCATCCGTTGATTTATTATAACTTATGGTTGTTGATGGGCCTAAAAAAGATAAATTTACAGAAGGTATAATTTCTATTGTTGTTATTATTTCAGTTACATACCACAAACCATTATATGTCGTTGTTGTCGTTGTCGTTGTTGTCGTTGTCCTTGTTGAACTTCCGGCAGCATATATTGCTCCGCCTTCTCGCGCCGTATTACTTATAAGCATTACATCTCTGTCAAATATAACACTTTGGCCATTCAAATATAAAAACCCGCCATTGCCTGATGCCGCAGTATTTCCAACAGCTGTAACTGCTGATCCTGAAAAAGATAATTGCGCAGCAGGCATAATTTCTATTGTTATTTTTCTTTCATGTATTTCTTCATTCGAAGTATACCACGAAGACCCAGGCTCAATAGATATTATTCTCTTTATCTCGCCGGCATAAAGCGCTCCTCCGGAAACTGCCGTATTATTTACAAAATTTACATTGCTATTTGTAAAATTTAGAGTAGCACTGCTGCCTGTAATATATATTGCTCCGCCATAAGATTTAGCAGCATTGCTTAAAAATTCTACATTAGAATTTGAAAACGTAAGATTAGCAGTACTTGTAAATATTGCCCCGCCATTGGCGGCTGTATTATTTATGAAAGTTACATCACTATTCGTAAAATTCACAGAAGTATTGACACCACCACCTGGAAAACCAGGAATAATACTACCTGGAATATTGGCTCCGACAGCATATATTGCCCCGCCATCGCCATAGGAACTGTTATTTGAAAATGTACTTGTTCCGGAAGAATTTATTACAATTGATCCGTTAGCATTTGAATTATAGGTATTAATTGCCCTATTATTATTGTCAAAATCAACATTGTACAGACTTAAATTAATACTGCTTCGACCCGAACCAGATAGACCTAAGCGAACTGCGCCGCCGGAACTTCCCATATTTTTTATACTGATATTATTGATGTCTAAACTTCTATTCGTACCCAACACACCGCCGCCGGAACTTCCTATATACATACCGAAATCGTATCCGTTGCCGTCTAATATATATCCATTATTGCCGTTAATAGTTTTATTACCGGCGCCCATTACCATTGAAGTTATTATGCCGCCAAAATCGAACGCAATATTACTGCTTATATTGATAACAGCAGCACCCCCAACAAAACTGTTGTTAAACTCATAACAATCATACACATTCACATTCTGCCCCATTGCCGCAACAGTGCAAAACAATAAAACCGCCAATGTAAACGCAACTTTTTTAAACTCCATAATTTTCCCCTATATTATCAATTACGAATTACAAATTGGAACATCTCTCAGTGTCACCCTGAACTTGTTTCAGGGTCTGCCGTTAGTTATTTAAAGACAAGATTCTGAAACAAGTTCAGAATGACACCTTTTGAGTAAAAATTTCGAATTCATTTGTCATACTGAGGCGACAAAGTCGCCGAATGTATCCACTGGATTCTTCACTTCGTTCAGAATGACACCTTTTGAGTAAAAATCACGAATTCACTTGTCATACCGGCACCGTATTTAGACACCACGGTGTAAACTCCAGCCGGTATCCACGTTTATTCGTCATTGCGGGCTTGACCCGCAATCTACGATTCACGACGAGATTGCGGCTCGGAGGCCGCAATGACAACGCAGAAAAACACGGTTTTTCGAAAAACCCCAAAAAACAGTCTTGTTCAAAGGGTGTCATGCTGAACTCGTTTCAGCATCTCGTCGTTAAAAAAGACAACAGCAGACCCTGAAACAAGTTCAGGGTGACACGGAGAGGGGTTTTTAGAGAAACCCAACTCGTAATTGATTCTACGTTATTTACTTGAGCTTATTACCAAAGTTTCGTTTTGCAATTTTTCAATTTTGTCCACAATCTTTTCCTCGTTCAGAAGATCGTATCTCTCTTCCGAAGCAGTTTTGAATACCGGCGCCCATAGCGCCGCAGGGTTTATCATAAGGTTTTTAATATTTTTAAATCCGAGGCTTACGTTTTTAACGTGCATATTATCAGCAAAGCGGATGTTTACATCCGTGCCGGGCAAAACGGATAAGTCAACTATAAAAGCGTTATTATTCGGAACAAGCAGGGAAACTTTGCCTTTGCCCGAATTTCTGACATAATCCGAATAGAAAGTGTCGCGAACGTACTGGGCAACATAAATCCCGGTTACCGCGGACAAATTGACTTTGCCTTTTTCTTTTACCGGCTCTACGATTATACTTGCGTTTTCTTTGCCTATTGAACCTGTCAAAGAATGAAGCGTAATATTTGCGGCTATAATATTAGGTTCTTTGTTTCCCAAATCTTTCGCCATTATATCGCCGGCTGATTCTATAAATAAATCCTTGCCGCTGGCGAAACGCTCTATAGTAAGCCCGTTAGTAAAACCTTCAACGTAAATGCCGCCGTTTAACGCAGTAAGATTTGCTAATACGGAAACGGAATTTGCGCTGTCTAAATAAAGATTATTGTTTGGTTTGCCTATATCGCCGTTTTGTGAAACAAGTCTGATTTCGTCAGCGTAAATACCTGCGCCGGTTATGCTCGCTCTGTCGCCCGTAATATCCCCGTAAGCGTCCGCGAACACTACGCCGCGTTCCGAAACAACTTTATTACCAATAATCAACGCTCCGTTTAAAATGTTGAAATTTATATTCCCGTCAAGCGACCTTATCGCGCCTTTTATGGTAAAATCGCCATTTTCTACAAGAGCCTTTATAGTTTCTTTCGCAGTAATTGCGCCTTCAATATCCGTTTTCTTTCCGCTTTTTAAATCAACCCCGCCATCTTTTGATTCTAAATCGCCTTTTACCATAAGCTCTTTTTGACTGTCTGCGGTTATGTCTTTTTCAGCGGTAATATTTCCGACAATTTCGGTTTTGCCTTCGCTGTTAAGCGCGACTTTTCCTTCGGAAGAAACAACTTCGCCCGATACTTTAAGGTCGCTTTCTTTTGACTGTATTTCAATATCGCCTTTTGCAGTGAGAACTGCTTTAACTTCAACTTCGTTTTTGCCGGAAATGGTTATCTTTCCGTTTTCCGAAGTAATGTTTTGCTTTCCGGTTTCAACAGAACCATTCTTCGCGGTTATATTTATGTTTTTATCGGCATAAATTTTGTCCGCATAAAGATCTTTGGTTGAAGACAAATCCACAAGACCGTCCGAAGATGAAACATCTTCAAAATTGCCTTTAACCTGCGCTTCTATGTAAATATCGCCTTTGGCGGAAGCTGAGATTATCTCTGCTACATTAACTTTTATTTTATTGTCCTCAGTTCCTATATAACTGTTTGAAGCCCCCAAAAATAAGTTTTTCGCCGATATAGTATAATTCTCGTCAAAAGCAAGTATCGCACCGTATTTAGACATAACCGAAAGATATCCACCTGCAGTAAGGTTGCCGAAATATAAATCGGTCAGACCGGTTTGAATTCCGATATTGTTAATATAAATATTTCCAATTGCAGAAACGTTTAGTATTCCGCTTTCCTCTAGTTTTCCATTATCATCATATGAATGTATTAAAGCTATACTTAGATTTCTTGTGGTTGTTCCGACATTAGCGGCTTCTATATTTATACTACGCGCTTTTACATTGATATAGTCGGTCGCGCCGCCATAACCTGAGGAAAAAATATTGTTTGCGCCATTAACATAAATACTTTCCGTAGCGCTCAAAAAATCAAGCGTCAGATTGTTTTCAGAACCCAAATAAATACTTCCTCCACGAGTCACTGCCGTAAGAATACCCGACATATCAAGCGTTAACTTTTCACCATTACCTGAAGCTCCGATGTCACCCACATCAGAATCAAGCTCAACATTATTCCCGATAATATTCGTTCTATCTGAAGAAGCGCTATATATGCCTTTTTGGCTTTCTATAATTACATTGCCGCCGGATTTGATTTGATTTATTTTTATATCGTTTTTCGAGCCGATGTATATGTCTCCGTTTGCGTTAAAATTAACGTTTCCTTTGCCATCTATATATAAATTTTCCTGACCTATCACTGTTATCCCAATCAACTCCTTCTTTATCGGATTTCCGTGTTCATCCAATTTTTTCTTCCCATTTTCGTCAAGTTCATAAATATAATCCCATATTATATTGCTGCTTTTCGCCGTGGCAATAAGCAATTTTTGACTGTCGGTAAGATCTGAAAATTTGTTCTCAATGCCAAAATAAAATTCCTCGCTGTTTCTGCCGATAGAACCTCCGGCATTAATATTTATGTTTCCCGTTGCGACAATATTAGGATTATCCGTTACTTTCTGCGTCGAAAAAATCTCTCTGCTTGAGTTTATGGCATACATCAACTGGTCTTCCGTCCATGCTTGCGAATAGCCAATTACGTCTCCTTCTTCATCCGTTATCTCACGCGATGAAAACAAGTCCAGCGAATTCCAAAGAGCAAGAAGCTCATCTTTTGTTCTGGGATCCATTTCCGCATCACCTATAACATCGTAAACGGAACCGTTAGAAACGGCAAGATTCACGTCACCGCTTGATTTAATTTGTTTTATACCTAAATCGCCTTTTTCTTTTTTAATAAGATTTATATTGTTTGCTTCGCCGCCGGCGTAAGCGCTTATTATGTCGGCATTAATTTCAAGAAGCGCGGTTTTGTCATTTTTTAAGCCTATTCTTCCGGTATCGGCAACCAAATCAAGTTCTTTTCCCTGTATCTTAGAATTAGCATTATTACCTAATATGCTTTCTTCGGCATAAAGTTTAACAATTCCGTTTCCGGAAACTATATTAGAAAAAACAAGATTTTCATTTGATTTTAAATTTATGTTTCCTTCTAGAGTATTAGCAGTCAAAATATTGCCGTTATTAAGTTTTACGTTTATAAGGCTTGCGTCGATATTTTGTATTCCGCCTCCGAGAGAAGAGCCTCCGGCTATGCCCTTAGCGGCGCTAAGCGTTAAATCGTTAGCAAAAATCGAAATTGCCCCTGTAGTGTCAATATAACCTTGCTGCGATGTTATATTGACATTTCCGACAGGATTACTGATATTTCCGGCAAGAGTAATATTATTGGCCGAAGTTATATCCAACGAAGGACGTTTCGAAGGATTAGCAGCAAGAGGATCATAGCCTATAAAACTAATTTGAATATTGTAATCAGCTTTTATGTTGTGCGTATAATAGTGTTTTGAGTTTTGCGCTTCAACTTTTCTATATTTATCCTCCCATTGAATCACAGCTATACCGAGCGGACCGTATATCGGATCTGTTTGATAAGGCTTGACATTGCCGTCTTCAGTCAAATGTTGTTCTACTATTTTACGAGGACCGTCAAGTTCATATGTGTATTTGAACTGATAGGCAGACCCGTTTCCATTTTTATAAAGAATTTCTCCTCCTTTAAGAGCTTGCATTTGCGTAGTAACTTCAGGTTTACCCGGTGCCCCCCAGTCAAAATCACCTTCTCTTTTCCAAATAATACCAAGTATCGCGCCACGAATTTCAGTCTTCGTATATGTATATTTAGTCTCAGTGCCATTCCAATTAGTCCATTCATATCTTTGGTCTGCCAGAGGTTTATAATAAACATCGCTGCCTATTCTCTGCGTCCGGTTAAAATTAGCGTCTGACGGCGTAGTTCTTATACCGTTCTCCATAATATAATAAGTGGAATTTATATTTCCGTTTTCATATGTATATTCGGTGGTAAGAAATTTTCCATTATACTTAAAGTTGGTATCAGTTATGGATATTACGCCTTTTACTCCTTCATTATATATATTGCCGATTTTTAAATCGTAACCCGATCTATTGTCAATATTTATTTTTCCATATCCGTCCAAAGCGCGAAGCTCTCCGACTCCAGTACTAAAAATAGTACCGTAAATTTGAAGCCTTCCTCCTTCAACGCTAATATCTTTAATTGCTATTTCATTGGTTAGAACATTGTAATAAGCGTCAATATTATTTCCGTAATAACGGGCATCAAGTTTGTAGTATTCTGCTCCATCTCGTCTGACAGCTAAAGAGTAATAATCGGCTATAGCGCTTTCGACAGTATGTCCGTTAAGCAAATGAAGGGGGTCGTCATATATTGTTAAATCCCAGTCGGCTATCCCTGCTTGCACAAACCCATTGATATTCAAATATCTCGCGCTTAATGTAACATTGTTTCCTATTATTCCGTTGTATCTGCTGCCAACAGGCGATATATCCTTTGAATCGGTTGCTGGTTTATTAGTTTGATTATTGTTTACAACACTACCTGAATAATTGAAATAATCTGCAGGATTTACGCCGATATGCTGAAATCCGCTATAAAAAGACTGAGTTATATCTCCGCGCGATTCAATAAATATATTTTCGCCGCGCACGCTTTTTTTGATCTTAATATTTCCCTCAGAATATATATTTATACTTCCGCCTCTATTTTCAATCTCGCCGGTCAATTCTAAATTAGGTTTATTTGCAAAGGAACTATTATTAATTTTTATTTCTGGAGCGCCGTCCGAACTTTTTTTCGAAAGTATAGTGAGATTTGCCGTTTTAGATTCATTATTTTTGTTTATAGCTTCGTTATTTGTCACGGATATTCCGTTAAACATTATGGCTCCGGTCGAAGATTTAGAAATCATAACATCTTTAAGCCTTAAATTTATATTAGTTCTGTTTTGTATGTCTATTTCCGCATAGCCCGGAGCATCAAGAGTTCCCGAGCCAGAAATATTGTTAGCGTGAATCCATATATCTCCCCTGTTGGCATAAATATCCGAAAATGTTATATACTCAACTTCTCGCTTACTCATAGGTATTAATATTCCCGTAGCAGGGTCTCTGTAAAGAAGGTCAAGAGAAGCCAACTCATTGTAAAGGTTGTTTAACTCTGCCTCATAAGCCCCTTTCAAAATTTCGTCTCCGCTAAAAGTCACTATTGCCTTTTCTAATCTTTTAATTTCCTCCAACATATTATTTTCAATACTTTCTCTGGTTTTCCACCATTCAATTCTATCCGGATCTATTCCGTCAGGATTTGAAATATCTACCTTAACATCATCTCCATCATTATCTATTACAATATGCAGCCTATTGTTTAAACCCGCACGGACATAGCCATTCACTTCCGCTTCGGAGTTTTGTTTTACTTCAAACTTTCTGTCTTGGGCTTTTGTACCTGTTTCCCCGTAAGGAGTATATATGCTTAAAAGCCCGTTGCCCGTAGTGCTGCCTTCATCAGCATAGATATTGATATCGCCTACGCTTCTCAATATGCCGTTTACCGTTACTATATTATTATTTGTAAGGTCTGCCGTAGCTTTGGAAGATAAATTCACCGGAATTAACGCCATATTGTAAATGTCTGCTATAGATGTAACGCCGTAAGTAGCCCACTCTTTATTTTCATCCCGCGCTAGATTGAAAAACAAATTTTGTCCCGCTAAAACATTGCCGGAATCGCCTATTTCTATTTTATTGTTATTTACCGACTTATTAATAGATTCGCCGGTTATGCCACTTATCCCGGCGCCTATATTCATATATACATTTGTTTTTATATTCTGATCGGTTCTGGCATTTACAATTAAATCTTTCGCGGAAAATGTTGTGCCGTCAAAAAGAACTTTTGCAGTTGAATTATTATCTATTTTAGATACTAAATGAGCGCCTGATCCCGACGCAAAAGCTTCGTATTTAACATTATCTACCGCATTTATTATATTGTGTACGTCTACGAGAAAAGTACTCACCTTTTTTAGATACATGTACGGTACTTCTTCATCTTCTTCCTCATCATCCACCGGAAATACTTCTTTTTTTTCTATAGCATATTCTTCTTCTATTTCTATCGCATATGTTTTAACCGTAGTATCTTCCTCGAATACTACGTTGGTACTATTTTCTATTGTTGTTTTGTCTTCGGCAAAAAATATGCCTATCGCCGATAAAGCGTGCGAATCAATGTTGTAGCCTATATCGGGTTTTGAAAATGTATTTTCGGCTCTGATAATAAAATCATTAGCCAAAATATTAGTGCTCCCTCCTATAATCACGTTAAGATCTACATTGGACGTGTTTTCAACATAAAATAACCCTATTGTGCCTAACCCGGCCGCCGCTGACCATATAGATCCGTTTTGTTCGCTCTTTGCTTTGGCATTAACCTCAAATTTTTCTGTCTCTATATTAGATCCGGCCAATCCTGATTTTGAATCACCGAACAATACTTTGTTTGAAGAATCATTTGTGGTTATTGCCTCTGCCCCTCCGAAAACCCCAAGTCCACCGGCTCCGGATTGAGCTTTTGAAAGCATTCCTACAAAAGAATCAGTTCCAGCATATAAATTTTTGGCTTTTATTGTTAATTTGTCTTCAAACTCAGTTATAGTGTTAATAGCCGCTTTATTTTCCGCATACGTTAATCCGACAGACAACGCGCTTATAGTACCGCTATTGCCTTCGGATTTAAGGTCGGCATTACTATTTGAAGAAACTTCCAAGTCGTTATCAGCGGTAATTTCAGAACCTTTTAAAATTGACGCCTTAACATTTCCTTCTATATTGTTTTTAATTATAATACCGTTTAATGCGGCAAGTCCTGCTCCTACACCTCCTAAAGCGTATAAATTCGCACTAGCCGAATGGGCGGCAAAAACGGAAACATCATTTTTAGCACTAATAGTATTATTTTCGCCTATATACGCTTTATTATTAATGTTAATATTTGAGTTTGCCACAGAAGCCGCTATCGCAAGAGCTCCTGCCAATGATGCTGCAATAAAATTTGCGTTTACCGCAGTATTGCCGTTTGTTAAAACATTTAAATCGTAAAGATTTAATTTTGAACCTGTGCCTGTATATGCGTTTAAATTATCCGTAACATTTACTACAAAGATATTTGCAGATGCAGATCCCACTCCGCCGGAAGCGGACTCCATAGTAGCATTGACTTTATTATCGGTTTGTGCTTCTATAATAAGTCTGTTAACAACAGATATCTTTTGTTTTTCTATAATTTCAGTTCCCGGCATTTCTATAGCCTCTTCTGATCCTCCTATTGGTTTGCCTTCTATACTTTTAGGAGTAGGCCAATATCCTATAATGGTATCATCCCCTATCCAAGCATCAGTAGAACCTTTTTTATTTACAACTCCCACAACAGCTCCCACAGCCCCCGCGCCGACCGAGGCATTAAAGAATTTCGGCGTTATCAATGAATTTGCATTTGCCAAAATATTAATATTGTTCGCTTTGGTTATTTCCACACCGTTTGCAATATAAGCGTTGGTTGTATTATTCGAATTTATTACGGCAACGCCTGCGTTAACGGCAACAAAACCGCCGCCTCCCATATAAATTCCCGTAGTATTTTTCGTGTCCGAATTAGCCGTAATATTTATATTGTTTGCCGAAATTGTTCCGCCTATGCGCGCGTCCGTAAGCGTTTTCAAATCTTGAACCGCAACGGAAGCTCCGACAGCCACAAAACCTGCAGACGCGGCGCCTATATTGGCGTTTATATCCACATTATCGGCTGCGCTTACGCCGACATTGCCGCCGGCCGTAACGTTTCCGTCTATATAAGCAAACGTTCCGTTTTTAAGCGGCGCATTGTAAACGCCTAACTCATCGTAATTATAATCAAAATTCGACATTGCGTCCGTATCGACAAGTCCGCCTCCGACTTTATCTTTATCTATCCTGTTGCTCATTTTCATATTATCGCCTATTTCTTGTTTGGAATTGGAAGTGACTTCGACTTCTTTCTTTTCTCCGTTTTCTTCAACCATTATTGTTCTTGTATACTCTCCGCTAAGATAAGTATTTGTGCTCGGCCCGTTCGCATCGTCTTCCGCAGTCGTATCGGTCGCGTCAACATTTCCGCCCACAACTATAACATCTACGGTAGCGGTAACGCCCACAAAACCGCCTGCCATTGAAACTACTATATCTTTTATATTCCTGTCATTTAACGCTCTGACGCCCACGTTTTGGCTTGCATTAGCATAGATTCCGCTCCCCATTCCCGCGGTAACATTGTTATTATACACGCCTACCGAAACGCCTACCGTAACACCGGCAAGGCCGACTGCGCCGCCAACGAATATTTTATCCACTTCCAAAGTATTTTTAGCGTTGATATTTATGTTTTGGGCGTTTAAATTGTAAGTCTTCGCATTCCCGTCACTACGCCTTATAAGAGCCGCTGTTTCGGTATTGTTTACACTTACTCCGGCAGTTATTCCTATACCGGCTATCGCGCCTCCGAAAGTAGCAAGATTTGCGAAAGTTTTTTGATATCCTTCGGCATCAAGTTTTATATTTCCTAACGCTGTAATTTTTGAATCTATAATTTCGGCTTTTGTTGAATTTGATATGACGCTTGTAAACACGGTTCCCGCTACGCCCGCGTAAGCTCCTGCTGCCAAAGTTCCCATAGCTATTCCTAATTTACCTTCCGAAGGATGCACTTCGCCTATAGTAACCGAATCTTCAGCTTCAACCGTAACGTCTCTTGCATCTATAGTGCTTTTATTTATATAAGCGCGGTTTTCGCTTTCATTAACGGCTACAACAACATTCCCGGCTACGCCGGCACTTCCGCCTAACGCTCCGCTTACTACCGTAGCCGCATATTTTTCCGTATTTTTTGTTTTTACTTTGACATCGCCTTTTGCGTTTATAATCGAATTGCCAATATAAGCTTCAACCGTATTGCTCATAGTTTCAAAGTCCGCGGCAACGCCTACTGCAGCGGTTCCCGCGGCTGAAACCGCTCCTGCGATGACAGTTACGTCTGTTTCGTTTTCAGCGGTAACGTGTACGCCTGCTTCATCGCCGTATTGTATGTCAGAGGATGAATAATTTTCATTTATTTTGCTGTTTTCAATTTTCGCGCTTGAAGTAGCGCTTACAATTGAACCGCTTATTCCGCCGGAAACAGCAACGCTGCCGGAACCTGCCGCCGCAGTGTTGACCACAAAAATGTCGTCAAATACATTTGATTTTACAACAAGCCCTGATAAGCCGTTAAAAGAAGAACCTAATGCTTCGCCGCCTTTTGCCGTAATATCCGAATCATTAAAAATACCGGCATTTGACCGGCTGTTTATAAAATGAAGGCTTATGTTTCCGCCTATGCCTACGGAACTGCCTATGCCGACCGCGCCGCTGTAAAACCCGATATTATTTTTGTTATCCGCTAAAAGACCTATCGAGCCGCCGGAAACTATCGTAGAATTGTCTATATACGCATTTGCATTATTGTTGAGATTGCCTATGCCGACCGCTCCGGCAATGCCAACGTTACCGCTAATCGCGGGCGCTGCGGCTATCATATAAGAATGTATAAGTCCGTTGTTGATTGCCAAAATATCAGCATTCGCATTTGTATTGACTGCCGCATTTTTTATGAAAGCGTTTGTATTTCTGTCAATATCAAGCAGCGAGACGGAAGCGCCGACCGCGGCTTTTTCGGACATTGAAAGACTGCCTGCTACGTTTACTAAAATTGGAGTATGTACGGCTTCAATATTAATTTTTCCGTCAGGCAAACTTCCGGATTCAATTTTTATATCAGCATCTTTTATCGAAGCGTTGACTAAACTGTCGGATTTAAGCCAATTAAAAACTCCCTGCAGCCCGAAAGTTTTGCTCTCGCCGCCGGCTACGCCTATGCTAATGTCAAGCTGGTCGTAAACGGCTTTAACGTTTAAGTCATTCGCGAAAAGTTTGGTTGAACCTTCAATAAAGGCGTTTGTTGTAGTGTTATAATGCGTTTGATTGTAAGTCCCGCCGACGCCGACATTAGAGCCGCTCTGTCCTAAAGGATTCATTATGTCATCGCCGAAAATTCCTCCTAAAGTAATGCTTGAGCTTTTTGATTTTGCTTCAACGTTTACGGTCTGTTCGCCGGTTTGCAAAGGCGGTTCTTTCTGGTTTACTTTTGCGTCTTTTATATAAGCTTCGGAAGTGAAATCGTATTTTGTGATATTTACCGCGCCCGAAGCGCTGACGCTAAAGCTTTGCCCGTCTTCTTCTCCCGCGCTTTCCGGAGCAGAAGACATTATCCGTGAATTTATTAATCCTTCGCCGCCGGTTTCTTTCAATTTTTCATAAATTTCTTCAGCGCTGTCAAAGTCAGGATTATTTTCAAAATCTTTAAAAATGTCAAGCCATTCATTGTCAATAGGTATTTCGTGTCTTGAAGATATGTCTATTTTGTTGCCGGCGTCTATAGTCGCGCCGTCCACAAAAGCTTTAGCCGTATCCGTATAATTTCCTATTAATACGGCGCCGGTACCCGATACTTTGCCGGCATTGCTGACAGACGCGTCTACAAATTGCATTATATTGGCGTTTATAACTTCGGCTTTAATATTTATGTTGTTTTTAGCTTCTATTTTGGCATCAGCGCCTGATATTTCAGATATTGCCGTATTTGTATTTTTGGAATAAAGAACAGCTCCGGCAAGAGCTATCGTACTGCTGCTGCCGTCGCTTCCTGTTTTGTTGTCGGCGGATTCAACATTTATTTTTCCCTGCAGCTTATTAAGGTTATCCTCATCAAATTTCATTCCTTCGTCTTTGGGTTCTTCTTCGTTTCCTGCGCTTCCCGGAATTACGGAAACGCTCTGTTTAGTGTTTTTGGAATTTATTGTTGAATTTATATCAACATTGCCAATAACATCTCCGGCAACATCGCCTTTTGCGTTAATTTCGCCTTTTGCCGCTACGGAGTTATTTACGTCCGCCACATTTACGCCAACCGCAATGCCTGCTGCTCCTGTTTTGGATTCAACAGTAAGCGAAATGTCTTTTTCCGTATTTGCGCTTATCAAAGCATTATTCTTAGCGTTTAACATAGAATCTTTAGAAAGTTCAACAGAAGTGTTGCCCAATATAACAGATACGCCTACCGCTCCGCCAATGTCAACTCCTTCCGACAAAGAGTATGATCCGGATTTTGCTTCCACTTCGGAAGTTATGTTGTTTTCGGCATTCAAATTAATGTTGTTGCCTGCAGATAAAGAAGCTTTGCCTATACCTATTTTTGATTCGGACAAATTTACTCCTACAGAAACTCCTAAACCTTTCGCGTCCGTTTTTACAGTCGTTTGGGATTCAACAGAAGTATTAATATTTATGTCATTATCAGCCGTAATTTCCGTGTTCTTATCTATAGTAATATTTGCCGAAACATCTGATTTAGCGATTTTACCGCTTATGGCCTTACCGGTTAAATCATCTACAATACTCAAAACTTCTTGTGTAATGCCCAAAGCAGTATCGGTCAAATCTTTGATTTCCAGAGTATCGCTTAAATCATCATATTCGTATTTATTTTTAGCGGTCGCTTCCATTACAACATCATTGCCTTCTATCGTCGAACCCGATATTTCTATGGAAGCTTTTCTGGTTGATATAAGTTCCGAACCTATGTCTGAAGCGGTAATTGTGACGTCGCCTTTTGTCGCGCCGGTAGATTTTATCTCGGAATTTTCTATTTTTATGTTTTTGCCGGATATATCTATATTTTGAGCGGCATTAATGACGGCTTCTATTTTAAGGTCAAGTTCTCCGGCAAAGCGTCTGTTGTCGCCTTCGGAAGATATTGTTATATCGTTTCCGGCAGTTATAGAACCTTTTACATCAATATCATTTTTAAGGTCGGTATAATTAGCGGCTACGCCTATGGATATTCCTTCTTCGCCTTTTTCCGTAATCGCATTTGTGTTTATGTCTTTTTCGGTTACTGCGGAGATTGTTACGTTATGTCCGGCATCTATTATTTTGTCGTTTAAATCAATGTTTACCGATGTGACGGCATCTGACAGGGAAAGGGCTACGGCTCCTTTATATTTCTCATCGCTGGCAGACTTTGCTTCCACTTCCGAAGTTATTGTTGATTTTGCTTCTATGATTACGTCATTTACTGCTTGTAACTCTGTGTTGCTCACATTAATTTTAGATTCGACAAGGTTTACTCCGGCGGCAAACGCAAGATTGTCAGCCTCAGCTTTTGCCGTTGCCTGAGAATTGGCGGAAGTTGCAATTTTTATATCTTTGTCAGCGTTAATAATCGTATCTTTTATAGTAATGTTTGCGCTAACACCGGACTTGGCAATTTTGCCATCCACCACATTGCCGGTTAAATCTTTGACAACAGTTAAAACCTCATTGGCAATACCCAAGGCCATATCTGTCAAACTGCTGACTTCTATGACAGAATTTACTTTGTCATATTCGTATTCATTTTTCGCATTCGCCTCTATAGATACATCTTTGCCGTCTATATCCGAACCCGATATTTCTATGGAAGCTTTTCTGGTTGATATAAGTTCGGCTCCTTTGTCTGAAGCGATAATTTTAACATCGCCTTTTGTCGCGCCTATAGATTTTATTGAAGAATCTTCTATTTTTATATTTTTGCCATATATATCTATATTTTGAACGGCATTAATAGCAGCTTTCTTTTTTATTTCAACATCATTTTTAATATCAGCATAATTAACTCCAAAACCTATAGAAATTCCGCCTTCGCCTTTTTCTGTAATCGCATTTATCTTTTTTATATCTTCTTTGGTTGTAGCGGAGATTAGCGCATTATTACCGGCTTCTATTTTGGCATTATCAAGGCTTACCAAAGTGCGGGAATCCGCTACAGAAACCGCTACTGCTCCTTTGAATTGTTCATCTGAAGCGGATTTCGCTTCCACTTCAGAAGCTATTATTGATTTTGCTTCCACGGTCACGTCATTTACGGCATTAAGCGTAGCATTATTTATATCTATTTTTGATTCTGTCAGATTGACTCCGGCCGCAAGCGCAAGATTGTCAGCCTCAGCTTTTGCCGTTGCCTGAGAATTGGCCAAAGTTTTTATGCTTAAATCTTTTTCAGCATTGATAACAGTATCGCCACTTATATTAATGTTCGCTTTAACGTCAGATTTTGCGATTTTGCCATCTACGACATTACCGGTTAAATCTTTGACAGCAGTTAAAACTCCTTGTGTAATGCCCAAAGCGGTATCGGTCAAATCTCTGATTTCCAAAGTATCGCTTAAATCATCGTATTTATATGTATTTTCAGCGTTTGCTTCTATGATAACTTCGCTTTTGCCTGTTATAATAGTGTTTTGTATATCTGCGGATGCTTTTCTTGTTGATATGAGCTCCGAACCTTTGTCGGAAGCAACTATTTTAATGTGGTCTCCTTCTTTCGCCTCAATGCCTTTTTCTTCGTCCGCCTCAACGCTTTCAGCCGTACCGTCAGCTGTTATTAAAGAATCCGTTATTTTTATGTTTTTGCCGGCTATGTCCACGCTTTTGCCGGCAATAATATCGGCCTTTATTTTGAGGTCTGTGTCTCCCACGGAACGCCTGTTGTCGCCTTGTGAAGCTATCTTTATATTGTTTCCGGCCTTTATAGAACCTTTTACATCAACATCATTTTTAAGGTCGGTATAATTAACACCTAAACCTATCGAGAAGTTTCCGTCACTCTTTTCCGTAATCGCCTTTGTTGTTCTATCTTCTTCGGTTATTGAGGATATTGACGCGTCATTTTCGGCATTTATTGTGGTGTTATTATCAAGGTTTACCGACGTTTCTGATATTGCCACAGAAACTGCTAAAGCTGCGTTAAAGCTGTCCGCATCGGAATTTGCTTCCACATCGGAAGTAATCTTCGATTTTGCTTCTATGGTCGCGTCTTGTCCGGCAGACAATCCGCTATCTGTGATATTAATTTCAGACTTGGACAGATTTACGCCCAGTGAAAGCGCAAGGTTTTTAGCTTCAGACTTTGCCGTCGTCTGCGAATCCGCTAAAGTTGTTATGTTTAAATCATTGGCAGCATTTATATCAGTATCTTTTATTGTGATAGTCGCTTCAACTTTTGACTTGGCAATTTTACCGCTTACAGCGCCGCCGGTTAAATCCTTGATAATGTCAAGAATGTTATCGGCAGCACCAAAAAGGGCTTCCTCTAAAGTGCTGACCTCGGTAATATCGCTTACCTCTTCATATTTATATTTATTTTCCGCTATCGCTTCTATCGTAACGTCATGGCCGCTTATTTCCGCATCCGATATGTCTATAGAAGCTTTTCTTGTTGATATAAGTTCCGAACCTTTGTCCTCAGCCTTAATTGTAACATTGCCTTGCGCCGCTATGGCTGATTTTGCTGCAGAATCTCCTCCGGTTATTGTTATGTTTTTTCCGAATATATCTATATCTCCGTCTGCTTCAATGCCGGTTTTTTGTATTTCAACTTTATCTTCAATCTCCGTATGTTGAATGCCTAAACCTATCGAGAAGTTTCCGTAATTATTTTCCGTAATCGCCTTTGTTATTCTCTCTTCTTCGGTTACGACGGAAGATATTTTTATGTCATTTCCGGCTTCTATCTTGCTTTTGTCAAAGCTCACCGATCTGTCGGAATCTATTACTGAAACGGCCACGGCTCCTTTAAATTTCTCTTCCGAATCGGACTTCGCTTCAACTTCCGAAGTTATTATTGTTTTTGCTTCCACGGCTGCGTCTTTTCCGGCAGACACTCCGGTATTTGTGATATTTATCTTTGATTTTGACATATTTACGCCCGCCGCAATCGAGAGATTTTTGGCTTCGGCTTTTGCCGTTGTCTGAGAGTCCGCCAATGTTGTTATGCTCAAATCATTATCGGCCTTAATATCCGTGTTGTCTATGGTAATCGTTGCCGAAACATCAGATTTGGCGATTTTGCCTCTTACCGCATCGTCAGTTAAATCCCCGACAATCTCTAAAATCTCATTAACACTTCCCAAAACTCCATTCGTTAAATCACTGACTTCTATAAGGGAATTTACATCGTCGTATTCGTATTTATTTTCAGCTATCGCTTTTATCGTAACATCTTCGCCTTCTATCGTCATGTTTGATATATTTACGGAAGCGCTTCTTGTCGATATAAGTTCCGAGCCTTTGTCCTCAGCCTTAATTGTAACATTGCCTCCTGTCGATAATATGGCTGGTTTTGCTGAAGAGCCTCCTGCTATTTTTATGTTTTTGCCGAATATATCTATGTTTCCGTATGCTTCAATGCCGGTTTTTTGCATATCAACTTTATCTTCAATCTCCGTATAATTAATACCTAACCCTATGGAAATTTTATTATCCCCTTCACCTTTTTCGGCATCCGCTTTTATTTTTATATCTTCTTTCGTTACAGCAGATATTGCTGCGTCTTTTCCGGATTGTATTTCACTGCCGTCAAGTTTTACAAACGTCTCAGATGTTACAACGGAAACTGCCACTGCTCCGTTAAGTTCTTCTGAAGCGGATTTCGCTTCCACTTCCGAAGTTACTTTTGATTTCGCTTTTACGTTTACATCTTCTCCTGCTTCTAAGTTGCTTCCGCTTATATTGATTGTAGATTCGACATTGTTTATTCCAACCGCAATAGCAAGATTTTCAGCTTTTGCCTTTGCCGTCGCCTGCGAATCAGCCAATGTTTTTATATTTAAATTGTTGTCGGCCTTAATATCCGTGTTACCTATAGTAATGCTTGCCGAAACGTCGGACTTCGAGATTTGACCACTTACTTTATTTTCAGTTATGCCTTCGACAATTTTCAAAACCTCATTGACTGTTCCTAAAATCCCGTCAGTTAAATCGCTGACTTCTATCATAGACTCAATATCGTCGTATGTATATTTATTTTCCGCGGTTGCTTCTATGGTAATGTCTTTACCTTCTATCTCCGTGTCAGATATGGCTATTGTGGCTTTTCTTGTGGATATAAGTTCCGACCCTTTATCCGAAGCCGTAATTTTAACGTCGCCTTTTGTCGCGCCCGTGGATTTTATTTTGGAATTCTCTATTTTTATGTCTTTGCCGGATATTGTTATGTCTTTAATGGCTTTTATATCGGCATTTTTTATTATATTGTCGTTTTTAATATCCGTATAATTGACTGGCAAACCTATCGATAATTTTGTCCCTTCGCTTCCCGAACCGCTGCCGTCATCCTCTTTTTTTGATTCTGTAACCGCCTTTGTTTTTATAGTTTCTTCGGTTACGGCGGAAACCGACGCGTTATTTTTGGCGTCTATTTGAGTTTTATCAAGACTTACGGACGTATCGGAATCTGTTACCGTAACAGCCACAGACCCTTTGAACGACTCGCCGGAAGAAGCTTTTGCTTCCACTTCGGAATTAATTATAGACTTCGCTTCCACGGTTACGTCTTGTCCGGTAAGCGTAGCATCGCCTATTTCAACCGAAGCTTTCATATTATTTATTCCCGCTGATAGCGCAACGGTTTCGGCTTCGGTTTTCACGATTATATTCGACCCGGAAGTTGCTTTTATATCAAGGTTTTCCTGAGCGGTTATTTTAGTTCCGTCGC
>WQYI01000003.1 GCA_009781315.1 Candidatus Endomicrobium embiratermitis | reverse complement strand
TACAGCATACAGCATACAGCATACAGCATACAGCATACAGCATACAGCATACAGCATACAGCATACAGCATACAGCATACAGCATACAGCATACAGCATACAGCATACAGCATACAGCATACACTAAACATTCTTTAGAAGCAATTTTGAACATAAAAGTAAAGCCGTTGTCTGAGTTTCTTAGACGACGGCTTTTTTATTTTGCCGTTAAATAAAAAGGAGGCAGCAAGAATGAAAAAGTTAGTTTTGGCGGTTTTGGCAGTAGTTTTTACGGCAGGAGCAGTTTTTGCAGGGGAAAGTTTTATAAACGTGAAGGCGGGTGTCGACCCTGCAGGACATTGGACGGAACTCGGGGTATATAATGAAAATACGGAATTCGGAATTTCATTGGCGGCTGAATATTTGTACGCGGCAAGTGATGTTTTCAGTTTCGGAGGCGGTTTTGAATATGTATTGCCCAGAGAAATTGAGAATTGGAGCGGCACTAAAATTTCATATCTTCCCATTTACGTTACCGTAAAATTAAATCCTGTTCCTGTCGCGAAAGAAGTATTTTTTAAAGCGAATTTAGGCGGGATTGTCCATTATGATTTTGACCAAGCCGGTAGCGGTTATGAAGGAAAAAATGGCGGATTGTATTATGCTCTGGGCGCGGGATATGAATTCCCTATAGGGCTGGCTGTTGATTTGACATACAGCTGGTATCAAGGAAAAGTAGAGAGCTATGATCAAATGTACAGAAAGTTCGGCATTAATGTAGGCTACAAATTCAAAATCTAAACTGCTTGTTATTCTGCGGCGGAGTTTACACTGCACGCAGTTGCAGGGCGCAGGATGGCGAAACAAATTAAAAAGGCTTCGGAAGACTAACCACATTCCGAAGCCTTTTTTGTTATTTTATAAAGACAGACCTTGAAACAATCTCTGGGTCGTCATACCGGCGAAAGCCGGTATCCACGTTGCTTTTAGATTTAGACGACGACAACAATAAAAACGGATTCCGTTTTTCAACGGAATGACAGCCCAATGAACTCAATGGTGTAATAAATGTTCCAGGGCAAGCATTACCGCTGCGCCGATAAAAAGCATAAGAGGCGCGGTTCTTGTTTTACATTTGTGGGTTTCGGGGATTAAGTCAGACGCCGCAAGAAATATAAAAGAGCCTGCCGCAACGGCAAGCAAAGCGCCTAAAACCGCAGGCTGTATATCTTTAAACAAAAACATTCCTAAAATAGCGCCGATAGGCGTAAACAAAGCCGTAAAAAGCGAAAACCCTAAAATTTTATTTTTTGTCGCTCCGGTGTGAAGCAGGATTCCCGATATTGTTATTCCGTCCGGAATTTTGTGCAGTAAAACCGCAAGAGTCGTAAGTATGCCAAGCCCCGTGTTTGCCTCAAAACCTACGGCTATAATAAGCCCGTCTATAAGAGAATGAAACGACAATCCTATAACCGAAGGCGTTCCTATTTTCGCATGCGTTAAACATTCGTCGTCATGGCAAGGGTGAAATAACACCACAAACTGTAAAAAAAACATAATTAAAAAACCGGCCAAAACATAAAAATGCGCGCTCGGGTTTGCTTCGATTCCTTCGGGTATCAGGTGGGTAAACGCTATTGTAAGCATTACGCCCGCTGAAAAGTTTATTATTAAAATGGAATTTTTTTCGGCTTTTTTGTGAAACCGTAAAACCAAAATTGCGCCAAGCATCGCAGCAGCAGCGGCTATAAACGAATATAATATTACCATTTATCTTTCCTTTTGGTCGTCATTCCCGCCCCCGATTAAAACATTCGAGGGTAAACTCCAGCGGGAATCCAAGTCGGAGCGTAGCGTAGCCCCGTTGGAAAACGGGGTCCAAATTTTTTAGCAGTAAAAATGGATTCCGGCATCCCGTGTAAGTTGATAGGGTGCTCACATCTCGCACCCGCCGTTAACATGCGCTCCTTATTCGTCGCGCAACGGCTGGGACAGGCTCCGGCCGGAATGACAACTACTTCCGCACAGCAAGCTGTGCGAATATTCATTGAAACGCGGATAACATTATAATAAAAAAATGATTGTTCGTAAAATACAGCAAACAACGGTGTGGAGATGCAGGGATGCAAAGATACGGAGTAAATACAACGGCCGCCGTTGCTCTGCATATATGCCTCTTCGCGTCTAATCCTCTGTGGTTGTCACCAGTTTGCTTTTTTTCCGAAAGCCGTCAAAGGAAGTTTGTTTCCGAAAGTTAAATTTTTTGGTATTTCGTGCACGGTAAAAATAGTTTCCATATAATTGTACAGGATTGTTTTGGCGTTTTTTTCATTGACGCCTTTTTGAAGCACTATAAAAGCTTTTAATCTTTCCTTTCCTAAACGCACGACGGCGTCTTTTACCATAGGATGCTGTTTCAATGTTTTTTCGACTTTTGAAGGAAAAACATTGACGCCAGCGACCTGAACCGCGTTGTCTATGCGTTCAATGACCGAGAAAAGCCTCTCGCCTTTTACTTTTGCTATGTCAGGGAGATTTTTTCGTAGGCTTGTAGTTTTTCTGGAAATACTTTTTACAAGCCCGTCTTCCTCTTTATAATCCCAGAAAGGAAGGAGAAAGAACGGAGCGCCGGGATTTTCGCGAAAACCTATAGCGCCGGCTTCCGAAGCGCCGTAAATCTCTATGACTCTTTGCGCGCCGTTACGGTAAAGATTTTCCATCAATTCGTCCGGACACGGAGCGGTTGAAACCAGAATAGTGACGCCTTGCGGAAATTTAAAATCGAATTTCGTAAGATATTTTAAAAATAACGGAAACGTCACAAGCAAATCGCCTTCTTTAAGCGTTTTGGTCCATTCCAAAACCGGAACCGGAGGGTAAGACAGAACCGGCAGATCCAGACATCTCGGCATTTGCAACGCAAAAATAAATCCATATGAATGATGCGACAGCACCGTGTTTATGACTCTTTCAATATTTTTAAACAGAAAAGCGACGCCTTCGACTTCTTCTTTGACCATATCTTTTGTATGCACGCAGTTTTGCGGATCGCCCGTACTTCCGGAAGTAGAAAAATTGATTTTGTTATGTTTTCGCGCGGACTCAAAACATGTTTCATTGATAGTTCCGGTATCTGCGACTTTATCGTTGTCTATAGAGAATAAAGTTGTTATTCCGTCGAAAATATTTTGTTTTTCGTCGATATCTAAATTTTGCATAAGCTCGGGAATGTTTTTATTCGCAAACACCGACATGATATCTTTCTTTTTCTCGGCAAGAGCGGCTTTGACAAAATCTTCAAGTATGCGCTGCGTTGCGTCTTTTGTAATAAACACGCAGGTTTTGCGCGCAAGTTCGAAAGGGTAAAGAGAAGGGTTAAAATCGTCGGATTTTATATCTTCGGCGACAAGTTCGTTTGAGGTTTCCTCAAGAGTCAAAAGAAAAAAAGCCGCGCACTTTTTTTTAAGGATTTTGTTTTCATATTCTTTCGATATTACGGGATGTTCTTCGTCCGCCGCGCCTAAAAGGACGTGTTTGCATTTTTCCGAAAGAAGCCAGCTTTTAGCCGTAACGACCGCCGAAGCAAAAGAATCGCCGCCTTGGCTTATCGTCAGGCACGGGCCGCGTAAATTTAAAAGGATTGTTATTGAAGTTTCAATAGAATTGTGCACGGACTGTGAAAACGCGAGAGGCGACGCTAAAGTATCTCCGTCGTCTATAATGCTGTTCATAAAATCGCAGGTTTGTTTTACCGGGCCTCTGCCGGTAGCGATAATCAGACCGATATCGCTTTTTTCTTTGTTCAAATCTATGCCTATTTCGTAAAGAGTTTTTGCCGCGGCGTACAGCGCCATCTTCGAAAGAGCGTCGATTCTGCGAAGCCGCATCTGGTCGAAAAACTGGTTTAATCCTTTCACGCCGTCGGCGTAAGCGGAGCTTTTGATAAATATTTTATTCATTCGCAGTCTTCTCCCGGCTGCCCAGAACTAAAGCGGCATTGCATCCGCCGAAACCCAGCGAATTCGAAACGGCGGCTTTAGCGTTTTTTATTTCCGTATTTTTTGAAACTGGGACAAGTTCTAAATTCTCGTCGGCTGTTTTGAAATTTTCAACAGCGGGAATTTTCTGTTCGTTTAAACATATTAAAGTTAAGCACGCTTCGATTGCTCCGGCCGCGCCCAAAGCATGGCCGGTTTTGCTTTTTGTCGCCGTTACTGGAACGCCTTTTAATATTGCGTTAAGGGCCAGGGATTCCGCGGAGTCGTTGTCTAAAGTTCCGGTTGCGTGGGCGTTTATAAAAGAAATGTCGCCGGGTTTTAACCCGCTCTGGTTTAAGGCGTTCTCAAGAGCTTTTTTTATTCCTCTGCCGTTAGGTTCCGGGCTTGTCTGGTGATAAGCGTCGCAGGCATTGCCGTAACCTAAAACCAAACCTATTTTTTTCGCGTTTCGCTCAACCGCGAATTGTTCCGACTCCATTATAAAAACGCCCGCTCCTTCGCCGAGATTAATTCCGTTTCTGTTCTCGTCAAAAGGCTTACAGCGTTCTTTGCTCGCTATCATAAGTTTGATAAATCCGGTAAAGGGAATAAGGTTTAACTCGTCGGCGCCGCCTGCGATAACGACATCGCATATCGAATTTTCAATCCACTGGGCGCCGATTCCTATTGCGTCCGTTCCGGAGGCGCAGGCCGTGACAACGGTTTGCGAAATCCCTTCAAGCTCCAGATGCTTTAAAACTTCTTTAGCCGGGGAATATTGAATATATTTGTTTAAAGGGTCAAGCGGCGGATATTCCTCATTGCGCCATTCTTTATAAAAATCAAAACAATTAAAAGACGCGTCCACCGACGTTCCTATAACAACGCCGACTTTTGCGTCTTTTAAATCTTTAGCTTTTAAATTCGCGTTTTTAAGCGCTTCGTTTAAAGCGGTTTTTAAAAACAAAAAACCGTAACTTTCAGATTCGTTTTTCTGGGATAAAATTTTTCGGGAAACCTGAAAAACAGGATAATCCTTGGCAAAAGAACTTTCAAACCTGTCTAAAAATGAAATTTCGGAAACAGGTTTGAATAAATTTTGTTTAATTTCGGAAACATTATTCCCTAAAGAACAAACGCATCCGAATCCGGTAATTGTTGTTTTCATAGTTTTTGGTTATTGTTGTCTGTCATTTCTTTCTTTTAGCTTCGATATATTTTCTTAAAGTCTCCAGCGTCTGGAAAACGTTTCTTCCTTCATCCATGTTTTCTATTACGATGTCGTAATTTTTACGTAAAATTATAACAAGTTCTATGGCGTCCAAACTGTCTAGCCCCAACCCTGAAAAGAGCGGGCTGTCTTCTTTTAAAGAATTTAAATCAATTCCTTCCATATCAAGATTTTCGCTTAATACTTTTTTAACGTCGTCTAAAGATGTCGATATCATTGGCACTCCCTTATTAAAGGCAGTAAGCAGTTACTGCCGTTTTGTTCTTGTTGTTGATTCGTAATTGTTTTTTCATTTCCACATATTGTAATAATTGAAGAACTGATACGGATATTCCCGCGTGAATTTTTCCAGAGACTTTGCAAATTTCTCGACTTCTTTTAAATAATTGTTCACAAGGCGTCCGCCTTTGTCTTCCACGTAAAAAATATCGGCAATAACGGAATCTATTTTTCCGCTGCCTTTATAAGGGAAAAAAATTACGGCTATCGGAGTTTCCTGCGCGGCGGCAATTCTGTAAATGCCAAACGGCGCGTCTATTTTTCCGCAGAGAAAATCGACCTCGACGGAATTAACTTTATCGCCGAAAGTTCTGTCGGCCATTGCGCAAAGTATAGCCTTTTTTTGTAAAACCGCAAGAGTTTCTATCAACCCGCCCCCAAAACTTGCCGGGTCTATAAACTTGACGGGAGACTTTTTGCCGGACAATTCATGAGCATGTTTGTCTACGTCTTCGCGGCTTTTGTGATAAAGCACGTATTTTTCTTCGGGTAAAAAATCAAAAGACGACATTGCCGCCTGCCAGCACCCGCAATGCGCGGTTAATATAATAAGCCCTTTGCCCTTAGCAAGCAAGTCCCTGCAAAGCTGTTTATCCGCTTCGGACGAAACTACTTCGCTCTCGCCCCTTATTCCCAAAATTGCCCTGTCGGTCAAAATTTTTCCGAAAGTAAGGTTAAGTTTATAAGTGTGAAAAAACAGCTCTAACGCGCTGCTTTCGGGGAAACGCCGCTTTAAATAAAAAGAAGCTTTACGTCTTACGGACGGCAGCAAAGTGTAAAAGATTACGACAAAATACAAAATAAAATACGCTATGTATTTTCCGCCGTATTTTATAAAAAAACCTAAAAGGTTTTGAAAAAACGAGCTGCCTAAACTTTTACCCGTCCAGTTTTGAGACACAGCCTCTCCTTAATTGCAATGAGTAATTAGAAATTAGGAATGATTATGTTTCGCCTATGGCGAAACGTATAATATGTTTTCGTTTTACGAAAACTCCTAAACTCCTCATTCCTCACTCCTAATTCCTCATTTGTTTTAAAGCAGTTTTTTAGCTCCGATTCTCATAATTTTTCCTATAACGTAAACAGTGCCTCCTACTATCAACGCGAAAACAGGGGCTACTATCAGAGAACCTAAAACCCATTCCCATACTCTTTGTAAAAATTGCACGCCTAAAACCTGCCAGCTTACTTCGGTAAGAAAATGTCCGTGTCTAAGAAAATAACCGACCTGTATGCATACAAAAGGTATAAAAGGAGGCATAGCGAGTTTATCAACGCTGAAAGCAACGGCTCTGTTTAAGTTAAACCAGCCTACGCCGACCATTAAAATAAAAGTTCTTACTCCGGGCAGCGCGAGCGCGCCCCAAAAAGATCCCCATGCGGCCGAACAGCCCAGATGAAATGGATTGTTATCGCTCTTTAATTGCTCGGCTACAACCTTGAAAGGATTTAAAGAGACCAGCTCTCCTTTATCGTTTTTGACATATTTTTTGTGCGGCACCGGTAACATAGAACGCATAGTAAGGTAAGTATTTAAAATTCCGATTCGGAAATTATCTTTTATAAGTTTAAAATGCGAGACGCGCTCGTTGCGGTTTTGGGGATAATAAACTTCTATGTCGACTTCTTCAACCGAAAGACCCGCCCATAACGCTTTTATTATCACTTCGATTTCAAAAGCGAACCGTCTGCTGAAAAATTTATATTTGCCGAAAACTTCCACAGGATAAACTCTGAAACCGCTTTGCATGTCTATTATGGTTTTGCCTGTCTGGACTTTTGCCCAAAAGCCCGAAAATTTACGGCCGAATTTAGAAGCTGCCGGAGCCGCCGAATTTTCAAATTTTCTTTTGCCTATAACAATCGAATGTTCGTGTTGTTTTGAATATTCAAGAAGTTTGGGAATATCGGAAGGAAAATGCTGCCCGTCCGCGTCAATTGTTACAATATGGGTAAAACCGTTTGCTTTAGCATAGTATGCCGCGGAAATAATAGCCGCGCCTTTGCCTTTATTTTTGTCAAAATGAAGCGTGTTTAAATGAAGGCCTTTTAACTTTTCAATCCCTTTGTCCGTGCTTCCGTCGTCGATAACCAAAACGTCTTTATAAAGCAGCAAAGCTTCCTCGGCGACTTTACGGACAGTCGCCGCGTGATTATAAAGAGGAATAACGATTAAAGGTTTATAATTGCTCATTAATTTAACTATGCCTTTACTAAGGTGTCCCAGAGCAAGCCTTTGCATCCGAATTTTCTTATAGTCCGCATCATTTCTTCGCCTTTTTCGGGAGGAAAAATTCTTTTTCTGTTGCCTTTGAAGGATTGTTCTATCATTTTATTCATTTCTGAAATATCGATTTTGTCTGAAAAGTAATAATAAGGTTTTAATAAACTTGTTTCTTTTGTTATTTTCCCTTCTGCCAAAGCCTGTTTATAAATGTCCGTGCCGTAATGTATTCTTATTCTGCAAAAAACCATGACTACGCCGTTTTTGAGTTTTTTTATGTTTTCAAGGCCTTCGCGGACTGTCTGCATAGTTTCTCCGGGTCCGCCGAAAATAATAAAGTGAGCGCATGGGATTTGCAGACTGTCACACATGTTTTGGAAGTCTTCGACTTCTTTAAAATTAAAAGGCTTATTTAAGGCTTTTAATGTCGTGTCGGTGGAAGCGTCCGTGCCGAGTTCAACCGCGAACAATCCCGCTTCTTTATACAATTTTAATTCGTCAAAAGAAGTTCCCGCGGGATTAAAGTATGCCGCAAATTTTATTTGCGTTTTTTGTTTAATCATTTCTTCGCACAAAGCTTTCGCAAATCCGCAAGAGTCGTTAAAAACCGAATCCGTGAAAAAAATTTCTTTTACGCCGTATTCGGTTTCCAGCATTTTTATATAACGAACGATTGTTTTTATATCAAAAGAGGCTAAGCCCCCGTCGATTAAAGGGTAAGAACAATAGCCGCACGAATACGCGCAGCCGCGTTTTGAAATTACGCCGAGAAGTCCTCCGGCGTCGGCGTATTTTTTAAGCAAGTCCGCGTCGATGTCCGGAACAATGTACCGGATATCGGACGTTATACCTTTAGAACGGTAAATTTTATTTTTTGCTTTTCCGGACAAAATGTCATTTACAAGCTTTGCCGTGGAAATCTCGCCTGCACCTATAATTCCGAAATCGGCTTTCGTATAATTTAAAAATTCCTCGCCTGCAACCGAAAAACCCGCGCCGCCCAAAAAAACCGGGGTGCCTTTGGCATTTTTTATAGTAGAAACAATACTTCTAACGGCATCTCCAGACCAATGATTGTCAATGGAAAGAGAATCTTCATTGTCTATATTGCGTACGGAAATTCCGACAATATCAGGATTGAAATCTTCGATTACTTTTTCAAGGGATTGTTTCGGGAAAAGCATATCGTATTGAAAAGTTTGATGTCCGCCGCGTTTTAACGCCGCGCTTATTGCGGACATTCCAGAAGGATAAACCGGATAAGGATATTGGTAAAGGTTAGACGAAATGAGGAGAATTTTTGCCATAAATCCCGTTAAAACTTCCCGTCACGCCATTTTTTGCATATATCTTCGTAAAAATCGGGTTTGTTCACCAGGACGCCTTTATCTTTATCTATCATAAGCTGAATACTGTAACCTGAAGTCATAATATCGTTGCCCTGGTTATAAATGCGGAACTCAAAATCGAGTCTCGCCGCTTCGTTCCAGTAAAGAAGAGTTTCTATTTTATAGGTTTTTGCAAATTCCAGAGGTTTGAAATAATCAAAATGAATTTGTTTTAAAGGTATGGTAACGCCTTTATTGTAAAAATCCATATAACCTATGCCGAATTTTCTTCCTAAAGCCAGACGCCCTTCTTCAAAATATACGGCGTAATTCCCGTGCCATACGATGCTCATCGGATCAAGCTCGTTAAAGCGTACTATGAATTCGCTTACGCAGCTTAAAGGTTTAGGGTCGTCCGGATTTGTTTTAAAATAAGATTTCTTTATCATTTTTCCTTTATCATACCGCGATGGAAATTTGCGAATACGTTTCTTTATCGTCTTTAATAGTAATATTAAAATATTCCCCGTTTTCGGTTATAACAGCGCAAATCGCGGTATCGGGTAAAATCGGTTTTATGAATTTGGCTTTCTTGACTTCTTTAAGGGCAGCGTCGTTTTTATTTAAAAGTTTTTTTAAGCAAAATAAAGCGATTTCTATATGGACAATCCCGGGAAGCAATGGGTTTTCGGGAAAATGTCCCTGAAAAGCCGTAAAATTTTTGTCTATAAAAAACGTAAAAATATTGCCGTCTTGGTTTTTAAAAGACGCTGATATATCGGTTTCCGCGTTTATCATATTTTTATTACCCATAACACGGGCTCGTCTTGATTAAAATAATAAATTCTTCCGCCTATTATTTTTATATTTTCTTTTTTATCGCTCATAAACAATTCTTTAAAAAAATCCGCAAATTGCTCGATTACGGATTTCGGCATATACGAAATATAAAAATAAACGTCTGTCTCGCCGTCTTTTTTTATTTTCATATCCTGAAGCTTAACGCCTAAATCGCTCATAATCACTACTCTTACGCCGTCGTTTTCTTCAACGGTTATTGCTTTAAATTGCAAGTCATACATGTATGAGCCGTAAAACATCGACGTTTTGTTTTTCGCCATGCTTAGAGCGGACGGTTCCTGCGCGTTATAATTTATTCTCTTGTTTGTTGCAGCGCATGCGGAAAACGATACGGCGAAGATTACGGTTAAAAGTAAAATTTTTAACGTACCGTCGTTTTCGTGTTTTTTTAAAAACGCGGGAACTATAAAAATACTTACAAGTATTGCCGTTAAAATTCCTGTAAAAACCATAAAACCTATTATAAACAAAACTTTATGACTTGCCGCCATAAGCGAACCGAAGCCTATAAGCGTCGACATGGCCGCTATGACTACGGCTTTTATCGGATGAAGTTTTGAGTCTCCTTTTATTTTGTAAATCATAAATACCGCGTAATCTATGCCCAGTCCCAAAAGAAGCGGTATTGCGAAAAGACCGAACAAATTTACCTCTATTCCTAAAACCGCGGCCGTGATAAAAAAAACGCATGCGCCGCACAATACCGGAGTAAGGCTTAAAAACGCGAGTTTAACGTCTTTTAATAAAACCGCAAGCACGACAAAAGAACATAATAAAAGAACGCCTGTTATTATATAAAAACTTGAGAAAACTTCGGCTGTTATTTTTTCCTGAAGCGTTTTATTGGATATTACCAAAGTTTTTATGTTTTGTGAATTTAAAATTTTGCCGTTTTGGGGCAAAATATTCGTAAAAGCATATTCCCCGTCTATCTCTATAACGGGATTATAAAATATATCTAAACTAAAAGCTTCGAAAGCTTTGCTTTCTTTATGTTTACCCGTTTCTAAAAAGCCGTAGAAATCATTAAAAACGCCGGGCTTAATATTATATTTTTTTGAGGCTTTTTCTATTTCTTCTTTTACTTGGGCAATTTTGGCCGGCGTCCAAAACTTTTTCCACATTATAAGGTTTTGCTCTTTTGTTTTTTCGCTTGGGAAAAGTCCGGACAATTTTAAAATATCTTTGTTTTCGCGTGAAATAATTTCGTTATTTTTAAGCGCTTCCTCTTTTGTGCTTCCGAAAACAAATAAAAACTCATTATTATTATACGCGTTTCCGGTAATTTGTTCAAATATCTTTTTGTCTTTTTCAAAATTTTGCGAAACAGTGTTCAGAGAATCCAAAGAAACGTCGAATTTAACGTAGTTAAAGCTGATTATCGCGGCTATAAATACAGCCGATAAAATTAATACGGCAGCGGGCGGGTTTAGTTTGCTTATCCGGATCGCATCGTTGTGCGTATTCGGGACTTCGTTCGCGCAGTCAAAAATTACAGGGGCGATAAAAAAGGCTATTAAGAAAGCCGCCGTCAAACCCGCGGCGCAAAAAAGAGCTACCTGCCTGAATACCCCTATATCGGAAAACCACAAAAGCGAAAAAGTGAGAATTGACGTTAAAGCGCTTACCGCGACAGATTTGAATATTTTTTTCATTGAATTAAATCTGTCTTTTTCTTCGGACGCTTTTAAAGCAAAATAAGCGTACACGCAATAGTCTATCGAAAGGCCCATCAGCACCGCGCCGAAACCTATGGTAATTCCGGATATTCCGTTAAAAATAAAACTTGTTATGACAGCCGCGAAAGCTACAACCGCGGGAGGCACAAGATAAATCAAAATGGCTTTTTTGTCCCTTAAAAAAACAAAAAATAAAATTGCCATCAGCGCGAAAGATATTATTGAAATATTTTTTATGTCCCGTATTATGACCGCGTTATTTTCAAGCGTGTATCTCGGCGCGCCCATAAAAAACGCGTTGACGCCTTCGGGCAGAGAAAGTTTTATTTCGTCAAAGACGGATTTTAATTTTCTTGAAAAACCCAAATCAAGCGAATTTTTAGGGTAATCGAAAATAAGCAGTATTTTTTTGCCGTTGTCGGTTGACATAAAACCGTTATCCGTTTCGAAAGAGTTTGTAATATCGAGATTTTTAAGTTCTTGCGCAAAGGCGGGAAGCAGTCCGAGAGGATCGTTTATGATAAAATCCCTGAAGAATATTCCTTCGGGAGAAAAGGCGTGCTGCAGGCGTTCTCCGATATTTGAAGCTATGTTTTTTTTATCAAGAATCAGCCCGACTCTGTTTTGAATATTTTCGTTCCAGATGTTAGGGACATAATGATAAAACGACAGTAAAAAATCTCTGTCCGCTTTGGGAGCGCTAAGGTTAAGTTCTTGATTGCTTTCCAGCGCCTCGGAAACCGTCTGAGCCGCGTTTAACGAAACTTCGTTGTCGTTGCTTTCTATTACGACAAAAAGTTTATTTGAAAGCGGAGAGTTTTGGAAAAGTTTGATCTCCGTTCCCAAGCTGTCAGGAAGCATTTCGGAAATATCTTCTTTAAATTTAATTTTTGAGAATAAAAACGCAAAAACCGCGAACATAACGCATATCGCGGCAATGTAAACTTTTTTATGTTTGAAAATAAAAGGGTATATCATCATAAATATTAACCTATATCTCGCAAAAGAAAGCTGCGGAGAACAACTAAATTGTCACCCTGCGGAGACGAAGTCTCTCGCAGGGTCTATAAATCCATAGATTCTGCGATTGCTTCGCAACGCAGAATGACATCTGTGCGTTTCAGGAAATAATTCTGCTGTATTTTATATATTCTTGCTATTTGCCGAGCTCATTATCTTATCAGTTAGAAAAGACGAAAGCAAAGCGCCCATAAGGCCGGGAGCCACAACCGCCTGTCCGGTTAAAAACAATCCCGGGATTTTTGTCGCGGGCAAAACCGCGACGCTGTTCGCTTTATGCATTATGCCGTAACCGCTGTAATAGTTTACGTATTTTTTAAAAGTTTTAGGAGTAGCCGCGTCGCAGAAATTAACATTGTCCGCAACTTCTGGATAAAGCTCTTTTAGCCGTTTTTTTATTTCCGCAACCGTTTTATTTTTCTTTTCGATGTAATCTTTTTCGGGAATCTCCCATTCTTTTTCATCGCCGTTTTCAAAAACAACGGCGCATACGCATTGAGGATCGGTATCCGAAAAATTTACATACATCATTTTTTCTTTGCCTTCGGGATAAACGTTTTTAAAATTGTCGCTTGCCAGAAAAGACGTGTTTGTATTTGCGTAGCGTTTTCCGTTTTCCAAAACGCCGTACAAAATAAAAAATCCGGGCGTTTCTTCAAGAGAATTTATTCTCTCGATGTGATTTTTGCGGTATGTTCCTTCGGGGGCGATTTTTACAAACTCTTTCGGGTGAACCGAGGAAACGCATGTTTCGCAGATGATTTCCGAATTGTCGGCAAAAATTATTTTTTTGTCTGAAGTTTTTTCGTCAAACTCTATTTTTACGGCTTTTTTATTTGTAAAGATTTCTATATTGTTTTCCTTAAGAGCCTTTCTATAAATGGTGACAAGGTCACCCGCGCCGCCTTTTATTTTCCAAATGCTTTCAAACATAAGGCCTGAGCAGCTGCAGTATAAAGAAAACGGGGTTTTTGAAGGAGGCGTTCCGTATAAAATTGTCGGAAAAGAAAGCAATACTTTTATTTCGGATGTTTTAAAATGCTTGTCTAAAACTCCCTGCAAAGTTCTATCGTCGTCCGGCCATATTAAAAGTTCTTTGTAAGAATAGTCTCTTTTATGGAGATTCAAAAAAGGCATTTCGTCTATGGTTTTTTGAACATCGTCCAAAAAAGCGGCTATGCCGCTTTTTTCAGCGGGAAAAGTTTCTTCAAGTCTTTTTTGAAAACTTTGCTTTCCTACGGGCGTTTTAAAAACTTTACCGCTTTTTAAAAGGTGTATCTCGTCGCAATTGTCTTTATCGCACGGTACTGCCGGGACAGAGATCCCGAGTTTTTTAAACAGAAATCCGCATATTTCGTTTTCGCCCAGCCCAGCTCCGTAATGAAACCCGCTTTCAAAATGCACCTTGTGCATTTTTTCAAAAATACGGATATTTCTGTCAAATCCGGCTATTAAAGGAGCTATATGAGGCGCCTGCTCTGCAATCGCGACTTTTTTACCTTTTTGGGCGATAAGCAAAGCAGAAGTCAATCCTGATATCCCGCTGCCTATAACAACCGCGTCGTATTTCATGAAAACCCTTTTTTCAATTCAACTGCCGTTAAGCGCCGATTCCGCCGTCAATTTGAAAAACTTTGCCCGTAATATAACCTGCTTTATCCGAAGCTAAAAATGAAACTATTTCCGCGACGTCTTTTGGTTCGCCTGTCTTTCCCAGCGGTATGGTTTTAAGGATTTGTTCCATAGGCAAGCCTTCAAGTATTTCCGTGCCTATAAAACCCGGTGAAACAGCGTTTACGAGAATATTTCTTTTTGCGACTTCCATTGCCAAAGATTTTGTCGCGCCTATAAGCCCGGCTTTCGCGGCCGAATAATTAGTTTGTCCGGGAACGCCGAAATGAGCCGCGGCGGACGATATGTTTATAATTCTTCCTTCGCGCGCCCTTATCATAAACGGCAAAACTTGTTTTGTAACATTAAAAAATCCGTCTAAAGTTACGGAAACCACGTCTTTCCATTCGCTTTCTTTCATCCACATTAAAAGGGTATCTTTGCGGAACCCGGCATTGTTTACTACGGCAAACGGAGTTTGCGTTTCCAAAAGCGGGGATAATATTGCTTCGGTATTTTTATAATCGGCAACGTCAAACTTTAAAAGCAGGCAGCCCCTGCCTAAGTTCTCAATCTCTTGTTTGACTTTTTGAGCTTCAGTGTCGTTTGAGCGGTAATTAAGCCATATGTCAAAACCGTCTCTTGCCAAAGTTCTGGCGATTTCCGCTCCTATTCCCTTGCTTGCTCCGGTGACTAAAGCTATTTTACCTTCCATCCGTTATCTCCAGATTTCCGTAAAATTCGTTTTTCTTTATATTTAAATTATCTTCGTTAACGCCTTTTCCCAGAATAAATCTGATATTGCCCGCGCCGGAAACAGTATAATCGTGGTCGGGCGGTAATTTTTTCAAAGAGAACCAGATAAAAGCGGAAACGCTTTCAAGATCAATCATTTTAAATTCGCCCTCGGCGTCAATTTGCGCGGACACGGAGCTTATACCGAGATTTCCGTTAAAATTTTTAATATTGACTGTTCCAGCCGAAGCATCCAGGCTGATGCTTCCGGATAAATTTGAAATTTTTATATCCGCCGTAAGAGAACTTATTTGCAGTCTGTGTTCTTTAGGTAAAACAATATCGACTGTGGAATTTTCGTCAAAATCGTCTCCGTCCAGATATATTTCCAATTGTTTTCTGTTATTGATTCGTATGTTTCTTTTTGTAGACGGCGGAACTCCCTGTTTGAAAGATACTGAAATTGTTTTTGCTTTGTAAGAAGTTGTTATGTTGATTCTCCCCGCGTTGGCCGTTATAATCGTGCTTTCAACCGATTCTGCCGGAAAAGAATAATTTTCAGCTGAAACAATTGCAGAGCAAAAAAAGAAAAAGAACGCCAAAACAGCGTAAAACTTCATATATCCCCCTGAAAATTTTTACATATTATATCATTTTTATAATTTTTAACAATTTTTCAATGTCGGATTTAGCGTGTCCTGCCGTCAGAGAAATTCTGATTCTTGCCTGACTTTCCGGAACCGTAGGAGGTTTAATCGACGGGGCAAAAATAAAGTTTTTAAATAAAATTTTTGAAAGTTTTTCGGTTTGTTCAATGCCGCCTGTTATTACCGGAATAATCTGCGACCGGCTGTCGCCGGTTTTAAAGCCGATGCTGACCAGTTTTTCTTTAAGATATTTCGCGTTATTTAAAAGCATTGCTCTTTTATCGCCGGATTTTTTTATTATTTCCAAAGATTTCAAAGCCGCGCCGGCTATAGCCGGAGAAACTGCCGTGGTGTATATGAACGCTCTGCATTTATTTACTAAATAGTCTATAAGACTTTGGCTTGCGCACACAAAACCGCCTTGCGCGCCAAAAGCTTTTGATAAAGTGCCGATTGTTATATCGATTTTGTCCGAAACGCCATATTCGTCCGCAAGCCCTCTGCCTTCCTTTCCGAAAATACCTGTAGAATGAGCTTCGTCCAATATGCTGACAGCGTCATGCTTTAAGCAGAGTTCCGTAAAGTCTTGCAAAGGGACAAAGTCTCCGTCCATTGAAAACACGGATTCCGTAACCGCGAGTTTTAATTTATAGTCTTTTGCTCTTTTTAACACAGACTCGAACGAGTCCATGTCGCAATGCTCATATACAAATATGCGCGCTTTGGAAAGTTTCGCGCCGTCCCATAAAGAAGCGTGGTTTAATTTGTCCATAATAATGCATGTATTTTCAATAGAACCAAGGGCGCTAAGCACTCCTAAATTTGTTTGGTAACCGCTTGCGAACAGCAAAGCTGCTTTTTTGTTTTTAAATTTGGCTAAAGCCGTTTCTAATTTTTCATGAACCGAAAGGTGCCCGCCTACAAGGCGGGACGAAGTCCCTCCAAAACCGTATTTTTCAACGGCTTCGCAAGCGGCAGCGTTTATTTCTTTACTGCCGGATAAATCCAAATAATTGTTTGAGGAAAAATTAATGAATTTTTTATTGTCAATTATCACCTTTGCCGCAGGACTTGAAGAAATAAGGCGAAGCTTTCTTGATAAGCCTGACTCTTTAATTGCTGATAATTTTTCGGACAATATATCATCTAACATAACTAAACCTCATGATACGGTAATGTTTGTCATTCCGGCTAATTAGTAAGATGTTATTCCTCTAACGAGCCTGCCCCGTAAGGTATTTATACGGGGGAATCCATGTTCGTTGTTGATCTTTCCGCTGTTTTTCTGTTCTTTTTCAGATTAGTTATAACACGCAAAGGCTTATCGATAAACCAATATTTGAGACATAGTCTTCCGAAACGTTTGTTTTTAAAATTGTTTCCGAAATAATCGTGGAACGCGAACGGACGGATTCCTTTTATTTCGTCTATAGAGGCTTCATGGGCAAAATATTTTGCAATCTCCAAAGGCGCAAATTTCATTCCGTTGGATTCCAAAATGTGTTTGTTTTTAACGCAAATAAACAAATCTTCATTATAAAGCCCTTTATATACTGACCGTTCGGATCGGACCGGCTCAAAAGGAATATTCAGTTTTGACGGAAGTTCCATCAAACGCCTGGAACGTATTGAAACGCTGTTTCCTACCCTGCAAATGTTTCCTTTTGCGTCTTTCAAAGAATTATTTTTCGGCCACGGCGCGCCTATATAATCGTAAGCCAAAAACTCTTCGCGCCACATATCGGGATTAATCATGAAACCGTCATAATGTATAAGCAGCATAAAATCCGTGTTAATGTGTTTGTGCATTTCGTAAATCATCTTGTAATTAAAGTCGTTCATGCTTTTATTTTTCGGCGTACAGTCATAACGGATATTTTCAGGCAGGTAAAAAGGTTTTTTATGGCTTACCAGAACAGCGTCGCCGAATTCTATATTTTTCATGCTGTATTTCATAGCCTGAACGGTTTCATATACATAAGTGCAGGCTAAAGCCGCGATGGTAACGTTTGGAAGTTTTAACATAGGTTGCTTTTTTTAAAATAAAGCGCCGCGCCTTGTCCGCCGAAACCAAAAGATAAAGACAGCGCCGAGTTAACCGGCTGAGCCAAGGCAATATTTTTTACATAGTTTAAATTGAACGGTATATCCGATTCGGTAAAATTTAATGTCGGCGGGACAATACTATCTCTCATTGCAAGGATTGAAAATATCGCGCCGGCAATTCCCGAAACGCCAAGCATATGTCCGGTAGCGGCTTTTGTTGACGACACCAACGGAAATGAGGAATTAGGAGTGAGGAGTGAGGAATGAACTGCTTTTCCGGCATTTTCTTTGTCTTTAATTCCTAACTCCTCATTCCTAACTCCTAACTGTCGTTTTATCGCTTCGCTTTCGTAATAATCGTTTAACTTTGTTCCGGTGCCGTGAGCGTGTATAAAGTCCGGAATTTCATTGTTAACGGTGTTTTTTATAATACGTTCCATACCGTTTGACGAATCTATATTAATTGTGTTGTTTGTATAAATACCGGAGGCGAAGCCTCCCAGTTCGCAATAAATTTTCGCGCCTCTTAAAGCTGCTTTTTTCAAATCTTCAATTACTATAAATCCCGCTCCTTCCCCTATGGAAAAACCGTCTCTTTCTTTACCAAAAGGCCTGTGACCCCTTTTGGAAAGAGCGCCCATATTTTTAAATCCTGCCGTATATAACGGATGTATTGATGTTTCCGATGTTCCGCAAATCACCGCATCGCAAATATCGTTTTCTATAAAATCGCATCCTTTGATAACGGTTAATGTTCCCGTAGCGCACGCGGCAGATACGCAGCTCATCTGCCCTTCAATTTTCAATATGTTTTTAATTTGTTCCGGAAAGCCACTGTCAAAAACAAAACTTTCATGAAATAAGTTCGGTTTGCTTTCGCCGCAAGACAAGCCTATGCGGTCTTTTTCGTAACCTGAAGTTATAAGACCCGCGTCTTTTACCGCTTCCTGAGCGGCAAAAAACCCTATGGCAAGCTGGCGGAGATTTTCAGGCATATCAAAGCCTTCCGCTCTTGCTATAAAAGCTTCGTTTTTTATTTCATAACGAACCGCGCTTTCACTGTCAATTAAGCGTTGCCAGTTTTTTTCAATGCCTGTGCCAAGAGGCGAAACAATACCAAGCCCCGTAACGGCAAATCTTATTTTTTCACTTTCCACTTTTCACTCTCAACTTTGCTTTTAAACTATTCTCGAATCGATGTTAAACACTTGTCCTGAAATTGTTTTTGTATTTGCCAAATAAAGCATAAAATCTAAAAACTCTTTTAAGTCTGTAGTAGTATTTAAAACGCTTTCCCGTTTTCTTTCTTCTGTATATTTTTCTCCTGCCGACTTGCCAAGAGACGTTAAATGAAATCCCGGCAAAACGGCATTTACGGTTATACCGAAACGTCCGCCTTCTCTTGCCGCGGTTTTTGTTAAAGCGATTACCGCGGCCTTTGAGGCCGAATAACTTGCAGCGCCCGCGTAAGATTTATACGCGGATATCGAAGCTATATTTATTATTGATCCGTAATGCTGCTTTGCCATAATATCGAGAGCTTCTTTAATGACATAAAATGTCCCGTTGAGGTTGGTTTGTATTACTTCGTTCCAGTTGTCGGCTTGTTCTTTAAAAATTAGTTTATTTTTGCCTATGGAAGCGTTATTTATTGCGCAGTCGATTTTTCCAAACGCGCCTTGCGCGTTTTTTATAAGAGACGCTGCTTCGTCAGGTTTTGAAATATCGGTTTGAAAAAATTTTGAGTTTGGAATTTCATAATCGGGTTTATTTGTTCTGTAACAGCCGCATACATTCCAGCCGTTTTCAGAGAAATGCAAGGCAAGTTCTTTTCCTATTCCGCGCGAAAGCCCGGTAATCAATACGGTTTTTTTATTCATAAGTTTCCATTCCCAAATCTTTTATCATTTTTAAATCCGTTTCAATATCCCTGCCGCCCGTAGTAAGATATCCGCCGCTCATCATTCCGTTTGCTCCGGCTAAAAAGATCATTGATTGTAAATCTCTCAAATTTACTTCCCTGCCGCCGCAGATAACTATATCCTGTTTTTGCAAAATCAGTCTGAACAACGCGATTGTTTTTAGTATTTCCGTTGGCAAAAGGGGCTTTGCCCCTTCCAATGCCGTGCCTTTAACCTGTATGAAAAAGTTCATAGGCACGCTGTCAACATCAAGCTCTTTTAAAGCAAACGCCAGATCAACCCTGTCATGAATAGACTCGCCGATTCCGAAAAGTCCGCCGCTGCAAATTTTAAATCCAAGGGTTTTCGCCCTTTTTATAGTGTTTATTCTCTCGTCATAACTGTGCGTAGTGCAGATTTTCGGGAAAAATTCCCTCGAGGTTTCTAAGTTGTGGTGGATTTTTTTTATTCCGGCTTCTTTAAATTTAAAAAGTATTTCATCAGACAGCCTGCCTATAGAAACGCTCAGGCTTTCAACCTGCTTATAATTTTTAAACATTTCACAAAGCGAGTCTATTTCTTTTTCGTTTAAATAGTTTCCGCTGGAAACAATGCCGAAACATTGCGCGTTTTCAAGCGCCTTGTCTGCGGACCGCGCTATTTGCGCGGTTTCAGCCAAAGGATAAACTGTAACTTCCGTTTTATTAAAAGCAGACTGCGCGCAGAATTTACAATTTTCGCCGCACTGGCCTGATTTCGCATTGATAATTGAACAGATTTTTACTTTATCGCCTTTATACTTTTTGCGTACTTTTGCTGCCTCGTAAAAGAGGTCTTCGGCGTCTGAATTAAAAAGAAGCAAAGCTTCTTCTTTTGTAATTTCTTTTTTCATAATTCATACATTTTACAGAATAAAATAAATCAGGTCAACCTCATAATAATTATAAGGTTGACCGGCCTTGATTTCGCTATAGACTTTAATTGTAATACGGTTTAGTCTTCTTTCTCTTCCTCTTTGTCTTTAATAATATTGAAACTAATCCCGATATTAAAAGTGATTCCGGAAAAATCCACATATGTCTCGTCAAAAAGAATATCAGCCAAGTCCGTTGTAACTTTGCCGTTGAATTGGTACCCAAAGCTAAAAAACAGACTTGTAGATTTAGCTAGTACATATTCGACGCCTAATTCTATTTTCGGTATTATAGCCGATGACGTTTCTTTTTGCTGCACATTACCGACAAGCAGTCCGGTTGATTTATAGTTATATTCATTAAAAAGCAGTTCTGCGCCTAAACCGCCCCATACTCTTATCCGGGGTTTATCTTCATCCTTATATTTATAATAAATCATTATAGGCATGGCATAAGCGTTTGAGGTTAGTTTTAAATCATTGTAACCGTAAGAGGAGTCATAAAAAAATAATCCATAGTAGTTCTCTTCATATTTTGTAAATCCTACTTTAACGCCTATATATCCTTCGCCTTCGAATCCGAAAATTTCGTTGCTTATTTTCCTTTCAAAAAAAACGTCCGCTCCGTAATTAAAAAAGTCGGCCTTATAATCCTGGGCTCCTCCGATAACGTAATAATTATCGTATTCGCCGAAACAACTGCCGCCGAATAATTTCCCGCCTCTTACGTTAACGCCGAAATCCGCAAAAACAAAACCGGAAAAACAAATTAAGCTGAGTATGGCAAAAAATAGTTTTTTTATCATAATTCCTCCGTTAATCGGCATAAAAATTTAAGGGTGCTAGCACTCTATTTTAATTTTTATGGTTTTTGATTTTACTATTGATTTTGTCGCGTTGATTTGCTTTAAAGCTTTTTCTATGTTTTCGCGGTAAGTTTCGTGCGTTATGATTATTACCTGCACGTAATCCCCGCCGCTTATGTCCGGCTGGGCAAGGCTTGCTATTGACACTTTATATTTACCCAGTATTCCTGAAATTTTTGATAAAACTCCCGGCTTGTCTATAACATTTAGCCTTATATAATACGAAGCTTTGCTTTTACCCGCGGGTAATATTCTAATTTTCTTTTTTCTGTCGAAAACAACGTCGGGAACTATTCCAGCGGTGTTTGTGACTATAAATTTTGAAAGATTTATTATATCCGAAACCACCGCGCTTGCCGCGGGTCCCTGTCCGGCGCCTTTTCCGTAAAGCAAAACGTCGCCCGAATCTTTACCCGTAATCATAACCGCATTGTATTCGTTTTCAACGGTCGCGAAAGCATTATTGTGTTTCACAAGACACGGCTGAACCGACAAATCTATTCCGTTTTTGGTTTGATGGGCGGAGCCTATAAGTTTTATGTCATAGCCGAAATCCTGCGTTATTAAAACGTCTTCTATATTCAAGTCCGCTATGCCTTTTACGGCGATATCTTTTACTTTTATCCAGCCGCCCCACGCAAGAGACGCAAGTATCGCAAGCTTATTTGCTGTATCGGTTCCTTTAACGTCAAACGCCGGATCGGCTTCGGCAAAACCCGCTTTTTGCGCGCTTTGCAAAGCTTCATCGTAAGAAACCCCGTTTTTTGTCATTTCGCTTAAAATAAAATTTGTCGTGCCGTTTAATATGCCTTTAATCTCAAGGATTTCTTCCGAAGCCAAACCTTCGCTTAAACCTTGCACTACCGGAATAACGCCGCCCACGGAAGCTTCATAGTATATGGATTTTTGGCAGTCTTGAGCCGTTGTAAAAATCTGATCCCAGTATTTTGCAAGGACCGCTTTATTTGCGGTAACCACGTTTTTACCCGCTTTTAAAGACTCTATTATAATTGTTCTTGCCGGCTCGTATCCGCCGATAAGTTCGACTACTAAATCTATTTCGGGATCTTTTATAATGTTTCTAAAATTTTTGACGTAAAGTTCCGGTTTATCTATCGGATATAAGTCGCATATGGATTTGATTTTTATGGGTTTGCCGACTTTGCGCAAAACTATTTTTTTGTTTTCTTCTAAAATTTTAACTACGCCCTTGCCGACCGTGCCGTAGCCTATTAATCCGACGTTTATATATTTTTTTTCCATAGTTATTTACATCCTTTTGCATTCTTTGTGAATTTGTTTATCCTCAGCAGCGCGTCGTGAAAGCGCTTATCGTGGGTTACTAAGGATATTCTTATATATCCTTCGCCGTGTTTGCCGAAACCTACTCCGGGAGAAACTACTACGCCGGTTTCTTTTATTAAATCTTCGGCTGCTTTTAACGAACCTTCTTTCTTAAGACATTCGGGAAGTCCTACCCATACGTACATTGTCGCTTTTGTTTCAGGCGCGTGCCAGCCTATTTTTTTCAGGCCCGCCGTCATCATTTTCATTCTTCTTTCATAAATTGCAGACTGTTCGCGAACGCAGTCCTGCGAGCCGTTTAAAGCCGCTACGCCCGCAAGCTGCATAAATGTCGGCGCGCCGTAATCCAAGAAAGATTTAAATTTTTCAAGCGGGTAAAGAAGCTTTTTGTCTCCGCAAACCCAGCCGAGTCTCCAGCCCGCCATATTGAAAGTTTTCGAAAACGAATGAAATTCTAAGGCGACGTCTTTTGCGCCGTGGAATTCAAATATTGAAGGCGCAGAGTAATCGCCGAAAGTAAGTTCGGAATAAGCGTTGTCGGAAACCAATAGAATATTGTATTTTTTGCAAAACCTTATAGCTTCTTTCCAGAAGTTATTATCCTCGACTACCGCTGCCGTCGGGTTATTCGGATAATTTAAAAACATTATTTTTGCTTTTTGCGCGATCTTTTCCGGGATTTTTGTAAAGTCGGGCAAAAAATTGTTTTTTTCAAGCAAAGGCATAAAATGAATTTTCGCGCCCGCTAAAACTACCCCGTTAAAGTGAACGGGATACGCGGGATCGCACACTAAAACGTAATCGTTCGGATTTAAATACGCCATACACAGATGAGCCACTCCTTCTTTTGAACCTATAAGGGAGAGAATTTCATTCGCGGGGTCAAGCTCGACGCCGAAACGTCTTGCCATCCATTCCGCTATGGCTTTTCTGAATTTAGGCATTCCTTTTGCCTGCGGATACCTGTGCGTATTTTTGTGGTGCTTTACCGTATCGCAAAGTCTGTCGACGATATGGGCAGGCGTGGGCATGTCCGGATTTCCCATGCCTAAATCTATGACGTCGAGATTTTTTGCGTAGGCTTCGTTTTTCAGAAGGTTGATTTTTGTAAAAAGGTACGGCGGAAGCTGTTCTAATTTTTTTGAAGGCTCTATATTTATCATATTAGATGTTTGGAAGTTCGGGTGTTTGGAAGTTTGGCAAAAAATCGTTGTTTTTGTCGTTGCCAAGCTTCCAAGCTTCTAAACTTCTATTCCTCTGTCTTTGATTGAATTATTTTCCTGAGGGTTGTAGTGGGTTTGAAAGAAACCTTTTTCCCAGGCGGAACAGGAATTATTTCGCTTGTTTTCGGGTTTCGGCCCATTCTGGCCTTGCGGTCCTTAGCTCGAAAAGACCCGAGTCCAGACAGAGAAATGACTTCCCCGTTTTTTAAGCTGTCCTGAATAACTTTAATCAAAGCTTTTATAACTTTATTGGAATCGCCCTGAGTAAGCCCCGATACGTCGGATACCAGTTTAACGACATCAGGTTTTTTCATCGGATAATACCTCCGCGCAAAATAAAAAATGCTTTAAATTTCTCAAAACTCATTTATTTTATAATAAAAATTTAAAAAAATGTCAATAAGTTTGAAGCTTAATTTGAAATTTTGTTTCAAACTCATCAGGAAATTTAACAATGGATTTATTTTACAATGATTTTTTTGTTTTCCGATATTGACGGTTTTTTATATTATTTACGGTTTGACTTTTGACGGTGATTTTGTATATAATTTTTTATGTTAAATCCCGCTTAAAAAAATCCAAAAAACAAGGAATGTTTATGAACGCAAAAAAAATAGTACTAGATGAGAAGGATTTACCTAAACAGTGGTATAATATTCAGGCTGATTTGCCTGAACCGCTTGACCCTCCTTACAATACCCGCGAAGGAAGACCCGCACAACCAGAAGATTTGGAAGTCATTTTCCCGAAAGAAATAGTAAAACAGGAAATGAGCTCCGAAAGATATATAGATATACCCGAACCTGTCCTTGAGGCGTATAAAATATGGAGGCCTTCGCCTCTTGTCAGAGCATCCAATCTTGAAAAATTTCTTGATACTCCTGCAAAAATATATTTTAAAAACGAAGGCGTAAGCCCTTCGGGAAGCCATAAGTCTAATTCGGCGATAGCGCAGGCTTTTTATAACAAAGAAGCGGGGGTTAAAAGAATAGCCACGGAAACCGGCGCGGGACAGTGGGGGTCGGCTTTGGCCATGGCGTGCGAAATGTTCGCCATAGAATGCGTTATATATATGGTAAAGGTTTCGTACGAACAAAAGCCGTACAGGAAATCTTTAATGCAGGTTTACGGCGCGCAGGTTTTTTCAAGTCCTTCAAATCAAACGGAAACCGGCAGAAAAGTTTTGACTGAAGATCCGGACAACCAGGGGTCTTTAGGCATAGCGATTTCCGAAGCTATTGAAGACGTTTTAAATCATAAAAATGCGAAATATTCTCTGGGCAGCGTTTTAAACCACGTTGCAATGCATCAGACGGTTATAGGGCTTGAAGCGAAAAAACAGCTTGAAATCGCGGGCGATTATCCGGACATTGTTATAGCGTGTCTTGGCGGCGGTTCGAATTTTTCCGGAACGGCGTTTCCTTTTATAATGGATAAACTTCAGGGCAAAAAACCGAATTTAAGAGCTATAGCCGCGGAACCTTCGGCTTGCCCGAAACTTTCAAAAGGCGTTTTGGCTTACGATTTCGGCGACACTTCCGGTTTTACGCCTGCTCTTAAAATGTACACTTTAGGCCACACTTTTATGCCCGGAGGAATACACGCGGGCGGGCTTCGCTATCACGGAGCGTCGCCTTTGGTCTCTGCTTTGGTAAAACATAATTTTGTAGAACCTGTTACCGTGAAACAGCGCGAAGTTTTTGAAGCCGCGATAACTTTTACAAGAACCGAAGGGATTTTACCCGCTCCCGAATCCGCGCACGCCATAAGGGTTGCCATAAAAGAAGCTCTTAAAGCAAAAGAAGAAGGAAAATCTAAAACAATATTGTTTAATTTGTCAGGTCACGGGCATTTTGATTTATCGGCGTACGACAATTATCTTTCGGGAAAAATGGTCGACTACGAATATCCGGCAGATAAAGTATGCGAAGCGCTGACGCATTTGCCGAAAATATAATAGAGGCGGAAGTTTAGAGGTGTGGATGCATAGAAGCTTAGTAAAAACAAGAGTCGTTGCTATGCGTCTGTGCGTCTATTCATCCAATCTTCTAAAACGGAGTTTATTGTGTCTAAAACAGGAATAATTTGCACAATGGGGCCTGCTACGCGGTCTTTGCAGCTGTTGAGAAAAATGGCGAATTCCGGAATGACGGTCGCAAGGCTCAACTTTTCGCACGGTTCGCACGAAGAGCACGAAAAAGATTTTATTTTGATAAAAACTTTAAACAAAAAATACAAAAAGAATGTTAAAATTCTGGCGGATCTTGAAGGACCCAGAATAAGAGTGGGCAAAATTAAAAACGATAAAGTCCTGCTGAAAAAGAAACAAAAACTTACCCTTACAAATAAAGAGATTTTGGGAAACAACAAAAAAATTTTTATAGACTATTCGGGCTCTTTGACCGACATAAAAAAAGGACAGGACATTTTTATAGACGACGGTAATCTTACACTTAAGGTTTTGTCGTCAACAAAAGACAATCTTATAGCCGAAGTCCAAATGGACTATGTTTTGAAAACGCATAAAGGCGTCAACATTCCGCAGGCCAAACTGAAATTTCCGCCGATGGAAGAAAAAGACCGCCAGGATATGCTTTTTGCTTTAAAACATAATGTGGATTTTATCGCGAACTCTTTTGTAAGAACCGCGGAAGGAATGAAACCTCTTAGAGATATCCTCAAATCCGCGAACAATTCCAAATGCAAGCTTGTGGCTAAAATAGAAGACAGGTCCGGAATAGACAATCTTTTGTCAATTCTGGACGTATGCGACGGAATAATGGTTGCAAGGGGCGATATGGGAATATCGATTCCTCTGTGGACTGTCCCGGTTGTCCAAAAATACATAATAAAAAAATGCCGTTCGCGCAAAAAATTTGTTATAACGGCGACTCAAATGCTTGAAAGCATGGTTGAAAATCCCATACCTACGAGAGCCGAAGTTTCCGACGTGGCAAACGCCATAATCGACGGGAGCGATTTTGTAATGCTTTCAGCCGAAACCGCCGTGGGCGCGTATCCCGACAAAGCCGTGGAAATGATGGGAAACATTATTAAATTTACCGAAAGAAATAGTTATAGACTGCCGGGAATAAAATAGCCGGTATTAATTCGAAGTGTAAATAAACGATATTGGGAGACTTGAATGACAAAAGAAGAAATTGTCAAAACCGTTAATGACGCCTTAATTAAAGAATTTGAACTTGAACCCGCCTCCATGAAACCCGAAGCAAACTTTTTTACGGATTTGGGGCTTGACAGCCTTGACGCCGTGGATATGGTCATAGTTTTGGAACAGGCGTTTAAAGTTAAAATAAGAGCTAATTACGAAGTCGGTAAAATTATAACTCTCGGCAATTTATACGATTACATAGAAGAACTTTTAAAACAGAATCCCAATGCCTGATTTTATAAAAAAACTATACGGAGCTCCTTTTGCGGCGGCGGCGTGGACATGGCTTTTTATTTCGGGCATTTTCGCGGTGCCGTATTTTTATTTTACCGGATATAAAGAAAACGCATTGAGAAATTTTCTTTATTTTCAGGGAAAAGTCGTTCAGTTCGCGGTATTTTTCGCTTCGGGGTTTAGTAAAAAAGTCGTCAAAGGAAAAATGCCGGACAAAGCTTCGATACTTGTGGCAAACCATCCGTGCACGTATGACACTTTCGTGTTTTTTGATTTCGGCATTAAAAATCTTGTCTGTATAGCCAAAGGCTGGCCGTTTAAAATAATTTTCTACGGAAAATTTATTGAAAAAGCGGGATATATAAATTCCGAAGGCAAAACGGCGGAAGAAATTATTGAAGATGCGCGCGTAAAAATCGAACGGGGGCTTAACGTCGCGGTTTTTCCGGAAGGCACAAGAAGCAAGGTTACAGGAAGGTTTCGGACGCTTGCTTTTGAAGCCGCGATCAGAATAAATTGTCCGGTTGTTCCGTTTGTAATAAAAGGTCTTGCCGAAATGTTGCCGCCGGGATCGTACTGCCCGAAATACAATCCCGTGGAATACATTCAGCTTGAAACCGTTTATCCCGATAAATTTCAAGGCGAGCTTGGCGCTCATAATATGGCAAAGCACGTTAAAAACATGGTAGTACAAAAGCTGGAGGAAAGATGAAGAAAATTTTAGTTTTGTCGTTTGTTTTGACTTTTTGCGCATCAGGGCTTTTCGCAGCGCTTAAAAAACCCGGCGTTATAAGAGAGAAAGTATCGGTTCCAAGCGCCGAGTCCGTTGAAGACGCGATTAATAAAGCTTGTTCCGGAGACAACTGGAAAGCCGTAAAACTTAACGGACATAATGTAATATTTGCGACTGTTGACGCAAATGAATGTATTTTGACCGCTAAAATAACTTACACGAAACAGAATTACGTTATAGAATACAGGGAAAGCAATTTGGATTTGGACGACGAAGACGATAACGCCGTTATAAATTCGACATATGACAATAAGATTGCCGAGTTAAATACCAGTATTTTAAAGAATTTAAGGGGATAAAAATGAAAAAAATTATCGCATCAACGTTTTTGACGGCGCTTTTTGCTTCGGTTGTTTTTGCAGCGTCTATGGTTAATCCTTTAAAAGTAGAAGTTCCTTTGTCTTTAAGCAGCGACGCGGACGTCAAAAAAGCAATTATTGCGGGCTGTCAGGAAAAAGGCTGGGTTCCAGCTGAAAAAGGCGACAATCAAATAGATGCCGTGTTAAACTTGAGAGGGCATTCGGTAACCGTAAAAATTGCGTATGATAAAAGCGGTTATTCTATAGAATACAAAGACAGCTCGAACATGAATTATAACGACAAAAAAAATCTTATACATTCGAAATATAACCAATGGGTCGGGAATTTAAACAAAGCCATACGACAAAATATAGATTTTTCAAAAACGGGAAAATGACGGAGTTTAACGTAAAAGAAAATATGTTCCACAAGCCGCCTATGCTTCTTGTGGACGAAGTTTTAGAAGAAAGCGCCGATAAAGGCAAAACTTCGTTTGAGATAAGAGACGGCAATATATTTATCGGAACCAACGGAATTTTTTCAAGAGCCGCGTTAATAGAAATCGCTGCCCAGTCTTTTGCCGCTGTAGACAAATTCCAAAAGATGAGAAAAAACCTTGATTCTTCGAAAGGTTTTCTGGCAAGCGTTAAAAGTTTTGAATTTTTTGCCGATACTAAATCTGGAGACAAGGTGATATGCGTTATTGAAAAAACAGATGAAATAGCGCATCTTCATATAATAAAAACGGAACTTTTTGTAAACGATAAAAAAATCGCCGCCGGAGAGTTCAGAATATTTGAGTTTGCGGATACCGAATGAAAAAAACAAAAATTTTTATTATAAAGATGTTAATGGTTGCTTTTGTTTCCGTAGTGTCTGCCCAGCAGACAATAGATCAAAAGTTTTCCGAATTCGCGAATGTCCAAACCGTAGAAAGCTCATTTGAAATGAAAGAATATGTTTCGATAGCGGACAAGCCGTTTATAAGCGCCGGGCGTTTTTATTTTCAAAAACCGGATTCTTTAAAATGGGAATATTTGTCGCCTTTTAACCGCGGGTTTCTCATAAACGGCGGTAAAATTTTTTCATGGGAAGAAAAAGACGGCAAAAAAGAAATAAAAGACATAAGTTCAAATCCGGCCGCCAAAGCCGTGGTTTTACAGCTTTACGCTTTTATATCCATGGATAAAACTAAAATTTCAAAATCGTATAAAATCGAAGATTTCGAAGACGGGATAACCTTGTTCCCTTTAGGAGATTCAAAAAAACAAATGATTTCAAAAATAAACATATTTTTCCGCAAAGACATTGCTGCGGTAGAACAAGTGGAAATAATAAGCAAAACCGGCGATAAAAGTCTGATTTCATTTTTTAATACAAAAATTAACGAATCTTTGCCGCAAAACGTTTTTGATATAGACGTTAAATAATCTTTCAAAGCGTAAATTTGGAGGACATGTGCCGGATAATTTCAAAAAAAGAAGAGTAGTTATAACCGGTGTCGGCGCGGTTTCTCCCTACGGCGCGGGCGCGAAACTTTTGGCAGACAATATGCTTGCGGGAAAAAGCAGCGTGAAATTTAACGCCGAGCTTGCCGAAGACCCCGACATTATGAGCCATGTTTCTTCAACGGTTCCTGAAATAGATTTTTCATATATTCCGCGCCATTTCAGACGGTCTATGTCTAAAATGTCTCTTTTTGCATACGGCGCGATAAAAGAAGCGGTTAATTGCGCGGGTTATGAAACCGTCCCTGAAAAAACCTCTTTATTTTTGGGTTCCACAATAAGCAGCATGGATACATGGGTAAATTTTGCCGATAAATATAAAAAGAAAGAATTGAATACCGTAAAAACAACCGTGGTTTTTCAGGTTATGAATCATTCGCCGCTGGCAAATGTCGCTCAGGCGTTTGATATTAAAGGCCCGGGGTTTGGCACTTGTACAGCTTGCGCTACGGGTTTAATAAATACCGGTCTTGCGTATCTTGCCGTGTCTGCCGGATTTGTCGACAGCGCTTTATGCGGCGGTACGGATGAATATCATCCTATAATGACCGCGTGTTTTTCGATAATGAATGCCGCAAGCAGCGGTTTTAACGCTGATCCCGAAAAAGCGTCCCGGCCTTTTGATAAAGACAGGGGAGGCATAGTGTGTTCCGAAGGATGCGGAATGTTTTTTGTAGAATCTCTGGAAAGCGCTCTTAAACGCGATGCTAAAATTTACGGCGAAATCATAGGTTTCGGCACAAACACGGAAACTAAAAGCATATCTCATCCGTCGCGCGAATGCATAAGCGAATGTATGCAAAAGGCTTTGGATAATGCGGGGCTTTGCCCCTCTGACATAGATTTTGTTAACGCCCATGCCACAAGTACGCTTGCCGGAGACATAGAAGAGAGCAAAGCGATAGCTTCCGTTTTCGGGGAAAAAATTTCCGTCAACAGTTTAAAAGGACATATCGGACACACAATGGCGGCAAGCGGCAGCCTTGAACTTATAGCCATGCTTGATATGATGGAAAGAAATAAAATTGCTTCAACGCTTAATTTGGAAAATATTGACCCTGAATGTTCGGGCGTAAAACATCTTACCGCAAATCAGGATTTAAAAGTAAACACTCTTATGAAAAACAGTTTTGCCCTCGGCGGCACAAACTGCTCGCTTATAGTAAAAAGATATGAGTAACGACAGATGATTAGATACATAGATGCGTGGATGCATAGCAAAGACAAAGAAAAGAACAAAGTTGTTACCATGCGTCCGTGCATCCTTGCATCGCCTTTGCATTTCGTTGACTTTGCAGCTAAAAAATATTAGAATTATCAAACTTATTTTTAGAAACATAGTTTCAAGGGCGGCGTAGCTCAGGGGTAGAGCAGAGGACTCATAAGCCTTTGGTCAGTGGTTCAATTCCACTCGCCGCCAATTTTGCGTCGGCTTTTGAATTTTTGTCTCCTTATACTCCGGCTCACGTACCGTTCCTTGTACGCTTCGCCGTCGCAAGCGTCGCAAAAATCCAAAATCCTTTGCAAAATCCTATCCAAGAACCTTTTATCAAAACGCATTAAAATTTATGCCGGTTTTATTTATATACGTTTTCGGAATATCCGTATCGTTTATACAGCTTTTGTTTTTCCGCGAAATTATGCCCGTTTTTCAGGCGGCAGACATAGTAAGCGGTTTTTTTGTATTGCATTCGGTAGCCGGTCTTGCTTTAGGGTTTTACATTGCTTCAAAACTCGCTCCGTTTCAAAATCCCGGAAAAATAATCTTTTTTACAGCCGTAGCTTTAATCGCGGTTTTGTTTATCGAATTTGCGTTTATAAGAAACATGCGTTTTTTTCTGTCGGTTCCCTCGGGCGGCGGAATATCGCTGAGAATCGCGTTTGTTTATATTTTCGGCGCTATAGCTCCCATAAATTTTGTCATCGGCATTATATCCCGTTTCGCGTATTATCCTGAAAAAATTTTTTACCGTTTTTTTGTTTCGCAAAGTTTAGGCTTTATATCGGGATGCCTTATATATTTCTTCTTTATGACGCAGACCGAAGGGCTGCTTACGGTTTTAATTACGGCGTCGGTAATTTCATTTTCGCTTTTTTTTATTTCTTCAGGCAGAAAAACCTTATTTTTCGCCGCTTGTGCGTTTATTTTTTTTATTTACGCGTCGGAAGGGATTTTATTTGATATTTCGGCGTTTGATAAAAAACTTCTGGAAAGAAGTTTCATTTCTTCAAGCATTGAGGATTATAAATATACCCCTTACGGGCAAAACGTTTTAACGCAGAAAAACGGCGAGTATTCGTTTTTTACAAACCAGATTTTGATGTTTTCAAAACCGGACATAGAGATTTTGGAATCGGAAGATTTCGGGCATATTCCGGCTTTGCATCACGGCGATCTTAAAAAAGTTTTGATTGTCGGCGGCGCTGTAAAATACCTGCCGATGATATTTGAGCATAACGTAGAACTTGTCGACTGCGTGGAATCCGACGAAGCCGTGGTATCGATAATACAAAAAAAATTTATTCATTTGGGCTATATTTTCAGCGACGGCAGGCTTCATATATATAATGAAAACCCGAGAGATTTTATCAGGAATTCGCGCGAGAAATACGATTTAATCCTGGTCGGAATGCCCTACCCGTCAAATCTCCAGTTAAACGCTTACTTCACTAAAGAATTTTTTCAGGTTGCGGCGGATAATCTCAGCAAAAACGGTTTTATAGCCGTAAAGCTTCCCGGCAGAACGGCTTTTTCATCGTATATAATGGCGGAGCTTAATAAATCCGTTTTAGATGCGATGCAGAGCGTTTTTAAATATACGCAAATAATTCCGGGAAACCGCAACATTTTAATCGCTTCGCAAAAAAGGATGCCTTACAGGCTGCATATAAAAAAGCGTCTTTCCCAAATGCAGGAGACGACTTTGGTTTTGTCGAAGTATTATCTCGACGACAGAATGGATACGCAAAAAACCCTGTGGCTGAAAAACGAATTAAAAAAAGTAAAAAGAGAAGAACTTTTAAACAGCGATTTTAATCCTAACGCGATGATGCTTTCGGTTTTGTACAGGCAGTCGGGATTTTCTCCGTATTTAAGCGTTTTTATGGATGAAGCGATAAAATATTCGCCTTTGATTTTAATAGCGGTTATAGCGGTGTTTTTTCTTTCGAAATCCGTATATAACGCCACTTCTTTTGTCTGTTCTGCTACGGCTTTCTGGATTATGTTTACGATACTTTTTTCTCTGCAGATATATAACGGGCAGATTTACAAATGGATCGGGATTATCGCTCCGCTCTTTGTCTCCGGCATTTTGTCGGGAACGTTTATCGCGCGCGGTTTTGCGCTGCATACGCCTTTGAACAAAAAAATGTTCGCGTCCGAGCTTCTGTTTATTTTAATAACGGCTTTATGGCTTTTAACGATAAAATTTGAATTTGTGAATTTATGTATTTTATCCGTTTTTGCGTTTTTTTCCGGATTTGCCGCCGGCGCGGAAATTTTTGTTTTAATAAAAATTTCCGAATTGTTTACTTCCGAAAACAAAACCAAAATATTCATATTCGCGGTTTTTGGCGCGTGTTTCGCGTCGTTTTTCGGAGGAAGTTTTTTAATTCCGGCGTGGGGTATAACCAAAGCGGTTGTGTTAATATTTTTCTTTAAATTTCTTATTTTTTGCCGCTGGGCCGATTTAAATAAACGCGGGCTTTAGGTGATTTTTAAAAACGCAAGAAAAATCAATGATATTTATTGAATAAATTTTAAAAAAAATGTAAAATAAACGAAAATAAAAATAAAAGAGGTACAGATGAAAAAGATATTTTCATTATGCGCATTGATGGCAATGATGTGTCTTTCGCCTGTTTACGGCGCCGATAAGTATAAAATAGTAGGCTTTGTTACGGACGCGGACGGAAATGCTTTGAGCAATATTGCCGTAAAAATAACCGGCGATGTCAAGCTTACCGAGAAAAGCGACTCTATGGGATATTATAAATTTGAAAATCTGGATAAAGGGCTTAAGCTGGATGTTTTTATCGATGAACCGGGTTTAAAATTTGCTCCGGAAGCGTATAAAATAAAAAAACTTAAGTCTGACGAATATGTCGATTTTAAACTTAAATCCGGATCTGTGGAATCCAAAAACGTAAAAGAAAAAGAGAAAAAACCTGTTGTTCAGGAAAGCAGTACTCCCAAAGCAGCGCCGGAAAAAGAAAAAAAGCCAAGCGCCGCGGCGCCTGTTGAGAAAACGCCCGAACCAAAAAAGCAGGTTCCCGGAAAATTTAAAATGAGCGGAATTGTTTCGGAAAAAGGCAGAGGGATAAGCGGCGTTCTTATAAGAGTTATAAGCGCTGACAGAGAATACAGGGCAGAAACCGATAAAAACGGATATTATGAAATCCTGAACCTTCCCGCGGGAAAAGATTTTATAATAAGGCCTTCCAAAGGCACGCTTTCTTTTATGCCTTCCGAAATTGTTTTAAATAATTCAGAGAGCGACAAAGCCCTGAATTTTGCCGTCTCGTCCGAAAAATTTAGTATTTCGGGAAGAGTTGCAAATAATAAAAATAAACCTATAGATTCTGCCAAGATCTTCGTAAGCGGTTCGGATAATAAATTTATAACCCTTACGGATGATAAAGGGATGTATAAATTTATTATGCCGTCGGGAGTATCTTATATACTCAAAGCGTCTAAGGCCGGTTTCCGCGAAGTCGGAACGACTTTACCGAGTTTAAACGGCGATAGAGTCGTTAATTTTATTTTAGAATCGGAAAAGGACGTTAATGATTCGCGGGCAATTTTTGAAGGTGCTGACGTAGAAGCAAAACCCGTGCCTGTTGAACCAAAACCTTCTGCTCCGGCAGCGCCAAAAACTGATAAAAAGCAGGAAAAAGAGAAACCTGAACCCGTGGCGAAATCCGATAAAGTAAAAACGATTACGATAAAGGGCGTTATAGGCGATGATAAAACTTACGTAGAAAATGTTACCGTTACTCTTGAACCCGGCGGACACAAGACCGTTACCGACTCTAAAGGAAGGTTTTCATTTGAGCTTGCTCCCGTAGCAATGGAATATTTTTTAAAGCCGGAAAAAGAAGATATGATCTTTGAACCTGAAATGATCACAATAAACAATTTTAAAAATGCGACTTATAATTTTAAGCCCTTTGTTATTTTGGAAGGATCCGTCTTTTCCAATAAGCGGCCGTTGCCCGGCGCGTCCGTAATGCTTACCGGAGTTCCTGTGGCTACAACCGATAGCTTCGGAAAATTCCAAGTTAAAGCTCCGTACGGCGCATCCGCGGTAATAACCGTTTCAAAAAACGTATACGATTTTTATCCGGCTGAAATATATATAGATAAAGCTGAAAAAAGTCATTCAAATTTAGACTTTATATCCATATTTTCAATTTCGGGAAAAATAGAAATTCAAGGTATTGGCAAGAGCGGATATTCTACGCCGGCAAGCGGAGTTGAAATTGAAGTGAGCGGAAGCACTAAAACTTCGGTTGTAACCGACTATGCCGGGAAGTATGCCATTTCAGGACTTGCCGCCGGAGGGAGATTTAAACTTACGCCAAAAACCGGAGGGTTTGCTTTTACCCCTCAATTCAGAGAATCCATAAGTTTAAGCGGGGATCTTCCAAACCAGGATTTTACGGCGACAAAAGAAACTTATACGGTAAAAGGAAACGTAAATGTCGGCGGCAGGCCGGTAATTAATGCGATTGTCATGGTTTCAAAAACAGGGATGAAATATTTTACCGACACGCAAGGAAATTTTGAAATACAAGGTTTGGAGTACGGAGGTCCTTATACGTTTTCGGTACAAAGCAGAGAATATAAATTCGATCCGATTACAATAGAAAATTTGAGAGAAAATACGGTAATCGAATTTAACAACGATATTATTTTAAGCGGTATTGTAAAGTCGGGCGATATTGTAGTTCCGGGAGTTACCGTAAACGTCAACGGAGAAAAACATAAAACCGATAAAGACGGAAGATTCAGCGTTAAATTGCGCTATGACGGCGATTATGTCGTTTACCTGTCGGGGAGCGGAATGACTTTTGAACCCGAGAGAAGAGAATTTAAAAGAGTTCAGCAAAACATATTGAACGAAGTTTTTGAAGCTTCGTTGATTATAAGCGGCAAAGTAACAGGGACCGGCGGGAGAGCTATTGAAGGCGCTTCAGTGACGTTAAACTACGACGACGCTTATCTAACCGACGAAAACGGCTATTTTCTTATAAAAAATGTTACGATGGGAAGAGATTATGTTCTCGAAGTCGCTTATCCGGGATATAAGTTTTCTCCGGCGAGAAAAGATCTTAGGAAGCTTATGAACAGCAGAATGGCGGAAGATTTTCAAGGAACGAAAATCAAATAAGAGATTTTAAATGCCGCGTTTTAAAATAAGGCTAAAGCAAAATCCGTATAATATTCTAATTTCCGGCAACGCCGAAGAGTTTTTCAAATCCTTGAAAAAAATTATTTCCGGGAAAAATCTTTTCGTCGTTACCGATCTTAATGTCGCGAAACTTCACCTTAAACGGTTTTTTTCTTTATTAAGAGCAAAAGGTTTTAATGTTAAAACCGCGGTTATAAAAGCCGGAGAGCGCGGAAAAAGCCTTAAATCTTTGAGTTTTTTATACGATAAAGCTTTGCGCGACGGCATAGACAGAAAAAGCTGCGTAATTGCTTTCGGCGGAGGCGTGGTAGGCGATATAGCCGGATTTTTTGCTTCCACGTATATGAGAGGAATACGATACGTTCAGGTTCCGACCACCCTCCTTGCGATGTCCGATTCTTCCGTCGGCGGTAAAACGGCGGTAAACACGTCCGGCGGAAAAAATATCGCGGGAACTTTTTACCAACCGTCTTTTGTATGGATTAATTCCCGGTTTTTGGCTACTCTTGAGCAAAGGCATATAAAAAACGGCATTGCCGAAATAATAAAATACGCTTTTATTTTCGACAAAAATTTTTACGATTATATTAACGGTCTTTTTGAAAAAGGGTTTATAACTTCCCGAGATTTCGATTATATGGTTTACAAAAGCTGCCGGTATAAAGCGGACATAGTGGAAAAGGACGAAAAAGAGACAAAAGGTTTAAGGGAAGTTTTGAATTTCGGTCACACTTTTGCGCACGCTTTGGAAACTTATACGGGCTATAAACGCTTTCTTCACGGCGAAGCGGTTGCCGCCGGGATGCTTTTTGCGGCGCGTCTTTCAGCTTCTTTAAAGTTGTGTAGAAAAGAAGTTTATACGCGGGTTTTAAAGCTTTTGGAAACCGCGGGATTTGTTTTTGACGTCAAAGGTTTAAATGCCGCGAAACTTCTTGAACTTATGAAAAAAGATAAAAAGTCAATAAACGGCAAAATTAAATTTGTTCTGTTAAAAGATATAGGCAAAACTGCGACGGGATATTACGTGAAAGATTCAAAAGTAAAACAGGAGCTGGAAAAATTGACAAAAGCAGGTTTTAAATCCTCTCTTTTGTCATCCCCGAAATTTGTAATCGGGGATCCGTCTTAAGGAACAACCATGAAAAAAATTTTAGTAATTAACGGTCCCAATATCAATATGCTCGGCATAAGAGAACCTTCCGTTTACGGCAGTATAGCTTTGTCCGAAATAGAAAATCAGATGTCGGCTCTTTCGAAAGAATTGAAAGTCGAATTGGAATTTTTTCAGTCGAATCACGAGGGCGCTATTGTCGATAAAATACAAAGTTCGTTAAATAAGGTTTCTGGAATGATAATAAATCCCGCCGCGTTTACGCATACGTCCGTGGCTATAAGAGACGCTTTGGCCGCGGTTTCCGTTCCCGCCGTGGAAGTGCATATTTCAAACGTGTACGCGAGGGAAGAGTTCAGGCATATTTCTTATACCGCCGCGCTTTGCGTCGGTCAGATTGCCGGTTTCGGCATAGACGGATATTTATTCGCGTTGAGAAAACTTACGTCGATTATAAAATAGTTAGAGGATGAGAAGTTGAGCAGCTGGGAAGTTGAGTAACGACAAAAACAAAAAGTCTTTGCTTTTGCCCAGCTTCTCATCATCCCATCTTCTCAACTTCTAAAATGGAGTTTGTATGATAAAAGAAGAACTTGAAACCACGGCTTTTCAGGCAAGAATTGAAGTGAAAGAGGATGAAAAAGAAAAGTATCTGAAAGATTTGAACTATATGATGGAATATATAGAAATTCTCCAAAAACCCGATGTAACCGGTTTAAGTCCTACGACGCATGTCACGGAATTAAGGAACGTGTGGAGAGAAGATATTGTACGCCCGTGCCCGAAAGAGATTATCGAAAGCATGTTAAACGCGGCGCCGGCAAGAGAAGGAAGTTTCTATAAAATACAAAAAGTCATAGAAGCGGAATAACGACAACGGCGATGCAGGGATGCGAGGATGCATAGAGGCATAGTAAAGACGAAGGCTTAAAGAAATTAAAATATAAAGGTTATGTATATGGATGAAATTTTAAAACTCAGCGTGCAGGAATTAAGAACAAAAATCTGTTCGGGAGAAGTAAAGAGCGCAGACGCGGTTAAAGCCTGTTTTAAGCGTATCAAAGAAACTGATCCTAAAGTAAAAGCTTTTCTTAAATTAAATGAAGAGCAGTCTTTGAAGCAGGCGGAGGAATCGGATAATAAAATTAAAACCGGCGCGAAATGCGGCTATTTGGAAGGCGTTCCCATAGGAATTAAAGATAACATAATGATAAAAGGCGAAAGCATGACTTGCGCTTCGAAATATCTTGAAAATTATGTTTCGCCTTATGATGCGACCGTTATAGAAAAGCTTAAAAATGCAGGAGCAATTTTTATCGGCAGAACCAATATGGATGAATTCGCGATGGGAAGTTCTACGGAAACTTCGGCTTATCAGAAAACCGCTAATCCGTGGAATATCCAATATATACCCGGAGGTTCGTCGGGCGGAAGCGCGGCGGCTGTAAGTTCGGGCATGGTTCCTTTTGCCTTGGGTTCGGATACGGGCGGTTCGATAAGACAGCCCGCGGGATTTTGCGGCGTAGTCGGGTTTAAACCGTCTTACGGGCTTGTCAGCAGATCCGGCGCCTGCGCGCTCGCGTCTTCATTCGACCAGATAGGGACTTTCTCAAAAACGGTTAAAGATACGGCAATGCTTTTGACCGTTATTGCAGGAAAAGATTACAGAGACCCTGTTTGCGAACCGAAAGAAAATATAGATTATACGCACGGTTTGGACAATCCCGACACGCTTAAAAATATAACAATCGGCGTTCCGAAACAGCTGAAAGAATATTCTTCGGATCCGGAAATAATTAAATCTTATGAAAATGCGCTAAAGCAGCTTGAAACCGAAGGCGCAAAAATAATTGAAGTCGATATTCCTTCGTACCGGTATGTTCCGGCTTTGTATAAAGTTATTATGTGCGCGGAACTTTCGGCAAACATCGCGACTTTCGACGGAATACGTTACGGATACCGCTCTAAAAACGCTAAGAGCCTCAATGACGAATACTCGAAAAGCCGCGGCGAGTCCATGGGCTATGAAGTCAAAAAAAGAGTGTTGTTCGGCACTTACGTTTTAGGCGCGAAAAATTATCATAAATGTTATCATCAGGCTCAGAAAGTGAGAACTTTGTTTATAGACGAAATAAACGAAGCGTATAAAAAATGCGATGTAATATTTTCGCCCGCGACCCTGCAAATGCCCGTTAAATTCGGAGAAACTTTATCGGAAGAGAGCGACATATTTCTTATAGCCGCAAACCTTGCCGGGCTTCCCGGAATAACGGTCCCATGTTCTTTTGCAAGCTCGGGAATGCCTATGGGAGTCCACTTTATGGGCCCAAGGCTTAGCGACGCTAAACTTTTGCAGATTGCCGTCGCTTATGAGAAAATATCGGATTTTGAGACGGATAAATTCCCTTTAGAGACAGTTTGAAATTACAAATAATGGTAAACGGCGAGGCATGGACGCATAGATGCACAGACGCATAGTAAAGACAAAGGCAGTTGCCACGCATCCGCGCATCCATGCATCAAAGCATCCAAAAATATAAAGGTATAAAAATGGCTAATTACGAAACAGTTGTAGGTCTTGAAGTGCATATGCATATTAACACAAAATCCAAAGTGTTTTGCGAATGTTCGACTGAATTCGGCGCGGAGCCCAATTCCCACACATGCGTGATATGCACCTCGCAGCCCGGAGCCATACCCATATTAAATAAAGAAGCCGTCAAGGCAATGGTAAAAACCGGTCTTGCTATGGATTTTACCATAAACAAGCAATGCGTTTTCTCAAGGAAACAGTATTTTTATCCCGACATTCCTAAAAACTATCAGGTAACTCAGGCTGAGCCGCCTCTTTGTTCAAAAGGAAAACTTGCCATAAACGTCAACGGCAAAGAAAAAATAGTAAACATCACAAGAATACATCTTGAAGAAGACGCCGGAAAACTTGTCCATGAAATAGGAAGCAGGAAACTCGATTATTCGCTTCTGGATTTAAACAGGGGAAGCATCGGCCTTATGGAGCTTGTGACCGAACCCGAGCTTAGCTCTCCCGAAGAAGCAGAAGCGTTTTTGTCGGAACTTAAAAACATAGTCGAGTATCTCGGTACTTCCGAGTGCCGCATGGAAGAAGGAAAAATGCGATGCGACGTCAATGTAAGCATACGCCCGGTCGGGCAAAAAGAGCTGGGCACAAGAATTGAAATTAAAAATATGAATTCAATATCCGGCGTGAGAGACGCTATAGCTTACGAGTCCGAAAGACAAAAAGAAGTTCTCGATTCGGGTAAGAAACTGACCCAGGAAACAAGGCTTTGGGAAGCCGACGAAGGCGTGACTAAATCCATGCGTTCAAAAGAAGGCGCTTTGGATTACAGATATTTTCCCGAGCCGGACCTTGTTCCTTTTGACCTTCCCGATTCTTTCATAGAAGAAATCCGCGCGGAATTGCCTGAACTTCCGAAGGCAAAAAAAGAGAGATTCATTAAAGATTACGGTTTGTCGGATTATGACGCGAGTTATCTCTCTTCTACAAGAATGACAGCGGACTATTACGAAGCAGCGCTTAACGCTTCCAAAGATAAAAAATCAGCTGCAAAGCCGCTCGCAAACTGGATTTCCACGGAGTTGAGCGGAAAACTTAACGCTTCGAAAAAGGAAATATGCGATTCGCCCGTCTCAAGCGAAAATCTTTCGAAACTTATAGGGCTTATTTTAAGCGGAGCTATATCGGGAAAAATCGCCAAAACGGTTTTTGAGGAAATGTACGAAAAATCCGCAGACCCTGAAACCGTCGTAAAAGAAAAAGGTCTGGCGCAGATTTCAGACGAATCCGCCATAGTAAAAATGTGTGAAGAAGCTATTGCCGAAAGCCCTAAAGCCGTAGAAGAATTTAAGGCCGGCAAAGAAAGGGCTATTGGCGCGATAGTCGGACTTGTGATGAAAAAATCAAAAGGGCAGGCGAACCCGCAGCTTGTGAACAAAATTTTGGCGGAAAAACTTAAATAAAAATTAATTGCCGGGGAGGTTTTCTTTTATGATAAAGTCTTTTACTGCGTCCACGCGTGAGATAGACGATTCGGCGGCAGCCATAGCTGAAATTAAGGCGGCGTTTGAAGGGAAATTGTTAAAGAATTCTTTAGGCCTTATTTCGTATTTTTCGGAATTCGAGGAAACCGGCGTGCTCAAAGCGGTCTGCGACGCGTTGCCTTTTGACTGTATCGGTTCAACGAGCTGTCTTTGTTCTGCCGGCAAGCAAACGGACCAGATTATTTTGACAATTACGGTTTTGACAAGCGACGATTGCAGTTTTGAAACAATAGTTCTTCCTATAACCGAAAAATACGATGAATCCATTAATTCCGCTTTATCCCCCGTCATCAATCGTTCAGGCGAAAAACCTGCTTTGATATTAAGTTATTTTCCGTTGATGAATACGGTGAGCGGCGATATGATACTTGCGGCAATCGATAAGGTCACCGGAGGCATCCCTCTTTTCGGAACGACAAGCATCGATCACAACATGAACTTCTCTGCTGCCAAAACAATGCGCAACGGGGAAGCATTTCGCGAATCGGCCGTTTTAGGACTGCTCTACGGAGACTTTAATTATTCGTTTGGGGTGGCTTCTATTGACAAAAGCAAAATAAGAAGCCAGAAAGCGGTTATAACCGAGTCTGACGGCAATATCCTTATCGGCGTTAACGATAAAAGCGTGGTTGAGTACCTTGAGGAAATCGGGCTGTCTACAACCGAACTTGCCAACGGGCTTGCCATTTTGCCGCTTGTCGTTGATCATAAAGACGGCACAAAGCATGTCGCGCGGGCTGTTTTCACTCTCACTCCCGAAGGCCATGCGGTTTGCGGCGGTGCAATGCCTGTAGGCGCGACTTTGGCGATAGGGCGCATTGTTCCGGAAGACGTTTTGAATACAACCGAAGAATCCTTAAAACCCCTTGTTGATAAAGACAGCGTCGTATTAAGTTATTCGTGCATGGCACGATATCATGCTTTAGGCACAGACTATGCCGCCGAGGCTAAAAAAGTGAGCGAGCTGGCCGGAGACATGCGCTATATGTTTGCTTGCAGCGGCGGCGAGATATGTCCTCTTCCGGACGCAAGCGGCAAACTTAAAAACTTTTATCACAATTATACAAATGTGTTTTGCAGATTGAGTTAAGCGAGACGTTATGAATGAGTTAAAAAAACAAAGCGGTCCGGTTTCGCCGATTGATGAACTGCAAAAAGAGAACCGCGCCTTAAAAAGAAAACTTACGCTTGCGGAGATGAATCTTACAAGGGTGCAGATGATTTTTGCATCCCAAAGCCGGATAGAATCGATATTAAACGATTCTTTAAAAAAAGAACTGCAATTTTTTCAGCTTGTCCTTGAAAACACAACCAATATTCTTTTGCTTCTTGATTTTGACGGGCGTTTTGCCTATGCTTCCAATACTTTCTTAAAAGAGGCCGGCATAGCGAGTTTTGGTCTTATAAACGGCAGTCATTATAAAGACGTTTTAAAGCCGCTTATATCGGAGAAAAACCTGAGCAATTTTTCCGTTGCGGTTGAAAGAGCCGTCAGGGAAAAAAGCACAGTGCCTCTTGAGGATGAAATTAGTTTTAAAGGGCTGCCGCGCACTTTTTCTATTTTTGTTACTCCTATGATTGACGAGGAAGGCAAAAGCAGCGGGATTATGATTCTGTTTAATGACATAACCGAAATTAATAATGCCCTGGGAGTTGCCAACCGCGCGAATCTGGCAAAGTCAGAGTTCCTTGCAAATATGAGCCATGAAATCCGCACGCCGCTTAACGCAATATTGGGCATGTCCGCCATTGCTCAAAGCAGCCGGGATATAGAGAAAATCAAATATTGCCTGAATAAAATCAACGATTCCTCGATTCATCTTTTAGGCGTTATCAATGATATTCTTGACATGTCTAAGATAGAAACCAACCATTTTGAGATTTCCTCCGCCGAGTTTGTGTTTGAAAAAATGCTGCTTCGTATCGTTAATGTGATGAGGTTTAAAATTGGGGAAAAAAACATTGTTTTCAGCCTGTATTGCGATCCGGCGATACCTTATGCCATACTGTCGGACGAGCAGCGCCTCGCTCAGGTGATTATTAATCTCCTGTCAAATGCCGTAAAATTTACTCCCGAAAACGGACATATTACGCTTCGCGCGGAGGTTGAAAGCAATGAAGGCGACGATTATAAGCTGCGTATTTCGGTTAAAGATTCCGGAATCGGCATTTCCGAAGAGCAAAAACCCCGCCTTTTCAAAGTGTTTTCGCAAGCGGACAGCAGTATTTCGCGAAAATTCGGAGGAACGGGGCTTGGTCTTGTGATTTCAAAAAGCATTGTTAACCTGATGGGCGGCGACATATGGTTCGATTCAACGGAAGGAAAAGGCGCGACGTTTACTTTTAATATAAAAGCCCGGTCCGGCCGCCAAAGTCCGACGGTTAAATTTAACCGCAAAGATTTAAGGATTTTAGCGGTTGACGATATGCCGGATGTTCTAACGAGTTTTTCTTTATACGCCAAACAGCTCGGTGTGTCTTGCTCCGTTGCGCAAAGCGCACAGGAGGCGTTGGATATTTTGAAAACGCAAGCATATAATATCATTTTTATAGACTGGAAAATGCCGGATATGGACGGACTGGAGTTCGTTAAGAAGCTTGGCGATTTATCGGACGACCGTATGATTGTTAATATGATTTCCGCGGCCGATTGGTCTGAAATTGAAAAAGAAGCTAAAAACGCCGGCGTCAGAGACTTTATATCAAAACCGATTCTTCTGCCTGTTATCGAGGATGTTTTAGAGAAGTACTGCGAGGACGCAGACGATGGGAAAAGCGAAACCGTTGACGATCTTACCGGAAAAACCATTCTGTTGGTCGACGACGTGGAAATCAACCGTGAAATCATTAACTCGCTTCTCGGACCGACCGGCATAAACATTGCATGCGCCAAAAACGGCAGAGAAGCCGTTGACATGTTTGTCTCCGACCCTGAAAAATTCAAATTGATATTTATGGACGTGCAGATGCCCGAGATGGACGGTTACGAAGCGACAAGGCAAATCCGCTCGTTAGGCGGCGCCGACGCGCTGCAAGTGCCTATTGTAGCGATGACGGCAAACGTCTTTAAGGAAGATGTGGAACTGTGTCTTGCTTCGGGAATGAACGACCATATCGGCAAACCTGTCAGCCTTGATGAACTTTTAGCCAAAATCAAGCGATGGATAAGGGATTAGCCAAATCGTAGGCCGGATTTATGCGTTTTTTCAATGAGTTAGCATTGTACATAGGATTTTGATAGAATTTTAACAGCGATTTTTCCAAAAAAGAGAACAAAACCATGAAAAGCCTTATGCTTAAATTTTTTCTGATGTTTTATATTGTCGGGATTGTAATGTCCGCAGTAATCGGATTTGTAGCTTTTCAACAGTTGACCAAAAGCACTAATTTAAATATGAGCAAATCTATGCTCGGCACGGTTTCGTTGATTGAAAAACAGCAGCCGGTTCTTAAAGATACCGACTTTCTTATATCGGAAGGAACGCGCCATTCCCAGCTTTACCAGAACGTGCTTGATTCTTTAAGAGATGTGGCGGATAGTTTCGGGCTTAAATATGTTTATCTGCTAAAAGAAACCGACGGAAAATTTCAATTTATTGTATCTTCCGAAGATAATGCCCAAATGCCTGCCGAAGAGTTGTTTACCTATTACGATGATTCGCCTAAAGAGCTTATGCAGGCTTATGAAACTAAGGAACCTGTTACTACGGAAAAAGCGTATCATGACGAATATGGGTCTTTTGTATCAATATTTTACCCTATAGTGGAAGACGACCGCGTTATTTCAATAATCGGAATGGATTATGAAGCGTCCGGCTATTTTAGCAACTTAAAGAAATCAGCTATAACAATGGTTATAGCTTTGATTGCAACGGCAATATTGGCGTTTCCGGTTTCATTTATGGTATCGAGGCAGCTGGTAAAGCGTATAAATAAACTTAACAGCGTACTCTGGCGCATAAGCGAAGGTGATTTTGACGCTAAATTGAAAATCGAAGGCGAGGATGAAATTGCCCAGCTTGGAACCTATTTCAATAAAATGATTGACAGTTTGAAACAGCACATAAAAAACCTGGAAATGATTACCGTTGAAAAAGAGCGCATGAATAATGAACTTTTTATAGCGTCCAAAATACAGAGCGATATGCTGCCGAAGGTTTTTCCGAAGTTTTCATTTAACAAATACGTTCTGATTCACGCTACAATGGAGTCTGCCAAAGAAACCAGCGGCGATTTATATGATTTTTTCTATCTTGACAAGCACGAAAGCAAGATAGTTTTCGTTATCGCGGACGTAAGCGGAAAAGGCGTTCCGGCGTCATTGTTTATGGTTATAGCAAAGATGCTTATTAAACAGCAAATGCTCTATTCGGACGATCCCGCCCAGGCGCTTTTAATGGTAAATAAAATTCTTTGCGAAGAAAATCCTCAGAATATGTTTATCACGGCTATAGTTTGCAGCCTTGATCTTTTAACGGGAAAAATGACTTACGCGAATGCCGGTCACAACGCGCCGCTTATTTCCACGCAAGGCAAGCCCTATGAATTTTTAAAACTTGAAAAAGGCATACCTCTGGGGCTTTTCGCGGAAAGCCAATATAAAAATTTGTCGCTCAGGCTTGAATACAGTGATAAAATTTATTTTTATACCGACGGTATGAATGAAGCGATGAATCGGGACGGAAAAATATTCGGGAATGCCCGCTTTCTTGAAACGGCTAACCGCTTTATTGATTTGGAACCCGACTATTTCGATGACGCCGTCAGGAAAGAAATATTTAATTTTTCGCAAACAAAGAATCTTTCGGACGATATGACGAGCATATCCGTTTTATATATGGGTTCCGCGAAGTTTAAAGTCAGCTCTTTTGACCAGGAAATAGTTTTGAAAACGGCGGTAAAAGAGCTCGATAAGCTCCTTTCATGGGTCGGCGGTTTTATGAAAAGCGCGGGTTACGACGGAAGCCTGCGTAATAAAATAAACATTGTCGCGGAAGAAATTTTTGTAAACATAGCGCATTACGCTTTCGACGGAAAAGAAGACAATAAAGCGACAGTGCGTTTAATCGCGAACAACGAGAGATTTGTTATGCGCTTTGAAGACGGCGGCAAGCCTTTTAATCCTCTGGAATACGAAGTCTGCGATTTTTGTAATAATGCAACCGAAAGAAAGATAGGAGGGCTTGGCATATATATTACGAAAAAATGGATGGATGAAATAACTTATGAAAGAAAAGACGACAAGAATATTGTAACTGTCTATAAATTTATATGGAGGTAACGGAATGGAAATTACAAAGATAGGCTCGGATAACGGCGAAATAATGCTTGAAATTAAAGGAAGAATTACCGCGATAGAGGAAGAAGAACTCGGTGCGGCTATTAATGCGGCTGTGTCGGAAACGAAAAGATTAAAGCTTGATTTTAAAGACGTTGATTATCTTTCTTCGGCTGGTCTTAGGACTCTTGTTTCCGCCAAAAAGCAGATGGACGCGAACGGCGGGATGATAACAATAATAAATGCCGCCGCGGATGTCCGCGAAGTTTTTGAAATGACCGGCCTTGCGGATATGTTCGGCATATAATAATTATTGTTTTGTTTGCTTAGGGTACAATTGGTCTTGTCCGACATTCCGTTGAAAAACGGAATCCATTTTAGTTTTAAGGTTAAACATGGGTACCGGCTGGAGTTTACATCATAGTGTCTAAATACGGTGCCGGTATGACAAAAGAGTGGAAGTACGACCTGCTTTTGTCGATTTGACTTTTTATGTAAAATCGATTACACTTAATCTTTATTAAAAATTTTGCGCCCATAGCTCAATTGGATAGAGCGTTTGACTACGAATCAAAAGGTTAGAGGTTCAACTCCTCTTGGGCGCGTTTCTGCTTCGTCTTTTGAGTTTATACTGCGTCAGAAACGTCGGTCATTTACAATGGATTCCCGATTAAGACACTCGGAAACGCAAAAAGATAGGAATAAAAGCTTGCTTTTTGCGACTTCCCTCGTTTCTTCCTTGTCCAAACTCAAAATACTTCGCAAAAACACCTTTTGGCTATAATTGGAAAAATAATGACAGCGATAAATATATTCGATAAAATAAGCGAACTTGAAAAGGGATTGGGCAGACTTTCCGAAGTTCAAAAGGTTTTTCTTTTTACGGACGGGTCCGTAACCGCGCTTTTAGACGTTTTGTACGGTAAGACGGAAATAAAAGTTTTGGAACAAAAAATAATAAAAGCCGACGATAAAGTCGCGCAATGTCTTCAGATAAATGAAAACGACGAAGTAAATCACCGCATAGTTTTGATTCATAATAATAACGTGCCTTTAATTTGCGCCGAGTCTTATACGCCTTTGGAAAGGCTGGATGAGAATTTCAAAAAAGAACTTATTGCGTCTGAAGTCGCTATAGGCAGAATCCTTAAAATGCAAAATATTGAAATGAGAAGGGAAGTTTTAAGCGTAAGCATTGATAACGGCGAGAGCGTAAAAGAAATATTCAAAAACGACGGATTGCTGTTGAACAGAACATATAAAATAATAAACGGCGGCAAAATTTTAATTTGGATTAAAGAAATATTTTCACAGCATATATGTTAGGCTGGCAATAATCGTAAAAGGAGCAGTCAATGAGCTTAAAAGAAAAAGTTGAAAAAGCTTTGGAAACAGTCCGTCCGCACTTACAGGCTGACGGCGGAAACGTCGAGCTTGTGGATGTAAGCGAAGACGGCATAGTATTCGTAAAACTTACGGGCGCGTGCGGAAGCTGCCCTATGGCCGCGATGACTTTGCAGTACGGCGTGACAAACGCGATTAAACAGGCAGTGCCCGAAGTTAAAGAAGTTAAATCGGTATAGAATCCATATAATATAGGCGTAGTAAATACAAAAGTATGTTAATCGGCGTTATCTCTGACACTCATGACAATATTTCTTCAATAAAAGAAGCGGTAAAATTTTTTAATCTCCGCGGTGTAAATTTGGTTTTGCACTGCGGAGATATTTTTTCGCCTTTTGCGGCGGAAGAATTTTCGGCGCTGAATTGCGGTTTTAAAGCGATTTTCGGAAATAACGATATATTCCAGGCTGAGCTTGAAAATATTATATCGGATTTCGGGATTATACGAAATGCTCCGTTTGAATTTATAATAGACGGAAAGAAATTTATTATGTTTCACAGGCTTTTGACGGTCGTGGACGGAAAGTACGACTATGTATTGTACGGCCATACCCATAAGCCGTGGATAGAAAATATAAAAGATACCGTGTATCTTAACGCGGGCGAAGCATGCGGATATCGTTACGGCAGAAGAACAGCAGCTCTAATAGATTTGGATTCAAATCATTGCGAAATTTTTGATTTGTAAATAAAAATCATTAGTAGTCATTTCCCTCGCCCCTTGCGAGAGAGGGCAGGGTGAGGGGTTGATGTTGTAGAGTAATATTTTCATTCGTTTGTTGTATTTTTAAAATTGATTAATTTACACAGTGTTTAAAAAGTGGTAGCATTTACAACTATGGGAACAAGTATTGTCGCCTCTATATTTTTTATAGCTTTGGTATTAATTCTAGGGCAGGTTTTTTCCGCGACTTTTCAAAAAACCAGAGTTCCGGACGCGCTGCCGCTGATGATAATAGGGCTTATTGTCGGTCCGATGTTTCATCTTGTCGAACCGGAACATTTTGGCAGATTAGACAGAATTTTTACCGAGCTTGTCCTTATTATAATAATGTTCCGTTCCGGGGCCGCGTTGCGTTTTCATTCATTACGCGAATCTATCGGACAAGGACTCATATTTACCGTCGCGGCAATCGCGGCGGTAATTATTTTAACTTTCTGGATTTCAAGAGCCGCTCTCGGCTTAAGCCCCGTTTACGCAATTCTTCTCGGAAACATAATAGCGGATAATTCTCTTGTCGTAGTTGCTCCGCTCCTGTCTAAACTCAATATTTCCGACAGAATGAAAACCATTTTGGTAATTGAAGGAAGCGTCAGCAGCATAATAAACGTTGTTCTTGTTTTGGCTCTTTTAAATATGTCCCAGCAGGCAAGCTTCAGCGCTTCGGCCGTGTTTGGTAAAATGATTTATTCATTTTTGGTTGCTTCCGTAATAGGAATCTTGGCCGGATTTTTCTGGTCTCTTATCTTAAACAGAATACGGCAGCTTGAGAACGCCAATTCTTTGTCTTTTGCTTTTATTCTTTTGGTTTACGCCGTTTGCGGATTGTTTAAGTCCGAAGGAGCTATCGGAGTTTTGATGTTCGGACTTACAATAGGAAACATGAGAGTGCTGAACAAATTTTGGAACAAGACGAATTCTATAGAAGCTTTATATTTTAATCTTGAAGAGAAAAGTTTCTTTTTAGAAACAGAGTATATTTTAAAAACGTTATTTTTTGTTTATATGGGAATTTCCATGCGTTTTTCAAGCGCGGGTTTTATTATTTTGGGCTTAATTTTTATGATTATCAAAATTGTCTCAAGGATTCCAGTTGTCAATTATATCTTTTCAAAAGATATAGACAGAACTGACGCAAGCATTGCGCTTGCAATGTGCCCAAACGGACTTGTTACGGCCGTACTCGCGGCCACGGCGGCTCAAACCTTGTCCGACCCGAGCGGTATCAGAGATTCCGTATATTCCCTGATATTTTTCTCTTTTATCTTCTGCGCCGTTTTATCATTCCTTATTGAAAAAGGATATTTTAACAAAGCTTCCGACAACCTTTTCGCCAGACACAAAAAAAGAGAAGAGACAAGCGCTGCCAATGTTATTCCCTAAGAGAAAGATAAAAATAATAAGAGTTTCGAAAAAATTTTCGAAACTCTTTAATTTATATGATACGCCGCCAACGGGATTTGAACCCGTGATCTCCGCCTTGAGAGGGCGATGTCCTAAACCGCTAGACGATGGCGGCAGCAATTTTGTTTTTAATATTGTTTCAGAAGTTATTATATAATAAAATATTCTTGTCTTTCAATCTCAAAAAATAATGAGTAGTAAGTAATTATAGAGTGCTTCACAAATTTTGGTCGTCATTCCCGCGAAAGCGGGAAACCAAGTTGAAAAATGGATTCCGGCTCGGAGGCCGGAATGACAACTTACTCAGTGCTGTTAAAAGGAGCATATTATATGACAAAATTGTCACCAAAGGTTTCTATTATAGGGTGCGGGAACGTCGGTATGCGTTACGCGTATTCTATGATAATAACAGGTACTGCAAGAGAACTTGTTCTTGTAGATTATAACAGGCAGAAAGCCGAGGGCGAGGCCATGGATTTGTCGCACGGCGCGCCTTATGTTTCTCCGGTAAACATTTACGCGGGAGATTATCCCGCTACTGCCGATTCCGATTTAGTCGTAATTACCGCGGGAAAAGGCCAAAAACCCGGGGAAACAAGAATAGATTTGGTAAAAGGAAACGCGGAAATATTAAAAAGCATAGTTCCGCAGGTTGTCAAATATTCGCCTAAAGCGATAATTCTTGTCGCTTCAAATCCCGTGGACATTTTATCGTATATCGCATATAAGATATCCGGCAAGCCCGCGAACGAAGTTATAGGTTCGGGAACCGTGCTTGATTCGGCAAGATTTAAATATTTGATAGGAAAACACTGCAATATAGACTCCCGAAGCATTCACGCGTTGATTCTGGGAGAACACGGCGACAGCGAATTTCCGATGTGGAGCAAAGCTATAATCGGCGGCGTAATGTTTAAAGATTATTGTAATGTGTGCGATAAAATCGGCTGCGGAAAAAAAGTGCAGGAAAAACTTGACGAAATATTTAAAGAGGTAAGGGATTCCGCTTATGAAATTATCGCAAAAAAGGGCGAAACTTCTTACGGAATAGGGCTTTCTCTTACAAAGATTTCCGATGCGATTCTAAAAGACGAAAATACAGTGCTGCCGGTATCTTCTCTTATTGAAGATTATTACGGCGTAAGCGACGCGTATTTAAGCGTTCCCGCCGTAGTTCATAAAAACGGCATAAGGCAGACTTTGCGCGTTGATTTTGACGAACAGGAACTGGCATTGTTTAAAAATTCCGCGAAAACGGTAAAAGAAGTTATAAAAGCAAGCGGGTTTTAAGTTGGCTGCCGTGAACTTTCCAATTTTAAAAAAGTTTTTCCAAAATTATTTTTTTTACGTCTTCCCCGACTTGTCTTTTAGGCATGGCAAAAGCGGTTTTGATTATAAAATCCGGCGTTAAATCTTTGAATTTGCAGATTTTAGTATATCTGTTGGCGTTTGACGTTTCTATGCCGGAAATATCCGTGCTGTCGGGGAATACTATAAAAGTTTGTATAAACGGTCTGTAAATTTCCTCGTATTTTGCAAAACCCGATTCCTTCAATATTTTTTCTATTCTTTTGCTTACCTGTTTAAACTGGTTTTCCGACTGTTCGAACAAGTTTCTTCTTTTTGTCGAAACTTTTTCAATGCCGTTGGCAAAAACTCTCATCGGCTCGTTTGCTCCGCCCGAAACTTTGGCGTTAGGAAAATATTTTGTTTCAAACACCATAATCGAAAAAGGAAGCGGCGCTGCCGTAAAAGCCAAAACGTCTATTTCCTGCCCGTTTATGATTATATTTTCTTTAGGCTCATAAGGCTTTTGCATAAAGACTTTCGTCATTGCGTAAAGCCTTTGAAGAACTTCTTTTTCAAAAAGCCCGCCGGCGCCGCCGTCGTCCTGCGAAGACAGCATTTCCGACAAAAGCGCGTTTTCCGACTCAAGTTTCTCAAGTTTTTTTGTTTTATCGTCTTTTGAAAGCAGGGCTTTTTTGATTTTTATTATGAGTTCGGTTTCAGTAACGGGTTTGGACATAAAATCTATAATATAATCGCCGGCTTTATCCGACACTTCCTGTCCGTAAGTTTTTTCCATGGCGCTTAAAAGGATCACGGACAGCGCCGGCGAGTATTTTTTTATGTCCGGCAGAATATCAAGCCCGGTTTCGCCCATGCCGAAATGTATGTCAAGAATCAGCAGATCTATTTTATCGGGATTATTTAAAATATATTTTTTTGTTTCAACCGTGTTTGAAAAGTGGATTATTTCAATATCCGCGAAATGTTTTTGTATGGTTCTTGCCAAAGACGAGCGGACGTTTGCATCGTCGTCGGCTAAAGCGATTGTCTTTTTGGAATCAGCCATGACTCCTCCTTATTGGCGCGTTTTAAAGCAAGGCAGATGTATGACGGTTTCAAGTCCGGTTTCGTTATGGGAGACAATATTCCGGGCTGTTATATATCCGTCTAAAAGTTTTATAAAATTTTTAACTATCATGGTTCCTTCTCCAAGGCGTTCGCCTTTTGAACTTTCCACAGGAACTCTGTATATGCGTGAAATTTTGTCTTTAGAAAGCCCGCCCGCGTTATCCGAGATTTTTACGGCTATTTTTCTGTCGTCTTCTGTTTCAAGGCTTATGGCCAGACGCGCCGAAAAACCGGGGTTCAGAACTTTTTTCTGCAATGCGTAAACCGAATTATCGACAATGTTGTTAAAAGCCGTGAAAAAAAGCATGTTCATTTTACAGTACGTGTTTCTGGTTTTTTTAAACCCCGAAAAATGAACTTCCATGTACGGCGCTTTCTGCTTTAAATCTAAAACCGTCTCCTCTATAGTTTCTTCTATTTGTTTAAGCTGGTAATCGTTCAGTCTGCCGCTTGTTATTTCTTCGATATAGGCGCGCATTTCTTTCTGGCTTTCCAAAACGGAAACGCTGTAAGGCTTTACGACGTTATCGTAAACTTCCGTCAATAATTCGTTTAATCCGGTTTTTGATTTTTCGAGCTGGTTTATAAGGTCATGGCGCGCGCTTCTTAAGAACGCGACGGTATTGTCCGACCAGCTGAGCTCTAAAGCCTGAAGTTTTTGCTTTTGTTCGTCAAAACTTTCGGAAACGTGTTCCGCGGCCTGTTTTTTTATAAGCTCGTCGTTTAAAGTGACGGCCTCAGTAGTCCGGTTGTTTGTTCTGTCTATAAGTATGAAAATAACAAGCATTATCAAAAGCCATGCGAGATTTTCCGGTTTTGCTTGGACATCGGATGTAAGCTTATAATAAGACACCGGGGTTATGCCGGTTATCGACACGAGGATAGATACGTATATTCCCGTAAGAACGGCGGACAGGAAAAACGTATCTATAAGAAAATGTTTTATGTCGCTGTCCATATTTTTTATATTAAAATTGTCTTTTATCGAAACGCCCAAATCCGGCTGCGAAGCGTCTTCGTTTCCCGGCATAAAAAATTTTATCGCAAAGAATATGAGAATGATAAAGAGCGGCAGCAGTATAAATTCCAAAAAGACGTAGTCTCTCGGCGAATTGGCCGAAGCCGTTTCCAAAAAAGACGTTAACATATGCAGGGAAGTCTCCCTGATTTTAAAAAGGTAAACGGTTCCGAGCGCGATAAAAATAAAAATTTCCGCGGGACCGAAATTTTTAAGCATTATTTCATGCCACGGGATATTATTATTTTGCAGGTTTTTTTGATAGGTTTCGGTAAATGTTTTGACGTTGAATTTAAATATCGTCAGGCATATTGCCACTCCGAAAAACGCGGACAGAACTTTGTCGGGGATCTCTATAAAAGTGTCGGCGATATAGTTCGCGAACATTCCGCCTCCGCCTGCGGCGGAAATATTATAAAACTGTTTAAACCATTGCGCGAAATAAAGGGAATAGGGCTTTATAGCCGCGTCGTCGAAAATTACTCCCCTTACGACTGAAGACGATATAGCCGTTAAAAGGCCGCAGCCGACTCCGTAAAACAAAACAAACAAAATCGAAGACGAAAGATTGGATTTTAAAGAGGATTTAAACGAATAATTTTTGTTTTTAAAAATCGCGAACAAGCCGCTTTCGTTGAGTATGCCCCAGTATAGGGCGCCCGTCATGTTTACAACCGCGAGATAAATAAAGTGAGGCGAAGTTATTGACGACAGCAAAATCGCGGTAGCAAGCGCCGTAATCATCCCCCATACGCTTCCCAAAACGACTGCGGCGACAAAAGTTCCGATCATGTCAAAGTATAAAAAATTATAGCTGTTTTCATAAACAAAAGTATGCCCGGCCCAGTTTAACAAAATAGAAAACGCCGCTACCATGAAAAAAAATTTTTTATTGTGCGCCTGCCAGTAGGCGTTCGATAAAATTTTAATTATCGCCATGCCATATATAATATGAATATTCGTTTTTATTTACAAGTAGAATTTTTATTGCTAAAGTATACGCAATATGAATACTGCGGAAAGCAAAGAAACGGCTTTCGATAAGATAACTAAAATATTTTTCAGGTGGTCTGTATTTTTAACAATAATTCTTGCGATTTTCATTTGCGCGCAGGTTTTGGTTAAAAAAACCGCTGCCGCTACTCTTGCCGCGGTGCCTATAGTAAAAATTCCGACGTATCCTCGCGAGCAGTTGTTCAACGACGTTGAAATCAGAAGCAAATATCTGGCTCCGAGGGTGCGGGGAGTAAGATTTAGCGTGTATACCGTTAAATCCGGAGACAATCTCTGGAAACTGGCAAAACAGTACGGTTATTCCGTGCATACGCTGATAGGCAATAATCCGCAGCTTACCACATACAATATCTCCGCAGGGCAGAAAATTTTAATCCCGTCGTTAGGCGGTTCTCTTCATCCTATTCAGGAAAACGACACGTGGGACATTATTTCCGAAAGGTATGACGTGCCGGCAGAGGCTTTAAAACTTACAAATTTCGGCGTTTTTGAACTTGTCCCCGGCGAATACCTTTTTATTTTGGGAAAACAGCCTGCCGTTGATTTAATGAACGAATCCTTGCAGGAAAAGTACGCTCTCCGCGAGCTTTTTGTTTCGCCTCTCGGCGGGCGGCTTACAAGCACTTTCGGAAAAAGAAAACACCCTATGACGGGAAAGTCAAGCATGCACGGCGGAATAGACATAGCCGTTCCTGAAGGAACTTGGGTCGGCGCCGCCGCGGACGGAGTCGTGATTTTTGCGGGTTCGGATGCCGGACATTACGGCACCGCGGTTTTTATAGACCACAAAAACGGATATGTCACGCATTACGGACATTTATCGTCCGTGAACGTAAAATCCGGGCAAAAAGTAAAAGCTCACCAGCTCATAGCAAAAAGCGGCTCAACCGGCAGAGCCACGGGTCCGCATCTTCATTTTACCGTAAAAAAAGGCGACAAATCCATAGACCCTCTAAAATTTTTGTGGTAGCAGTAATGTAATATTTGTTCTTATAATTAAGCAAAAAACATTGAATGATATTTAAAAAACAGGCCTGTATAGAAGCCTAAAAAGAGGGAATATGAGGAAACAATTTCTTGTTTGCGCAGTTGCGTTTTGTTTTTTTTGTACGAATTTGTATGCCGCAGGCGCGGGAAGTTCGCAGGCTTTTTACCAGCATTGGATTAACACGAATATTCCGCTGATAGATTTACAGCAGGATATAAATTTAACGAACACTCTTGGTGTCCCGCGTTCCGTTGATCTTACTATTGACGGCTTGGGGTACACTCTTACTCTTAACAATAATACGCTTATCTTTCTTCCGAACTGGAACGATGGACTTTCAGCTACCATACAAAATATTACCGTTAATGGCGCGACAAACGGCGCGGTTGAGTTTAACGGCGACGGGCAAAATAATCATATTTATACCGTGACAAATTCAACTTTTACCGGCAACAGTTCTTCCTCTAACGGCGGAGCTATTTACAGCCATGCTCAGGCTCAGGTAGCAGGAAGTTCAAGATCATATACGTTTACGGATAACGTTTTTACATACAACTCAGCCCAAAACGGCGGCGCGTTGTATAACGCCTCAAACAATTCCCAACTGCCTGTTTCTTTTTCAATAACCGGCGGATCTTTTATTGCAAATTCAGCGACAAGCGGTTCCGGCGGAGCGATTTACAACGTTTCTAATTATGGGAGCGGCGCAAGTTTAGATAACAGTTTTACAATAGGGTCATCTTTAAATCCCATAACTTTTATAAACAACGCTGCGGCAAACGGTTATGGCGGAGCTATTTACAATTTTTCTAATAATCCGGCAAGCTTGGGAATAAGTCAGTTTTCAATATACGGAACTTTTTCGGGAAACAGCGCGCAAAACGGCGGCGCCATTGTCAACCAAGTTGAAGGCGGAAACGGCATAAGCACTTTCACTATTACAGGTGTTTTCATCGGCAACAAGTCCTTGCAAAACGGCGGTGCGGTGGCAAACTATGTCGGACTCTCCGGAAACAGCCCTTACGGCGGAACGGTTATTTTTGATTTTAGCGGAGTTTCGGCTTTTACAAATAACACGGCGGCAAACGGTTCCGGCGGAGCTATTTACAATCTTGTAAATCCCGGACAGTCCGTATCTTATGCAAATGTCGGCGGAACGTTTTCCGGAAACAGCGCAAGACAAAACGGCGGAGCTATTTATAACAGCGCAAACGTTGCAGATACGTTTCTCAATATAGCCGACGGGTCGGTTTTTTCAAATAACAAAGCTATTAGGGGATATGCGATTTATAACGATAATCTCGGTCATATTACAATCAACGCCGATTCGGCCGGAATAAAATTTACAGGCAATTCAAACTTTAATCCTTTTAATTCCGCTCCCAACGATATTTATCAGGCGTCTGCCAACGGCATAATTGATATCACAACAACGGGAAACGGCGGACAAGTTTATCTTGACGGCGGCTTTGCGGGTTTGGGCACTATCAATATGAACGGAGCCAAAGTGGCAACCGGTGACCTTTATCTTGCCGCAAGTTCCGACAATTCCGGTTTTACGGGAGTTTTTAATCAGACGTTCGGCAAAACAAACGTTTACGGAATAATGTTCGGCGGAACGAACAATATACAAAATACCGGCAGTACTCTGCAGACAGACAGCATAGTGAACGTTTATTCAAATCAAAATTCCGTATATTATAACGCAAACATTTATTCCAACGCGGAGCTGAACCACACTTCGCTGACGTCGGATATCGTAACAATTGCCCAGGCTGCCGGCGATTCATCGCCGGGAATTCAGTTTAAGGGAAGCGGAGCCGTGGCGCTGTTTTCCAACGGCAATACAAACGGCGTTATGTCCAGATTTTTGGTACAGGACCGCATCGGCAACGGGCAGAGCAACCAAATAGGTTTTTTCAACAGCGTTGTTTCTTTCGGCGCGACTGATTACGTCGGCACTGTCGGAGTGGCTGATTACGGCGGGCTTACCAGATACATTTTCGACGGTTCGGTAATAGACTTAGCAAATTCTTCGTCCTCAACGCAGCAGTACAAATTCGGCATGATAGACGTGATAAACTCGCTTACCAATAACTCATACGTCAATATTAAAGCCATAGGCACCGGCGCGGCAGGACCTGAGAATTACTCTGTGGACTCAATGTCTTTTGATTCGTCTATCCCGGGCAGGACTTTGGAGCTTGGCAAAATATACATAAGCAGCGACGCGTCATACGCGCTTAGCGGAACGCAGCAGGTTTTGTTCAATAACAGCGGTACTGATGATCTGCAATTATATTTGGGACAGGACACATACATTGTCGCTAACAGCTCAACTATTTATACTATTAGTTTGGCTACTACAACGACTGCAAATGACAGCATTGAATTCAATTCACAATCCAATTTAAATCCAGGCGGCCCCGACATGGGCATGCCTCTTATTGATTTAAATGACGTGACCGCGCTTACTGATGTTGCGGTTTCGACTTTTAATGTGGGCGCTACCAGAGGCTGGCAGATATATTCCGGAAGCACTTATTATGACTTTGACCCGGACCCCAACGGCTCAGACGTTTCAACCGGACTTAACGATATGGCAAGCGGGACGCTAAACGTTTACGGCTCTGTTCAAAACGACGTAACTTCCGTATTAAGCGGAAAGTTTGTTGACATGGCTAGCGGAACATACAGTAATTCGCGCTCTCTGTTTAATATTGTAAATGCCGGTACGGTTTTTAATTTGAGCGATTTAACAATCCAAGACGCTTATTTAGACACGGACGGCGGCGCGGTACTGAGGTTAAACGACGCAACTTCTTCTGCAAATTTGAGCTGGCTTTTGGTGCAGTATAGCACCTCTGTCGGCAACGGCGGAGCAATTAATCTTACGACCGGCACTTTAAATATGAACTTTGTGAATTTGTCTAACAATAAAGCGCAGGCGGGCAATTCGCAGAACGGCGACGGAGGAGCGATTAACGTAAGCGGCGGCATATTGAACTTATCAGGCTATATTAACAGCGTGCCTGACAGCATAGTGGACGGCATTTCCGGAAACAGCGCTGACGGCAACGGCGGAGCGATAAGCATAAGCGGCGGAGACGTCCTGATTAAAAATACGTATATAGGATATAATACGGCGCAAAACGGCGGAGCGATAAGCCATACAGGCGGAACTCTGACTCTGTCTTCGGATTGGCTTTTCGGCACCATTTTCGGGACCAATGAAGCAGCGGGCAACGGCGGAGCGATATATAACAATACGGCGGATTTTACAATAAACGGCAACGTGGGTTTTCTTCTTAATACGGCTGCCGAGGGCGGCGCGATTTACAACGATACTTCCGGAGAGATTACCTTTGACTCTACCTCGGGAAATATCGTGTTTACCCAAAATACCGTTACCGGCGGCACAGGTAACGATATTTACAACGACGGCATAATCAATTTTACCGGAAACGGAAACATGGTGCGCATAGACGGCGGCATAAGCGGCTCTTCAGTTACCGCTCAAATTACTCAAAGCGGCAACGGTACGGTTGTCCTTAATTACGGCAGCGACAGTTCCGGTTATTTGGGAACTTTTACCCAGAGTTCGGGTACAGTGACAAACGGCGGCGTTTTTTTTGGCGGCGTAAGCACTATTTCAGGCGGCAGTCTTTATTGGGTGAACAGCAGTTCCGGCAGCGCGTCCAAAACTAATACTTCGTCTCTGAATATAAATTCTTCGGCGTCTCTTTTCGTGCAGGGAGGGGCTAACCTTACGCTTAACAATGCCGCCGACACAATTGCTCAAAGCGCAATGGTATATATCGACGCGGATTCCAAAATAACAGTTGAGAATGCGGCTGCGCAATTATATTTGGACGGCGTTGATTACTGGGCAGGAGCGGTAAATATGACCGACGGCATCGTTACTCTTGACGGCTTGAGAAACCTAACCGGCAGCTACAGCCAAAGCGGCGGAAACTTGACGCTTACAAACAATTCGGCGTTTACGCTTGGCGCAAATGCGGTAATTACCGACGGCAACATAACCATAACGTCTTCCATACTGAACCAAAACGGAGTTGCGTTAAATCTTGCCGGAGCGCAGGCCGGCTGGGGAAATCTAATTTTAACCGACGCAAGCATTAATGCGATGGACGGCGTAATAACGATAAATAATTTTGCGGGAAATATGAAGATTGACGGAACCAATGATTTTACCGTAGATATTGACGCTGCGCAGCAAAGCTCAGACCAATATATATTTGCGGGACAAATAACGGACCCGGGAACTCCGACGATAAATATAGCCGATTTTAGTTTGCTTTCGTCTCCCGCGGATAAAGAAGTTCCGTTGCAAATTTTCATAGGCGAAGGCGGAATTTCGGGTGTAACTTTTACAACAAGCAAACCGCAGATACAAACCATTATCGGGCTCTACAACTTTGCGCCGATAGCAGGACAAGACGGATGGTATCTGTTAAGCCTTGATTCTGTTGACCCGGATACCGGCAGAGGACAGGCGTCGGTTTTGGCAATGCTTGAAGCGCAGCTTCTTGTAAATAACGTTTTGTTTGACCACGTGTTTTTTGACAGCAACCAAATGCTTGTAAGCGCGGATAAAAGCGATTACCGCTTTTTGCCTTCGCAGTTTCTCAAACAAAACAGACAGAAAAACATGTGGGTAAAAACTTATTATGAGAGCCAAACTTTGGCTACTATCGACAGCGTAAAAGTTAAAAGCGATCTTTACGGCGCGGTTTTAGGGCTTGACTTTGCCGCGCGTGATATGGGCAGGAATTCATATTTTATGCCTACTTTATATGCTCAATATATGGGAGCGGCGCAGGCATTCGGGGATGCAAGCATGCGTCAAAATGCCGCGTCAGCCGGATTTATGGCTTCTGTAATGGTTGATGACGTTTATACCGTGTCAGGCATGATTTACGGCGGAGGATATAAAAATACTATGGAAATCGCGGGAACTGAAGACGATCTTAATAACTGGTTTGTGGGCGCTGCAATTAAAAACGCTTATAATATGTATTTCAACAATTTTGTCTTGCAGCCGTTCGCGCAGCTGTCGTACAATATTTACGGCAAACAGAATTGGATTTCTTCTTACGGCGACATAGAAATGGAAACCGGATATCTGAACGGCTTTAACGCCGCGCCGGGAGCTAGCCTTATTTACGGGCTGGACACGTGGAGTTTTCTGGCAGGCGGTATGTACGTATATAATCTCGGACATAAAGTTTCCGGAACAATCGGAAATATCGAACTTCCAGACTTGAAATCCGACCCCGGTTATTTTGAATACACGGCGGGCGCGTCAAAAAGATTCTCTAAGATTAATGTATGGGTTAAGGGAATTTATAAAACTAACAGAGATAGCGATATCGGCGTAAGAGCCGGCGCAGGGTGGAGGTTCTAATATGAAAAAGAACATTAGAATTAATTTTGTATTCGCGGTTTGTTTAAGTTTGTTTTTACCTGCTGTTCCGGCTTACGCTTTTAACGAGTTGGACAGTTTATTTGCCGGACAGACGTTAAGTTTTGCCGTGCTTAAATCAGGTACAAACTCCCTTAATAAAAGGCTTGGCGATTTAAGAAGAACCAAAGAAGAAGTAAACAGCGCTTTTTGGGTAAGGGGCTACTACAATGAGTTATCGCGTTACGGCGGCATAGATTTGGATGCGGCAATTTCCGGGATGGAAGCGGGAATTGATTTTCGCGTATTAAAAGACAGTCCGAACAGAGTTTACGCCGGCGTTATGGCGGGCTATATAGGAGCAGAAAATTTCCAGACTTATTCGAATATCAAATCCGGGGCGCCTTTAATAGGTTTGTATGAAACGTGGCTTAGCCCCGCCGGCTGGTTTATAGACGCTACGGCGAGATATTTTTTCTATAATACGCAGGACGTTTTGTCCGGACAAAAAGCGGACCGGGGTATGTTTGCGGCAAGCGTTGAAACCGGAAGAGAATTCAAATTTCCTGCAAAAGCTTCAAACTTTTTTATGCTTGAGCCGAAAATCAAAGGAACATTCGGGCATATTTCCGGCGCGACGGTTGGTTATTTTCAGTATGAAGCGGCATATGTGTTCATTGCCCGTCCCGCGGTTTTTGCCGGATATTCGGCGACGCTAAAAAACGGAGCGATAGTCGAGCCGTACATCGAGGGCGGATATAGCCAGGATTTTTCGTCCGATATGAAAATCAGCGGATATCCTCCATATGGCATGTCAGGCGGCAGTTTTGACATCGGCGGCGGATTCAACGCTATTGTCACAAAAATCCTTTCGATTTACACATACGCGGGTTATGAAAAAGGCGATAAAATAGAAAATTTGTCGGTTAATGCGGGCGTAAGGATAGCGTTAACAAGATTTAAAAAGGACGGTAAGTCGAAAGAAACGGAAACAGCCTCTTCCGGGACAGAATCTGCCGATGATTTGAAAAAAGCTGATTTAAGCGGAAATAAAGATAATAACGCATCGCAGGAAGCCTCAAAAGAAAGCGAAGCCGAATTGGAAGAAGTGATTGTTATTAACTATAAGATTGAGGACGCGGTTTCTGCGCATCCCGCGCATTTTGGGTTTGACCAATATGCCGTAACTCCTGAAAATGAGCATTACCTCAAAAGTATTGCGGAAAAAATAAAAAAATCCGGGAAGAATTATGAAACCGGAGGACATACGGACAGAATCGGATCTCCGGAATATAATCAAGCTTTGTCGGAACGCCGGGCAAAAGCGGTTTATGATAAATTGATAGAATTCGGTGTGCCGGCAAATAAACTTACGTATAAAGGCTTTGGTTTTACTCGCCCGATAAACGCTGCCGATACCGAAGAAGCAGATGCGGAAAACAGAAGAGTGGAAATAAAAGTTACGGAATGATTAGGAGGGTCTGATGAAAGTATCATTGTTTGTAAAAAGCGTTTCTTTTGCGGCTGTAATTTTTGCCGCGCTGTTTCTCGCGGGCTGCGCGACCGCAAAATCAAAGAGCGGTAAAATGTCACAGCGCTGCTGCGCGTCTTGTTCGTGCGAGATGTCTAAGGAATCAAAATGCTGCGCAACAATGGCGTCATGCTCCAAAATGTCATCCTGCGCAATGAAACAGACATCTCAGGATTTTAGCATTGTAAAAGGAAAAGTCTGGCAGCTTGCCCAAGTGCGCGATTCTTCGGGCAGCATAACATTTGACAGTTCAAAACTCGACAAAACAATATTTGGCGATATTTACACTTTGGAGTTTAAAGACGGACTTGCTTTCGGCAAAGCCGCGCCCAACAGATATACCGGGCCTTTTGAATTGGGAAAAGGGGACGGAATTTCGTTTAAACATGCCGCAAGCACGATGATGCTTGGAATAAACACTCCGCAAGGATTAAGCGAAACTGAATATTTCAAACTTTTGGAGAAAGTTACCCGCTGGAATTTTGAAGGTAATCAGTTGTCGCTGTATACCTCCGAAGGCAATGTTTTAGTTTTTCAAGAATTTGACTATAGATAAAAAAATCAGAAACATAAAAGAAAAAAGGCGGGCATAAAATTTATGCCCGCCTTTTTTCTTTAGTTTTTTAATTTTACAGCAGCAGCGTTACTCCTACTCCCACGGACTGAACGCCTTTTTTAAATTCACTTTCCAGATTTTCGGTGTTAGCTTCAAAAGAATTTTCTATTCCGGGCATTGAAAGATACGAATATTTAACGTTGACCAAAAGCCAGTGTAAAAGTTTTACGTTTACCCCGCATTGAAGCTGCCATGAAAAACCGTTGTCGTCTTTTTCTTTATTTAAATCCGCGATGCTTAATTTTAAGTTCGGAGAACCAAGCCCTATTCCCGCGCCGATAAAAGGAGTAATCAGACTTTTTTGAACATTCCAGAAATCGTAAATCAGATTTGCAAATACGGCAGTGGCTTTATATTCTACGGCTGAATTGTTTTTATCGGTAGAAAAGCTGTTTTCGCTTATAATTATGTACTGCGCTTCCGCTCTGATTTTAGAGCCGAGCCTGTATCCTGCTGAAAAATCGTAACGCGGGCCGTCCATCATTTTTGATGAATCCGATTCTCTGTCGACAAAACCGTCAAGGAAAGAATCATACGAAAAATCAGAAAAACTCTGCGATAAACTTGCGCTTATATATACCGTGCTGCTATCCGAATCGGCAAACAGAACTGTTGCCGAAAAGGTGATGCAAAATACCGCCAATATTAATTTTTTCATAAAATCCTCCAAACCTTTAATATATATATATATTTTCCCCGCAAATTGTCAACTTTTTTAAAAACGATGTATGGATGCATAGATGCGCGGATGCGTAGTAACGGAGTTTGTCTTTACTATGCGTCCATGCATCCAAACTTCCAAGCATCCAAGCATCTGTGTGTTGTTTGACAATACTTCTCTAAATAAAGTAAAATCTAAAAGTTGCGCGGAATAATTATAAATAAAAGCGCAGCTTATAATTTATGGTAAATGAAATTGTTCTAATTCTAATAGTTACGGTCCCGATAATCTTTTCATGTATTCTGCCTTTAATCGGGGATTTTTCATCAAATATAAGAAATATAGCGGCTTTATCTCTTGCCGTTATTACTTTCGGATTATGCCTGTATTTGGCTCCCTCGGTTTTTTCCGGTAAAATAGTCAACTTTTATTACAGTTTGCCGCTCGGCATTAATTTTATTTTGAGAGCCGACGCGTTTGCTTTGTTTTGCGCTTTAGCTTCGTCGCTTGTCAGCGCGGTTATCGTTTTTTATTCGTTTGAGTATATAAAACCATACAAAAACCAAAACGAATACTATTTTATAGTTCTTTTGTTTTTGGGTTCCATGATGGGCATAATTTTCAGCGCCAACCTTATTTTCCTTTATATGTTCTGGGAAATGACGGCGTTGGCTTCGTGGAGGCTTATAGGGTTTTTCAGAAAAGAAGATTTTGTCCGGCGCGCGAATAAAGCTTTCATGGTAACGGCCGCCGGAGCTTTTTTTATGCTTATAGGCTTTATAATGATAGGCGAACAGGCCGGGACTTTTGATTATCAGGGCATACATACCGCGATAGCTCCCGGAGCCGTAAAAAATATTGCCGTGATTTTAATACTTTGCGGAATTTTCGCTAAATCCGCGACTTTTCCTTTTCATACCTGGCTTGCGGACGCGGGCGTTGCGCCGTCTCCGGTAACAGCGCTGCTTCACGCGGCGGTTTTGGTAAAAATCGGCGTTTATGTTTACGCCAGGCTTTTTAACGGCGTGGTTATTCCTTCGGATGAAATAAGAACCGCGGTATTTTTGATAATAGCCCTCAGCGCTTTTATATCCGGCGGAGCGGCTTTGGTAGAAAACGACATAAAAAGAATTATCGCTTTTTCGACAGTAAGCCAGCTTGCTTTTATGTTTTTGGGTTTTGCCGCAGGACAGCCGCTTGCTTTTGCCGCTTCAACGCTTTTTATACTTATGCATTCCGCTGCTAAAGCCGGGCTGTTTTTAAGCGCGGGAATAATAGAACACGAAACTCATACGAAAGATATAACCAAAATGGGCGGGCTTTTGACGGTTATCCCGATAACTGCTTTCGCTTTTATTTTGTGTATGATGTCGGTTATAGGTATTCCTCCTTTAGGCGGTTTTTTTGCTAAGTTTTTGGTTATTACGGGTACAGCTCAAGCAGGTTATCCGACAGTTGCTTTTATTTTTACGGTAGCCGCGACTCTTACTCTTTTTTATATGTTAAGGCTTTTTTATAAAGTCTTTTTGGATAAACCTCAAGGAGAGCGCCAGCTTACGCTTAACGCTCACAGGCATAGCGTATGGACGCCTATGAATTTCAGCGTGTCGTTTTTGGCTGTTATATCTTTAATTTTTGGTTTGTGTTTTAGCAAGCTTATGAATATAGCCGAGCTTGCCGCAAACCAAGTGTTTGGAATATTATGATTAATATGATAACGCTTTACTTTATCTTAATACCGTTGTTTTGCGCGGCGGTTTTGTTTTTAACCCCCGAAAAATATAAAGAATTTAAAAGGAATTTCTTTGTAATTTCGGCGTTATTTAATTTATTCGCTGTCTGCTTTTACTTCGGAAAAACCGTCTTTTCGTATTACGATTGGACGGGTTTTAATTTTTCGTTTTCTCTTGTGATGTCCGGGTTTAAAGAATTTATGCTTATAATCCCCGCGTTTTTTGCCGTTCTTACGTCTATATTTGCTTTGAGCAATATGAAAGAAAATCCCAGAGCTTCGCTTTTTAACGCTTCCATGATGATTGCCGTTGCATGCGTCAACGGCGCGTTGATAACCGACAGCCTGATTTTTCTTTTGCTTTTTATCGAAGCCCTTGCAATACCTTTTGTATTGATGATTATTTCTTCCGAAAACGACAACAAAAAACTCGCGATAAAAGCTTTTGCCATAACAGCCGTAGCCGATTTGTTTTTAATGGCGGGAATAGCGATTACATATTCAATCGCGAGAACTATGAATATTTCCGAAATTTCACTGGAATTGTCCGGGTTTTCCCAAATAGCGGCGTTTGTTTTCATTGTCATAGGAGCCGCGGGTAAACTCGGAGTTATGCCTTTTCACAGTTGGATGCCTGAAGCGTCGGAAAAAACTTCGGTTCCTTTTATGGTTTTTATGGCTACAGCCGCGGAAAAAGTTTTGGGCGTGTATTTATTTATTGTGGCGTTGAATATGTTTGACGCGGCTCCGTGCAAAACGACTCTCATATTAATGTGTTTTGCCGCGTTAAGCGCCGTGGTCGCGGCGCTCCTTGCCAACAGTCAGAAGAGTTTTAAAAGAATGCTTATATATACGAGCGTAAGCCAGGGAAGCTTTATGGCCGCGGCGCTGCTTAGCGGAATTCCTTTGGCTATTGCCGGCGCGGTTTTGCATCTTTTGGCTCACACGGTTTATAAATCTTCGCTGTTTTTCGGCGCGGGAATAATGGACGATACAAAATCGGAAACCATATCTTATAAAAACAATCCGTATATTTTTACATGTTTTATTTTGACGATAGCGTCTTTTATCGGCGTTCCGTTTTTTGCGGCGTTTTATTCGAAAGAACTGATTTACGACGGCGTTTTGCATTTGAACATTATTTTGTACGCCGTTATGATTATCGTGACTTTTTTATGTTCAAGCGCGGTTTTAAACTGGTTCGGCAAGATTTTCTTCTCAAAAGACGGGGAATATGTCGAATATCCTGTGGCTTCGATGATTCCCGCGGTAACGGCGGCTTTGCTTTGCCTCCTGCTTGGCGTATTTAAAAATATTCCTTCGCATATTATTGAAAATATGATAATACCTTTTGGGTTTCAGGAACATACGCATGTTCTTTTGATTGTAATTTCAATTTCGGCGCTTGTAATCGTACTTTTAAATTTCATAATCGGATTTTCGAGATATAAAAACGGACTGGGGTTTGTTTCAGGTTTAATTTCGGCTTTCAGAATAGACAAACTTGACGCGGCCGACGACGCGGATCCGTACAATATTGTTTTGAAACTTTATAAGAGTTTCGGAAAAGCTTCTTTTGATTTCGATAAAGGATTGAATTGGATTTACGACGTTCTGATAGTAAAAACCGTTTTGGAGCTTTCGTTTATTTTTAAGAAAGTTCACAACGGAAGCCTGCGGCAATATATTTTATGGACTTTGTGCGGCATAGCCGTGATAATTTTATTTTTTGTTTAGGAGATGTGTCACCCTGAACTCGTTTCAGGGTCTGTTTTTTGTTTTTAACGACAAGATGCTGAAACAAGTTCAGCATGACAACTTGAAAAAATGACAGTTTCATTAATTTTTGTTCCACTCATTCTTGTAATTATGCTTAATATCCCCAGACTTTCGGGGAAAACCGCTTATTATACCGCTTTAGCGTTTTTTGTTTGGCAGTTTTTTTCGGTTTTCTTTCCGTTTCTGGGATCGCAGCAGATTGCGGACTTAATTGGCAAATTTTTTACCTTAAACGTCTATGCCGACGGTATTTCGAAAATAATGATAATTTCCGCGGCGATTGTCGGCTTTGTTTCTTTGATTACGTCTAAAGTTTTTTCAAAGTACGACAGCAGGCTTTTTTCGCTTTCCAATTTAATGCTTCTCGCGGCTGCCGGAATAAACGGTTTGGTTTTCGCGAAAGATATATTTACTATGTACGTTTTTATAGAAGTCATAGCCGCGGCTTCTTACATACTTATATCAATGGACAAAAAAGAGGGAGCGCTTGAAGGCGGTTTTAAATATCTTATAATTTCTTCCATAGCGACCGTCATGATGCTGTTTTCAATCGCTTTGTTTTTTCTTGTCGCGGGTTCAACCGGTCTTACTGAAATATCCGCCGTGCTTAACGATTTTAGCGGAAACACGATAGTTTTAGCGGCGATAATGCTTTTTATAACCGCTTTGCTTATCAAAGGCGGGCTTATACCTTTTCACGCGTGGCTTTCGGGCGCGTACGCGGAAGCTCCCGCCGGTGTTTCAGTATTTTTGGGCGGGATAGTTACAAAAACTACGGGAATATTTGTGTTGATAAGATTTCTTTATTCGGTTGCGGGCTTTAGCGGAAATATAAAAGCCGTTCTTTTAATTGTCGGAGCGCTTTCAATAGTTATAGGCGCGCTTATAGCCGTGACGCAAAAAGATTTTAAAAGGGTTCTTGCTTATTCCAGCATCAGTCAGGTAGGTTATATTGTTTTGGCTTTAGGTGCGGGAACGGCTTTCGGCATAGCCGCGGCTTTGTTTCATGTTTTTAACCATGCGATATTTAAATCGCTCTTGTTCATAAATTCCGCTTCCGTTGAAAAACAAACGGGCAGACTTGACGTAGACTCTTTCGGAGGGCTTGGTTATAAAATGCCCGTAACTTCCGGAACTACGGCAATAGCATTTTTGTCGGCTGCCGGAATTCCGCCGTTTTCGGGTTTTTGGAGCAAACTTTTAATTGTTTTGGCTTTATGGTCCGCAAACTGTAAAGGATTTGCCGTTTTAGCGGTTCTTGCAAGTCTTTTTACAATGGCGTATTTTTTAACTTTGCAGAAAAAAGTGTTTTTCGGGGAACTTAACCCGAAACTTGAAGGTATCAATGAAGCGCCGTTATCTCTTACTTTGTCGGCAATGGTATTATGCGCTTTGACAATCGGCGTGGGATTGTTTTTTCCTTATGTGATTAAGATTTTGATTTTCCCTGCCGTGGGAATAATATAACGGCAATTAACAATTAATAGTTAACAGTTAATAATTAAAATATATTATATAGTCGTTAATTGTAATTTGTTAATTGTAAATTGTAAATTTTTATGAGGTCTTATGGACTTAATGTACATCCATATTTTATTGCTTGGTTTGATTATAAGTTTTTCGGTTATTGCCGCCGTAAATACCAGAATTATAAAAGCGGCGATTTTGCTTGCTTTTATAAGCCTTTTAACTACGCTGGTGCTTTTTCTTTTGAAAATGCCGCTTGCGGCAATATTTGAGCTTTCCGTTTGCGCCGGGCTTATAACCGTGATTTTTATAAGTGTTATAAGCTTAACAAATCCTTTGACGCGCGAAGAACGCGCCGAAGAAAAAACAAAAATGTTTAAAAGAGTTGTTTTTCTGCCGGTTATAGTTTTGGTTTGCGGCGCGGCGTTTTATATGCTTGAAAAAAGCGTGGATTTTATCCCGGTTGTTTCGGACGCGGTTTCCGTATCCGCGGAAACCGGAATGTGGAATACAAGACAGATAGATTTGGCGGGTCAGATTATAATTATTTTGACCGGAGTTTTCGGCGTAATCGCGCTTTTTAAAGATAATAAAGACGACGGCGGTGGCAAATGAGTTACGAATCATTAGTTCTTTTTAAATTGTATCTTATAACGGCGCCGCTTTTGTTTGTCGTCGGTATATACGCCGTTATTACTACAAGAAATATAATAGCCATGATTATCGGCCTTGAAATTATGACGAAAGGCGTTACGATTTTGCTTGCCGCCGCGGGATATTTTAACGGCAAACCGCAGCTTGTGGAGCCGTTAATTATAACTATGATAGTCGTTGAAGTCGTGATTCTTATGATTTCGGCCGGTTACATAATAAATATAGTAAAAAAGCATAACTCGCTTGACGTGTCAAATATAAACAAATTAAAAGGATAACCTTTGGTTGTGTCACCCTGAACTTGTTTCAGGGTCTATTCTTTAACGACAAGATGCTGAAACGAGTTCAGCATGACACCGTGGGTTCTTTAAAAGGTTAAAAAATGGAAATCTCGTTTCTTTTTATTTATCCGCCGATAGCTTTTGCGATAATATTTGTCTTTTTGCTTATAATTTCTTATTTTACGGGAAAAATGTCGTATAAAAATCCCGCAAATCCCGAAGGAAAAATAAAAGCTTACGCGTGCGGCGAAGATGTTAAAGACCATAGAATAAAACTGAACTACGGGGAATTTTTTCCCATAGCTTTCTTTTTTACGATTATGCACGTTATAACTCTTATGATTGCAACAACGCCTTCGGAAATAATGAAGGAATCTTTAGGCATAATCGTACTTTTTATTATAACGGCTTATTTGAGCATTCTTATAATTTTCAGGAAGGAAAGAAATGACTAAAAGAGAAAGGAATGATTAAATCCGTGCAAAAGCTTATCAACTGGGCGCGTCTGAAATCTCCGTGGATTATACATTTTAATACCGGCGCGTGTAACGCTTGCGACATAGAAATTGTAGCGGCTATTACCCCGACTTACGATTTGGAAAGGTTTGGCGTTCAGCTTAAAGGCACTCCAAGGCATGCCGACGTTCTTTTGTGTTCCGGTCCCGTAACAAGGCAAATTAAAGACAGGCTTGTAAGAATTTATGAGCAGCTTCCCGAACCTAAATTTGTGATAGCCGTAGGAACATGCGCTTGTTCCGGCGGCGTGTTTGACGGATGTTATAATATGCTTTCGGGAATAGACGAAGCAATACCCGTCAGCGCGTATATACCGGGATGTCCCGCAAGTCCGGACGCGATAATCGACGGTCTGACAAAACTGTTAAAGCATTTTGAAGAAAGCGAAGCAAAAAAGCTGACAAAAGCAGGATGTTAACCCTTTCTTTTGTCATCCCCGAATGTTGTAGTCGGGGATCCACGTTAGTTATTAAAGGGTCATAAAAAATGGATTCCGGGTCAAGCCCGGAATGACAAATACGCAAAGTTGTCATTTCAAAGAGGACAGAAATGGAAAATAATCATCCTATAGTTGAAAGAATAGCCGCAAAATACCCTGAACTTGCGGGAAATATTAAAGTACAGAGCCAAAACAGACTTTGGATGAAAATCCCTTATTCTGATTTCAGAAAGTTTTTAGAATTTGCCGTAACGGGTTTAAAAATAAATGTTTTTTGCATGCTTACGGGTCTTGACGATAAAGAAAATTTTTCTTTTATATACCACATGGCGGATTTAAACGGGCTTATTCTTAACATTGAAACGTCCGTTCCCAAAACAAACGCTTCAATAGTGACAATTACGGATATGTATCCGGCAGCGGAACTTCAGGAAAGAGAAATTACCGATTTGTTCGGCGTGGCAATTGAAGGATTGCCTGAAGGACACAGATATCCTTTGCCTGACAATTGGCCTGAAGGGGAGTATCCTTTAAGAAAAGACTGGACTCAGGACAGACTTAATAAGAATCCGTTGAAAGAAAAAACGGAGGACTGTAATGCCTAAAAAACTTGTTATTCCCATAGGCCCGCAGCATCCCGCTTTAAAAGAGCCGGCAAGTTTCGACGTTACGCTGCAGGGCGAAAAAGTTGAAAATATATTGGTAAAGCTCGGCTATAATCACAGAGGGATAGAAAAAGCCTGTGAAAGCAAGCCTTATTTGCACGATTTATACTTGATAGAGAGAGTTTGCGGAATATGTTCGCATTCGCATGCGACGTGTTTTTTGCAGGCAGTCGAAGAAATAGCCGGTTTAAATGTTCCTATGAGGGCGAAATATATACGCTCTATTATAGGCGAAATGGAAAGAATACACAGCCATCTTTTGTGGCTTGGCGTTGCCGCGCACGAAATAGGTTTTGACACGCTTTTAATGTACACGTGGAGAGACAGGGAAGTTATAATGGACTTGCTGGCTATTCTTACGGGCAACAGGGTAAATTACGCGGTAAATATACTAGGCGGCGTGAGAAAAGATATTTCCGACGAAGAAAAAGGCCAGATTTTAAAAGCCATGGACATTTTAGAAGAAAGGACAAAATATTACGCTCATGTCGCGACCGAAGAAATAACCATAAAAAAGAGGCTTTCCAAAGTCGGTTATTTATCGCCTGATGACGCGGTAAAAATGGGCGCGGTAGGGCCTACCGGCAGAGCGTCAAAAATAACCAGAGATATAAGAGCCGAAGAAAAATACGCCGCTTACGGCGAAGTGGATTTTAAAGTGATTTCAGACGACAATTGCGACGTTTACGGAAGAGCTTTGGTGCGCGTGGGCGAGCTTATGCAGTCGTACTCTATAATAAGGCAGCTTATAAAAAAACTTCCCGATACCCCTTTAAAAGTTCCGGCTCCTTTAAAAATTCCCGCGGGCGAAGCGGTTAGCAGGTATGAAGCCCCGCGAGGCGAGGATGTTCATTATGTGCGCGCCAACGGTACGGATAAACCCGAAAGAGTAAAGCTGAGAGCTCCTACGCTTGCAAACGTTCAGTCGGTTGCGACAATGCTTCAAAAAGGGTATCTTGCCGACGTTACAATAGTTATCGCGGCGATAGATCCGTGTTTTTCGTGTACGGACAGAATGATAGTAGCGGTAAACGGTAAGTCCGAAATGACGTGGAAACAGTTAAGGCAGCACAGCATAGATTGGTATAAGAAAAACAGAGGCGTGGACTTTACTAAAATAAAGTTAGGAATTAGGAGTTAACTGCGAACGTGGATACCGGCTGGAGTTTACACCGTAGTGTCTAAATACGGTGCCGGTATGACAACAATGTCGTGTCATTCCGTTGAAAAACGGAATCCATTTTTGAGAATGACAAAAGGTCAGAGGTTTATAGAATAAAATGATTTTATCATTATTACAAATTTTAATTTTTCCGGGTTTTCTGTTTTTGTTTATTCTTGCTTTATCCGCGGAATACATAGACAGAAAGCTTTACGCGAGAATGCAGACAAGAGTCGGTCCTCCGTGGTTTCAGCCTTTTGCCGATTTTATAAAACTTTTGTCAAAAGAACTTATTATCCCGGAACTCGCGGACAGGTTTATTTTTAAAATTCTGCCTCTTGTAGCCTGCGCGGCGGCAGCGACGGCGTTTTTGTTTATTCCGGTTTATAATCCGCAATCGTTGTTTACGTTTAAAGGCAATATTGTCGCCGTAGTATACATTCTTACCATACCTACGCTTACTTACTTTTTGGGCGGCTGGTATTCAAGGTCTTTGTATTCGCTGATAGGCTCTATGCGCGTTTTGACGCAATTGTTTTCTTACGAAGTTCCGCTTTTAATGGCGGTTTTGGCTCCGGGAGTTTTGGCAAGCTCGTGGACATTCTCCGCAGTTATAAATTTTTACGGCGCTAACGGTTTTTTATTTTTGGTAAACATTATCGCTTTTGCCGTCGCAATTATAGCGGTGCAGGGAAAACTTGAAAAAGTTCCTTTTGACATTCCCGAAGCGGAAACTGAAATAGTCGCGGGAACGTTTACCGAATATACCGGGCCGTTATACGCCTATTTTAAACTTGCGATGAATATACAGGCAATCTCGGTTGCGGCGCTTTTGGCTGCGGTTTTTATGCCTTTCGGCTATAATCTCGGTTTTTTTCTGGGAATAATAATTTTTTTGCTTAAAATTCTTTTCATAATAGCGGTTTTAACGGTTGTAAGAACGATATTTGCAAGAATCAGAATGGACCAGATGGTAAGATTCTGCTGGAAATATTTAACGCCCATGGCTTTGCTTCAGATTTTGATAAACATAATCATAAAAGCGGCGGTAACGCAATGAAAAATATAGGAACAATTTTATTTGAAGCCATAAAGTCTCTTTTTAAAAAGCCGGCCACTTCCCAGTATCCGTATAAAAAACGCGATATACACGGGAGTTTTGCGGGCATGATTTCGTTTGAGCAGGACAAATGCATAGGCTGCCAGATTTGCGTGAGAAGCTGTCCGGCAAAAGCGATTAAAATTTCTAAAGTAAATGACGAGGACAAAATTTTCAGCTGCGAGCTTTCTCTCGCGAATTGTATTTTTTGTTCGCAGTGCGTTTTGTCATGCCCTAAAAAAGCTTTACACACTACGGACAATTTTGAACTTGCCCAAATAGATAAATCAAAGCTCACCGTAAAACTTGAAGAACTTTCTTCCGAAAGCGACGGCGGCGGCAAATCCGGCAGCGAAGAAACCGGCGGTAAATCCGGCACCGGCAGCGCTGCGCGGCCCAAGCAAGGTAAAAAAACTACGGCTAAAGAAACGAAACCTCCGGCATTCACGGTAAAGCTTGAAGAACTTTCTCCAGCTAACAAACCTCGCGGCAATGCCGTTGTATCCGGTCCTGCGCGGTCCAAGCAAGAAACCAAAGGGCAGCTTTATTTCCTTCCCGGTTCTATAAATGGATAAAATACGCGAGAAATTAGAGCGGTTTTTGAAAGACTCCGAAAGAACGGTTTTCCTTTCCATAGGCTCGGAACTCAGAGGCGACGACGCCGCGGCTATTTTAACCGCGAACGAACTTCAGAAAAAAAAGCTCCCTTCAAATTTTAAAATTTTGCTCGGCTATACCGCCCCCGAAAATCTTACCGGCGAAATAAAAAAAATCAGGCCTACTCATATTATAATCTGCGACGCTGCAGACAGCGGGCTTAATCCCGGCGAAGTCGGCGTTATTTCCGCTGACGACGTTGACGGCGCGGCTTTTTCCACGCATATGATGCCCATGAATATTTTTATCAAGTATATATCCCGCGATAATCCGTGCAAAACTTTGATTTTAGGCATACAGCCCGAAACCGTGGAATTCGGCGCGGAGATAACAAAAGAAGTGCGTAAAACCGCCGTTTCGCTTGCGGATGCTATTTTCGAGATTGTCAAACCGAAATAAAAAAATATATAATTACTCTAAATACGCATTTAGGCGGAGGCCAGATGAAAAAAATATTGTTTATTTGTTTTGCTTTAATTTTTGCCGCGTCGGGACTTCAGGCTGTAAGTTTAATTCCGAAAATCGGAGTTGATATTCCTTCGACAATGGATTATGAATACGGACCCGATCAGGAGACAAGACTGGGTTTTAACGCCGCTCTTGAAGTTCGCGGCGAAATATCGGATTATTTTTCCTGGGGCGCGGGCGTGGAATATAATTTGCCCAGAGGCTTAGTCGATATTTCCGGCGACACTGATTTTTCTTTTGTCCCCGTTTATGTTTCTATTATGTTTACGCCTCTTAAAACCTGGGGTAAGGGCGATGCCAAACCTTATTTTAAAGCGAGCGTCGGATACAGCATATTTGCGACAAACGATATTGGCGACAATGCGAGCGGCGGGTTATATTACGGAGGCGGAGTAGGAACGGAATATAAGAATTTTGTTATGGAAGTGACGGGTTCAAGATATGCCGGCAAATTCGATAACCCGGACACCATAAACCTGAATTATATGAAAATAGGCATAAGCCTGGGATATAAATTCGACCTTTCAAAAAAATCCGAATCCGAATTTCAGCCGGAGCCCGGCGTTCAGCCGCAATCCGAACCTAAAGTTGAACCGGAATTTAATCCTGAAGCTTATGAAATCTTAAACTAAATTGACGTTTAAAGCAAAAAAAGCTGACCGGAAAACCGTCGGCTTTTTTTATATTCGGTAATAACAAAAAGAGGAACTTAAGATGTCTACCTTTGAACTTACGCAAACGCCGCAGTGGAAAAATCTGGAGAAACACAGACAGGAAAACAAAAATCTTCATATGAGGGATTTGTTTAAAGACGGCAGCAGGTTTAACGAATTTTCAATAACAGACGATAATTTGGGGATAACGTTCGATTATTCCAAGAACATCATAAATTCCGAAACTTTTAATTTATTGATGGCTTTTGCGAAGTCGGCCGGCGTCGGCGAATACGCGAAAAAAATGTTTTCAGGCGAAAAAATAAACTGGACCGAAAAAAGAGCCGTGCTTCATACCGCTTTGAGAAACAGAAGCAATGCTCCGGTTTATGTTGACGGTAAGGACGTAATGCCGGAAATAAACGCCGTGCTTAAAAAAATGGAAATTTTTAGCGAAAACTTAAGAAGCGGGAAATGGCTCGGAGCCTCAGGAAAAAAAATTACCGATGTGGTAAATATAGGCATAGGCGGTTCGGATTTAGGCCCCAAAATGGTTTGCGAAGCCTTAAAATATTACGCGGACGGGCCGAACGTCCATTTTGTGTCAAATATTGACGGCGCTGATATTTACGAAACATTGAAAAAATTAAATCCCGAAACAACGCTTTTTATAGTCGCTTCAAAGACGTTTACCACTCTTGAGACCATGACCAACGCTTTCAGCGCGAAAAAATGGCTTACGGAAAAACTCGGGGATAAAGCCGTGGCAAATCATTTTGTCGCATTATCCACAAACGTAAAAAAAGTCAAAGACTTCGGCATAGACGAGAAAAATATGTTTGAGTTTTGGGATTTTGTCGGCGGGAGATACTCCCTTTGGTCTGCCATAGGTCTGCCGATTGCCTGCTGCGTCGGTTTTAGTAAATTTGCCGAGCTTCTTGAAGGCGCGTATTATATAGACAACCACTTTTTGAATACTCCGTACGAAAAAAACATACCGGTAATTATGGCGGTACTCGGCTTTTGGTATAACAATTTTTTCGGCGCGCAAAGCCACGCGGTTTTGCCCTATAGCCAGTATTTGCACAGGTTTACCGCGTATTTGCAGCAGGGCGATATGGAATCTAACGGGAAAACGATAAACATTGAAGGCGCCAGAGTCGATTACGAAACGGGACCCGTAATATGGGGCGAGCCGGGCACAAACGGGCAGCACTCTTTTTACCAGCTTATACATCAGGGGACAAAGTTTATTCCTTGCGATTTTATAGGTTTTGTAAATCCTCCGGAAAGAGTAGGCGATCATCACGAAAAGCTTATGGCAAACTATTTTGCACAGACAGAAGCTTTGGCTTTCGGTCTTACAAAAGAACAGGCAGCTGAAAATCTTACTAAAGCGGGAGTTTCGAAAGAAGACGTTGAAATGCTTACGCCGCATAAAGTATTTGAAGGCAACAGACCTACCAACAGTATGCTTATAAATGAGCTTACCCCTAAAACTCTCGGCGCTTTAATAGCCTTATATGAACATAAGATTTTTACCCAGGGCGTATTGTGGAGAGTAAACAGTTTTGACCAATGGGGCGTAGAGCTCGGCAAAGTTTTGGCAAACGCTATTTTGCCCGAACTTGAAGGCAAATCTGACAATACCCACGATGTGTCTACAAAAAGCCTCATTAAAACTTTCAGGGAAAAGAGAAAATCTTCCCGGTAAGTAATATTTGTTGCAAAAAAGTTTAAAATATATTAAAATATTCCCGAACGGTAATAATGTTGGCAGAAGAGGTCGAAAAAATATAAAACATTACTGTTCGGGAATATTGTTTATTGGGGATAAAATGGTTATAAAAGATACAAAAACTTTAGGAAAATTTATAAGAGAAACAAGAAAATCTCAAAATCTCACGCAGGTTATGTTAGCGGGGTCAAGCGGAGTGGGCGCTCGTTTTCTTATTGAACTTGAAAACGGCAAAGAAACAGCGTCTTTGGGTAAAACTATAAGGATTCTAAATATGCTTGGCATAAATATTGACTTAAAGAAATAAAGGAACATATGAATAAAGATAAAATACTTTCTGTCCGTCTGTATGGGGAAGAAGCAGGTTTTTTAGAGCAGGATGAAAACGGGAGATTAAAATTTTCTTATTCGGATAATGCAAAATTTCAAATATCAAAAAGCCTTCCTATTGAAAAGAAAATATTTAACGAAAAAGAATGCAGACCGTATTTTAACGGATTGCTTCCCGAAAGCGAAAGAACAAAAAAACGAATAGGTCAAATATTTGGCATAAGCCACAATAGCGATTTTTCGATGTTAAAAGCGATAGGCCGCGATTGCGCCGGGGCAATTTCTCTAACTTCAATAGACGAGCCTTTAGAAAAATCAATCTTTATAAAACTTGAAGGGTATGAGCAAACCGAAGAGTCTTTTGCCGAACATCTGAGAGAACTACCGGAAAAACCTTTTTTTGCGGATGAAACAAACGACATAAGGCTTTCCTTAGCCGGCGCACAGAATAAATCCTGCATAAGTATTATTGACGGTAAAATATGTCTTCCGAAAAACGGCACGCCTACTACTCATATAGTAAAACCTATGAGTGAAAATTTTGCGGACATTGTGCTGAATGAATATTTGTGTATGAAACTGGCAAAATCCGTTGGCGTCGCGACTCCTGAAGTTTCAATAGGGCAGGCAAAAGATATCAGCTATTTATTAATCGAGAGATATGACAGAGAAATAAAAAACGGCATGGTAAAAAGAATTCATCAGGAGGATTTTTGTCAGGCTTTAGGAATTTTAAGTATTAATAAATATCAGGCAGAAGGCGGTCCGTCTCTCAAAGACTGTTTTGAGCTGCTAAACCAAACGTCAACTCCGGCAAAAAACAGAAATATAATAATGAAAATTATAATGTTTAATTTTTTAATCGGTAATAATGACGCGCACGCAAAGAATTTTTCTTTATTGTATAACGATAATAATATTGATATATCTCCGGCTTATGATTTGGTTTCAACGGAGGTATATCCTAGTCTAAGTAAAAAAATGGCCATGAAAATAGACTCTTCCTATGAAAAACAACGGATTCGTTTGGATAATTGGAAATCATTATGCGAAAAAATAGATTATTCTTTCAGTCTTTTAAAAACCGAGTTTATGGAATTTGCTGATTTGCTTCCAAAATTATTAGCGGAAGAAATAGAAAAAATCAATATAAAAGAAGATCAAGATCTTGTTGCAAGGTTATCAAAAGTAATAGATAAAAACTGCTTTATTGTTCGTAATATGTGTTAACAGGCTCTAAATAATTTCACAATTTTTTCACATTAAAAACCTTGAAATTTCTATACTTTGTTGTATAATTTAATCATGACAATAAAAAAGATTGTGTCAATTATCATTGTTTCTTTTATGATTTTGCCTTGTTTTGTAAAAGGCGTTGACGCTGAATCCGCTGTGCGTTTATGCGTAAACAGCGGGATTTTGGGTTATTATAATTCCATATCAAAGGCGGCTTTTGATATGACGCATAAAGTTTTGCAGGATATCGGCGTTTCCGTAGGGCAGCATTCTAAAAAAGAAGCCCCTGTAAAAAAAGAAGCAAAACAGAATAATGAAGTTCAGGCTGTTGTTTTAGATAATGTTTTAAAGAAGTTTATTAAAACCGCTTTATTTTTTACGCCCGTGTTTTATGAAACCGTAAATGATTTCAACAAATCCGCGGTTTCTATAAATTTTGATTATATTTTTGCAGGCTGGATGCTGTTTTTTGTATTGATGTGTATTTTTTCCATAAGAAAAAAGGATAATTGCGAAGTATCATTAAATTATTATATAAGCAGACGCCCGATTGTAGTATAAATCGGGCGTTTTCTTTTTGCCATTGTTGCTGTGTCATTAGTTCTTTGTTGTCATCCTCGAAATTTGTAATCGGGGATCCATGTTAAGTTGCTTTGCCTGTCATACTGAGTGCAACGAAGTATCCAGACTTTTTAGAGACAATGGATTCTTCAAGGCTTCGCCTTTCAGAATGACAGACGATGACAAATCAAAACTAAAAAAGTCCCAAAAGGGGGAAATATGTTTAAGATTATAAGGAAGTTAAATTACAAAAAAATTATTTCGGTAGTTACGGCGGCCTGTTTTACTTTTTCGATTTTTGCGACAAGCGGTTTTACCTCAAGAGCTTTTGCGCAAAACGCGGCGCCCGGCCTTCAAACGGTCAATACTTCTCCGGCTTTAAACCCTTCAAACTTTGTAGTTCCTTTTAATATAGGAAGGGTTACTGATTCCGTAAATTTCAAAAGCGATAAAGTTATTGTGCAAATTCAGGACTTGCACGCCCATGAAGAAACCCAGAGAAATATAGCAAACATTCTTTCCCTTTTAGATTCGAAATATAAAATAAACAAAGTATATGTGGAAGGCGCGGTCGGCGGCGTTGACACGTCGTGGCTGGCAAACATTTCAGATGAAAATTTAAAAAATTCGATAATAAATTCCCTGCTTTCCAAGGGTATATTAACGGGTTCGGAATTGTTTTCGGTTAATTCCGGAAAAACAAAAATATTAGAAGGTATCGAAGATAAAAAAGCTTATATCGAAAACTTTAACAGGCTTGTTAAAATAGATTCCCAAAGAGACGAAGTAAGATCGCTGTTTCCCGAAATAAGAACGATTCTTTCGTATCTGGCAGAGCAGCATTACGGGAAAGAAAACAAGAGAATCGAAGCCGTTGTAAACAGATATAAAAACGGTAAACTTTCTTTTGACAAATATTTTTCTTTCTTGGTTAAAAAAGCTAAAAGACAAAACGTTTACTTCGGCTTTTATCCGTCTATAGTATTATTGTCGGATATTATAAGCGTCCAGAATAAACTAAATAAAGATAAAGTCAATTCGCAGATAGAAAGTTTCTTGGAAGAGATTAAATCCAATATAACTTACGGCGAGTATAAAGAGCTGATAGCGTATTCTTCAAAGCCCGAAACCGAAGGCGTGTTTTATTTTAAACTCGCGGAATTTTACAATAAAGGGAATTACGGCGCAAAATATCCCGAGCTTGCCAAATTTTTGCAGTTTATAGGTTTTAACCAGACAATAAATCCGCTTGACCTTGTAAACGAAGAAAGAGCTTTGCTTTGGGAAGTAAGAAACAACGCGGCAAAAACGAATAAAGAAAGAGAACTGCTCTTTTTGGGTAACTTTATAGATTTAATGGAAGGTTTTCTTGAAAATAAAATTACCGCTCCGGAATATAAATATTTTGAAAAAGAATTGCCTAAATTTAAAGCTTTATGGACAAAGTATACCAGAATGTCGGAACTTCCAGGGCTTGAGCAGTATTATTCTTTGTTTGAAAGTTTTTACAAAGTAAACGTTGAAAGAAACAATATTTTCGTAAAGGAAATGTCCGGAAAACTTCCTAAAACCCGCGAAGCAAACATGACTTTTTCCAAAGATATGATTATGACCGGCGTTGCCGAACTTCTTGCCAACGCCAAAGAAGTGGAAGTTGTGGTAACCGGAGGTTTCCACACGCAGGACGTGTCAAGAATTTTGCAAAATGCCAATCAAAGCTATGTGGTAATAACGCCTAACGTAACCCAAGACGCGGCGCTTGCAGATAAATTATTCGTTGAAGACGTCATAAGAATTTCAAAATATATTCCTACAAATACTTTCCAAAAAGCTTTGCCTTCAGGCGCGTTTGATTTGTCTGATAAAAGCTTAAAAGCGGCGGTCGGGGTTTATTTCCAAAAAGACGTTCTTGATGCGGCTAAAGCCGTTGCCAAAGCAGAAGGGAAATCCGTAGCGGAAGTTATAAACGGAGAAAATTCGTTAAAAGATCAAGTCAGAAATAAAGGCTTAAGCGGATTTGACATAGAAATCATTGAAAATAAAGACGGCAGTTATACGGTAACTGCGAAAGCGGACGGAATATCCGGCGAATATACAATAACCGAATCAGGAATAGTTGATAGTGCCCCCGGCCAAGCATATGACGTAAAAGAAGCGGGAATGCTCGGAGGCATCGGAGTTTTTGCCGTCGCGGCGCTTTCGGCTTTGGGAATAGTTTTATCTTTTCCTCTTGCTCCGGCAATTGCCGTTTTTGGTATTGTTGCAAGTTTTATTGTAGGTTTAGGAATTGCTAGTTTTTCCGCAGCTTCAGTATATAATGCCGGGCAGGTTCAAGAAGCTCTTATATCAACAACCCCGAAAGAACTTACGGCTGCCCAAAAAAAGACGGGAGACGATTATGTTGCAGGACTTGAAGAAAAATATAATCAAAAGAATAGCCGGTTTCGGAAAGAGTCCAAAAAAGGATTGAGGATTGTAAATGTTCCGGGCTTGGATGTTATTGCCAGAACCGTTAAAGGGGAAGGCGGAAAATATGTAATAGCAGTCAATGCTTTGGCATTGATGAAATTAAATGAAGATTTAGTAGACAATATTATATTAAATCACGAATTAATGCATGTCAGAGGATTAATGGGTATTGAAGCGACTAAAAAGTTTGAAGTTATTGCTCATATCGCAAATACCTTTAGTCTTAAAAATATGAGAAGTTATAATTTCAAACAAAAAAACACGGCAGTGTTAAATTTTTACAAAGCGCTGGACGAATATAATGCAGTTAGTGTTTTTAATCCTGCGAACAAAATGGATATCATTCGTTTTGTGCAGCATATTGAAGGAAAGGCCGAAGCCCTTATTAATGCTATAAAAGTTTTGAGTTCATACGGCGATATAAATCAAATATTTTTAAACGATATAAAGGTTGCGCTTGAAGACATAGCAGTTAGTTCTCCGGAATTAAACGAAACTGTCTCTAAGCTGAAGACCTTTTATGGCGTTGAAGAACCGATTGCCGTGGCTTCTTCGGAGCAAGAAGCAAGAGGGGGATTTACGAGCTATCGGTCGTTATCAAAAGGAAGATTAACGCAGCAAGAAATAGAAAACAACCGTATTAACAGAAGCATCCAAGGAAAATTAAACGAATATAATATACCGGCAGAGAAAATATCAATTCTGGACAAGACTGAACTCGTACAATTGAAAGCAGAGGGTTTATCTTGTACAACAGTACTTGAAGAACTGCTGGTTAAAGCAAAAGTAGTTGATTCCTATTCTGGTCCAAGACACATTTATTATATAAAAGATAATGCGGAACTAAAGAAGATTTCCGATTATTTGAGCAAACCTGAAAATATTGCGCATTTAAAGCTTGTCCAAGCTGTGGCACATTATAAAGAAAAAAATGAAATAAGCCTTGGCGGACTTAAATATGGAGTAACACAATTTAATAAAAAAGAAATATATACATTAAAGTGGGACGCAAAGTATGCTCGAAAGATTGAATCTCTTATAGATAACAATAAAGAAGCGTTTAACGGGACGCTTAACAGAATTAGAAATACGTTTGAATTTACTGACAAACCTTCCAAGGAAACTACAGAGGCATTCTTTAAAGCCGCCGAAGAAGCAGTAAGCCCTATTGCTATTGAAATGGTAACAACCCCAAGCATAAGTTCAAAAATGACCGATGAACAGTATAAAGCCCATCTTTACAAAACCATTACAAACCGCTTTGCCGAGCTTGGCATCACGATATCGCCGGAGGATACTCCTTCAGCGCAAACAAAATTGATCGTATTTCATCATACCGAGCAATATAACCAACAGTCTGAAAAATATGGATATATAATTGAAAAAATCGGCGATATACTTAGAGGGGACGAAATAGGGGAAAACAGAGGAGAAGACATATCCGACGACTTCGAAAGAACGGAGTTTTTTGTAGACATGACTTCCACAGCCGTATTGGAACGCCTTGACGGCATTCTAAACGAAGCCGAAAAAAAATTCCCCAGGCCAACGAAAGTAAAACAAATTTTAGCAGCCGCCCTCTCTCTGGTTTTGCCTGAGAAAGCCGTAATTGAAGAAGATATGACCGGAAAAGCGACAGTCGATGATTTGGCGGAAAAATACGGAGAAAAATTCTTTGAAGGGAAAACGGTTATCTTAAGAGCGGATCTTAATGTTAAGTTAGAAAAGAAAGACGGAAAAGTAAAAATAATCGATAATAATAAAATAAAACAAACCGCTCCTACGATACGTTATCTGACCGAAAGAGGCGCGAAAGTCATAGTAATAACGCATTTAGCAGATCCTGAAGCGGACGAAGATGAAAATCTTGTTTTTGTGCCTGAGGAAAATTTATATAAATATGATTTGTCTCCGGTGGCAGACGAAATTGCCAGCCTTACCGGAAAAGAAGTGAAATATTGCGAGGATGTTATAGGCGATAATAATAGCAGCACGATAAAAGCCATGAATAACGGAGACATAGCTCTTCTTGGCAACCTGCGCAAAAAACCGGATATCGGAGAAAAGACCAATAGCGAAGAGTTTGTAAAGAAATTTCTCAACAACAATTTCGGTGGAAATTTGGAAAACATTATATACGTGACGGATGCTTTCGGCACAACCCACAGGAGTCACGCTTCAATTGAGAAATTGCCGGAATATTTAAAAAATAACGGGGTGATAGTAGTCGGCGGACATTTGATGGCTAAAGAGCTAAAAGTATTAGAAGGAGTGAATAAAAATCCAAGAAGTCCGCTGCTGAAGGTGCTCGGCGGTTCTAAAGTGACAAAGAAAATGAATACTGTCAATATGTCTCTGTCGCAAGTCGAAAAAGGTAAAGTTGAAGATCTCACAATAATAATCGGCGGTCCGATGGCTTTTGCTTTTATTGCGTATAAATTCGGAAAAGATAAGATGGGAGGCGCAAAAATTGAAGAAGGCGATATTACATTCGCGGGAAAGATACTTGACAAAGAAAAAGAATTGCGTGCTCAGGGAAAAAAGATAGAAATAGTGCTTCCGAAAGATTTTGTTACGATACCTGTAGGCTCATATAATTTTGATGCGCACCAATTTAATGAAGGATATTCGAAAAAAGATATATTGGTAACAGAAACATATGAAGTGCCTGCCGGAAGAGAGCCTATGGATGTAGGTCCGAAAACCATTGATGAGTATAAGAAACAAGTAGAGAGAGTAGCACAACAAAGAGGAATGTTCTTAGGGAACGGTCCGCTTGGGGTTGTTGAAGATAACGAAAATGGTTTTGATGAAGGCACTATTCAATTTATGATGGCCGTAATTGAGGCAACGGAAGATCCGGAAAAAGGAAAGGAAGGAATTATTAGCGCTGCCGGCGGCGGAGAAACTATGATTGGTGTAAAAAAAGCCATAAAGAGACTCCTCGAAAAATTTGGAATAAAAGGAAATCTTACGCACGGATCAACAGGCGGCGATGCGTTTGCTCAATATTTTGAAAAAGACGGACAAACTCCCGGAGTGAAAGTCATTACCAGCAAAGGAGAGCTTATAGAACCGGCAGGCAGTAAGTCCGGCCTTCTCGAAACTTCAGGCGTTTGGAAGAAGATTAGAAACAGCTGGTGGGTTAATGGTTTCATAAGGCCGTTTACTAAAGGCAATGAACTTAAAGTAAGAAGCTTGGCCGTGGCTGTTTATGAAGCCAGATATATATTTGAGATGATACGCAAACCTATTAAATTTGCAGATAGGCATAAACTTTATTCTGACAAAACTAAAACAGAAATACTTACAGGTACGGAGAAATTGGGGAAAGACTCTGAAACAGCTTTTGTGACAGGGGCGCTTGGCGGAGCCATATTTGCTGCTATAGCGGCTTTTCCAATATCAATAGTGTTCGGGGTATTGGCTCTTCCCGTGTCCATGTTGTTTATAGGCGCACTGGTTTGCACACTCGTCAGTACCGTCATTGCCATCGGAATTATTTCGATGTTCTACATAAATATCAGCGGCCATTCAAAATATAACTACAAGCAGCTGGCGCAAGCCGCAAACGCTCTCGGAATAATTTTAGATCATGCGAAAGAAGACGTAAAATCTAAAGAATACGCAAGTATTTTACAATACTTTGTAGGCGATAAAAGTGCAGGCAATTTCGACCTCGTTCTTGAAATAATCAATAATCCGGGAAAAATTGACGAGTATATCGAAAAATCTAATATTGTTAAAAAACAAGACCTTCCCCTCTCCCAACAGCCGTTAGCAATCCAAATAAAAGAAACCTTAGACCAAATGCTCTTGTTGGAAACAGATAGTAAACAAGCCAGTAAGATAAAAGAGCTTTTAAGAGCTTTGCCGGAAAATCTTGGTAAAGCGCTTGGGCTTGGCGTAGAAGAGTTTTTATTTAAACAGAGCGATCTGGATGGTACGCGGTATACGGTATTTCAGGTGCCGGAAAATAGCGGGATCCGTGGCGAATGGTTAACGAACGCGATAAAAAAATATATAGAGGATGAAGAGGAAAAAGGAAAAACGCTAGAACTAGGCATTACTAATCCCAAACGCTTTGAGCGAAGCTTTATTATATGGGAAAATATGTACGATAGTATGGCTATGACATTGGCTAATTTAGAAGCCGTTGTGGGTTTTGTAAACGAACTGAAGAATTTAACTGACGACGAAGTCATTAAGCAAGTCGATAGACAAAAAGCCGAAATCGTAGCTAAAATGCCCCTGAATGAGGCTAAAGCAGGACGGGCGGTGGGCAAAATGCTGAGAGAAGTCGTTCTGGATCCGAATTCTAAAAGCTCTAAGGATTTCCTGAACGGCGGATATAATCAGCCTGGCTGGGGAGTCGCAGCAAAAGCGGTCCTCAACGGGTCATTTGCAGTTGACGAATCCGGTAATCAAGGATATTACACGGAAGAAGGAAAACAGAAGTTCTTGGACGATGTCGCCCGCAAGCGGAAATTCTTCCATGATCGTCCTAAGCCAATCAAGGTGTTTATCAAGCCGGGTATCGGCGGGCAGAATACGCCGTTCAAGGGTCTCGCCGACGGATTCAAGGTAGTGGTGTACGGCGGTTCCGAGATGTTGGGCGAATATGAACTTGGGAAAGATTATGAGACGGAATTGAACGACCTGCTCAAGAAAATGGGAATTGGCTGGGATCAGGTAGCAGTGATGCCAAGCTCAAAATCAGGTTCTACTGACGAAACTATGATGATCTACAGCGAGCTGCTGTACCTGCAGCTCAAGTACATTCCTGCCACACAGAATATAAATAATATAGACGGAGAGAGTTTTGCTGACTTGGTATTCAATACGCTGCACGATATTAATTTCATCAAAGATGATAAAGGGAATGAAACTGAACGGACGGGAGCGGACTTGTTCAAAATTGACAAGGAGACCCAGAAGCGTTTGGGTACGAATACGAATAGCCTGATCACCCTGCTCGTTGAAAGAGCCAACGCCGCAGGTCTTAACATTACGCGCGATCAAGTGAAGCAGATATTTAAAGTTGTCCTTGGCAACACTTTCTTTGAGACGACCAACCGCGTGGAGCAGAGCAGGCTGGCTGCATTCCTGATAAATTCGGGACTACTGGATGATCTGGGCATCGCGCCGGAAAATATCATCGTGGAAATGTACGACAATGTCGGCGGCCGCTGGACCGCAGACCTGCACATGGAGGACTTTTTGGCGTTATATAATCTGGATGCAGAAGCGTACTGGAATGCCCGTAATAAGGGGATTCGTGAAGTCAATGAAGGGACGCATCGCAGCGTGGAGCTGGCAGGCCAGATTATCGACAACAACATCACGGACATTGCGCTGGTAGTGCCGGACGAGCTGTTCTGGTTCGGAAAATCCATCGAACAAAATTTCAATGAAAGTATATGGCAGGAGAGATTTGCAAACGTGGTGGTAATAAAGCAAAGCCACTGGCAGGTCCAGCAGGATAATTACTTGAAAGAGAAAGATGCCGGCAGAATGGTTATCAATTTGTCCGGCCAAAATATAAGCAGCAAGAATTTCAACGTGCAAAATATGCAAGGCATGACAGGCAATATTAAGAAACTAACTCCTAAAAAAATGGTCGAGATGTATGCCAATCTTACAACATTATTCTATGGAATTACGTCAACAGTGGGCAACAGGCTGATAGCGCGGGCATTATTAGAAGAAGGTTATACGCCCGCAGACGTGGATTTGAACGATCTGGATAATCCTGCGACGAAAATCGTGCAGGAAAACTTATATTTGCGCCAGCCGTACGTGGAGTTGGGCAAAGGTTTGCTGGAAAAACGTCTAAAGGACTTACAAAAGGAAGAAAGCAGGAAACCCGGAGCGATAGTCAACGCCATGGAGAGCGTCAAGGTACAGGCGCGAGCCGGAAAATTGAAAACGTCGGTTTCCGGGCTGTATGTTCCGGAAAATATCAGGGACATGCAGACGCTGGCAGATGCGATCAAAAGTGCCATGGATTACGCGGCTGATAATAATCGTAAATTCGTGCCTTTTATATATCTGGAAGGCGAGAAGTTTTCTGAACTGCGGAATTATCTTACCGAACTTGGGATTGAATGGGTGTTGCAGGGCACCGGGGATCAGCATATCAGTTATCAGCAAGTGCTGGCGCAGCCGCAGAAATATCTGCCGTTTATCATTTCCTTTGTTCCTGAAAAAGAGCAGCCTGCCAGAAGGGCGATAGGTTTTGCCAAGGGATATCTGGACAATGTCAGTCCGAACCTTGTGCGCGATTACTTTGCGGAAGCGTCGTATGACGCGCTGACCATACTCCGCAGCGAGCAGGGCGGGCAGGGATTCTTCCTGCGCCTGACGGATTCGCCGGAAAATATCTCTATGGTCAAAGAAGCTGCGAAGAAAGCAGTTTCTTCAGAAGGGATACTGACGCTTGATTCTACGCGTAAAATTGTGGATAGGTTTGGCGGCATAGAAAGCAGGACAGGCAGGATTGCCGGGGCGGTTGTGGAACTGCTTTATTTGCCTTGGATGCTCTTTAATCCGGGCAGGTTTGCGCTGGCGCATATCAAGGAAAGCGATAGTACGGCTAAAGCGGATGCGACAAAAGAATCGGCGAGATATTTGCAGAATTTGACTGTGGTAGGCGCTTCTGTGACTACGCTCTTAGGCATTGCTATTGGCCTGTTAGTGTTTAGTTTTACTCTTACGGTGCCCATACTGTTTGTAGCGGCGATAAGTTCTGTTATCACCTCAAATTTTTTGGCTCATTATTTTATAAATACCAAAATTGTAAATGATCTGAAAAAAGAAACAATAGAAAAAATAATAACAGTAATAGAGAAAGAAAAAGGCAGCGATTTTTATCTTTGGCTGACAAAATTAATATCCCTGAAAGGTGTGGCTTCAGATGAAAGAATTGCGCAGTATATTGTGAATAATCCGGATATATTAGATAAGAATATTGAAGGCTATCAATATCAAGTCAGTAACACTATTGGGGAAATACTCGAAAATTACAAGAACAAACTCGGCAAAAGCGGTTTGCTGACGGTTGGTACGCCTGCGGATGCGGACGCGCCGCGCGCAACAGACGTCAGCCGGAAGACGCCTTCCGAGCGGATGTTTGAGATAGTGAAGAATAAACAGACCGGCTCGGATGTGCTGGCAAGTATTCTTGACGAGCAGATTACACAGCAGGAATTGAAAGATGCCAAGAAAAATCTGGCGGATCTTATAAACAATACAACGATGAGTTTGATTGAGCGGCAGAGAGCGTTAATCGCATTGTCCGAAAAAGTCAATATAATAAAAGCGGCGGATGCCAGTCAGCGTGAAGTTTTCGACTGGCTGATGGTGGCTAAATCTCTGTACGCAAAAGAAGTGGCGGCGCAGTTGTTGGCGGATCATAAAGGACCATGGAAGGGTTCGGAGCTGATAGAAGCGGAATTCGGAAACCCCGACAATCTGCAGAAATATCTGCAAAAAGAGGCGAAATTCGACAGTCTTAGCAATATGCAAAAATTCATGGCGGGCAAGATTGAGAGCGGTGCGCTAAAGTCGGAAAAGGCAGAAGATGTGGCCAAAGCTAAAAAGTTTGCATTGGAGTGGCTTGATGAGCCCAGAATGCCGATGTATATTAAGCAAGGCATAGTGGGAGCTATACTTGAAGGCCGGCATGATGATTTGATATTTGCTTTTGCGGCAGGCTGGAGAGAGTTCGGGACAGCCGGCATCCGTAACCCGGCGGTTAATAGTTCTTTTAGAAGTATACTGCTGCTTGAACTTGAACTTTTTGCACAAAGTCCGTATGCGCCGATTTTAACGGGGCATAATATGATCGGCATGCCCGTGATGTTGCAGCAGACGGCGGCGATCAAAGCTATAATTGCGGCGCTTCAAGCATATGTGAAAGCGCATCCGGACGCGATAGAAGTAACACTGAAAGATTTGCTGATGCCTACCTCGCTGTACAAGCGGGCGGCAGCAGCCGGAAAAGCTCAGGGGATTAAGGATATTGCAATCTCACTTCCCAAGGAGTTTAAAGATGATATCCTCGCCGGCAATTTGACATTTGCTTTCGACAGCAGGATGAACGGTAAATTCTTCGCATATGCGCAGGCGCTGGACGTGGCTGATGTCGCGAATGTGTCTATGTTTGAACTTGTGGCAGGCGTGCCGATGGCGGTATATTCATATACCTTGACAGGGGCGCTGTTTGAATTCCTTGTGTCAGCCAGCCACAGCGAAGCTTTCGCTAACGGGTTTAAGTTTTTTGTCGGCCAAAAGATGTCGCAGGTGGATTCGTCTTTCAAGGAGATGATTATGGCGTTTCGCAACCTCATTGAATATGACGATATTGCGCTGGAACTGGCAGATCCGAATACGGACATTGAGCAAAAAATTCGCGAGCATCCGAACAAATGGACTTGGGTAGGCGACAAAAATGCGCCGGCCGGTTTTAACAACCTTGATTCGGATAAAAGAGTGGATTTCTATACAGGATACTATGCTCACATAGAGGAGTTGGTGGTTAATATTTTAGGTAGATTAAACCCGGAACAAGCTGCCAAAACCGAAAAAAAGCGCAAAAAGGCAAAGATATTGTACTCGGCGTTCAGCGGCGCGGGCGCGACGGACGCGGCCAACTTTGTGGATTTTCTTAAGCGTATGGGCTATGATTCGGTGGATATAGTCAAAGGGCAGACCGAGCATGTGGACGGGCGTTTTCCTGCGTTCATAGTCAATGGCTGGGAACCTATCATGCCTGATCCCGGCAATCCGACCGGAGTTGCGATAAGCATAGTTGATTATATTTTGGAGAATGCCGGAGCGGATTTAAAGAACTTGGACAAGGCGGTGCGGTTAACTAATAAAAATGAAGCGATGATTGCGACGGATCCGGACATTGACCGGTTTTCATTAACGATAAATGTTCCCGCCGGACAGGGCAATATTAAGCAACTGCTTATGAGCGGCGTTTTGAAAAACCGCATGGAGTCGCGGGGATTTTCGCAGGAACAGATTGATCGGGTGCTGAAGGTAGTGGAGAAGCGGTTGAATGATAAACTGATGCTTACGGCCAATGACGCCTGGACAATGCTGGCCTACAACAAGCTTGAGAACTTGAAGAGACAGAACAAACTGAAAAAAGATAAACTGTACGTGATAGTTAAATCCCACGTAACGACCTCGGCCCTAAAAGATTTGGCCAATCATTACCGGGCTCTGGAGTATCCTGTATCATGCGTGGATACTTATGTCGGTTTTACGCTCCTGGCGGAGCGGGCAGACCAATTGAAGAAATTTGCGCGGACGGCGTGGACTGCGCGGCGTATGTTGGAGTTAAACGATCCGCGGGCAACGTGGGAACAAATATTGCCGTTGCTCGAGGAAGCGTACGAGCCGTTCAAGCTATTGCAGGAAGATAATCGAATTCCCGAGATTGATGAAGTGATGAATCTGGCGCGGGCGTACAAAGCCGACGACGATAAGACGGAATTGCTTAAACAACTGGCGCAGGTGTCTAATGTTGAATTTGTCTGCGGCGTGGAAGAATCCAACGGATACGGCGTGTTTGGAGAAATCAGGCCGAAACAGGAACAGCCCGACGATGCGGCGGTGCGGCAATTGCTGGAAAAATCTTCGAATCTGAAGACAGCATTTGTTAATTTCGGAGAAGAAAACCTGGAATTAATAAATACGCACATACAAGATAAAGACGGCGGGCTTGCTGCGGCTTTATTTGCGGAGTTGTTAGCGCGTCTGAAAGTTCACGGGCAGTCGCTGTGGGGCAATTATTTGGAAATGTGTAAAACGATAAAGACAGTAACGCTGACGCAGAACGACTTCAAGAAATATTCCGGCGCGGAAGGCATAGCCAAAAAAGTGGCGGCAATGCAAGTTTTTGAAAAGAGGTTTGCGTATTGGATACAGCGCGCGCTTGACAAGGGTCAGGCAGTAACGTTTTTGAACGGGAAATACAAAGTTAAGGGTTTGAAGATTTACCGCGACAGGAAGTATGACAACAACTACGACGCCTTTCCGGAAGAAGGTGTTCAGATCATTATGGAACGTGAAGTCGAGATTGACGGTAAGGTGATGAAGTTTCAGCTTGAGACAACGTTCCGTCCGTCGGGCACAGGGACGGAAAACAAAGACTACAACTGGATGGTGGGAATTCTGCCGGATGAAAGCGCGAATATGAGCGACGCGGACATGGCGAAATATTTGGAAATCGGCAGACAGGTATTGGCTGAGGCTGTAAAGGATTTTTACGAAGGATTGTTGGTGAAAATAGCAGATTCGAAAATGGACGAGTATTCAAATATCTGCAAAAGTTTTTTTGACCAGCAGCAGCTGGTAATAATGAGCCCGGAGGAAGAAAATCTTGCGAAGCTGGCGGAAGATTATGCTTATGCCGCAAGAGCCCTCAAAGGAAAAATTGAACCGCAAGAGAAAGCAGAGTACGACAAAAACCTGAAAAATATGCAGGGAAAAAATCGGGAAGCGTGGAAAAAATATCTGGACAGCGATGAAGCGAAAGCATATCCGGCTGAAGGCACGGTCGGGTTCTACGCGGGCGGGAAAGAAGTAGCGCGCGTGCCGCGCGCGATGGCAGTAACATGGACAGCGTCATTGGCAGATTATCTGGCGTTGCTTGCGCCAAAAGGAACGAAAGAAGTGTCCTGCGAAGTGGTGATGGATGTGGCGGTACTCGCAGCTCGCGCCACGGGAGCACAGGTCGCGCAAGCGCCGGCGGGCTCTGAGAAGTTGTTGTCCACTAGCAAAGCACTCGAAGCGTTTTGGGATGCAGTTGCTAGGAGGACTGTAGATGATGAGGCTGGTGAGCATGTGGCCGCCGCTCTGTGGATAGATCGTTATATTGGTACAACTTCGGAGGGTGAGCGGCGTTTAAAAATACTTGACCTCGGATCCGGTCGCGGGAATGATACGGATTACTTGTTGCGTGCGGGGCACGAAGTTATTTCTGCGGAACTTTCGCAAGCGATGCTTGATAAAATGCATGCGAATATACCCGGAAGCAAGGGAATTAAGTTTGATATGGCGAACCCAGCGGATTGGGCGCAGTTTGAAGATAATCAATTTGATGTGATTAACGCAAACCTTTCTTTGAATTATTTCACCGAGACCGAGACCGAGACCATTTTAAATGAGTTAAAAAGGATTACAAAGCCTGGTGGAAAATGGTACATAAGCGTTAATTCCGTAAAAGACGTAGGGCATGGCGCAGGCGACGGGGAATTGGTTGAAAAAAACTTTTATATTGACAGGACGCGCAATATTCCTAAAAGGTTTTTTGATGCGGATGATATACAGCGCTTTTTCGGACCGTTTGGAAAATTGAGTTTTCAAGAAATGCAAATTGTTTATGACTATGTGCCGAAAGTTGCATATGAGATTGTTGTTGTTAACGAGAAAGAGGCGCAAAAGGATGTGGAAGATACAGGCGCGCTCAAAATCGTGCGGCAAGAAGTTGAAAGGCTTCTTGACATTATCGTTGCTATCGCCAAAATGCTTGGAATAAATTTTAAAGATACATATATTTCTAAAAATTATCCCTCGCTGACGGGACTTCGCGACATTATGGTGTTCGGCACAGAAGCTGATGAGGAAGAGGCTATTGAATTGGCTGTTGCAAAAACTAAGCTCGGCAAAAATGTTGACGTGATTATGCCTATGGGCAGAGCTTCTAAACAGACGATAGCGTCGCTTAGAGTCGTCGAGCATTCCGGTTCTCAACATCTTTACAAAAGAACTATAGAGCAAGAAAACGGATTTGCAGTCAATATATATTATTATCCTGAGTATCTTCAGAACTCTTACGATGCATATAAACATGTCGTAGACAATTTAGACGGCTTGGTCGGCATAGTTGAAAATGCGTCGGATATTTCATTCAACGATATTAGCGTAGCCGCTCCGCAAGCCGCTGTTTTTGCGATAACGCGCAATGCTGCTGAAGACGCGCAGGCTAAAGATAAAGGATATTCCAACTTTACAAACGGAATGTCCGAAGAAAATAAACTTAAAGTGGCGGCGGAAACGCAGAGAATAAACAGAGAAGGCGACGATATGAGAAATCAGCTCCCGCTGATTACCAATATAGACGTGTCAAAGATAAAGGACGCTAATATAATAGACGCGCTTATAGCTACCGTACTCTCCGTAGAATTGACGACGGTTGCCGATTTTGAAAATAATACCGCCGCTTTGAAAACTTTTATTGATAAAGCGCACGCGAAGGACAAAAGAGTTACTCTCAATTTTAAACCCGCAAATAAAGCGGAAGCCGAGGCGATTATAAAATTGATAGCCAATAAAGGTTTAAAAGCGTTGAGAACAAACTGGATAGGCGTTGACGGAGTAAATTTTGATTTTGATTCGTTAAATAAACAAGAGTTCGACGAGATTAAAGACAGTTTGAAAAATATATCTTCCGTTATAAAAAGAGAAAATTCCGGGGCTATAATATCAATTAAATCCGCATATTATACCGAGAATATAGCGGGTATAGACAACTACGGCGAGTATATAAACATAAGCGGAAATTATAACGACAATACGGTTGATACGGACGCGATAGCGGAATCCGCGCGCAAAGCTATTACAAGCGGGGCAAAAGCTTTGGTTATAGATTATGAAGTTTTGGAACTTTTGGCGACAAGAGGAATAAATATAGACGTGTACAGCCTTTTCCTCGGCATTGTATCGGCGTGGACTTCTTATGTAAAAAGAACGCCTGAAGGCATTTACAGAAACGCAAGACGTTCCGGTTTCAGAGAAACTGTATCCGTAACAACTGCCCAGGAAGATTGGCTGTATTATGAGTTAAAGAAATTAAACGAAGGCGATAAGTCTGCCATAAAAGCAGTTGCCGAAGCTTTGAATACTTCCAAAGCAAATACCTTGCAAACAATAGAAGAGGCGCAAGGTTATGTGCAGGGAATTCTCGAGAAGCTTTTGCTTGACAGATTCGGCGAAAAAACGTTTGCGTATAAAACAAATGCCGACGTTTACAGAACGGCGCTGGTAATGGCAAAAATAAACGGACTTAGCGATGATGAGATAAGACAATCTCTGGATAATAAAAAAGACGCCAGAGAAGTTCTTGGCAAATATGACATATCTACGGAAAATTTGAAAACCGCGCAGGTAGAAGAGGCGTCGCAGGAAGCAATCAACGCCATTATTTCGGATTTGGAAGACAATAAAGTCGAATCTAAAAACAGACCGCAGGCTATAGCCGATTTATTGTTTATGCTCGGTATCGTAAAAACTACTAAGCTTGAAGTAGAACATGCTAAAGCCGACAAACAGCAGGAAGGAATCCGCGCAATTTTGGCGGCAGCGTAAAAACAATCCGTAATTCAAAACCGGCAGGCCGAGAAAGCAGCTCTCAGGCCTGCCGGTTTTTGTTTTTTAAAATATATATTGAAAAATCAGATGTTTTGTAATCAAAAGTAGCAAATATTGACAATATAATCGGAAATAGTTAGAATATCTATGTAAAAATGACTATTTTGGAGATTTACATGGAAAAAGATATATTAAAACAGTTTGAATCTGTTCCTGTTAACTATGATACGATTCTTTCTGTATTTAAAGATTATAAATCTCCTAAAGATAAAATCTCATATATGGAGCGTCAAGGAGATTTGATTCGGCTTAAAAAAGGATTATATATTGTCTCTCCGGCGTTGACGAAACGTCCGTTTTCAAAAGAGTTATTAGCAAACCATATTTATGGGCCGTCTTACGTATCTTTAGAAACAGCATTGTTTTATTATGGATTAATTCCGGAAGCCGTATATTCCGCCAAATCTATGACTTTGAAGAGATCAAAATCCTTTTCTACTGCGTATGGCCAATTCGAATATATAAAAGTTCCGGAAAAGTATTTTCAAATAGGTATAAGGCAGATAGAGGAATCAGACAACACCGCATATTTAATAGCTTCTCCAGAAAAAGCCGTTTGCGATATGTTAATTTCATCAAGAAATCTTCGTTTGCAGTCGGTAAAAGCTATGAAACGCTATCTGATTGAGGATTTGAGAATTGATATGTCGGCAGTCGATAATTGGGATGCGGATCTTGTTCGCGAAATAGTTAAAACCGGACATAAAAAAACTGAGCTGACACAGTTTATAAAGGCGATTGAAAATGAACGGTAAAGTTTTTGACCAAATGCTGTCGCGCTATAAAATAGAAAGTAATTATGATTATATAAATGCCGTTCGCGAAGTAATGCAGCAAATCGCGTTGGCAGGGTTATACAGAGGCGGTTTTTTTGAAAAAGCAGCATTTTACGGAGGAACTTGCCTTCGTATTTTTTATAAATCGGAGCGTTTCTCCGAAGATATGGATTTTTCTTTATTAAAATACGGAGATCAATTTAAGTTAGAGAATTATTTTGTCGCTGTTAAAAGCGAGTTTAAAGCTTTAGGAAGAGAAATAATTATATCTAAAAAAGACAAACAGAAAGAAACTAATATAGAGTCGGCTTTTTTGAAAGGCAATACAAAAATATACGATTTAAAACTCGGTTCCGAAGAAATGCTTAAAATTAAAATAGAAGTAGATGTAAATCCTCCTGCCGGATTTGATACCGAATACAAATTGCTTTTATTGCCGTTTTCTTTTATGACGCGTTGTTATGTTTTGCCTGATTTGTTTGCCGGAAAAATACATGCGTTTTTATTTCGCGGATGGAAAAATAGAGTAAAAGGGCGCGATTGGTATGATTTTGAGTGGTATGTCCGCAATTCTGTTCCTCTAAATTTCAATCACTTTCGTTTAAGAGCCGAACAATTTTCCGATAAATTAAATGAAAAGCTGACTAAAGGCATGTTGAAAGATTTGCTAAAAGATAAAATTAACAAAACTCCTATTGAAAATGTAAAAAAAGATATGATGCCTTTTATTAAAAATCCTAAAGAATTGGAAATATGGTCAACGGATTATTTTATTAAACTCGTTGATATGATTAATTTTTTATAAAATTTATTTGAGCTAATCCTTCCGCATATGCCGCAGCTTATTGTTTACCATATCTCATCAATAAATGCCGAATATCACGACAAACGCATGAAAGCCATTACCGTTCTGATTTGTTGTCGGAGCCGTTACCCTCGCCCCTTGCGGGAGAGGGCAGGGTGAGGGGTTGCCGTCGTCGAGGAATATTTTTCATGCGTTTGTCGTGGAAAAGATATTAGTTTTGTGAAAGAAAAAGTATAAAAAATACATAACCTCGGGAAATTATCTTTTCCTTTCATGCGTTTTGCCTGTGCCGAATATATAAACATATTGAAAAATCAGATGTTTTGTGTTATAAATATATCCTATGAAGATGAAATTTACGATTTCCGATAAATTTGCGCCGATATTGGATAAAATTTTACGGACTGCCGTTGAAACGGGATATGAAGCTTATGCTGTCGGCGGGTTTGTGCGGGATTTGTTTTTGAAAAGACAATCTAAAGACTTAGACATTATGGTTGAGAATATAAATCGCCGCGGCGACAGACTTGCTGGCGTAGATTTTGCAAAAAAAATCTCTTTGAAATTCGGTTTGCGCGAGCCTGTGGTTTTTGAAAGATTCGGTACGGCAAAACTTTTTATTGACGGTGAAGAAGTTGAATTCGTAATGCCCCGCAAAGAATATTACGACGACGATTCAAGAAACCCCGACACCGAAATCGGAACGCTTGAGCAGGACGCTTTAAGAAGGGATTTTACTGTTAACGCTTTGTTTTTGCGTTTAAGCGATATGCGGGTTTTGGATTTTACTTCAAAAGGCTTAAAAGATATAGAAGATAGAATTATCAGAGTCGCGGATTGCGCCAACGCCAAAATAATATTCAGGCAGGATCCGTTAAGAATTTTACGCGCCGTACGCCAGAGCCTTCAGCTCGGGTTTTCCATAGAGGCTGAAACTTATAAAGAAATGAAAGCCTCGGCGCAGCGCATAAAAATCGTTTCTCCGGAACGCGTAAGAGACGAAATAAATAAAATACTCGCTGAAAGCAATCCGTCAAAAGCTTTTAAAATGATGGACGATATAAATCTGCTCGGCGAAATTTTGCCGGAAATTTCAAGGCTTAAAAATTTAAAACAGCCTGAAAAATACCATGATGATGACGTATATAATCACACGCTAAAGGTTTTGGACAGAATTCAGGCGGAGCCTGTTTTAAGAATGTCGGCTTTGCTTCACGACGCCGGTAAATATGATACGTATAAAGAAATCGGCGGAAAAATCACTTTTTACGGCCACGAAAACGAAAGCGTTAAAATCGCCCAGGATATTTTAAAAAGGCTCAGATATCCTAAAGAGTTTATACAGAAAGTTACTGCAGTAATAAAAAATCATATGTATCCTAAGACGTATTTGCCGCAGTGGAGCGACGCCGCGGTAAGAAGATTTGTAAAGACCGCCGGCGAAAATCGCGATTTGATATTGGCGTTATCAGGAGCCGATTATGGGAAAAATAACGACGAGTCAAAAATCGGCGGGCTGATAAAAAGAATAGAGAGTTTGAAATCCGCCGGTTTGATGTGTCTCAAAGGCGAGCTTGCAAGCGGAAACGAAATATTGGAATATTTTAAACTCCCGGCCGGAGCATGGGTAAAAGAAGTTAAAAATAAAATAGAAGAGCTGCGGCTTGAAGACCCGGAAATAACAAAAAAAGAAGCTTTAAAAAACGCTAAAAAGCTTTTAAAAATCAAAGAAAAATGATAGAATTATAAGCCAAAGAGGAAAAAATGGCGGATGAATTAAATCAGCCGGTTTCGAATCAAAGTAATGGTCCCGGCGATTCGGATGCGCAGGGAGCAAAAGAAGACATTAAAAAAACTTACGACGTCGAAGGACTTTTAGGCGGCGGAGCAGCCGGTTTTGTCGTTGGGCTTATTATATCTTTTGACGCTATTTTTGCTTTGCAAATAGGGATGTTTTTAGGTTTGATAATAGGCACTAGATTTAAAAAAAATAAATAAACATTAGCGGGGAAAATGGCTATTAATTATTTTTCTTATATTAAAAAATATATTAATAATTTTTTTGAAAGAGTAGAACTTCACGCCGAAGACATGAATATCGTATACGTTAAAGCAAAAAGAGACGAATACGATAAACTCTTGGAATTCTACAGCAGCACGGTTAAACAAAACCCTACCGACGCGTCCGCATATTATAACCGCGGACAAATACAGCACAAAAAAGGAAAATACGAAGAAGCGATAAGGGAATTTACCAAAGCCATATCATTGGAGCCGAATTATTCTTTTGCCTATATCGCAAGGGGAGAATCTTACTCGGCTCTTGAACAATTTGATATTTCCCTTGAGGATTTCCGGAAAGCTGTCGAGTTAAATCCTAAAAATTCCACGGTTTTCAGCGGACTCGGGAACGTTTACAGAAGGCAGGGCAAATACGACGAAGCCATCGGTTATTTTAACCAGGCGCTGGAATTCAGCGGCGAAAACGCTGCGGCTTTTTACGGAAGAGCCATGTCGTACAGATATAAGGGAGAACTGGAAAACTCCATAGCCGATTTTACAAAAGCCATAGAGCTTAATCCTAACGACGATTATTCATATACAAACAGAGGAATAGCCTACAGAAATTACGACGATTTGGATAGCGCGATAAACGATTTTAACAAATCGCTTGAAATAGAGCCCGGAAATTCTTTTACTTTAAGCAACAGAGGCATAGCTTACAGGATAATGCTTGACGAAGACGCCGCGGAAAAAGATTTTAAAGAAGCCATTAATAATAATCCGGAAGATTCGTTTGCCCATTATAATCTTGCCAATCTGTATAAATATAAAGGGTTTCCGGATAAAGCTTTTAAAGAAATAGAAAAAGCTATCGAAAACGATTATAAATTCGCCGCGGCATTTTTAATGAGAGCTTATATGTACTGCGAATTGGGCGAATACGACATGGCGGTTGAAGACGCGGAACAGGCCATAGAATTTATGCCCAGAATGTATTTTGTGTATTTCTTCAGGGGATATATAAAACATATTCTGAAAGATTTTAGCGGCGCGGTGGAAAGTTATAAGAAATCCATAGAAATTAAAGACGATGTTCCCGAAATACTGTACGCTTCCGGGCTTTCGGCTTTAGCGTGGAAAGATTCCAAACTTGCCGACGCTAATTTTACGCGCGCCGTTGAATTGGGTTTTAAAAACGCGGAAATATACGCCGCGCGCGGCCAGGCGTTTATGCTTGTAAGAAATTATCTTCTTGCCATAAGAGATTTTAACGAAGCGTTAAACAATGACAACACTATAATCGAAATCCATTATATGAGAGGAGAAGCTTATTTCTCTCTTAAGGAATATAAAAGCGCGTTTAAAGAATTTATCGAGTGCGCGGAAAACGAATATCAGCAAGCCGCGTCGCTTTATTTTGCGGCCGCGTCTTGTTACGAGCTTGAAAAATACAGGGACGCCATATCTTATTTTACAAAGGCTAAAGACGCGGGATATCCCGCCGCCGAAATATACAAACGCCGCGCGAAAGCCTATATTAAAGTCGAAGAGACGGGCGAAGCTTTCGCGGATTTGCAAAGGGCCGTTAAAGAAGATCCGGAAAATCCTTCGCTTCACAAAACGCTCGCGGAAGTTATGACCGAAGAAGGGAAATATGAAGAAGCCATGGTATACGCCGATAAAGCGGTTGGTTTGTCGCAGGGCGACGAGACGGCTTATTATATAAGAGCCAAAATAAAATTTATGCAGAAAAATTTCAAAGGGGCGATTGAGGACAGCGAAAAAGCCTGCGAATTAATGCCGGATTATGTGGACGCCCTGCTTTTGAAAGCCGACGCGAATATGTACAACGGCAATATTGAACAGGCGGAAAAAGATTATGATTCCGCTTTGGTTTTAAAGCCTGACACTGTCGATGCTTATCTTAAAAGGGCGTTATTTTTTCTTAAAGTCGGAAAATTTGAGAAAGCTCTTGTGGACATTGACGACGCTTTAGTCATAGACGACGATAATCCTTCGGCGTATCTTTACAAGGGCGTAATTTACAGAAATATGGGCCGTTTCGGGGACTCCCTTAAAAATTACGATATGGCCTTAAAAATATATTCAAACCAGAAAGTTATAAAAAGCAGCAAGGGAATGTTTGAGTTTAAGGATTATTATCAAAACAAGGCGGGCAAACTCGCCGAACTTTACGACGATATAGAAAAAATTAACCGCAAAATACAGGGTTACGATAAAATCATAAAGGCCGTGCCTTTTAGCGAAGAAGACAATGTAAATGAAATTCAGCCTGAAACCGGCGGAAAAAAGAAAACGGAATATCATTTCCCGGAACTTCCGAAAGAATTATCGGAAGTGTCCGGACTTGAAACAATTGTTCCGGATTCGGGAAGTTCCGTTAAGGCTTATCTTGACGAACTTGATAAAACTTTAACGTCAAAACGTTCGAAATCAAAAGACGTTTCGGAGCAGGATTCAATTCTTGAGAAAGAGCCGGATAATAAAACCGAAACCTTGCCTGAAACGAAAACGGAAATTGAAGCTTCGGATAAAGAAACCCGCGGAAAGGAAGCTGAAAGCAAAAAATCCGAAGAAGACGGTAATATTAGTTCCGCTGGGAAAAAACATACCGGCAAACGCGAAATTCCGGCTGGCGCTGAACAAGAAATTAGCGGCGAAGACGTTTTTGATATTTCGACGCCTGTTTCTTCCGAAGATGATATCTTGGGAACCGAGCCGTCCGAATTAAAAGACGAAACAAAAGAAAGAGCCGAAGCGGCTGTTCCTGCCGGAAAAGAAAAAGATGAGGATATTGTCTCCGGCAGTCCGGATGAAGAAAGCGGCAAATTAGTGTCCGGCGGATTAAAAGATAAGCTGAAAGATATAGACAATTTATTACAAAAACCCAGAAATAAAGATGATGTTCAAAAACCGGCCGATTCGGAAACCGAAGCAGAGCCGGAAGAAATAACTGAGGAACAGCCCATAGTTGAAGAGGAGCAGGATGAGCCGGAAAATATTAAAGACGATATTGTAAATGATGAAGAGCAAGAAGACGTAAGCGCCGGCGATAGTTTAAAAGAAAAACTCGCGGATATCGACAAAGCGATAAAAAATGCCGGTTCGCAGCCGGTTCCCGCCCAGAAATATGAAAAGAAGAGAACGATTTTTATAGAAGAAGAAAAACCGCAGGAAAAGAAAGACTACTCTAATATAGCCACTTTCGGGGAAGCCATAGAAGCGATTAAGGCCGAGCCGGGCAATTATAAACATTATATGGCAAGAGCGGCCCTTTATCTGAAAAAAGAAGATTACGCCAATGCTCTTGAAGATTATAAACGCGCCGAGAAAGTCACGGAATCTAAAAACGCGTCTGTTTTAGAAGAAATGGGCGACTTATATTCTTTGCTCGGAAATAACGAAGAAGCCGTGTCGGCTTATACAAAAGCTTTGGAAGCGGAGCCTGAAAACTCCGGCATGCTTATCAAAAGAGCCCAGAATTACGAAGCGCTAAGCAAAGAAAAAGATTTTTATCAGGATATAGCCGCGGCTATTAAAGCCGACCCGAATAACGTTCAGTCTTATGCCGTGCGCGCGGAATATAATGTCGGCAGGAACGCTTTTAACGACGCGCTGGACGATATCAGCGAGGTTATTAAATTTTATCCCGATAACGCGAGCACAAGATATTTCAGAGGTTTTGTTTATTATAACCTGGAAAAATATCAGGAATGTTATGACGAAATGCATGTGGCTTTGGAATTAAATACGGCAGAAACCGAGGCGTATAAATATCTGGGAATAAGCTGTTTTAAGATCTCAAATTATTCCGAAGCCGTAAAACAACTCGCGCAAGCCGTAAGTTTCGGTTTAAAAGATAAAGAAATATATTATTATAAAGCCGAAGCGGAATTTCAGCTGGGAGATTTTGACGAATCCATAACGGATATTACCGCGGCTATCGAGCTTGACCAGCAGGATTATAAAAGTTATGTCTTAAGAGCCAGAAATTACGATAAGAAAGGACTTTTTGATAAAGGCAATAAAGATTATGAAAAGGCGGTTAAACTAAATCCGTCCGACGCGGATTTGTTTACGGAAAAAGCGGATTATCTTTTTAAGAATGAAAAGTATTCCGTCGCGCTTAAAGATTACACAAGCGCAATTGACATTGATCAGAAAAACGCCGAATTATATAAAAAGCGCGGATTTACAAATCAGAAACTTGATAAACCGAAATCCGCAAAAGAAGATTTTGAAAAAGCGTACAGTTTAAATCCCGATATCGACGTTCCTCTTGAAAGAGAGAAGCTTGTTCCTAAACCTTTGGGGAAGAAAATTCCCGGCAAGCCGGTTTTGGATTTAAAAGGGCTGAAAGCCGCTCCAAAAGCAAAACCTGCCGCAGGCGTTAAGCCGCCGGAGCCGGTAAGCGTTAAAGATGAAGTTGATATTTTAAAGAAAGATATTTTGAAAAAAGATATTTTAAAGAAAGAATCGCCGGAATCGCAGAAACAACAAGAAAGCGACGATAAGGAAATTGAAATCGTTTCAGATATTTCAAAGCAGCAGCCGGAACAACCGGAAACCGGACAAAAGATTGAAGATATTTCCGAGCCGGAAGCGCAGCAGCCTGAAATTGTTGTTGAAAAAGAACAGCCGAGCCGGGAAATCGAAACCGAACCTGTTTCGGAAATTGCCGAACAAAAAACCTCAGCCGCCGGAAAATCCGAAAAGATTGCCGAAATAATCGAGGAGCAGCCTGAAGTTATTGTTGAAAAAGAACAGGCGGACCGGGAAACCGAAGCCGAATCTGTCTCGGAAATTGCCGAAGAAAAATCCGAAAAGACTGCCGAAATAATCAAGGAGCAGCCTGAAGTTATTGTTGAAAAAGAACAGGCGGGTCGGGAAACCGAAGCCGAACCTGTCTCGGAAATTGTCGAGCAGAAAACCGAGCCTGCGCCCGAACAGCCCAAAGCTCATGAAAAAATTGAAACTGTTGAAGAAATTGTAACGGAACAAAAACAGCCGGCAGCCGCAGAACAAAAACCAGAACCAGAACCTGATGAACCTGAACCGACAGTCCGTGAAAAAATTGAAGCTGTCGCGGCTATTGTCGCGCAACAAAAACAGCCGGCAGCCGTAGAACAAAAAATTAAAGAAAAAGTTAAGACTGTTTTTGAAAGGCTCGAATCCGAACCATGGCAAAAACAAGTAACCGTTAATGAAGAACAAGCAAAACCTTATGAAAAACTGAAAACAATCAGCGAAGCCATCGAACAGCCGCTTAATTTGAATATTCAAGCGTCGCAGGTTTCTAATGAGGAGTTTGATTTCTTTAACGAAACTATTACGAATCTTACAAAAGATAACGACGTTTCAAGAGAATACGCCCAAAAAACCATGGAATGCATAGGTAACGGCGATTATGCCGCGGCTCTTGAAAATATAAATAAAGTAGTGGAGATTCATCCGGAAAACGCCAAAATAAAATATATAAGAGGTTTTATATATTACAATCTGGGCAATTATAAAAACTCGTACGAAGATATGTACAGGGTATTAATTTTGGATGCCCAGGAATCCTCGGATAAAAACGAAAGCGAAACGGAAATTTACAGATATTTGGGCATAAGCAGTTTTATGATTTTTAGATTTTCAGAAGCCGTAAAATATTTGACTCAGGCCGTAAATTTAGGATTTAAAGATAAAGACGTTTATTTCTGCAAAGCCGAAGCGGAATTTAAAACCGGCAATTTTGACAATTCCATAGCCGATATCAATGAAGCAATAAGCTTAGACGGGGATGATTTTAAAAATTATCTTTCAAGAGCCAGGAGTTACAGTAAAAAGAATATTTTCGATAAAGCCAATAGAGATTATGACAAAGTTTTGAAAATGCGCCCCAACGATTCAAAGGCGATGCTTGAAAGAGCAAAATTCCTTTCTAAGTTCGGCAAATATACGGACGCTCTTAAAGATTACACGGCCGCTATCGGCTTGGAACCGTTTAGTAAGGGAATATATAAAAAACGCGCCGAGATATATCAGAAATTAAACAAACCTAAGCTTGCCGCGGCGGATTTTGAAAAGGCCGGCATTGCCAATTCTCCTGTTGATGTTTTAACGAGCGGCGCGGATTTCGCGGAGACTAAGGCTAATCCGTCCGAAGAACCGCCGAAACAGATTAAACAAAAAACGCGGGAAGAAGAAGCCGAGCCCGAAAAACCTTCCGGATTTTTCTCAAAATTTTTCGGCAAGAAAGACAAACCCAAAGAAGAACCTAAACCGGCGGGAAATAAAAATTTTGCTGCGCCTGCGGCAAATCAGTCCGTTCCTAATGATAAAACGGGTATTTTGGCAGCGGCGAACAATTTAGACGTCTCCACTCTTTTTACAAGAGCTAATGTCAACTTTAAAAATAAAAAGTACGATTTGGCTTTGGAAGACTTGTCCAAAATATTAGAACGGGATAAAGGCAACACGCAGGGTTATGTGTTGAGAGCCGACATCTATTCAAAAATCGGAAATAATGACAAGGCTTTGGAAGATCTTGAAAAAGCTTTAAATCTTTCTCCTAACGCGTTTGCCGCTTATTTTAAAAGAGGCGAGATATATTTTTCGGAAAACAAAATGGACGAAGCCTTGTCCGATTATAAAAAAACGATTGCGCTTAACCCCAAACACGGCGGAGCTTATTTCGGAATTGCCGGCATATATGCCCAAAAAGGCGACAAAAACGCGGCGGTTGAAAACTATAAAGAAGCCAAAAAAATTGATATAAAATACGGCAAATCCGCCGATGCGGAGATACAAAAATTAACGGCCGAAAATTAAACGATTCCATGACATTCGGCAAAGATAAAACTTGAGGGTGAGAGGCTTGTGGATAAAATAGCGGTTCTAATCCCTTGTTATAACGAAGAAAAAACGATAGCAAAAGTAATAGAAGATTTTAAAAAAAGCCTTCCCGACGCCATAGTTTACGTTTACGATAATAATTCTTCCGATAACACGGCTGAAATCGCAAAAAAGTCCGGCGCTGTTGTCCGCAGAGAAACGCAGCAGGGGAAAGGTTTCGTTTTAAGAAGAATGTTCAGAGAGATAAACGCGCGCTGTTATCTGCTTGTTGACGGCGACGATACCTACCCGGCGCAAAGCGCGCCTGAGATGTGCGCGGAAATTTTAAGCGGCCGCGCGGATATGGTTGTAGGCGACAGATTGTCGACTACTTATTATAAAGAAAATAAAAGGTCTTTCCACGGCTTCGGCAATTCCCTCGTTAAATTTTTTATAAATAAACTGTTTGCAAGCAAAATAAGCGACGTGATGACGGGCTACAGGGCTATGTCTTATCTTTTTGTAAAGTCGTTTCCGGTATTGTCAAGAGGTTTTGAGATTGAAACGGAGATGACAATACATGCAGTTGAAAAAAAACTCGCGGTTTTAAGCGTTCCTGTGGAATACAGAGACAGGCCCGAAGGCAGCGTTTCAAAACTTAATACTTTTACCGACGGTTTTAAAGTAATAATTTCGATTTTCAGGCTGTATAAAAATTATAAACCTTTTTATTTTTTCGGAATTTTGTCGGCACTCCTTTTTTCAATAGCGCTGGCTTTTTTTATTCCTGTTTTTATAACGTATATCAATACTTCGCAGGTTCCTAAATTTCCGACGCTTATAGTTTGCGGTTTTTCCATAATAGCTTCCATTCAATGCCTGTTTTCCGGATTTATTTTATCCACGGCAAATCAAAAAAACCTTCAGGATTTTGAACTTCGGCTTTACGACATTTACAAAGAATATCTGGAAAATGAAAAAATATGATAAACCGCGTTCCGATACTGTATTTTTTATTTTTCTGCGTCGTATCCGCCGTATTATGCGTTTGGACGGCGTTTAATTTACATAACGGGCAGATTTCCGCGGCGTTTTTTATTCTGACGGCCGTAATTGTTTGCGGCGTTACCGGCTATGTTTTTTTCAATAAACTTCCTATTAACCGCCTTTTTCTCATCTTCTTTTCTATGTTTGGTATTTTGTATTTTATTTATGTCCCTTTGTTTACTATTGTTCCCGACGAGTCGGCGCATTGGCTAAGAGCGTATGAAATAAGCCGAGGACATTTTATTTCTCAGAAAGACGCTGAAACTGCCGGCGGAGGAAGAGTTTTACCTAAAGCCGTTTTGATTGAAAATACCAATATAAATTTTGATGATAATACGGCCAGGCTTTCCCAGACTTACAGGTTTTTATTAAAACATGCGTACGAAAAAATAGATAAAAACGATACAAAGTGGATTGCTTTTTCAAATACCGCGTACTATCCGCCTCTGACATACGCGTTTCAGCTGCCGGGCATATTAGCCGTGTCTTTATTATCGGACAAAACGGTCTTTCTCGCTTATGCCGGCCGCGTTTCTTCTTTTATAATATCCCTTGCCGTTTTATACTTTGCGCTGGGCGCTATGCCCGCTAAGAAAAAAACTTTTTTTCTCATTGCTCTCTGTCCTGTTTTCGTTCAGGAGGCGGTGTCTTTGTCGGGCGACGCCCTTGTCAATGCCGTAAGTTTTGCCGTTATAGCTTTGATTTTGAAATACTCGTATGACGAAAAAATTATAAAAATAAATCTCCGGACTCTTATTTTAATTACGTTTCTGTTTATACTCGCGAGCGCGGCAAAAGCCGTCTATATCCCTATTGTTTTGCTTTTTCTTGTTTTGCCGTATCAAAAAATAGGCTCTAAAACTTTTTATATCTGCTTTTTTGCGGCCTCTGCCGCGCTTTGCGTGTTCATAGACGGCGGCTGGCTGTATATTATGAAAGATTATTCGAAAGATTGCATCCCGGGGACAAATTCAAAAGAACAAATCGCGTATGTTTTAAATAATCCGGTAAAATTTATTTTGCTGGCTTGCAAAACGTATATAGCCGAATTGCCGAAATACGCGGGCATGTTTGTGGGAATAAGGATAGGCGCGAAAAATACTTTTTTACCGATAGAATATATTTCTTATTTCGCGTACATATTGTTTATCGCGGCTGTTGCCTGCAGCGAAAAAATGTATGTGAAAATGAAAGATAAAATAGTCATTGCCGCGGTTTGCGTTTTAACGATGTTTGCCGTGGCAGGCGGGCTTTACGCCGCGTGGAATGTCGTCGGAAGTCCCGTAATAGACGGAATTCAGGGAAGATATTTTGTGCCCGTGGTTTTGCTTCTTGCCGTTATCATAAACATTAAGAAATTCCCGCTGAACGAAGAAACGCTTTTCAGGTACAGTCTGCCCGTGGTGTCGGTTACTTATCTTTTTATATTTTCTGCTATATTAATCAGATAATTTTTTTGTATAATGGGTTAATACAAATTTTTAGGAGGCAGAAAATGGAAAAGTGGAAATGTACCGCGTGCGGTTTTGTTTACGACCCTGCCGCAGGGGATCCTGATTCGGGAGTAGCTCCCGGAACGCCTTTTGAAAAACTTCCCGATGATTGGGCTTGTCCCGTTTGTGGTGCAGGAAAAGACGCTTTTGAAAAAATATAAAAATGAAGCGGATTTATTTGGACAATCAGTCTAATACCGCCCTTGACCAAAAAGTTTTTGAGGCGATGAAGCCGTATTTTTTGGAAAGTTACGGAAACCCCCAAAGCATATACTCTTTAGGCGGCGAGTCTAAAGACGCTCTTGAAACCGCAAGAAAACAAATCGCAGAATTGGTAAACGCAAACCCTTCCGAAATAATTTTTACTTCATGCGCAACGGAATCCAACAATTTGGCAATAAAAGGCATAGCCGACGCTTATAAAGATAAAGGCAGACATATAATAGTGTCTGCCATAGAGCATTTTTCAATTTTAAATCCTGTAAAAAGGCTTGAAAAAGAAGGTTTTGAAGTTACTTACATTCCTGTTGACGGCAAAGGAAACATAAACGAAGCGGAGCTTCAAAAAGCTTTGAGAAAAGACACGATTCTTGTATCAATCCAATTTGCAAATCCCGAAGTCGGCACTATTCAGAATATCAAAAGATTAGCAGCGCTAACTAAAAAGAGTAGCGAAGCTACCTTTCATACGGACGCGGTTAGCGCGTGCGGAACAATACCTGTCGACGTTGCGGATTTAGGAGTTGACGCTTTAACTTTTTCAGCTTCGGTAATGTGCGGACCGAAAGGCGCGGCGGCTTTATATCTTAAAAAAGGCGTGAAAATTACGCCGCAAATAGAAGGCGGAGTACAGGAAAACTCAAAACGCTCTGGGACAGAAAACATTCCTGCAATAGCAGGTTTTGGAAAAGCTTGCGAAATTGTAAAGCAGGAATTATCCGAAAGCAGCACAAAACTGCAAAAGTTAAGAGACAAACTTATTTCCGAACTTCCTAAAAGAATAGATTACATTTATTTAAACGGCGCGTCTCAAAATGAAAACCGTTTGCCGGGAAATGTAAATTTTTCGGTAGAATTCGTAGAAGGTGAAGCGTTGTTCTTATTATTAGATGCCAAAGGCATCATGGCGGCGAGCGGTTCGGCCTGCGCGAATAAAAGTTTGAAACTTTCGCACGTTTTAAACGCGATGAACGTTGACGTGGCAATAGGACAGGGCTCTATTTTGTTTACGCTTTCAAAATACAATACGGAAGAAGAGATAGATTACGTTTTAGAAGAGTTTCCGAAAATAGCGCAAAAGCTGAGAGATATGTCGCCGTTATATTCTTATTTTATGCAAACCGGCAAAAGAAAAGAAGCCGGTCCGGGAACTGATTTTGACCACGAACATGACCACTGTGAGATAGAAGAATAAAGTTCAAAGCGACTCCATAAGAGTCATTCTGAATGTAGCGAAGCGAAATGAAGAATCCAGTTTTTTAACGGCTGGATACTTCGGTAACAAAGTTACCTCAGTATGACACTGCGTGTCACTTTAAACTTTTTTGTTAAAAGGAGATAAAAAGATGCCTTTCTATTCAGAAAAAGTTATGGAGCATTTCGCAAATCCCCGCAATGTCGGCGAGATAAAAGACGCCGACGGAGTCGGCGAGATAGGAAATCCCGTTTGCGGCGATATGATGACGTTTTATATTAAGGTCAAGGATAATAAAATTGACGATGTAAAGTTTAAAACTTTCGGATGCGGAGCCGCGATAGCCGTTTCTTCGATGGTTGCCGAAATGGCAAAAGGTAAAACTCTGGACGAGGCTATGAAAATTACCAACGCCGACGTAGCAAATGAATTAGGCGGGCTTCCTCCAAACAAAATGCATTGTTCAAACCTTGGCGCCGACGCTCTGCACAGAGCGATAGAGAACTATAAATCCAAATCTGCCGGGGACAACAAATAATGCAAAAAAATAAAGCCTGCTGTTGCCCTCATTGTGAAAAAGAATTGAAAAACGGCTGTTTTTCTCCGTCATTTTGCAAGCCCTGCCGTATTAATGAAAAGCAAGCCGGAGATTTTAAAATATGCCCGGAATGCAAAGCCGAATATTTGACGCAGTATGAAGAATGTCCGTCGTGTAAAACTACGATGATTAATGGTTAATGATTGATGATAAATAAATGAGTCGCCTTCGGCGACACCAAATTAACCATTAACCGTTTATCATTAATCGTTATTTAAGGAGTTTTTATGTCTGCGCGTTTAGTAAAAGAAGAAATTTACGCGGTCGGCGCCGTTGATTGGAACGAAAGAACTTTTCACGGGCAGACTTACATTACGAAAAGAGGAGTAACGTATAATTCATATCTTATTATAGACGATAAAATCACTTTAATTGACACTGTCCGCAAAGGGTTTGAACACGAGTTTATAGAAAACATAAAAAGCGTCGTCGATCCGTCAAAAATAGACGTAGTTGTAATAAACCATATAGAGCCGGACCATTCGGGCGCGTTTCCCGAAATCGTAAAACTATGCCCGAACGCGAATTTTTACGGCACTGAAAAAGCAAAACAGGGGTTGTTGAAATATTACGGAGTTTCGGCTAAAAATTGGACTTCGGTTAAAACCGGACAAAACGTAAATATCGGCAAAAGAACGCTTGATTTTATAGACGTTCCGATGATACACTGGCCTGACAGCATGTTTACGTATTCGGCTTATGATAAAGTGTTGTTTTCAAACGACGGTTTCGGACAGCATTACGCGGCAAGCAATCTTTTTGACGACGAAGTTGATCTTGCCGCTTTAATGGAAGAAGCGCAGAAATATTACGCGAATATTTTGTGGCCTTTCAGCAATCTTGTGGCTTCAAAACTTGCCGCAATACAAAAAATGAACGTTCAAATCGAGATGATACTTCCATGCCACGGCGTTATATGGCGTAAACACATTCCTGAAATTATGCAAAAATATCTTTATTGGTCCGCAAATTCATGCAAAAACAGAATCGCCGTAGTTTATGAAACAATGTGGCAGTCAACCGAAAAAATGGCAAGAAAAATAATGGAAGGAATAATTTCCGAAGGAGCAGAAGCCGTTTTGTTAGACGTCACAAAAAACGACAGAACGGATATCGTATCTTATATGCTTGACGCGAAAGGCTGGGTTTTCGGTTCGTCCACGCACGACGGGGGAATGCTTCCGGTAATCGCAAGCTTCCTTCATTTTTTAAAAGGTTCAAAAGCTAAAGGACGAAAGGCCTTTGCTTTCGGTTCATACGGATGGAGCGGCGAAGCGGTAAAAGAAATAGAAGACACGGTTTCAGGGATAGCTTCGTTTGAGCCGTCTTTTAAAATTGTTTTTAATCCGACGCAGGAAGAACTGCAAAAATGTTTTGAGGCGGGCAAAGAGTTTGCGAAAAAAATAAAAGGAGAATAGTATGCCGGATTTCAGGATATTCGGAATGATTGCGGCGATTCTGTTTATTTGCGCAGCTCTTTTTGCTCATAAGAAGAAGTTTTTGTATCATAAAATTGCGGCGGTCGGAGCGATTTTATTTATGCTTATACACATAGCGGGAGCTTTCGGGCTTTATCGATAGACGGAGGGGCAGAGACGGTGAAAAAATATTTTTTGATTTTAGCATGCTTGGCAATGGCGGGAATTTTCACGGCTTGTTGTTCGAAAAACGAAGTAACAGGCGCTCCAAAAGGTCTCAATATAAAAGAAGCGAGATCGGCTAGCCTTGAATGGCTTGGCAAACTTGACAAAAACTGGTATGTACAGTCTTATGACGAGCTTGCCGCATATTCTAAGGAAAGAATCACAAGCGCGCAATGGCAGGCTGATATGGCGACTTACCGCAAACCTTTAGGTTCCGTTGAGAGCAGAAAAGAAATATACGCGTTTTACGAGCCGGAGTTTCCCAATGCGCCTAAAAGCGAATATATGGTAATTCAGTACGGAACTCTTTTCAGCGCGGCTCCGAAATCAGTTGTTGTCGAAGCCATAACTCTTATGAAACAGGAAGACGGCAGCTGGAAAGTATCCGGATACTTTATGAAATAAAGACAAAGTGAAAATTGAAAAGTTGAAAGTGAAAATATGGTGTTTTCGCAAAGCGAAAACGAGTTAATTTTATTTCGGCTTTGCCGAAATTCAAGATTTACACTTTTCACTCTTCACTTTTAACTTTGTCGTTAAAGGGGGGGCGTAAATGAAAGGTTTGGTTTGTAAATTCTGCAATTATGTGGCTCTTGACGGAAAAACGGATGTTTGTCCGGTTTGCCATATGAAGAATGCCTTTGAAGAAAAAGAAGACGCTTACAAAATGCCTGATTTTAAAGCCGAAAAAGGCGAAAGCGAAAAGAAACATATCCCGGCTTTTACGGTTGTTGAAAAGTGCGGTTTAATACCCGGAACCGGCTGTGTAGACGTGCACGTAAAAATCGGCGAAATTCTCCACCCTGCTCTGCCGGAACACCATATCACGAATATAACTTATTATCTCGATAACAAATTTATAGCGTGGGTAGAACTTACGTCGGATATTAATCCCGCGGCCGTGGTTCATTTAAAAGACGGAACAAAAGGAAAAATTCAGGTTATAGAAAACTGTAATGTGCACGGAAAATGGTATAATGAAATTGAGATAAAATAAAGACAAAGTTCAAAGTGAAAAGTGTAAAGTGAAAATATTGTGTTTCGGCGAAGCCGAAACGGATTTTAGGTTTTTGCAAAGCAAAAACTCATAATTTCAACTTTTAACTTTCCACTTTGTCGTTCAAAGGGAGGTTTTAACAATGTCAAAATCAGTTAAAGGAACTCAGACGGAAAAAAATTTAATGCAGTCTTTTGCTGGCGAATCTCAGGCCAGAATGAGATACACATATTTTGCTTCCAAGGCGAAAAAAGAAGGGTTTGAACAGATTGCCGCGATTTTTACGGAAACTGCCGACAATGAAAAAGAGCATGCCGAAAGATTTTTTAAATATTTGGAAGGCGGTATGGTTAATGTCAACGCTTCTTTTCCCGCAGGCGTTATCGGACCTACCACGGAAAATTTGAAAGAAGCGGCGGCAGGAGAACATGAAGAGCAGTCTATGCTTTATCCGGGGTTTGCCGATGTTGCCGACAAAGAAGGTTTTCCCGATATAGCGGAATGCTGGAGAAAAATTTCAGTAGCCGAAAAACACCACGAAGCAAGATATTTGGAACTTCTTGACAATCTCGATAACGACAGAGTTTTCAAAAAAGATACCGAAATCAGATGGAAATGCCGTAACTGCGGATACGTTTATACGGGAAAAGAAGCGCTCGAAAAATGTCCGGCATGCCTGCACGCTAAAGCTTATATGGAAGAACTTGCAGACAACTTTTAAAGAGATTACGCTCCAACCTCCACACTTTTTTGAGGTGCTAAAATGCGAAAATTTAAAGACGACATAAGCGTAGTTTTGTGCGGCGAAGCGGGTGCCGGAATACAAACCGTTGAAAATTCCGTTTCCAGAATTTTTAAAACCGCGGGTTTCAACGTATTCACTTCCAAAGAGTATATGTCGCGCGTTCGCGGCGGCAGCAATTCCACACAGTTGAGGATATCTTCAACCCCTAAAAATTGTTATTGCGACAGAATCGATATTTTTATTCCTTTTGATAAAGAAGCTTATAAACATTTATACAGCAGAATTACGGACGATACCGTCATTCTTGCCGATAAAGAAATTATCGGAGAAACAGACAAACCTTTTATAGATATACCTCTTTCAGAATCTGCAATAGGAGACGTGATCTATACAAATATGATCGCGAGCGGAATAATTTTAGGTTTGTTTAAAGTCGATTTTTCCCGTCTTGAAAAGAGTATAAAAGGCAATTTCGGTAAAAAAGGCGCGGATATCGTCGATAAAAATATAGCCGCGGGAAAAAGGGGTTACCAAATAGCCGCCGGTATTTTAAAAGAAATTAATATTGAAGTCGCGCCCGGTAAGAATGTCGGAAATAAAATCCTCATAAGCGGAGCCGACGCTTGCGGTATGGGTGCGCTTGCGGGCGGATGCGATTTTATCGCTTCTTATCCGATGACGCCCGGCACGAATTTTTTTGCTTTTCTTGCCAAAAACCAAACAGAATTCGGCGTTGTAGTAGAGCAGGCTGAAGACGAAATTGCCGCAATCAATATGTCTGTCGGCGCGTCTTACGCCGGAGCAAGAAGCGTGGTGTCAACTTCGGGCGGCGGTTTCGATTTAATGTGCGAAGGCGTAAGTCTTGCCGCAATGACGGAAACCCCTGTCGTGATACATCTTGCCCAAAGGCCGGGTCCGGCAACAGGGCTTCCTACAAGAACGGAACAGTCTGATTTAGATACGGCTTTGTATTCGGGGCACGGAGAGTTTCAAAGGGCGGTTTTTGCCCCCGGAAATCCTTTGGATTGTTTTGATATGACGCAAAAAGCTTTTTATATCGCGGATAAATACCAGATTCCCGTTTTTATTTTAAGCGACCAGTATCTTACCGACTCGATTTTTTGCTGCCCGTCTTTTGATAAGCCTGAAATTCCCGTAAAACATATTGCCGAAAGTTCTCCGCCGTATATGAGGTATAAAATTACTCCGGACGGAGTGTCGCCAAGAGGCGTGCCGGGCTATGGCAGCGGCTTTGTCTGCGCCGGCAGCGACGAACATGACGAAGACGGCCGCATTACCGAAGACGAAAATATGCGTAAAGCCATGCACGAAAAACGCATGAAAAAACTTGACGGGATTTTAAACGAAACCGTAAAGCCCGAACTTATAGGAAATTTCAATTATGATAATTTAATAATTTGCTGGGGTTCTACGGTAGAAATGTTAAAAGAGGTATTGGAAATTTTAAATGATGAAAAAACGTCTTTGTTATATTTTAAACAGGTTTATCCTTTGCACCCCAAGACAAACGAATATCTGAAAAAAGCTGAAAAAGTTATTTTTGTGGAAAATAATTTCAACGGACAATTTGAAAAATTCGTTTTTCAAAATACGGGCATTAAAGCGTTGGGGCATATCAGAAAATACGACGGGTTGCCTTTCAGCGCGGATAAAGTCGCGCAGCAGTTAAAAACTATTTTGGAGGTAAAATAAAATGACTTCCACATACGATATTTCAGGAATAAATAACGCGTGGTGTCCGGGTTGCGGAAATCACTTGATTTTGAGTATATTAAAAAGCGCTCTTGACGAACTGCAAATCAGCCCTGAAAATTTGCTTATGGTTTCAGGGATAGGCCAGGCCGCGAAATTGCCGCAATATATGAAAGTCAGTTATTTTAACGGTTTGCACGGCAGAGCTTTGCCAGCGGCTGTTGCGGTAAAAGTGTCAAATGTCGGTTTGACTGTTATTGCCGAAAGCGGGGAAGGAGATATGTACGGCGAAGGCGGGAACCATTTTCTTGCCACAGTACGCCGTAATCCCGATATAACAAACATAGTGCATAATAATATGATTTACGGGCTTACAAAAGGGCAGGCTTCGCCCACAAGTTCGATTGGTATAAAAACGAATATTCAGGTTGACGGCGTTTTTGAACAGCCTTTTAATCCTTTGGCCGTCGCGATAGCTATGAACGCGTCTTTTGTCGCAAGGGCGTTCAGCGGAGACGCAGAGCAAACAAAAGAAATTTTAAAACAGGCTATACAGCATAAAGGCTACTCGCTTGTCGATATTTTGCATCCGTGCGTAAGTTTCAATAAATTTAACACGTTTCAATGGTTTAAAGATAATACCTATTATATAGAAAATCATGACGTTTCGGACAGGAACGCGGCTTTTATATTGGCTACCAAAGAAGACAAACTCGGGCTTGGCATTTATTATAAAAACGAAAGACCTGTTTTTGAAGAACAGCTTGAAGCCACCAAAACCAATAAAACTCCTTTATACAAAAGGAGCGCCGACAGGCAGGCAAAGCTTGATGAATTAATGAAAAGTTATGTGTAAACAACGATAGTTTAGCCGTAAGTAAAATGAGCAAAACATATTTGTCGGGCATAGGGGGCAGGGAGCAAAGCTCCGGTAAAGCCCATTATTTGTTTAAACGCATTTTTGAGGAGCAAAGCTCCGGGGGTACCCCCGAAACAAATTTGCGGGTATTTGCTTTTGTCAAAGATGAGGAACAAAGTTCCTTTTATGATGACCTAAAGTCTTTTTTGTCGTTAACTCCTAACACCTCACTCCTAATTCCTAACTGTTTGTATTTTCCTTCAGATGATGTTCAGCAAAGAGCTTTTGTCGCGGACAAAATCAAAAGCTTAAAAAGTTTTATTGTTTGCGCTACGGACATTTCCATAAACTCTCCTATCGCGGATCCTAAAGTTGATTCGGGGATAAATCTTAAACCCGGGCAAAATCATAAATTCGAGGACTTTGTCATTTTTTTAGTTTCAATGGGCTACAACAGAGTGAACTTTGTTGAAGATAAATTACAGTTTGCCGTGCGGGGAGATATTGTTGACATTTGGCCCGCGGCAAACGAAATGCCTGTGCGCGTATTGTTTGAATATGAAACAATCGATGCTATAAGAATTTTTGACCCCGGAACGCAGCTTTCCAACACTTTTATAGACGAGATTAAAGTTTTGCCTGTAAACAGCGCAAATGATACCGCAACAATAAAAGACTACTTTGAACTACAGGTAGTAGGGAGGAAGGAGGAGGTAGAAGGCAAAACAAAGCAAGCCGTTCCCTCCTCCCTCCTCCCTTCTCCTTCATCCTTTCTGTTCTTTGACTATCCTTTATCCAAAGAAGACGAAGAACTTTATGCTAAACACGAACTTATCATAAACGACCCGCTAAACAGTAAAGCCGTTTATCAGGGTTATAAAAGTTTTACCGGCTTAACCGGCGGCGCCAAAGGCGCTACCAAAGGTAGTTTTCAGGGAGACATTAAATATTTTGTAGATGCCATAAAAGGTTTTGCCAAAAACAAAGTTAAAATAAAAATTTACTGCGCTAATGACGGGGAAAGGGAAAGAATCGTTGATATTTTTCATGAAAGCAACTGGGCAGGCAAAGCGCCGGAATTTGTTTACGGCAATCTTTCCCAAGGATTCTATTTAGAAAGAGAGAATCTTGCCGTAATATCAAGCCGCGAAATGCTTTATAAGAAAAAGCCCGTAAGTTTCCCGAAAATTAAAGGCGGCAGAAGGCTGGAAGGCATTTGGGAAATATCTAAAGGCGATTACGTAGTGCACGAAAAATACGGCATAGGAAGATACGCGGGTTTAAAAACCATTTCGCGCGCGGACAAAACTTCCGAATATCTGTGCATAGAATATCAAAAAGGCGATAAACTTTATGTGCCGCCCGATGAAATAAAAGCGGTTAAAAAATATGTAGGCGTTGAAGGCGTAAAACCGAAACTTTACTCAATGGATACGGGCGCCTGGGAAAGGATAAAATCCAGAGCGCGCGAAGCGGCCGCGGAGTTTGCCAAAGAACTTTTAAAACTTTATACCGAACGAAGCAAAATTAAAAGGATTCCTTTTACGCAGGAAACAACGTGGGAAAAAGAACTTGAAGACGCTTTTCCGTACGACGAAACTCCCGACCAGCTTAAAGCTATAGAAGACGTCAAAAGCGATTTCTCAAAGCCATATCCCATGGAAAGGCTTATCTGCGGCGACGTGGGTTACGGAAAAACCGAAGTCGCGGTTCGCGCGGCGTTTAAAGCGGTTCAGGAAGGTTTTCAGGCGGCGGTTTTAGTGCCTACAACCGTTTTAGCGCAGCAGCATTTCAATACTTTTTATAACAGGCTGTCGCCTTTTCCCACGAGAGTGGAAGTTTTAAGCAGGTTTCAGTCCAAATCAAACCAGAAAAAAATAATTACGGAACTCGGGCAGGGCAAAGTCGATATTATTGTCGGCACGCACAGGCTTTTGCAAAATGACGTCAAATTTAAAAATCTCGGTATTTTGATAGTCGACGAAGAGCATCGTTTCGGAGTGAAGCAGAAAGAAAAAATCAAAACAATGAAAAAAAATGTAGATATTTTAATGCTTTCCGCGACGCCCATACCGCGCACTTTGTCTTCGGCTTTATCGGGTTTCAGGGATTTGTCCGTAATAGAAACGCCTCCTTTCGGCAGGCTTCCTATAGAAACGGCTTTATCGATGTATGACGAGAAACTTGTCAAAAATATAATACAGGCGGAGCTCGCGCGAAACGGGCAGGTGTTTTACGTTTATAACAGAGTGGAAACCATACTTACAAAAGCCGCGGAAATTAAAAAGCTCGTGCCTGATATGAAACTTGGCGTTATTCACGGGCAAATGAAAGCAAGAGATATTGAAAATATCATGTGGAAGTTTACAAATATGGAGCTTGACGTATTGCTTGCCACGACTATCATAGAGTCAGGTTTGGACATACCTTCCGTCAACACAATGATAATCGAAGAAGCTGAAAATTTCGGACTCTCGCAGCTGTACCAGCTGCGCGGAAGAATAGGAAGAGAACGTAAAAAAGCATACTGTTATCTGTTTTATAAAGATAAAGCTTTAAGCGACGAGGCTGTAAAAAGGCTTGAAGCCATGAAAGAGTTCAGCGAGCTGGGTTCGGGTTTCCGGCTGGCTTTAAAAGATTTGGAGATAAGAGGCGCGGGCGGGATACTCAGCGCGAACCAGCACGGTTTTGTGCGCGATATCGGATACGATATGTTTTCCAAACTCCTGGAGGAAGAAGGTAAAAAAATAAAAAATCCGGGCGAACGCCCGCAAAAAGAGTCGGAAAACAGTGAAATAGATTTGAAGGTTAATGCGTTAATACCTTACGGCTACATTGAAGATGAGGATATAAGAATACTGTTTTACAGAAAGCTTTCCGATGCCAAAGATACCGGAACTTTGGAAAAAGTAAAAGACGAACTGACAGACCGTTTCGGCAAAATGCCTGATGAAGTCAAAATGCTCTTTGAAATTACGGCGTTAAGGCTGAAAGCCCAGGAACTCAATATTGAAAGAATATCGGAAGATAATAACTATATATATATGTATTTTAGCCGGAATGCTGATTTTTCAAAAGCCGACATCCCGCTTTTTATAAAGAACTATTCAAAAGAGGTTGAATTTATAAGCGGAAAAGGCTATGCCTTCAAACTGAAAAAGCATGCCCTGAGCAAGGCCGAAGGGTCGGAAATAAAAGCCGTAAGTCCGGAATATATAAAGGAATTTCTTTCAAAACTGGGCAGCTATTTTAAAAGTTGACTAATTTTTTTTAAAATAGTAACATTTGTAAATTAACGAATTAGTCGAGAATTGGAAAAGGAGAAGTACTGATGAAGAAAACGTTATTGTTTGCGGCAGTTGTTTTAATAGGGTTTAGCGCATGTAAGAGAGACGGTAACATTGTTGCCAAAGTCGGCGGAACGAAAATAACGGAAGCGGCGCTTGAAGAAAAACTTGCGGCTACGCCTCCCGCGTATCAAAGCTATGTTAACACGCCCAGCGGCAGAAAACAGTTTATAGATTCAGTCGTCAGAGAGGCGATAGTTGTTGAAGCGGCAAAACAGGCCGGTGTGGAAAAGAGAAAAGAGTATTCCGAAGCTTTAAAAGAGTTTAAAGCCGAACAGCAAAGACAGCTTGAAGAATATAAAAGCGGGCTTTTAATCGAAACTTACATAAAAGAACTTCATAGCAGCATAATGGCAAGCGACGCTGATATTCAGAAGTACTACGATGCTAATAAAGAAGAGTTTGAAAAACCGGTCGCTTATACTGTCAGGCATATTCTCGTATCCAGCAAAGAAGAAGCCGAATCGGCTTACGCAAGACTTCAAAAAGGCGAAAGTTTCGAGAAAGTAGCTAAAGAAATTTCGCAGGACAGAGGTTCCGCGCAAAACGGGGGGCTCATAGGGCCGTTTAGAAAAGGCGAACTTGTCCCGGAATTTGAGAAGGTTGCTTTGAGTCTTAAAAATAACGAAATGTCCGGAATCGTGGAAACGTCCTACGGATACCATATAATATTTAAAGTTTCCGAACAGATTCTTCCGGCGGTTTCTTTTGAAAGCGCAGCGCCCGAAATCAGAAGAATAATCGAGAAAGAAAGATTTGAAAAATGGTTTGAAGATAAGAGAAAGAGCCTTGGCGTGCAGGTAAATTACGATTTGGCGATGCCAAGCGCAGCAGCGCCGTATGAAGGGGCGGGAATAGAGATTGACGAAGCAGTAGAGTCTTCGGAAAAATAAAACACAGGAGCGGAAAATGTTGAAAAGAAACTTAGCAGCTGTTTTAATGTCGGTTTTTTTTGCGGCAAATATTTTTGCAGCGTCGGAAGTAGTTGACCAGACAATTGCGGTAGTAAACGGCGAGCCTATTTTTGCGTCGGAATTTAACACCGTGCTTATGCCTATACTTGAGCAGTATAGACAGACGGTTCCGGCAAGCGAACAGTCGGATGCCAAGATCAGCGAGCTTAAAGATAATGTTTTAAACCAGAAAATAGACGACATACTTTTAAAGCAGGAAGTTAAAAAACAAAAAATTAAAGTTTCAAAGAAAGAGCTTCAGGACGGCATTGACCAGATAAAGAAAAGGTTCGCCAACGAATCCGAATTTGCCGCCGAACTTAAAAAAGAAGGCTTGACGATGTCGGCTTTTGAGAAAAAACTTGAAGAGCAGCTTGCCGTTATGAAACTTGTAAGACAAGCTGTGGATTCAAAAGTTAAAGCTCCGACGGAAGCGGACGTAAGAAGTTTTTATGATAAAGTTGTGATAAAAATGAAAGGCGGAGTAACCGGCCTTTCTCCCGCGGAAGACGCTTTAGCCGACAATCTTTCTGTTTTTCTTAAAAAAATGTCAGGCGAACAGATAAGGATAAGACAGATTTTTATAAGCAGTCCTAAAAGCGCCAGTGCGGACGAAGCAAAAGCCGCGCAGGCGAGAGTTGACGTTGTAAAAAAAGCGCTTCAAAGCGGCGAAAGTTTTGCCGACGTTGCGGGCAAATTTTCAGAAGATCCGGCGTCTAAAGCCAGAAACGGAGATTTGGGCATAGTCGTTAAAGGCGATTTGCTTCCTGAAATAGAGAAAAAAGTTTTCGGCATGAATGTCGGCGAGTATACGAAAGAGCCAATTAGAACCGAGACCGGTTTTCATTTTATAAGAGTCGAAGAAAAGAGAGCCAGCAAAGAGTTTACTTTCGACGAAGTTAAAAATGATATAGGCGAACTTCTGTTCAGAAATGCCCAAAGAGAGGCATATACTAACTTTATGAGCGATTTGAGATCAAAAGCGACTATAAAAATAAACAAAACCTGGTAATAAATTATGACCGGGACAATGTCCCCAAAACCCCGTATAGCCGTAACTTTAGGAGATCCGGCGGGAATAGGCAGTGAAATAGTTTTCAGGGCTGTAAATTCTTTGGAAGTTCAAAGGGTTTGCAGCCCTGTCATTTTCGGCGACAAAACGGCAATTGACAATTTACAATTAGCAAATAACAAATTTGTTGCCTGTCATTCTGAACGAAGCGAAAGCGTAGTGAAGAATCCAGCTGTTCACTCCTCATTGTTTTTTATCCCTACTTCTAATCTAGGTAAAATCGCTTTAGGCAAACCTTCAAAGAAATCAGGAATCGCGGCTTATAATGCTATAAAAGCCGCAACGCAATTTTGCCTTGACGGCAAAGCCGACGCTTTGGTAACTGCTCCGGTATCAAAAGAATCTCTAAAACTTGCCGGAATAAAATATCCGGGACACACTGAATTGCTGGCAGATCTAACCAAAAGCCGCAATGTGGCAATGATAATGTCGTGCGGCAAAATTTTAAGCGTAATGGTAACAAGGCATATTCCTCTTTCGCAGGTTTCAAAAAAACTAAAATCAAAAGACATAGTAAAAACCGTAAAACTTGCCATAGATTTTTTTAAGTCATTCCTCCCTCCTCCCTCCTCATTGCCGTTAAGAGTCGTTCTCTGCGCTCTAAACCCTCACGCAGGCGACAACGGTATTTTGGGCAAAGAAGAAAAAAGAATAATTTATCCGGCTTATACCGAACTGAAAAAAATGAAAATAAATGTCTCCGTTCCGCTGCCCGCGGATTCAGCGTGGCTTAAAACGATAAACGGAGAATTTGACATGATATGCGGGATGTATCACGATCAGATAATGATGCCTCTAAAATGTATAGACGCGAAAAAAATAGTAAATGTCACGGCAGGACTTCCTTTTGTAAGAACTTCTCCCGGACACGGCACCGCGTTTGACATAGCCGGCAAAAACCAAGCAGATCCGTCGGCAATGATAGAAGCCATACTTTTTGCGGCGCGTTGCGCCGCGAAAAGGCAGAGGATGGGAAGATGAGATGATGAGAAGTTGAGCAAAGGCAAACAAAGATTTTTTCGTCGTTACTCAGCATCCCCCTTCTCACCCTCTCAACATCTTAATTAAATGGTATTTTAAATGGAACTTATAGATTTCTCGCCGAAGTTTTTAAATGATATAATAGTCATAGAAAACCAATCCTTTCCTAATCCTTGGAAAGAGAGTATGTTTCTTGATTCCGCGGCTAATGAACATGTTGAATTTAAAGTAGCCGTTGAAAACGGAAAAATCGCGGGATATTGTTTGTTTTGGATTTTGGAAGCGCAGGCTGAAATATTAAATATTGCCGTCGGCTTGGAATTTAGAAGACAGTCTTTCGCGAAACAAATGCTCGAATATATAATTGAACGCTCGAAAGAAGAAAACGCGGAATGTATTTTTCTTGACGTCAGGGTAAATAATTCAGCCGCTGTTCGCCTGTACGATTCGTTTGGTTTTGAAAAAGCAAATGTCAGAAAAAAATATTATACCGGCATAGCCGGCGGGGAAGACGCGTTAATGCTAAGGAAAAAATTAAAATGAAAAAAAGTATTGTTTTGGTTTTAGGTTTTGTGTTTTTTATACAAAGTTCGGCTTTCGCGTCTAATTACAACGCGTACAAATCGTATCTTAAAGGCGTTTTGGCTTTAAAAGCGGGGAAAATCGAAGAAGCCAGAAAAGAATACGAAAAAGTCGTTTCTTTAGACCCGCAGGCGCTGGCGGTATATAAAGATTTGATTTATCTGTACTGGCAGTCCGGAAATAAAGACAAAGCTTTTAAAGCCGCTGAAAAAATAGCCGAGATTGACGAAAACAATCCGCAAACCTCAATTTTTTTAGGCACGTTTTATCTTATCGCTAATGAACCGGATAATGCCAGAAAATATTGGGAAAGGACTTTACAGCTTGACCCTGATAATGAAACCGCGACTGTCTATCTTGCCGCGTATTATTATTCCGATAATAAATTGCAAGAGTCCGCGGAATACTGGAACAAATTTTTAACCCAGCAGCCGGATTCCGCTGCAGGTTATTTGCAGTTGGCTTTGGTTCAGGAGAGACTAGGCAAAACAGACGAAGCTTTGGAATCTTTCGATAAAGTCATATCTTTAAAACCGGAAGCAAGAGAAGCTTATCTTTCAAAAGCCAGAATATATGAGGTGAATAAACAGTACGATTCGGCGATTAAAGAATACGAAGAATACGTGAAAGTTTTTCCCGACAACCTTTACGTTTTAATGTATCTCGGTAGATGCTACTTTGAAAAAGGGGATAATGAAAAAGCAAAAGAAGCTTTTTTAAAAACAAAAAAAGGGGTCCCTGAAGACATAACTTCAAGCTATTGGCTTGGCATTATATACGAGAGAACCGGAAATATGGAAAAAGCCGCGGCGGAGTTTGAACGCGTGTACGAAAAAGAAAAGAGCGTGGCAATACTTGCGCGTTTGGGTTATTACTACTCGATACTTAAAAATTACGCGAAAGCGGAGGAAAAATTTAAAACGGCTTTGGAAAAAGAGCCTCAAAACCACGAACTTGTGTATTTGACCGCGTTAAATTATCTCGACTGGGAGAAGTATGATAAAGCCGAACAATATCTCATAAAGACGCTTGAAATAAAACCTGATTTAGTCGACGCGTATTTCTTTTTAGGTTCGGCATACGAGAAAAGCAAAGATTTTGACAATGCCGAAAAAGCATTTTTAAAAGCATTGGAAATGAATCCCGACCATACAAGAGCTTTAAATTATCTTGGTTATATGTACGCCGACAGAAACGTAAAACTTAAAGAAGCCGAACAATATTTGGTAAGAGCTATAACTCTTGAACCGAAAAACGGCGCGTTTCAGGATTCGCTCGGCTGGCTTTATTACAGGCAGGGCAATTACGAAGCCGCATCGCAGCTTTTATTGTCTGCTGCAAACCTTACAAGAGATCCTCTGATATACGACCATTTGGGAGATGTTTATGTCGAGCTTGACAGAATAGGCGAAGCGTGGGTGGCGTACGCTTTATCGTATGATATAAAAAATGATAAAGATGTTAAAAAGAAACTTGATATAATGCAGGCTAAAATTCCTAAAGACGGCTTGTACGAACAAATGCTTTTGAGAAGCCAAAGCAACTATCTTAAGCTGTTTTCTTTTAAAACGGCGCTTGTTTCAAAACTGAGCTCGGGGGTTTTTAGTTTAAAAACATATATTCCTTTTAATTATGTTAAAAGCGAAGGAATAAGCATAGAAATTCCCGGAAGGTTCATAATGGGCGGCGCCGTTGTATATATAGAAAACGGCGAAATATCGTATGAGCCTAAAGCCGTGGAAAATTATATTCCCGTTGAAATGACTGAAATCATAGGTTTTGCAGCTTCTGTTTTTAACAGCAATTTTTACAAACAGTTTTCGGGCGCAAAAACCGTCCAAAAAGGCAAAAAACTTATTTATTCGACGGACGACGGCTCGGAACTTGTTTTAAATCTTGAAAACGCTTTGATAGAAAAAATTTCAAAAAACGGAATAACCGCCGAACTTTCGGCGTATAAAGATTTTATGGCTTCAAAACTTCCGTCAAAAATTGAAGTCAGTTCCAAAAGATTAAAACTGAAAGGAACTTTCGAAGCAAACAAATTTACTTTGTCTGACAGAAAACACCTAAGAGATGTTTCGGCGCAGACGCAAGAGGCGCCTCAGGGAACAGAAAATGAAATTGACGATAAAAACACCGGCAAAAATTAATCTGTTCCTTGAAATAACCGGAAGAAGGCCTGACGGTTATCATAATTTAGAATCGATAATGCAGACCGTAAGCCTGTATGACGAGTTGGATTTTGAGTTGTCGGATTCAATAAGTATTTCCCTCGCCCCTTGCGGGAGAGGGCAGGGTGAGGGGTTGCCTTTAGACGACAACAATATTGTCATTAAAGCTGCCAAATCCTTAAAAGAAAACTTCAACATACAAAAAGGCGTGAAAATAACCTTAAAGAAAAACATTCCTTTAGGCGCCGGTCTTGGCGGAGGTTCTTCGGATGCCGCCGCGGCTATCAAAGCCCTTGTAAAACTTTGGGATATAAAAGCCGAAAAGGAAAAACTAAACAAAATAGCCGCGAAACTCGGCGCGGATGTTCCGTTTTTTCTCACAGGCGGCGCAGCCTTGTGTGAAGGCATCGGTGAAATTGTTACTCCTCTGCGTAACTCCGCATTGTCGTTAGTATTGGCAAATCCCGGGTTTGGCGTACCAACGCCGTCTGTGTATAAAAAAGTCAAACTCCCGTTTACAAACACACAGAAAATTGATAAAATCAAAAACCTGATAAATGAAGGCTCTTTTAACGTTGATAATGCAAAAGAAGCGTGTTTTAACAGGCTTGAGGACTTCGTCCTTAATGATTACCCTGAAATCAAAAAAATAAAAGATGTCTTGGCATCTTCGGACTGCGCAAGCTTTATGTCCGGCTCAGGCGCAACGGTTTTCGGGATTTATCAATCTGAAGACAGGGAAAAAATAGAAACAGAATTAAAAAAATATAGTTGGTCGTATTGGTTTGTAGAAACTCTGCCGTCATTCTGAGGCGCAAAGCGCCGAAGAATCCAGTCATTTCGCGTCAATTCCGGGATTGTGTAATGGTAGCACAAGGGATTTTGGATCCCTTTGTCTAGGTTCGAATCCTAGTCCCGGAGTTTTTTTATTTCGTCTTTTAAATTTATACTGCGTCAGAAGCAGCGGTCATTTACCTTTGTGCGCACACTTCCTTGTCTAAATTTAAAATACTTTATAAAAAGTTGAGCCCTTTGGCAGCCTTGTCAAAGGGCTTTTTTTTATTGAAAAACCAATGTGTTTTTGTTTTATGTAAAAAATTTAAACTAATCAGTTTTAACATTCGAATTTTTTACACCAATTCGAACTTTAAAGAATAATTTTGTACAATGTATTAAAAATTTGTCGGAGGTAAAATGAAAAAACTTTATACATTCTTAATGATAATCCCGCTGTTGTTTTTTAATGCTTGCGATATTTTTAACACTACTAAAGCTGAAGTCACATTCTCGGATGATTTTTTAAGACGGTATGAAGTTATAAATTATCGTGTAAAAAAGGGCAATATTAGTAATGTATTTGGATACAAACTGGATGCGTACTATATAACTTTACGGGTAAATAAAAAAGGCAAGGAGAAAGTGGTAGACGGTATAAGAGCTATTTTCTATGATGAGCAAGGTGTAAAGTTTGGAGAAAGTGATATCTTTGATAATTTGATTAAAGATGGAGAGCAAGTACGTCTGGTTGTTGAAACGGCAAAACTGGCTCCAAAATTTCAAAATTTAGAAGAAATAAAAATAAAAGTATTAAGAAGAGCTTAAAGCGGGATTATTCATCATTCATTATATTTGGTCACGGGAGGAGTTACCATCCTTGACCATAACAGTGATATCAGAGGTAATAAAATGCGGTTTAATGAAACAACAATACGAATTTTGGTGCGCAAAGACTATGGCGCATGCTTTGATTTTTACACACGCACAATAGGATTGGTGCCGATTTGGGGAGACAGAAACGGTCCTTATACTTCCTTTGCCGTAAAAGAAGGTGAGCCGCCATGCTTTGCCATCTTTGCAGGAACCAATATGACTATGTTTAAGGGATATGAACAGCCGTCCGGAAGCACTCAGCCCGACACTATTGTAGCTGTTATACCTTCAAACGACTTGGATAAAGATTACAGCCGTCTGAAAGAAGCTGGCGTTCAATTTTTAGGCGAACCGCAGCGTATCGAAAACTGGGGTATGCGGTGTGTTTATTTTAGAGATCCTGAAGGCAATTTGTTTGAATTGAACGATGCCAGCGGCATATAACTTTCTTTCTATGGCGCTCTTAAATGCCAAAAAGTCCGATATGCTGTGAGGTTCTGCAGCCAATTGAAAAATTAGTCTATTTTTTGTATCATTTATATGTAAATTTTAATTTCCTCACCTGATTAACAATATTGGGTGAGTGTTTTACTTTATCATTAAGCGGGTTATATATGAAAAATTTTTCTGCGGTAATACTTGCGGCGGGCGCCGGCACAAGAATGAAGTCGGCCTTGCCTAAAGTTATGCATAAACTTTCCGGAAAACCGATCATAAATTGGGTTATAAGCTCCGTTGAGAAATTAAATCCGGAAAATATAGTAGTTGTTTTGGGACATAAAGCCGAAATAGTTGAAGAATATTTAAAAAGCCTTGAAAATCCCAAAATAAAAATCGTATATCAAAAAGAACAGCTTGGCTCTGCTCACGCTTTAATGCAGGCGCAAAAAGAACTTAAAAACTACAACGGCGAAATTTTAGTTGTAAGCGGCGATGTTCCGTTTGTAAAGTCTTCGACTTTGTCGGCTCTTTTAAAGCAAAACAAAAAAAATAACGCTTCAATTACTGTTTTGGCGTCTCAGGTCGAAAATCCTTTCGGCTACGGACGTATAATAAAGACAGGAAGCGTCCTTGAAAAAATAGTCGAAGAAAAAGACGCGTCTAACAAAGAAAAGCTTATAAAAGAAATCAACGGCGGGATATACTGCTTTGATAAAAATATATGGAATGCTCTTTCAAAAGTTAAACCCGATAACGCAAAAAAAGAATATTATCTTACCGATACGGTTGAAATATTAAAAAAGTCCGGCAAAAAAGCGTCGTTTATAGTTACGCGGGATTCTTTTGAGGTTAAAGGCGTCAATAACCGCAAAGAACTTGCGCAGGCGGAACGTATTTTTCAGGAAAGAAAAATTCAAGGCCTTTTGGAAAGCGGCGTGATGCTGATAAATCCCGAAAACACATATGTTTCTTACGACGCAAAAATCGGGTCTGACACAGTTATATATCCCGGCGCATTTATATCAAACGGCGTGTCAATAGGCAAAAGCTGCGTTATACAAGGAACAAGTTTTATAAAAAATTCTCAAATCGGCGACAACTGTGAAATTTCTTATTCTTATGTAAACGGCGCAATTATAAACAAAAACGTTAAAATTGGTCCTTTTTCGCATATAAGACCCGATTCTGTTTTAAAAGATAATGTCAGGGTCGGCAATTTCAGCGAGATAAAAAAATCCGTTGTTTCAACAGGTTCAAAAGTCAATCATCTTTCGTATATAGGCGACGCAATTGTCGGCGTAAACGTAAATATCGGAGCGGGAACAATAACCTGCAATTATGACGGTCGGAAAAAACATCAAACGCATATAGGCGACAGTTCTTTTGTGGGTTCAAACGTGAATTTTGTCGCGCCCGTTAAAATAGGCAAAGGCGCGCTTATAGCGGCAGGTTCAACAATAACGCACGATATTCCATCTGGAAAACTTGCCATAGCAAGAGCCAGACAGGAAGTGAAACAAAGAAAAGACAAAGTTAAAAGTGAAGAGTGAAGAGTGGAAATGTCGTGTTTTCGCTTTGCGAAAACCTATAGTAGATTTCGGCAAAGCCGAAATACAATATTTGCACTTTGCACTTTCAACTTTCCACTTTGCCATTAAAAAGGGATTTTTATGAAACTCAAAATTATTTCTGGCAACGCAAATATCGAGCTTTCAAAACAGATTGTACAGAAACTCGGAGTGGATCTCAGCGAAGCTAAAGTCGGCCGTTTCAGCGACGGCGAAATACAGGTAAAAATAGTCGACAATGTCCGCGGAGCCGACTGTTATATAATACAGCCTACGAGTTTTCCGGTAAATGAAAATTTAATGGAGCTTCTTATTATAGCCGACGCGCTTAAAAGGGCTTCGGCAAAAAGAGTTACCGCGGTTATGCCTTATTACGGTTACGGCAGACAGGACAGGAAAGCCGAGCCGAGAGTTCCGATTACGGCAAGGCTTGTCGCAAATCTTCTTGCTTCTTCGGGAATAACAAGGGTTTTGACTATGGACTTGCACGCTGGGCAAATTCAGGGATTTTTTGATATTCCCGTCGACCACCTTTACGGAATGCCGGTTTTGCTGAGTTATTTTCAGGAAAAAAAGTTAAGCGACGTAGTCGTGGTTTCGCCGGACGCGGGCGGCGTGGAAAGAGCGAGGGCTTTTGCGAAACATTTTAACGCGGATTTGGCTATTGTTGATAAAAGAAGGCCTCGTCCCAATGAAGCCGCGATTATGAATATTATAGGTGAAGTTAAAGATAAAACTTGTATAATATTGGACGACCTTGTAGATACCGCGGGAACTTTGACAAAAGTCGCGGACGCCATAAAAGCTAAAGGCGCATCAAGAGTCTTTGCGACCGCTTCGCACGGAGTTTTGTCGGGCAGCGCTAAACAAAAAATACAGGATTCATGCATAGAGGAGCTCGTAATAACCGATTCGATTCCTCTTAAACAGAATGACGGGCCGACGGACAAAATAGTGGTTTTAAGCATTGCTTCGATTTTAGCGGAAGCGATAATGCGTATATCAAACGACGAGTCGATATCGGCTCTGTTTTTATAAAATATGACGCTTGTCTTTTAAGTATATGTATCTTAAAATACTCCGCGTTATAAATACATAAAGTAACTGTGCATAGTTACAAAGAGAAGTTTTAGAAAACCTTAAACGGTTTATCTATTACCTTATCGCAAGGAGATTTAAATGAAGGAAGTAATTTTGGACGCAGAGAGCAGAAATCTTGGCAAGAAAAGCGAACTTGCCGCAATGAGAAAAAGCGGAAAAGTTCCCGCGGTGCTTTACGGAAAAGACATTAAGGCGGAATCCATAGTCGTAGATTCAAAAGCGTTTTTGTCGCTCATAGAAGCCAACGGAGCAAACGTAGTTATCAATTTGAAGTTTAAAGACGGCAAGAAAACAGCTATTGTAAAATCTCTCCAGAGAGACATTTTAACTCAGGATCCGATACACATAGATTTTAAAGCCATTTCGCTTAAAGACAAAATTGAAGTTCTTGTTCCTATTCATATTGAAGGCGTTGCGGACGGTGTTAAGAATTTCGGCGGGCTTATGGAATTTATAGTAAGAGAAGTTCAGGTAAAAGCTCTTCCTACAAATATTCCGCAGAAAATCAGCGTTGACGTTTCTCCTTTGGGCATAGGGCAGGGAATTACCGTGGGCGATTTGCCTAAACTGGACGGCGTTGAATATCTGCAGGCTCCATCCACGCTTATAGTTCACATAGTAACGATAAAAGTTGAGGAAGAAAAACCCGCGGAAGCGGCGGCGGTAGGAGCGGAAGCAGCGCAGCCTGAAGTTATATCCAAAGGCAAGAAAGATAAAGAAGGCGAAGAAGGCGCCGCGGCGCCGGCAGCAGGAGCGAAAAAATAATTTAGATGATGAGAAGGTGGGAGGATGGGAAGCTGGGCAAAGGCAAAGATTTTTGTTGTTGCTCAACTTCTGACCATCTCACCCTCGGTTGTTAAAAAATGATTAAACTTTTTGTCGGATTGGGAAATCCCGGAAATAAATATGAAAATACCCGCCATAATTTAGGCTTTATGGTTTTAGATGAAATTGCTGAAAACAAGCGTTTGGAATTTAAAACTTGGTCTGATATGGCGGATATTTCTTTTTACGATTATGACGGCGCAAAAATCGCGCTTTTAAAACCGGCTATGTTTATGAATAATTCGGGCATTGCCGTTTCAAATTTCGCAAGATATTATAAAATAAACGCGGACGAAATTTTTGTTTTTTACGACGATTTTTCTATTGCCTTAGGCGAGTTCCGTTTAAGGCTTTCGGGTTCCGCCGGCGGGCATAACGGCATAAGTTCAATAATAAGCCATATCAATTCCCAAAATTTTCCGAGAATGAAACTTGGTATAGGGCCTTTGCCGGAATTTATTCCAACGGCGGATTATGTTCTTTCCAAATTTCGCGACGAAGATAAAGAAAAAATCGCAGCAGTGAAACAAAAAGCTCTTATGCTGTTTGACGAGATAAATAAAACAGGACTTGAAAAAGCAATTTCAAAAGGAAGTTGTGAAGCTGGGAAGTTGAGAAGTTGAGCAAAAACAAAGGCAAAGCAGTTGCTCAGCTTCTCAACCTCTCAACTTCTCATCTTCGGCAGTTAAACTATGATAATAACCGTAAAAAAACCTTTAGACGAAATTCTTAAAAGCGTAAGCGGAGCAAACACTCTGTTTATAGTGTCGTGCGGCAGTTGCGCGGCAAAGTGCGGCACCGGCGACCAAAAAGCCGTATCGGAACTCAAAGAATTTCTTGAAAAAAACGGCAAAACGGTTTTAGGAAACACAGAATTAGAATCTGCATGCGATATGCGTCTTGCAAAAAAAGACTTATTGAAAAACGAATGTTTCCAAAAAGCGGACGCCGTTATAATGCTTTCTTGCGGCGCGGGCAGCCAATCCGTAGAAAAAATATCCGAAAAAGTTATTATTCCCGCGTTAAATTCGAGATATGTAGGTTCGACGGAAAGAATAGGCGTATATAAAAAGTTTTGCGGTATTTGCGGCGAATGTATTCTGATTGAAACGCAGGGGATTTGCCCGCGTACCAGATGTCCGAAAAGTCTTGTCAACGGACCGTGCGGAGGTTTTGTCAACGGAAAATGCGAAACCGATCAGACAAAAGACTGCGCCTGGGTTTTAATATATGAAAAATTAAAGAAAAACGGCAAACTTGATAAATTTTTGAAACAATATATACAGCCTAAGCAAAACAAAGAGTACTGATAAACAATTACAAATTACGAATGACGAATCAAAAACAAAAGGAAAGCGAAGCTTTTGAAATTCAAAGAAAAATTAAAATCAGACAAGTTTTTAATAACCGCGGAACTATTTCCTCCTAAAGGGACGGACGTTTCGTCGTTTTTAAACAGGGCTGCGAGCCTAAAAAGCTTGGATGCCGTTAACGTAACCGATAATCAGCGCGCTTCAATGCGCGCAGGGTCGCTTGCCATGAGCAGGCTTTTACTTGAAACCGGCATAGAACCCATAATGCAGCTTGCCGCAAGGGATAAAAACAGGATAGCGCTGCAGTCCGAACTTTTAAGCGCGAATATTTTAGGCATAGAAAACGTTTTAATTATCAGCGGCGACCATCCTAATGCCGGCGAATACGCCGGAACAAAAACCGTTTATGATTTGGATACCGTTCAGCTTATAAAAACCGCAAGGCTTCTTGAAACCGGCGTGGATTTGGCAGGAAAAAAACTTCAGGGCGCGCCGAAATTTTGCGTAGGAGCGGTCGTAAATCCTTCGGCGCATCCCGACGATTTGCAGGCTCTTATGTTTGAGAAAAAAGTCAGCGCGGGGGCTGAATTTTTTCAGACCCAGACAATTTTTGACGCGGCCGGGTTCAAAGTTTTTTTTGATAAAATAAAAAGACTGGAAGTTAAAGTTTTGCCCGGCGTGACTCTGATAAAGTCCGTAAAGTTTATGCAGTTTTTGCAAAAACTGCCGGGAGTAAACATTCCGCAAAAAATTCAGGACAGGATTAATTCGGCCGCAGATCCGTTATCCGAAGGAATAAAGATTTGCTCCGAAACTATAAAGGAACTTCGTTCCTTTGCAGACGGCGTGCATATAATGGCAATAGGTATGGAAGAATATATACCGGAAATAATACGACAAAGTGAAAAGTGAAAAGTGAAAAGTTAAAAGCGGAAAGTGAAAAATTCGGATTTGTAGGTCGTTTTCCGCTATTTCCACTTTTCACTTCTCACTTTCAACTCTGTCTTTAAAAAGGGGGAGTAATGAACAAGAAGTATGTCGCGGAACTTTTGGGAACGATGTTTTTAGTTTTGATGGGCTGCGGAAGCGCGGTTTTTGCGGGCAGTTATGTCGGGTATCTCGGCATAGCATTTGCTTTTGGTCTTACTGTTCTTGTTATGGTTTATGCGATAGGGCCGATTTCCGGATGCCATATTAATCCCGCCATTACTACGGCTATGTGGTTCAGCGGCAAAATCGACAAAAAAGACGCAATTAACTACATGATCTATCAAACTGCCGGCGCGTTTATCGGCGCGTTGATACTTTGTCTTCTTGCTTCAAAATTTTTTACGGTAAAAATTGCTTCTCTGGGTCAAAATTCTTTCAGCAATATACCCGTAGCGTTTACCGCTGAAACTGTTTTTACCGCGCTTTTCATTTTTGTCATTTTGGGAGCGACAAGCGCTAAAGCCAACGTTAAATTCGCGGGTCTTGCAATAGGTTTGGCTCTTGTGCTTATTCACATTGTTTGCATTCCCATAACCGGCACATCCGTTAATCCGGCAAGAAGCATAGGGCCTGCGTTAATGATGTTATTTACAGGGTCGGCAGAAGCAATATTGCAGCTGTGGCTTTTCTTATTAGCTCCTACGGCCGGCGCGTTCCTTGGCGCGTATTTATGGAAACTTGTCAGCACCGACGAGAAAACTGCATAAAGAAATTACGTAATACAAATTACCAATTACCGATAAAGAACGGCGATGCGTTTAAGCATCGCCGTTCTTTATTTTGTATAATCTTTCAATGCCGATTACAAGAAAAACGTTAATCTGTTGCCTGTCGGTAATTTTTTTTACGTCTCCGGTTTTTGCGGAAAACGCCGCCGGTACTACGGCATTTAATTTTTTGAAAATGCCTTTTAACGCCCAAGTCGCCTCAATGGCTGGAATATCTTCTCTGTTTGTATCCGCTTCGGTTTCAAATCCGTCAATGATTCCGTCTGTTGAAAAACCCGTGCTTTCCGCCGCTTACGCCTCGCATTTCCAGGATGTAAATTATAATTCTTTAAGTTTTACCTCGCCTTTCAAAAATTTCGGAATAAACGTTTCTTATGCCGGCATGAATTACGGCAAAATAGATTCATATATTGAAGATTCTTCCGGAAATTATCTGCCTAACGGAAGTTTTGACGCAAACGACGCTTACGTAAGCATAGGCTTGGGAAAAGAAATATTCCGGGACGTTTCTTTGGGAATCTCGGTGAAATACGTATGGCAGAAAATATACGACAGCAGTATCGCGGGCGCGGCTTTTAATTTTTCCGGGGCGTATATTCCCGGCAATGCGGATACGACATGGTATGTTTCGGGCGGTTTTGAAAATGTAGGAGCCGACGTTGAAGGTTATCCTCTGCCGTCGAGTTTTTATATAGATTTTGTAAATACTCATGAAGAAGAACCGTTTATTTACGCTTTAGGAATTAAAGCGTATTTTGACAATACCGTATGGCTTAAGGCCGCCGGCGAATATGCGTTTAACGAAATGTTTTTTTTAAGAGCGGGTTACAGCCTTCCGGTAACCAATGACAACGAATCTTTGGGAGAATTGTATCAGAGGAATTTGTCATTCGGTTTCGGTTTCGAATATGGTTTTGTTTCTATAGATTACGCGTGGCTTCCTTTCGGCGATTTAGGAAATACAAACATGTTTTCGCTGAACATAAGTTTTTAGCGGCAAAACCGCGTTGTCTGTCTGAAAATATTTTTTTTGCAATTTAAAAAACTATGAAACTTTTTAAAATATTAAAAATCATTCCCGTTTTACTTTTACTCTTTTGCGCTGCGGCGTTTGCGCAAAATTCGTCTGTGATAAGTCCGAACCTGAAACGCGCCGCCGAGAGATCTTCAAAACTCGCAAAGTCCGTTTCCGACGCTAAGATAAGAGTTTTATTTTATCCTGAAGATAAAAACAGCGATAATATAGATTTATCGTTTTTTCACGCGAATAATATAGACTATGCAAAATCAAGGAGTTTTTTGACGGCGGAAATCCCGCTAAGGCTTATTGACGGTATCAATAAAATCAGAGGAGTAAGGTTTGCGGATTTATCTTTTAACGCTAAACCCATGGGGGTAATTTCCGAAGGCGCGAACGCGATAAACGCTTCAAAGTATCTTTTTAACAATGTTACGGGACAAGGAGTTAAAATAGCCGTAGTAGACGTCGGTTTTCAGGGATATAGAAATCTTATAGCTTCGGGAGAACTTCCCGTAAACGTAAGCACGCAAAATTTTACCAGCGCTCCCGCTGAGCCTTTTGAATCCGATATACACGGAAGCGCCTGCGCCGAGATAGTGTATGATATAGCTCCCGGAGCTAAACTTTATCTGTTAAAGGTCGGAGATGAAGCTTCATTTCAGGAAGCTTACGATTACTGCGTATCAACGGGCATTCATATTATAACGGCTTCCATCGGCTGGTCTTTTACGGGCGACAGCTTTGTTGACGGCACAAGCTTCGCGGCTGACATTTTAGACAGCACCGGAACGGCAAATAATATTTTGTCCGTAGTAGCGGCCGGTAACGAAGCTCAGATTTCGTGGATGAGTATGTTTGAAGATTATGAAGTCAGCGGGTCTACTACCGGCTGGATGAAATTCGGCAGCGGAAATGATTACATAGACGTTTCTGTTCCGTATAATATCAGCCTGAGTATACCCGATGTGGTTTTTGTTTGGGACGATTTTAATGCTATGGACAAAGATTACGCGTTGTATATATACGATCAAAACGGAACGTTTATAGAATCTACGGAAGGCGTTTGGATTCCGGGATATCCTCCGGTTGTTTATTTCTATAATGATACCGGCTACACTTCGCTGAGATTTAAAATAAAGAAAAACAACAATTATAACAATGTGGCTTTAAGGCTGTTGTTTAACAGTCCGCTGCAATCGGGATATTACAGTCCGGTAAATAATTCTTTAGACAGAAATTCACAGTCAAGCCTCTCTTCTCCCGGAGATGCCAGAACAGCCCTGACTGTAGGCGCGATTAATGTTGCCAACTGGGGAAATGGTCCGATACAAGTTTTCAGCTCTAGAGGTCCTACGATGGCAAACAGCGCTTTCTCTTATGCTTTTCCTTCCGTTCAGAAACCGGACATTTGCGGTCCTGACGGAGTCACAACTGTTTCTTACGGACCGAAGAACTTTGAAGGCACTTCGGCGGCTACACCGCATATCGCGGGAGCCGCGGCGCTTTTGTTGTCTTTAGATACGACTCTTTCCACAAATACGGCCAATGGAAAATTTAAAAACTATGTTCTCGGATTTGCAAAACAAGTGGCTTCGTCTCCGGATAATACTTACGGCAGAGGCAAACTTGTATTGGACGTTTCAGATTTGCCTTATGACAATGCGGGCGATATTATATGTTACCCCAATCCCGCAAGCATAAGCAAAAAAGGCTATATAAAATTTACGAATTTTCCGTTTAATACCGGACTCATAGAAGTTAATGTGTTTACGGTTATGGGCGAGTTCGTAAAATCTTTCGGACCGGATGACGCTCAAGCCGACTCTAACGGCAGAAGAACTATAACGTGGAATCTTAAAAACCAAAACGGCTCTCAAATTGCTCCCGGAATTTATTTCGTGACCATAAATACTCCGGCAAGCGGAAAGAAAGTCAAAAAAATAGCAATACAGAAGTGACATTGACAGCCTGTCATTGCGAGGATAACCTGCCCTGAGCGTAGCCGAAGGGAAGCAATCCAGAAAAATGAAAAGCCCCCGTTGAAAATTCAACGGGGGCTTTAAGTTGTTTTGTTAGAGTTAGATCTTTTTTATGTTCGCTGCTTTGGGACCTTTGTCTGAATTAACAACTTCAAATTCAACGCTGTCGCCTTCTGCTAAAGATTTGAAACCATCCGACTGAATAGCCGAATAGTGTGCAAATACATCGCCTGAACCGTCATCGTTGGAAATGAATCCGTAACCTTTTTGGTCGTTAAACCACTTCACTTTGCCTTGTGCCATTTGCTGCAACTCCTTGTTTTTCATCTGCATTTCGCAGATACTAATTTCCGTTCACCTTGTGAACGCTTGATTATTGTAGTAAAATAATTAAACAAATGTCAAGCGCGTATGAAAAAAAAAGAAAAGGAGCGCGGCCTCTGTGTTTATTACGTCGGCGGCGCCCCCTGCAGGTATAATATACAGCATCGGCTTTTTTATGTCAACAGTTTTTTCGGCGCAGGCGTTATGCACGGAGAATGAGGGATAAAATGTTATGAAAGAAAAAATAAAAAGACTCTATTCGAAATATAAAACCGATGCTTTTATTTTTACAAACAAAACCGAAACTTTTTATTTGTCCGGAGCGCAGTTTGACGGTTTTTGGATTTTACCGGTGAAAGACGAAATATTTATTATATGCCCTAAAATGATTGAAAATCAGGTAAAAGAATATTTCGGGACGAAAGACATCCATACGTATACGGGCGTTTCTTTTGCCAAAAGCGCGGCTGAAATTTTGCAGAATAAAAAAAATGAAAACGTTACTGTTGACGCAAACTATATAAACGCGGGCGATTTTTTTACATTAAGCGATAACTTGAAAAGCATAAATATGAATCTTTTACGGGAAAACGGAATTTTAAACGATTTAAGGATGGTAAAAACCGCGGAGGAAATAGAAAACCTTAAAGAATCCTGCAAAATCGTTTCAAAAGTTTGCGATATAATCAAAAGCGAGCTTAAACCCGGGATTTCAGAACTTGATATTCATTACAGGATAATGGAACTCTTTGCCATAAATAAAGTTAAGGAAAGTTTTACCCCTATAGTGGCGTCCGGAAACAACAGCGCAAACCCTCATCATGCAAGCTCAAACCGTAAAATAGGGGAAAACGATATAGTTATGATAGACCTCGGCTGTGCCTATAAAGGTTATTGCTCGGATTTGACACGAACATATTTTTTAGGTAAAATTAACCCTAAATTCGCCCAAATCCGCGATATTGTCCGGAAATCGCATGAAGCGGTTATAAGCAATATAAAAGCAGGGCTGGCGTTTTCCTGGGCCGATAAAACGGCAAGAGACATAATAAGTTCATACGGATATCAAGACAAATTCATTCATACTACCGGACACGGGGTAGGTATAGAAATTCACGAAATGCCTTCGCTTTCATCAAATGCCGAAGGTGTTTTTTTGCAAAATACGGCAATTACGGTTGAACCGGGTATATATTTGGAAGGCGAGTTCGGCGTAAGAATAGAAGACACTATAATAGTAAATGAAAACGGCTGTGAAGTTTTAACTTCAGCCGCATATTAAAACGGAGATTTGACATATGATTTCGACATCGGATTTTAGAAACGGACTTAATATTTTAGTTGACGGGGAACCTTACCAGATTACCTGGTTTCAAAACCATAAACCCGGCAAAGGCGGGGCCGTAATGCGCGTAAAGCTCAGACACCTTAAAAAGGGCGGCACAATAGAGCGCACTTTCAAATCCGGCGAAAAATTTGAGGCGTTAAGCGTTACAAGGCAGAAAAAGCAGTTTTTATATAAAGAAGGCGAAAAGTTTAACTTCATGGATATGAACACGTATGAGCAAATAAGCGTAGAACCGGAACTTTTGGGCGAAATGTCTAATTTCTTAAAAGAAAATCTTGAAGTTGAAGCCGTATATCTTGAAAATGAGCTTATAGGCATAGATCTTCCGATAATTATAGAGATGGCTATTGCGGAAGCCGAACCCGGAATAAAGGGCGATTCAGTTTCAAACTTGACAAAAATGGCAAAACTTGAAACCGGCGCCGATATAAGAGTGCCTCTTTTTATTAAAGAGGGCGACAGAATAAAAGTAGATACCAGAACAGGCGAGTACGTAGAAAGAGTCAGCTAAGAGACAGGTAGGAAGTAGAAGGTAGGAAGGAGAAAGTAATGTTTTTTCGCAAAGCGAAAACTCGACACCTCTTCCCTCCTCCTTCCTACCTCCTAACTTTAGTTAAGGGGTTTTATGAATCCACAGGAAATTAAAGAGTTTTTAAAATCCATAAGAGAGACGGATATTGAAGAGCTCCAGTACGAGACCGGCGGCGATTCTCTGTATTTTAAAAAGAGCGATGTTGAGGCGGACATTCCGGAAGTCAAACAGGAAGTTATAGTTAAAGAAAAGCCCATTGAAGTAAAACCAACCGTTGTGGCGATAAAATCTACGCTGGTCGGCACTTTTTCAAGCGCTCCGAGCAACGATAAACCGCCTTTTGTAAAAGAAGGCATGGAAATTTTGCCGGGACAAAAAGTAGGGCATATCGAAGCGATGAAAATTATTAAAGACGTTATTTCGAAAGTTAAAGGTAAAATTGTAAAAGTCAAAGTCTCAAACGGCGAATCCGTAGAGTACGGACAGGAACTGTTTTTGGTAGATACAAAATAACGGATGAGGGTGGGATGATGGGAAGCTGAGAAGATGAGCAACAGCAACGACTTAAACGGCCACAGCTCCTCTCAACATCTCAACATCCCAGCTTCTCGTCTTCTAAAATCGGAGATTTCATTGTGTTTAAAAAAGTTTTAATAGCAAACAGAGGCGAGATCGCCTGCAGAATAATAAGAGCGTGCAGGGAATTGGGCGTCAAGACGGTCGCTATCCATTCCGAAGCCGACAAAGAAAGTATGCACGTAAAAATTGCCGATCAGGCAATATGCGTGGGTCCGGCAAGCGCATCGGAAAGTTATCTCAATATTCCGAGCATCATCGCCGCCGCCGAAATTTCAGGCGCGGACGCGATTCACCCGGGTTATGGTTTCCTTGCCGAAAACACATATTTTGCCGAAGTCTGCGAAGCCTGTAAGATTCATTTTATAGGACCGAAAAAAGAATCCATCGAAAAAATGGGCGACAAAATCGCCGCTATAGAACTTATGAAAAAATCCGGCGTTCCGGTTGTTCCCGGTTCTAACGGACCTGTCAACTCCGAAGACCCGAAAATTTTTACTCTGGCGAAAAAAATCGGATATCCCGTGATAATAAAAGCCACGGCGGGCGGCGGCGGAAAAGGCATGAGAATAGTAGTTTCCGAGGAAACTCTTAAAAACGCGATCGTTATGGCTCAGACCGAAGCGAAAGCCGCGTTTGGAAACCCGGACGTTTATATGGAAAAATATATTGAAGAACCTCACCACATAGAATTTCAGATAATGGGAGACAAGTTCGGCAAAGTCGCTTATTTGCCGGAAAGAGACTGCTCCATACAAAGAAGACATCAGAAACTTGTTGAAGAAAGTCCTTCGCCTTTGCTTAGCGAAGCGTTAAGAAAGAAGATGGGTAAAGCCGCGAAAAACGCGGCCGCCGCGGTTAAATATGTTACCGTGGGAACAGTGGAGTTCCTTGTTGATAAAAAAGGCAGCTTCTATTTTATGGAAATGAATACGAGAATTCAGGTGGAACACCCTGTAACCGAAATGGTCACGGGCATTGACCTTGTAAAAGAGCAGATAAAACTTGCGGCGGGCGAAAAACTTTCGGTTGATTCCGAAAAAGTTAAAATATTAGGGCACGCCATAGAGTGCAGAATTAACGCCGAAGATCCGGATAAAGATTTTATTCCTTCACCGGGGAAAATTGAAAAGTTATATCTTCCCGGCGGTCCCGGAATAAGAGTTGATTCTCATGTTTACTCGGGATATACTATACCGCCTTTTTACGACAGTCTCATAGCGAAACTTATTTCTTTCGGGGAAGACCGGGCTGAAGCCATTGCCAGAATGTCGAGAGCTTTGAAAGAAGTTGAAATTGAAGGGATAAAAAACACTTCTACGCTTCACAGCAGAATTATGGCAAACGAACATTTCCGCAAAGGCAGCGTAGCCACGGATTTCCTGCCTAAGTACGTTTTCGGAAGATAATATTTCAATTGAAAATAAATTAAAAGGCTTCGGGATTCTCTTCCGAAGTCTTTTTTTATTGATATAATAAAGCAAATGAAAAAAGAAAACCATCAAATCATCTCTATGCAGGCTTCCGCGGGTTCAGGAAAAACTTATAATCTCGCGAAACGCTATATCAGGCTTTTGCTTTCCGGGGATGACTTTGCCGTAAATTCCGTTATTGCCGTTACTTTTGCCAATAAAGCCGCGGTTGAAATGAAACGCAGAGTTATAGATTACTTAAAAAAAGCGGCTTTAAATCTCGATACCGACGGGATTTTTGAGGGGATAAATTTATCCGAAAAAGAAATTTCGTCGAGAAGTTTAAGAAACTTAAATTATATTCTGCGCAATTACGACGGTTTTAATATAAGCACAATAGACAGTTTTATAAACCATATATTAAAGTCCTGCGCGATAAATGCCGGCGTATCGCCGAATTTCAGCATTGAAAAAGACGCGTCAAAATATCTTAATTTCGCTTTGGATTCTTTTCTTCAAAACGCCGCCCGTTCAAAAGAATATCGGGATTTGCTCGGCGATTACATATTACAGTATTTGATTTCAGAAAAAACCGGCTGGTTTCCGAGAAACGATATCTATAATGAAGTCGAAAATGTTTTCAGAAAAGCCGGTTATAACGGGAAGGATATAGTCCGGGGTTCAAACTTTTTTCACGAAGAAATCGTTTCAAAAAGCGTCAAAATCGCGGCAAAGGTCAAAACTTTTTATGAGAAATACTCAAAGCTCGGTTTAAACGGCAATTTGCTTAATTCCGTAAAAAACGCGGCTGAAAAAGGCGAAAAAGCGTTTTTAAGGTTAAAAGCGCCGTCAATATTTTCCAAAGACGTTTTAAGGTACAATAAATCAGCCCAAATAAACCCGGAAGCGGATGAATTTTGGTCTGAAATATGCAAAGACGTAAAAGATTTATACGAATTTTACGCCGAAAATTATTACGGCGTGTACTGCGGAATATATTCAAAAATCAACGACGAATTTGAAATTCTGGCGAAAAAAGAAGAGATTGTTTTTTTAAATGAAATAAACAGAAAGACAATGAGGTTTTTTAACGCGAAAACCTCCGGCGAACTTATAATGCCGGAAGTATATTACAGATTGTCCGAAAAATACAAACATTTTCTTATAGACGAATTTCAGGATACGAATTTTGTGCAGTGGGCGGGCCTGAAAAATTTTCTTGAAGAGAGTCTTGCAAACGGCGGAACGCTGTTTTACGTGGGCGATCCTAAACAGTCCATATATGATTTCAGAGGCGGAAATGCCGGACTGTTTTATAATACAGGCGAAGAGTTTTCCGTGTTTTCGCATACCGAAGAAATTCTTGATAAAAATTACAGAAGCCAAAAAACGATAGTGGATTTTAACAATAAAATATTTTCAAAAGAGAATCTGGAAAGATATCTCGGAGAAATGTATAAAGATGATTTGGACTTAAACGCATATAAAGATTTGATTTCGGTTTATTCGTCGTCGTTTCAAAAGCCTTTGGAAGGAAAAGATAAAGGATATGTCGAAATAGAAACGGTCGCGGCCGAGAACGGCGATGACGATGAGAAAGTCAGGTTGAAGTTTCTGGAATTTGCGCGTCAGGCTTTGGAAAGGTTTGCCGGCGAAAACATAACCGTGCTGTGCAGGACAAACGAGGAAGTTTTAAAAGCCGGCGCGTGGCTTATTGACGAAGGTTTAAATATCGAATCCTCGCATACGCTCAGTCTCAAAAATAACAATGTCATAAAACAAATAATATCTTTGCTGGCTTTTATAGATTCGCCGATAGACGCTTTGTCTTTTGCATCGTTTATTTCAGGAGAAATATTTCAAAAATCTTCAGGGCTTGCCAAAGGCGAAATCGAGAATTTTTTGTTTGAACATAATAAAAACAACAGAAACGAGGTGTTTTATAAAGATTTCCAAAACAGTTACGAGAGATTTTGGAACGAGTACTTTGAAGATTTTTTTGTAAAAGCCGGATTTACGCCCGTTTACGAACTTGTCATTTCCATGCTTGAAAAATTTAATATAGCCGAAAATTTTAAAGATTCTGAAATTTTTATTATAAGATTTCTTGAACTCATAAAGAATTTTGAAAAAGAAGATTCCGGAATAAGAAATTTCCTGGCGTATTTTAACGGTTTGAAAGACGACGACGAAACGCTTTACGTGAAAAGCCCGTCAAATAACGGCATAAAGATAATGACTATGCATAAAGCCAAAGGGCTCCAATTTCCCGTAGTGATACTTCCTTTTTTAAAATTGTCGGATAAAAAATTCGAAAACCCGTATTTTGACAATTCGCGGGAAAAAATAAAGCTTGTTTATGTTAACAAAGAAATGTCTGAGTTTTCCAAAGATTTAAAGAATGTTTATAACGGTGAAAAAGCGAAAGCTTTGCTTTCCGAAATAAACATATTGTATGTGGCCATGACAAGAGCCGAATACGAGCTTTACGGGATAATGTCTCAGAAAAGCGAGACTAAAAAAAATGCGATTATGGTTTTAATCGGAAACGAAAGTTTAAAATGCGGTTCAAAAGAAAAATACCGTATAGAAAGTAAAGAAAATATACAAAATGTCGAAAATATCGTTTCGGCGGGATATAAAAGCGTTCAATATAACATAAAAAGAGGCGTTGGCCCCTCTCCCGTAGACGATGCTTTAAAAAGAGGCGTTATAATTCATTTTGCCCTTTCAAAAATAATAACTCTAAAAAATAAAAATACAGGCGAAGAGATCGATAAAGCCGTAAGTTTTACGAAAAGAAAATTTATACACGACGATACGCGCTGGGTAAAAGAAAACCTGCAGGCTTTGCTTGAGAATAAAGATATTTCCGGAATATTTAACTATGACAGCAGCGAAGTCTTTAATGAAAAAGAGATAATAACAAGTAACGGCGAAACTTTCAGAATGGATAAACTTATAGCCGGAGAAAAAGAAGTTTTAATTTTTGATTTTAAAAGTTCAAATAATACCGGTTCCGGCGTTGAACAGGTAAAAGAATACGTAAAATACATGTCTGAAATTTATACGGATAAAAAAGTTCAAGGTTATATTGTGGATATAGATTTAAAGAACATTAGAAGAGTTTAATTGTCACTCTGCGCGTAGTCGCAGAGTCTATAAATATTTATAGATTCTGCAACTTTGTGCAGAATGACAAGGCTTGCTTAACTTTAGAGACAACAAACGGAAAAGGTCATAAAATGTCTTCAAAAATAATAAATATTCCGGTAAATGAAAATATTATAAACCGTATTTGCGAATATATTTCGCGTCCGCAAGACAGGGATTATGGAAAAACCGCAGTTATAAGCGGAGGAAAACGGCCGTTTCTTTTTATAAAAAAGGAATTGGCGTTAAGAAACAAAAAAGCTTTTTACAGCCCGCGCTTTTTCTCGAACGACGATTTTATAGAACAGATTATATTTGACAACGCTGATTTTGAAAAAATTCCGGATTTGGAAGCCGCTTATATTTTATATGAAACGGTTTCTTCGGAAGCTCCGCAGCTGTTAAAAGACTCAAAAACGTTCGAGAGTTTTTTACAGTGGGCGTATGAGATTTTATTTTTTATAGAACAATCGGATTTGGAAAGCGTAACCGAAGACAAGCTTCAAAACCTTACGGCTAACGCGCAAATAGGGTACGCCGTTCCCGAAAACATAAACGAACTCTTAAAAAATATTTTTAAAATAAGAAGAAAATTTCATGATACTCTTGAAAGTTCGCTGAAAATAACAAAAGGGTATTCTTTCCTTAAATGCTCAAAAATGCAGGCGGATATTTTGTGCGGCCGGTTTGACGAAATTATTTTAGCCGTGCCGTTTTACCTTTATAAAACCGAGCTCGAAATATATAAAAAAATATATGATTCGGGAAAACTTACCGTATTTACGCAAGGAAGCCCGGCGCGTTTTGAAACTTTAAAAAAAATATACGAATATTTTAATTATCCCGTTCCCGAAGTAAAAGAAGCCGAAAACAAATTCGATTTAAATGTTTATTCCGCTTACGACGATCAATCGCAGGCGGTTTTACTTAAAAACCTTATAAAAGACATTCCTGAAAAAGAACTCGACAAAACCGCGGTTATTGTTCCGAAATCCGAGATGATTCAGTCCGTGGTTTCCGAAATTTCGGCTATTACCGATAATTATAACGTTTCCGCTGGGTATCCCGCGTCTAAAACCGCTGTTTTTTCGCTGATAAAATCCGTAATACGCGCGCAGTTGTCCCAAAAAGGCAAAGATTATTACGCGAAAGATGTTGTAGACGTTTTGACAAACCCGCTGGTCAAGAATATGAGATTTTTCGGAGATTCTTCCGTTTCAAGAATTGTCGCGCATAAAATTGAAAAAGCTTTGGATTCGTCTTCGGACGGCGTTCTTTCGGGAAAACTTTTTATTGATTTTAACGATATATTAAACGACAACGGATTTTTGAATGATACAAGCGATACTATTGCCGGAGCATGGAAGCCGCTGCCGACAGAGAAGTTGAAAAATGTTTTGGGCGGTATTTTTAAGACTTTGTTTATTGATTGGGAAAAAGCCGCAACTTTATACGATTTATCAGAAATAGTTTCGGGATTTCTGGAAAAAGTCGTAAATTTAAGCATAATCCAAAGTTATCCGCTGGACATGAAAGCTTTGGATATTTTAATATCCGCCGCTCGGGAATTGAAATACGGAAAAGTTTCAAAGGCGCGTTTTGGCCGTGAAGAAATGCTGAATATTTTTGAAGATATGTTAAAAAATAAAAAAATCGCCTTGCCGGGATCGCCGCTTAAAGGACTTCAGATATTAGGTTTGCTTGAATCAAGAAATCTGCCATTTGACAACGTGTATATCGCGGCGATGAACGATTCTTCTTTTCCCGCCATAACAAAAGAATTTCCCCTTATACCGAAAGACATAATGTTTTCGCTCGGCATAGAAATGGCAAAAAAAGAGTTTGAGATCCAGTCTTATCATTTTCAAAGGCTTATAGCGTGTTCAAAGAAACTAAACCTGATATACTCTGACGACGAAAAACACGAAAGAAGCAGGTTTATAGAAGATTTAATATGGCAAAAACAGCTTTTAAACAAAGATATAAACTGCGTCGACGCGCGAAAATTTATTTTGTCAAAACCGCCGGCAGGGGACCTGAAGAAACACAGTTACGAAAAAACTGTCCCAATAAAAAAGTTTTTAAAAAATATGACGTATTCCTATACGAAAATAGACGCGTATTTGCGCTGCCATCTGGAATTTTATTTCAGATACGTTTTAGGGCTTGACGAGAACATAGGAGTCGGCAAAGAAGCTTCGCCGAGCAATATCGGAATTTTCATACACGGGTTTTTGAAAGAAGTTTTTTATGAAGATCTGTCAGCCGGGCAAATCCGTTCGGAAAAGTTTAAAGAGAGCTACCTTAAAAAGCTTGAGAATAATTTTGACAACTCGGTTGACTTAAAGTCCAGGGAAGACTCTTTTTTGATAAAAAAAGTTTTAACATACAGAATGGAAAGGCTTCTTGATTATGAGAAAACAAGAGATTACGGCGTAATTTTTAAATGCGAGGAAAAATATGCTTCTGAAATTGAAACGGACTCGGGAAAATATAAAATCGAATGTTTTATAGACAGAATAGATAAATTACAAGACGCGTATAATATATACGATTATAAAACGGGAAATGTCGGAGATTCCATCGTGTCGTCAAAATTTGACGATTTAATTGCGGACGCGGGAAACAGAAAAAATATAAAAAAAGCCGTAAAATCGTTCCAATTGCCTTTATACAGGTATATATTTGAAAATTCAGGGTCTTTTAAAGTCTCGCAAACCGCCCTCTATGACGTAAAAAGAGCCAAAATAATCGAATTTCCTCAAGATAATAAAATATATGAAGACTGCGTTAACGCGATAAAGGAAATTTTAAGCGAAATTAATTCCGGTGAAAGTTTTGAATTTGACAAGAACGACAAAGAAAACTGCGCCGGCTGCAAATACTTTTACATCTGCCGCTGATAATTTTTTTTGTTTTTCTTGTGTCACGAATTTTAATTTTGTAATATTACGTAATATTGCCGTTGAACGGGGATAATGAAATGCGTAAAATTTTTGCGGTTTTTGTTTCTTTTTTTATATTAAATTCGATATCGTTTGCGCAGGACGCCTATCTGTCGCTTGAAAAAATAGGCGCGGGCGGAACGGGAGATTTTTCATCCCGGACAATAGTTTCCAAAGAAGAGATTGAAAATCAAAATACTCCTGTAATGCTTGATTTGATTTCATCTATTCCAGGCGTTTTTGTCGCAAAAGGCGCGACGGCGGTAAGAGCCGACGTAAATATAAGAGGGCTTGGGGACAGTTTCAGAAACATAGGTTTGTTTATAGACGGCCGTCCCGAAAAAGTCGCGGTTTACGGGTGCGCCGTTTCGCAGACTGTTCTTGCCGGAAATATAAAAAGCATTGAAGTTATAAAAACGCCCGATTCCGTTATTTACGGCAGCGACGGTTTCGGCGGAGTCGTAAACGTGAAGACTCATGACCCTTCGCGTCCTTTGGAAACGGAATTATCTTTTTCATACGGTTCTTATAACTCTCAAAGTTATTATGCCAATGTCAGCGAAGCCATAGATAATATTTTATACCAAATTTCTTTAAACAGGGTTTCAAGCGACGGACATCTGGAAAATTCCGGATACGATATGAACGATTTTTACGGAAAATTCGGCTATATAATCGACGATACAAGCAAAATAATCGTAAACGGAAAATATTTTAGCGGCAAAGACAACACCCCGCAAGCCGCGGGGTTTGACAATCTGGGGCAAATAATAACTTTAGCTCCGTCTTCTTACGAATATAAGCGCAGCGGGATAGGCGCTAAATACGATAAAATTTTTTCCGAAAGCACAGTTGAAATTCTTACTTTCGGGGATTTCGGAGAGCACTCATTTTCAAACGGATTTCATTCCAAAGACGCAATGTTCGGGATTTTCGCGCATTTTGAAAATATGTCGTTTTCAAACAATCTTTTTAAGTACGGAGCGGAATACAGATACTCGTATGCCGACCTTATATCCGGAAACCCGAAAATAGGGCAATGGTCTAAAAATGAAATTGCAGTCTACGGTTTAGATGAATATTCTCTTAACGCAAAAACCGTGTTTACCGCGGGAGCCAGATATAACTATGACGAAGCTTCCGGAGGCGTTTTCGGAGCGAAAACAGGAGTTTCTTATGCTGTTACGGGCCGTCTTTTAGCAAGAGCCGTTTACGGCAGAAATTTTAGGACTCCTTATATAAACGAGCTTTACAGCCTGCCGGTAAGCAATAAAGATTTAAAACCGCAGATTCAGGATTCTTATGAGATAGGCGCAGCTTCGAAATATTTTGATATAAATTTTGACGTTTCCGGGTTTATATCAAAAGGCGCAAACATGATTCAGGTTATCGGAGGAAAATTTCAAAATTCCGGGTCTTACGAATTTAAAGGTTTTGAAGCGTCTGCGGATAAAGAAATCATTAAAGATTTAAAAATTTTCACGGGGTATTCGTATCTTGATCCCGGAAATTTAACGCAAGGCTTGGCACAAAATAAAATAGATTTGTCCTTTAATTATAAAACAGGCAAGCTTAATTTTTATGTGTCGGGAATGTTCGCTTTTGATTATTACGCCGCGAATAATTTTAATAATAAACTAAAAGATTTCAATATTTTTAACGCAAAAATAAATTATAATTTTACCGACGAATTTTCGATGTTTGCGGCGGCTGATAATTTTACCGATCAAAAATACGATATGTTTATAGTTAATTTCGGACAGGCCGCGATATATGAAATGCCCGGCGCGTCATATACTTTAGGCGCGAAATACAAGTTTTAAAGACATATATATAGATACATAGCTGTAGCTATTCTTTGCCGTTTTGGTATAATATGCTTATGAAAAAAATCGCTTTATGTATATTGTTTTTTATATTTTACTTGTTACCCGTTGTTTTTGCCGCGCCTTTCTCGGATCCCAATAAAACAAAAATAATTATTACGGCTACTAATTCGAATATAGGCGAGCTGGTTAAAATCATAGGCGGGGATAAGGTTGACGTTGAAATAATTGTTCCTCCGATTTCATGCTCTGTCAGTTATGACCCTTCTCCTTCCGTAATAGAAAGAGTAATGAAAAGCAATCTGGTATTAAGCAACAAATGGGAAAAATGGGTAAGAAAACTAAAGATTGAAGCGGGCGATAGAGGTAAAATTTATAAAGTTATGCAAACCGAAGGAAATTGGATGATACCTTATATTCACGCGCGTGCGGCCGAAGAAGTAAAAAATATGCTTTCTTACATGGACGCTGAAAACGCGAAATATTACGATCAAAACTATGCCAGGCACGCTTATAATGTCAATTTTATGTCGGAAAGAATAATTAAAGAACTTGACGGAGTTTACGGCAAAAAGGTTATTTGCAACGATAAAATACGAGATGTTCTTGAAAGTTTCGGCTTTGACGTCGTGGCCGTTTACGGGAGATCCGAAGAACTGACCGCAAAAAAACTGGCTTATCTTATAGACGTCGGTAAAAAGAAAGACGTGAAAATTGTCATAGACAATTTGCAGAGCGGAACTTCGACCGGAAGGGAACTTGCGCTTAATCTGGGAGCAAACCACGCGGTTATAAGCAATTTTATTTTAGGCAAATCTTACATAAATACCTTCAGAGATAATGTTGAAAGAATTAAACAGGCAGCTTTATAATGTTTGCCGCGGAAATTAAAAATCTCTCCGTAGTTCTCTCCGGAAAAACAATATTAAAAAACATAAATTTAAAAATAGAAGACGGAAGTTTTACGGTTATTACCGGAGCTAACGGGACCGGAAAAAGCACTTTGATAAAAACTTTATGCGGTCTTCAAAAATACTCGGGAGCCGTAAAAATTTTAGGACGCGATTTGAAAAAAACCGACAGAAGCGTCATAGGATACGTGCCGCAGAACAACGTTTCGGAAAGGACTTGCCCGCTTTCTGTTTTTGAAGCCGTATCCATAGGAAGACACGCAAAAAACGGTCTGTTAAAGAAATTTTCCGAAAAAGACGGAAAAATCGTAAGAAACGCCTTGAAAATTTCAGGAATAGAAAACATAAAAGATTCACTTGTCGGTAAAATTTCCGGCGGGCAGTCGCAAAAAATTTCAATAGCCCGCGTAATAGTCCAGCGTCCGCGCATAATTTTTTTAGACGAGCCGCAGGCAGGGCTTGATATGGAATCCAAAAAAGACTTTTTAAATTTGACGGAAAGACTTTACAAAAAATTTAAATTTACCTGCGTTATGGTTACGCATGATTTGGACGATATTCCGTCTTTTTGCAAAAAAATCTTAAAACTTGAAAATTCGGAGATATCAGAGACATAAAAAATATAGGGAAAATTTATAAATATGGGATTCTTAACGGATTATTTTTTTATAAAAGCCTTTATAGCGCTGCTTTTTACGGGACTGGCCTGCGGAATAATAGGAACATGGGTGTATCTTCTTAACATTCCTTTTGTGGGAGTGGCTATGGCGCACGCCGCGTTTGCCGGAGCGATACTGGGATTATCCGTCGGTATTAATCCCGTTTTATCCGCCGCGCTGCTTTGCGTCGCTTCGTCGTTTTTTATAGGTCCTGCCGCGGAAAAAGGCGGTTTTTCGCCTAATATTTTTATGGGAATTTTATTTTCTTTTATGCTGGCATTGGCTTTTTTGCTTATAGCCAAAACAGGAATAAGCTCTTACGAAGCGTTATCTTTAATGTGGGGAAACGTTTTGATAGTGAGCGTTAAAGACATTTATTTTCTTGCGGCTGTAACATTTGTGATTTTTGCGTTTTTTTTGGTATTTAAGAAATGGATTACGGCTGTGGTTTACGACAGGGAAGTGGCGCTGGCGTGCGGAATACCCGAAAAATTTATTTTTTATTCGCTTTTGATTTTATGCGCGCTTACGGTGAGCTTTAATATAAGAACGGTAGGAGGCCTTTTAATATACGGGTTGATAACCATTCCCCCGGCCGCCGCGTCGCGATTTGCGAACAATTTAAGTTCTTTGTATGTTTTATCGTCGATATTTTCGGTTTTTTCATGCGCGGCCGGTTTGTTTGCCTCGTATTTTTTTGATTTGCCTGTAGGCGCTTCAGTAATAATTATCGCTTCCGTTATTTTTGCATTGAGCTTTTTGTTAAAGAAAATGATTGCGGGGAAACAATGAAAGAGAAGTTTTTAAAAAAGGATTTTTTTGACGACTGCAGCAAAGACTGGGAAGCGCTCAAACCTTGCAAATACGATTTGATAAAAGAAAAAATTACGCCTTTGCTTGAACTTAAAAAAGGCGAAAAAGTTTTAGACGCCTGCTGCGGTACCGGGATATTAACGCCTGTTTTAAAAGAATTCCGGGTTTTGATAGCGGGGATTGATTATTCGCAAAAAATGATAGACAAAGCCCGCGAACTTCACGGTAAAGACGCCGAATTTATAGCGGGGAATATTGAAAATATACCGTTTGAAAGCGAAGCTTTTGATAAAGCGATATGCCATAACGCTTTGCCTCATATAGAAGATAAAGAAAAAGCTTTTAAAGAATGCGGACGAGTCTTAAAAAAAGGCGGAATTTTGCTTATTTCCCACGATTTGAATAAAAAAGAAGTCGACGATTTTCATAAAAAATGCCACAAAGCCGTATGCGAAGATATGATACCCTCAAACAAAGAAATAACTTTGCTTGCGGGAGGCGCGGGTTTTGAAAGCATAGAAATTTTTGACGAAGAGAAATATTTTGCGGCGGTTTGCAGAAAGTAAATTGTTTTAGCGGGAAAATACCGTCAGCGAAGCGTTGCGTATGCCTTTTGTGCCTTTTATCATGCAATAAAGTTTTTCCGCTTCTTTTTTCCGGCCTTTTACTATAATAATTTCAAAACAGTTATGATGGTCCAAATGTATGTGCTGCGACGAGAGAATAATTTCCTGAAAATCATGCTGTATATCGGTAAGTTTTTTAAGCAGTTCTCTTTTGTGGTGATCGTAAACTATATTGATTGAGCCTATGACGTTTGCGCTGTCTTCGGTGAGCGTATCGTTTGATATATAATGCGTTATCAAATCCTCAATGGCTTTAGAACGGGTAGGGTATTCCTGATCGTCGATAAGCTTGTCGAATTTGTCGAGCAGGTTTTTGTTGACCGATACTCCGAAACGCGATAAAGCCGATTTTTTCATGTTCATTTCTCTTTTGCCTTTTTCTTCTCTTCGTCTTCAGACAGAAATCTGTATTCTATTTCTCCGGGAGCTATAACTTTCAATTCCGCTCTTATTTCGCGTTCCATATATTCCGGAACATTTTCAAGCCTGTTTATCCTCGATTTATAAAGCTCGTTTTGGGCTTCGGCTTTTTTTATATCGTTGTTAAGCCTTTGAATTTCTACGAAATGACGCGCAAGAGTACGGGCTCCGTCGTTTAAAAATAAAAAAGCTAAAGCCACGGCTAATATTATATAACGTATTTTTATTTTAAATTTTTTCATTATTTTATTGACGAAAAAGCCGCTTTTCCCAAAAAAGAAATTTTGTTTCCTTTGCTTTTCAGTTCTTCTTCGATTCTTAAAAGTCTGTTATATTTGCATATTCTGTCCGTTCTTGACGCCGACCCTGTTTTTATCTGCCCCGTATTAAGAGCGACAGCCAAGTCCGCTATAATCGTGTCTTCTGTTTCTCCGGAGCGGTGCGACATAATTGCCGTGTATCCGTTTTTATAAGCCATTTGTACCGCGTCGACAGTCTCGGAAAGAGTTCCGATTTGGTTCACTTTAATAAGTATGGAATTAGCTATGCCTTTGTCTATCCCTTCTTTAAAAATTTTCGGATTTGTGACAAAAAGATCGTCTCCTACAAGCTGGATTTTTGACTTTAATTCGCCTGTAAGAATTTTCCAGCCGTCCCAGTCGCTTTCGCTTAAACCGTCCTCAATAGATATAACCGGATATTTTTTCAAAAGATTTTCGTAATAAGAAATCATTTCGCGGGACGATTTTATTTTATTTTCCGTTTCGCCTTCAAGAACGTATTTCCCGTCTTTGTAAAATTCGCTTGCCGCGGCGTCTAAAGCAAAGACAATATCTTTCCCCGTTTCATAACCCGCTTCTTTAATTGCTTCGCATATAACTTCCAAAGCTTCTGAATTGGATTTTAAATTTGGGGCAAAGCCTCCTTCGTCGCCTACGCCCGTTGAATAGCCTTTGGAATTTAAGACTTTTTTCAGGCTATGAAAAACTTCGCAGCCGGTTCTTAACGCTTCGCCAAAGTCCGGGGCATTGACCGGAGCAATCATAAATTCCTGTAAATCGACGTTGTTGTCCGCGTGTTCTCCGCCGTTGATTATGTTCATCAAAGGAGCCGGTAAAACATATTTATCGCTTTTTAAACCGTAAATTTCTCTTACGTATTCGTAAACCGGAAGATTTTTTGACTGCGCGCCCGCTTTGCATGCTGCCAGCGAAACGCCGAGTATCGCGTTTGCGCCTAAACGACTTTTAAAATCCGTACCGTCGAGTTTGAGCATTTTATCGTCTATTTCGGATTGTCGCGTTATTTCCATGCCTGTAAGTTCGGGAGCAAGTATTTTATTTATGTTTTCAACGGCTTTTAAAACGCCTTTTCCGTTGAAACGTTTTTTGTCGTTGTCTCTTAGTTCCAAAGCTTCCCTTGAACCTGTCGAAGCCCCGGACGGCACGGCAGCCCTGCCTAAAGTCCCGTCGTCAAGAATAACGTCCGCCTCGACCGTGGGGTTTCCTCGGGAATCTATTATTTCTCTTCCTGAAATTTTTACGATTTTTGCCATTTTTACGACTCCTAATCGCGAAGCTTTGCGAAAACTTTTTCAGACAGATTTTTTGCCAGCAAGCTGTTGTTACATACAACGGAAACTTTTACGGTATTAGCGTCAATTTCGTCGAAAAAAACCGCAGCTTCTGTAGAATCCAGGCAATAATCAAAACTCTTTGAAAAATCAAAAGCCACAATAAAACCTTTCCTGAAACTTTTATGCGTGGCTCTTGCTTTTAACTTGCTTATAATTTCAAGCGTTTTATTGAAACCGTCCTTTTTGGACATATTAAAAGTTTCTTCAAACCGTCCGGATTTTTCGTTTTCGAATTTTTGTGTGGAAAAACCCGCTATTCTGGCTGGATAGTCAAAAACGGAACAGGAAATCATTATAAACGGCAATAAGAACAAGAATAGAACTTTTTTCATGTTTTTTATTATAACAAATTGTATAAACCTGTCAAAGCGATGCGGATGTATAGATGCATGGTAACGACTTTTGTCTTTGCCATGCATCTATGCGTCTATGCATCAAATCTTCTGCCGTTTGTCTGTTAGGAAAGAACATTCAAATTTTGTATAATCAAACCCGTTATGTTCAATCACTATGATAAGGAGAAAAGAAATGAGTTGTTCTAAAGAAAAATGCGCTTATGAGTGTTCTCATGAAGTGCAGCAGATGACGTGCGTGGCAAAAGGCGCAAAACACGGTCCAGCGCCGATTCCCGAAGAAGGAAAATGGGTAAAAGCCAAAGAAATTACCGATATCAGCGGTTTGACGCATGGAGTAGGCTGGTGCGCCCCTCAGCAGGGAACCTGCAAACTTACGCTTAACGTTAAAAACGGTATTATAGAGGAAGCATTGGTTGAAACAATCGGCTGCAGCGGTATGACCCATTCCGCCGCTATGGCTGCCGAAGTTTTAAGCGGAAAAACAATACTGGAAGCTCTTAATTCGGATTTAGTCTGCGACGCCATAAATACCGCGATGAGAGAACTTTTCCTTCAGATAGTTTACGGAAGAACACAGACTGCGTTTTCCGAAGGAGGACTTCCTATAGGCGCCGGTCTTGAAGATTTGGGCAAAGGCTTGCGTTCGCAGGTCGGCACTATGTACGGCACAAAAGCCAAAGGCGTACGTTATCTTGAGATGGCCGAAGGTTACGTGCTTGAAATGGGACTTGATAAAAATGACGAAGTCATAGGTTATAAATTCGTTCATTTGGGCAAAGTTATGGACGATATTAAAAAAGGCGTTCCTCATAAAGACGCGTTTGAAAAAAATACAAAGACTTATGGCAGATACGACGAAGCTGTGAAAAAAATAGATCCCAGAAAAGAATAAAAAGACAAAGTGAGAAGTGGAAAGTGAAAATAAGGAGAAAAAAATGTCAGTAACATTTGAAAGTTATGATAGAAGAATAAAACAGATAGAAGCAGCTTTAAAAGAATACGGAATTAAAGATTTGGAAGACGCGAAAAAAGTCTGCCTTGATAAAGGCGTTGACGTTGAAAAAATAGTCAGAGACATACAGCCGATAGCTTTTGAAAATGCGGTTTGGGCATATATTGCCGGCGCCGCCATAGCGATTAAAAAAGGTATTAAAACGGCAGCCGAAGCGGCTGAAGCCATAGGAATAGGCTTGCAGTCTTTCTGCATACCCGGATCTGTCGCAGATCAGCGCGCAGTAGGTTTGGGACACGGAAATCTCGCGGCTATGCTCTTGAGGGAACAGACAAAATGTTTTTGTTTTTTGGCGGGACATGAAAGCTTTGCTGCCGCCGAAGGCGCAATCGGCATAGCAAAAACCGCAAACAAAGTCCGCAAAGAACCGCTTAAAGTTATTCTCAACGGTTTGGGAAAAGACGCCGCTTATATTATAAGCCGCGTAAACGGCTTTACCCATGTTGAAACGGAATACGACTATTCTTCCGGAAAACTTAATATTACAAAAGAAACGAAATTTTCCGAAGGCGACAAATCAAAAGTCAGGGTTTACGGAGCGGACGACGTAAGCGAAGGCGTTGCCATAATGATTAAAGAAGGCGTTGACGTTTCCATTACCGGAAATTCAACAAATCCTACAAGATTTCAGCATCCCGTTGCCGGCACGTATAAAAAATGGGCTGTTGAAAACGGCAAAAAATATTTCTCCGTCGCTTCGGGCGGCGGTACCGGAAGAACGCTCCATCCCGACAATATGGCGGCAGGACCGGCTTCTTACGGTATGACCGACACTATGGGGCGCATGCACGGCGACGCGCAGTTTGCGGGTTCGTCTTCGGTTCCGGCGCACGTGGAAATGATGGGTCTTATAGGCATGGGCAATAATCCTATGGTAGGCGCGTCGGTAGCGGTTGCCGTAGCTATAGAAGAGTCTTCAAAGTAAATTAATAAAATTTTTATAAATAAAAAGAGCGGGACTTGAGCTGATTAAAGTCCCGCTCTTTTTTTACGGTTAATTTACATTTAAAAATAGTATAATATGGAAAATGTAATTTTTAAATATTTTACCGGCTTAAGAGATAAAAATGAAAATAGTCATTAAAGTAGGCACAAGCACGCTTACCGATAAAAACGGATTATTAAACAAAGATTATATATCCGAGCTTGCTAAAACAATTGTCGGACTGCAGAACGACAATAATGAGATTTTAATTGTCAGTTCCGGAGCTATAGGCGCGGGGCAAGGGCGTTTAAGTTTAAAAGAAAGGCCTAAAATTTTACGCGAAAAACAGGCTTTGGCCGCCGTCGGGCAGCCTATAATAATGGACGCTTATTCCGAAGCGTTTGCAAAATACGGAAAAACCGTAGCCCAGCTTCTTTTAACAAGAGACGATTTCGAAGACAGAATGAAATACATCAACGCAAGAAATACTCTGCGCGAATTGACGGAACGCGGAATAATTCCCGTTATAAACGAAAACGACACCGTGGCGGTTGAAGAAATAAATTTCGGCGATAACGATACTTTGGCGGCTTTGGTCGCGGCGGCCGTTGACGCGGATAAACTTGTTATTTTTACGGACGTGGACGGTCTTTACAACGGGCATCCTTCAAAGTCAAACCTTATTCCCCGAGTGGAAAAAATTACCGGGGAAATAGAAAGTTTTGCGACCGGCAATTCCGCAAGCGGAAAAGGCACGGGCGGAATGAAAACGAAAATAATTGCGGCAAAAATCGCTTCCGCTTCGGGAACGGATACGATTATCGCCAACGGAACAAGGCTCGGTTCCCTTAAAGAAATGATAACGGGAAACGGAATTTGCACTGTTTTTAACGCAAGAAAGCGTTTTCTTGAAGCTAAAAAAACATGGATAGCTTTCAGCAAGAAACCCAAAGGAAATATTTTTGTAGATAAAAGAGCGTGCGAAGCTCTTACAGGAAAAGGAAAAAGCCTCCTTGCCGCGGGTATAGTGAAGATAACCGGAAATTTTAAGAGAGGCGACACGGTCAGCGTGTCGGATTATGATACAAGAAAAGATTTTGCCAGAGGACTCGTCAATTACGACTGCGGGGATTTAGAGAAAATTAAAGGCAAAAAAACTTCAGAAATGAAAAAAATAATAGAAGTAACCGACGATGAAATTATACACAGGGATAATTTAGTAATTTTATGATAAAAAAAACAATATTGCTGTTTTTGATTATGCCGTTTTTTGCCGTTTCTCTCTTTGGAGTTATTTATAAAAAGAAAGCAGATTCCGAAAAGGAGTCTTTTTTTATTTATACCGACGAAAAAGGCGTGCAAATAGCAAAAGAAAAGATTTTAAAAGACGGTAAAACCCAATTCGTGTCGGGCGTTAAAATAAGCGGCGAAGTAAAAGAATTCGATGAAGACGGAAAGCTTGCTTATATATGGAATTACGACGACAACGAGCTTAACGGTGCGACGTACAAATTTTATCCTTCCGGAGAAAAGCTTTACGTGTTAAATTACAAAAACAACGAGCTGGACGGTACGGCCAAAAAATTTTACGAAGACGGAACTCTCGAGGAAAAAGTATTATACGAAAAAGGAAACATTCAGACCGCGGAAGCTTATTTAAAAAACGGGAATTGCTACAGATATTCTTATAAAGACAATAAGCTTAACGGAGTGTCGTATTTATACGATAAAAACAACAGGCTTATTGAAAGCTCGAATTATAAAAATAATATTCTGGAAGGCGCTACGAAAAAATACTACCTTTCCGGTTCTATAAAATCCGAAATGGAATATGTTCGCGGCAAACTCGACGGATACGTCAGGCATTACGATGAAAAAGGATATGAGGTAAACACGTTATTGTATAGGGACGGAAAAGAAATAAGCAATATGCAGGAACTTGAAAAAAAAGATTTGAAAAATTTCAAATCATCCGCGTCCGGACAAAAACAAACAGACCATCCGGTTATATGGTCCGGTCCGGCTCAAGTACATTTAATAGACAGCGGCCGAGTTCTGAACGAACTCAGGTTTTTTGCCAAAAATAAAAACTTAAACGGGAAATATTACGTTAAATACAGAAACGGGCAGATTCATTACGAAGGGAGTTTTTTAAACAATAAGCCTAACGGAGTTTTTAAAACGTATTCGCCGGAAGGTAAAATTATTGCGACCGATACCTATTCGGACGGAAAACTTACAGGAACTTCAATCATGTATTATGCAAGCGGAGAAAAGTTTGCGGAGTTTAGCTACGATAACGGCAAGTTAAACGGAAAATCTAACGTTTATAAAAAAGACGGTTCTCTTATAACCGATGTCAATTACAGGAACGGTTTAATGCACGGCACGCTTGAAGTTTTTTATGAATCCGGCGAGCTTTGTTTTGCGGCTTATTTTTCGGACGGTATTCCCGTGGGACAATTGAGATATTATTTTCCCGAAGACAAAAAACTTAAATATTTAATAGAGTTTAAGCAAGGCAAAGTTTGCAAAAGCATTCAATATTCAAAAGACGGTTTTGTGGAATTTGAATTCCTATACGACAATTAACAAATTACAATTTTCAATTAACAATTGCGGAAAACCGCATTTATTTTTTTGTAAATTGTTAATTGTTTCCATACGTCTCTTTCTTCCATGCACAGATAAACCGTTGCTTTTGTTTTCTTCGATTTTATCGCTTCTATTATGGTTTTATACATTTCTATGCGTAAATCCTTAAAATATCTCAATTTATAATCTTTTCCCAAAATAAGTTCTCCGTCCGTTAAAGAATTATCAGGAAAACGGTTTTCGATAATTGTTTTTTGGGCGGAAGGCATTCTTAAAGTTCCTATGCTTATCCATTTCACGCTTTTTTCAGGCACAGTGTCAAAAATCATATTTACGATTTCTTTATACCCGTTTTGCCATCCGTCGTAAAAAATTACCGGGTCAAAATGAAATGCCGTGCTAAAACCTGCCTCGGCGCATTCTTTTGCGGCTTTAAGCCTTTCAATAACGCAAGGAGCTTTAAATTCGTTTTCTTCGCTCATTTTTAAAGAGTTGACGCTCCATGCCGCCACTATATTTTCTTTTCCGCCGCTTTCAATAAGGTTTTTTATGTTTACGCTTTTTGTTTTAAATTCAAACAGGACATCGTCCTGTTTTTTAAAAAAATCAACAATCTGCTTTGAAAATTCTGTTATATGATCGAAAACCAAAGAATCGGTAAACTCGCCGCTTCCTATTCTTTTATAATTAAAAAATCCGGAAGTTGAAGCCGTAAGCTTTTCATCATCCAGATAATCGGAAATATTATAAGGTATAACAATACCCGGGATATTTTGATACCCTTGTAAAAAACAGTACGAACATTCATAAGGGCAGCCCATGCCGAGATTCATAATGGAATAGCCGCAGTTTACGACGCCCGATGTACAGGGGCACTTTTTAAAGAAATCGTATTTTTCTTTTACAAGAAATAAGTTGTCCGCGCGGTTGTTGTAATCTTTAATTCCGAAACGCACGGTTTCCGTAAAATCTTTTAATGATAAAATTTCCCTGAAATCCGCTTTCGGGAAAAGATTTTTTAAATTGTCATATACGGAAGTATTCTGAGATTCGCGTTCGAAATATATATTTTTCGGATAAAAATCCCGGGTTTCGGTATCTGCTTTCAATTCCGGGTCTATTTTGTACTTCGGCAGGAAAAAAGAATTTAAAGGCACTCTAGAAAAAGTCGCCGGGTATCTTCTTTGCAAAAGAATTTTCTTTACGGTTTCATAATCATTAGACGGTATGGAATTTAAAACGGCGGTGAAATTGCATTTTTCTATTTTTGCGATTTCCGAAATAAGCCTGAAAATTTCGCGGTTTTTGTTTATTCCGAAATTTTGGAAACGGTTTGCAAAAGCGGTTTCCGCGGTATTATTCATTTATAAAATCCAAAATCATTTTCGCGAGTTTTTTTCTTGCCGACGAAATTTTTGATTTCGTATGTTCTTCAAGATTGTTTCCCGGAGGATTTTTTTCAATATGGTCGGCAACGTACATAAGGCAAACGGATTTAATGCCTGTTTCGTTTGCCGCGGAAAGAACTATCGACGATTCCATGTCTATAGCGCAGACCTCTTTTTCTTTAAACCAATCCGCATAGCTGTTTTCCAAAACCAGCGAGCTTACGCAGGCGGAATTTGTTTTTATCAAATCTTCATACGGGTATTTGCCGTAAAAAGATAAAAATAATTCCTGCGAAAAAGTTTTATATTTTATGTCCTTGTCAAAAGACAGCATTGAGGAAAAGCTTTCCAGATTGTACGCTTTGTCTATTATTACCAAATCTCCGGATTCGACGTCTCCGCACCCTCCGCAGCTTCCGAAAAGAAGAATTTTTTTACATTTTGTTTCTCTTAAATATAAAACCGTATCGCCGGCAAGGAAATTGTTTTTTAAAGCGATAACCGTCGCGTTTTTTGCGTTTGCCGTTTTAACGAAAAAACCGTTTTTTGTTTCCCGTGAAAAAAGCGCCGCGTCATAACTTTGGCATATTATGCACGTTTCCTGAACGTCTTTGGGAGAAATGCCGAAATATTCTTTAAATTTCATAAATAATATTTTATAAAAATTTGAAATTTTTTTATATAATACTTATATAAAAAAGAGTGAAAATTGAAAAGTGTAAAGTGAAAATATTGTGTTTCGGCAAAGCCGAAACGGATTTTTAGTTTTTGCTTTGCAAAAACACATCATTTCAACTTTTCACTTTTAACTTTCCACTTTGCCGTTAAAAAGGAGTTAAACATGCACGACAGCAATAAATTATGGGTAACGTTCGCGGTTTTTATAGTAGTTATAGGTCTTTTGTTAGGAATGTATTTGACGGCGTCTCCGGATAAATTGTTAAAAAATCCTAAAAAGATTCAGCAAAAAAAAGAACAGGTTAAGTACAAAGATACTACTCCCCAGCAGATGGCTCTTGACCAAAATACTCTTCCCGATCAGCAGAAACAGATTGATTTGAGGCAGGAAATAAAAGATGAAGACGCAGCTCTTGACAATGGCAGCAATTTAAAAGCCGACGAAGCGATGTAAAAGAAAGCTTCTAATTGATAATTGTCAGATTTGATACTCTTGCCAGAAGTTTTTTCCATTGCCCGTTTTCAAACAAAACCACAAGCTTTAAATCATTGCCCGCGCCGGATTTTTCGATAATCTTTCCGTTTCCGAAAACAGGATGCGAAACGACAGTTCCTATTTTATAAGGACTTTGGTCTGTTGACGGTACATACAAAGGCTCGTCTTTTATTATTTCGTCGTCGCTTGGGATATAATCGTAAGAATCATTGTTAACGTATTTATATTCCGCTTTTGATTTAGCGTATTTTTGTTCTTTAGCGTAATTCTTACTCCATTTTGTTTTGTTAAATGATGATGCAAAAGAATTTTGTTTAAAAGTACTTTGTTCCCTGTCGGCAAACTCGTCTTTAAAACCGGCTTCGGCTAAAAAACGGGACGCCATATTCCACCTTGTTTTTCCGTAAACTGTTCTTTCCGAAGCCCAGCACAAATAAAGATTTTTTCTCGCTCTTGTCATTCCCACATACATAAGCCTTCTTTCTTCTTCAAGCTCTTCGGGGTTGAAAGCCGATTCTCCTATAGGAAACAGTCCGTCTTCCAAACCGCATATAAAGACATTATCAAATTCCAAACCTTTTGCAAGATGCAATGTCATCAGCGTAACTTTGCCTTTTGAATCGTCAACGGAATCCGAGTCGCTTATTAACGCTACTTGCGTAAGGTATCCCAAAAGGGATTTATCCGGGGAACGCCGTTCAAAATCGTCTATTGCCGATATCAATTCCTGAATGTTTTCTATTTTTGTTCTTGATTCCGGCGTATTTTCGGTTTCAAGCTCTTTAAGATACCCTGAATGGATTATAACTTTTTCAGCTATGGTTTTTACGGTTTCGGTTTCTTTCAATTGAGCTAAACCGTTAATAAGGGAAACGAAGTTTCCTAAAGCCGCTATAGCGCCCTTGTTTAATCCTGCTTCTTTTGCAAATTCTATAGCCTGCCAAATAGAAATATTTCTTTTTATCGCTTCTTTTTCAAGGTTTTCAATAGAAGTTTTACCTATTGCCCGCCGCGGAATATTTATTATTCTTTTAAAACTTATATTGTCATTGCGGTTAAGAATGAGTTTTAAATAAGCGGTAATGTCTTTTATTTCGGCGCGGTCGTAAAATTTAAGAGTTCCTACGACAATATAAGGCATGCCGGCTCTTCTGAACGCGTCTTCAAAAACGCGCGACTGGGCATTGGTGCGGTAAAATACGGCAAAGTCTGATAAGTTGTATTTGTTTTTTACGGTATTTAAAGAAATAATATCAACGACTTTTAAAGCTTCGTCGTTTTCATTTGCCGCTTTCAATACGGATACGGAACCGTCGTCCGGATTTTGCGTCCAAAGTTTCTTTTCAACTCTGCCGGCATTGTGTTTTACTACCTGATGAGCGGTCAAAAGTATTTTCGGCGTGGAACGGTAATTCTGTTCAAGCTTTACGGATTTTGCCTGCGGATAATCTTTTTCAAAATCTAAAATATTATTAATGTCGGCACCGCGCCATGAATAAACGCTTTGATCGTCATCGCCCACCACGCATATGTTACGGTGTTTGCCTGCTAAAAGTTTGGCAAGCATATACTGCGCGTGGTTGGTATCCTGATATTCGTCAACTAAAATGTATTTGAATTTTTCCTGATAATGTTCAAGAATCGCGGGATATTGCTGAAGCGATATTACGGTTCGCATTATTAAATCGCCGAAATCCAAAGCCTGAGCCGTTTCGAGTTTTTTCTGGTATAACTCGTATATTTTTGCAATTTCCAAATCCCTGATATGTTCAGCGTCCGCAGCCATGTCTGAAGGGGATTTTAAATCGTCTTTAGCGCGGCTTATTCTGTCGGCAACAGTCGAAGGCTTATATTTTTTTTCGTCGTAGTTTAATTCTTTTAAACAGTCTTTAATAATATTTTTCTGGTCCGCGTAATCGTATATAAGAAAGTCGGGACTTAAATTTATTTTCAAAGCTTCAACGCGCAAAAAATACGCGCAAAACGAATGGAAAGTGGAAACAAAGACGTTTGCGCCGATTCCCGGAACCAAATCGTTCACCCTTTTTTGCATTTCCTGCGCGGCTTTGTTGGTAAACGTGACGGCAAGAATTGACCACGGCGCTACGCCTGTTGAGAGAAGATAAGCTATTCTGTGGGTTATTACTCTTGTTTTGCCGGTTCCGGCTCCCGCGAAAATTATAAGAGGGCCTTGCGTGCACAAAACCGCTTCTTTTTGCGCGGGGTTTAAATTTTGCGTTAAAATTTCATTCATAACGACCTATTATATCATATACTTTAAAATATTTGAAAATACGCATATTTAATGCTAATATCCTTCTATGAAAAACCTCGTTGAAAACAAATATTTTAAAAATGATTTTTACGTTTATTTATTTATCGCCGCGGTTATTTTACTGCTTTACAGCCAAACTTTATATTTCGGTTTTACATGGTTTGACGATGACTGGCTTGTTTTAACGCAATCTTCTTATTATTCGGAAAAAATAAATCTGCTTAAAGTATTTTCTTACAATATCATTCCGTGGGAATACTGCTACTACCGTCCGATATTAATAGTATCTTTTTTTACGGACTTTTTCATTTCGAATCAAACAATGTCTCCTGTTTTTTATCATCTTACAAACATACTGCTTCATATGTTTTCGGCATCATTGTTATTTTATTTTTTAAACAAAAATTTTCTTTCAAAAAAAGAGGCTTTAGCCTGGACTCTTGTCTTTGCCTGCCATCCCGTTTTAACGCAGGCCGTGGCGTGGATTCCCGGAAGAAACGATTCGATTCTTTTTGTGTTTGCCATATTATCTTTTATATTCTACGCAAAAGCATTGAACGGAAAAACGTTTGATATGTTTTTATGCGTTTTATTTTGGGCGCTTGCGTTATTTACGAAAGAAAACGCGATCGTTATGCCATTGCTGTTTATTTTTTATTTATTTGCGGTCCGCAAGAAAATAAGTTTAAAAAAAGGGATTGTTTTTTCAGTATTAATCTCAATAATTTTGATTTTATTTACAATGATGAGAACAAACGTTTTGGGAAAATTTACGCCTAAAATCAATTACGTTGAAATAATATTAAACATACCGAAAATTCTTATAATATATATCGGCAAAATTTTTATGCCGCTGAATCTTTCTCCGATACCTTATCTGCCTGACGAGAATATAATTTACGGGCTGTCGGTTATTGTAATTTTGGCTGTATTGCTAATTTTCGTTTTCAAAATAAAAAATAAACGTTTATTTTATTTCGGTCTGGCTTGGTTTGCGCTGTTTTTAATCCCGTCGCTTATAACGCTGCAGTCCATAATGCTTGAGCCCAGGATATATCTGCCGTTTGCGGGCTTAATAATATCTCTTAGCCAAATATATATTCCTCAATTAAAATCCGTATCTGAAAAAATAAAAACTTCGGCTTTTGCGGCATTAATTTTACTGTTTTGCGTTATAACGTTCAGCTATTCCAAAACTTTCGAATCTCCGCTGGTTTTTTGGCAGAAAGCCTTATTGTCCGCGCCGTCGTATCATGCCGTGTACAATAACCTCGGAAGAGTATATCTTGAAAACGAGCTAGACATAGACAAAGCTGAAATATATCTGAAAAAAGCTTTTGAAATGTACGGCGATAAGAAAAACAGAGATAATCTTGAAAAGATTAATGAAATAAGAAAAGCAGGCGGAATTGACGAATATATAAAACTGCTGCAGCAAAATAAATGAACAATACCCATCTTGCGCGACCGGTCAAAAACATCTTTTATTTAAGACTTTTCGTAAGGAAATAAAATATTTATTTGCAGTCATTATACCCGTTTAATTTTGAATTAAAAAATGATATCATTAAACGGGGTAAATATCGTATGCAAAGAGGTGGAAACGTGAATGTCTCGGAAAAAATCATCAAAAAACATTTACTTAGCGGGGAAATGGAAAAAGGCGCTGAAATAAGCTTAAAAATTGACCAAACTCTTACGCAGGACGCTACGGGAACCATGGCATATTTGCAGTTTGAAGCAATGGGCATCCCTAAAGTAAAAACTGAACTTTCCGTGAGTTATATTGACCACAATACTCTGCAATCCGGTTTTGAAAATGCCGACGACCATAAATTTTTGCAGACTATAGCGGCAAAATACGGAATAATTTTTTCTCCTGCAGGCAACGGAATATGTCATCAGGTGCATTTGGAAAGATTCGGCGTTCCGGGAAAGACTTTGATAGGCTCCGATTCGCACACTCCGACCGGCGGCGGTATAGGCATGCTTGCTTTCGGAGCAGGCGGTCTGGATGTGGCGTGCGCCATGGCGGGACAGCCTTTTTATATAACAATGCCGAAAATAGTTAAAGTGGAACTCAAAGGAAGATTGAAAGGCTGGACCAGCGCTAAAGATATCATTCTTGAGCTTCTCCGGATAGAAAGCGTTAGGGGCGGAAGAGGTAAAATATACGAATTTGCGGGCGAAGGCGTACAGACTTTGTCAGTTCCCGAAAGAGCCACTATAACAAACATGGGAACGGAACTCGGCGCGACTACGAGCATTTTCCCGTCCGACGATATAACAAAAAAATTTCTTGAAAGTCAGGATCGCGCGGACGTATGGACTGAAATACTTCCCGACAATGACGCTAAATACGACGAAGAAATAATCATAGATTTAAACGTTCTTGAACCTTTAATAGCATGTCCTCATATGCCGGACAAGGTGGTTAAGGTTGCAAGCCTCAAAGACGTTAAAGTTGATCAGGTCGGCATAGGTTCGTGCACGAATTCGTCGCTTGCAGATATGCTTTTGGTCGCGGAAATATTAAAAGGGGAAAAAATAAACAAAAACGTAAGCCTTGTGGTATCTCCCGGATCAAGGCAGGTTCTTACGATGCTTAGCCGAAGCGGCGCATTGTCCGATATTATTGAAAGCGGCGCGAGAATTTTAGAAAGCGCGTGCGGGCCTTGCATAGGCATGGGACAGGCTCCGAAAAGCGGAGCCGTGTCGCTTAGAACTTTTAACAGAAATTTTGAAGGCAGAAGCGGGACAAAAGACGCACAGGTCTATTTGTGTTCGCCTGAAGTCGCGGCTACCGCGGCTTTGACCGGAAAAATCACGGATCCGTCAAAATACTTTATCAAAAAACCGAAAATAACAATGCCGGAAAAATTTTTAGTTGACGACGCGCAGTTCCAGCAGCCCGCGGCGGACGGCTCGATAGTGAAAGTCATAAAAGGACCCAATATCGTTTCTTTAAAGCGTTTTACGTTTGATTTAAAAAACAATGCGACCGTCGCTTTAAAAGTAGGAGATAATATTTCCACCGACCATATTTTGCCGGCGGGAGCAACAATTTTGCCGTTCCGTTCAAATTTGCCGAAAATCGCCGAATTTACATACGGCGCGGTTGACCCGGATTTTGCAAAAAGAGCAAAAGAAATACCGGACGGAATAATAGTCGGCGGAGACAATTACGGGCAAGGTTCTTCAAGAGAGCATGCGGCGCTCGCTCCCAGATTTTTAAATATAAAAATAGTTTTGGCAAAATCATTCGCAAGAATACATCTGGCAAATTTAATAAATTTCGGAATTATTCCGCTGACTTTTGAAAATCCTGCCGACTACGACAGAATAGAACAGGGACACAATTTCTCTTTCCCGAACGCAAAAGAGATTTTGGAGAAAGGAGAGGATTTCGAAATTTTAATAGAAAGCAAAGACAAGACGCCTATATTCCCGCGTTCAAAATTCAAAGCAAAATACGATTTGACCCAAAGGCAGAAAGAGATTCTTCTTGCCGGCGGGCTTTTAAACTGGATTAAAACTACAAGTAATCGGTAAAATGTAATATATAAGAAGTTTTTTGCCGTCATTGCGAGCCGCTATTAATAAGAAGTTATTCATTAATACCCTGCCCCGTAGATTCGTAATACGGGGGCGTGGCGCTCGTAATTATATTGAGGAATAAAAAATGAAAGATAAATCGTTATTGAAAATATTCAAAGAAATTATCAAAACGAGCAATTTCGTAAATCTTGCCACTGTAAATCCGGACGGTTATCCGGAAACGCGCGCCATGCTTAATTTGCGAAATCCCGAGATGTTTTTGAAACTTCAAAAACTTTTTACCGATGATTTTACTTTTTATTTTACAACCAATACTTCATCGCAGAAAATGCAACAAATATCTTTAAACGATAATGCGTCGGTTTATTTTGTAAAAGAAAACAGTTTCGGCGGTTTGCTTTTCACCGGTAAAATCGAAATTGTAAAAGACATAAAAACTAAACGAAGTTTCTGGCAGGACGGCTGGACAATGTACTATAAGGGTGGCGCTGACGACCCGGATTATGCGATTTTGAAGTTTTCTGCAAAAGAATATAAATATTATAACGGACAGTTTGAAGTTGTTTCGGGTAAAATATAATAAAGGCAAAGTTAAAAGTGTAAAGTGAAGAGTGTAAACAATGAATTTCGGCTTTGCCGAAATTGAATTACAGGTTTTTGCGAAGCAAAAAGACTTTTATTTCACTTTTAACTTTCAACTTTCCACTTTGTCTTTAATGGGGTATAATATGGAAAACAATGAAATAAAACAGGCGGTTTTGCTTAAAGCCGCGGCGGCAAAGGACGCCGCGCTTTTGCTTAATTCCGTTACTTCGGAGCAAAAAAACAGCATGCTTGCCGCTATGGCCGAAGCATTGGAAAAAAACGCAAAAGAAATACTTTTTCATAACGAAATCGACGTAGAGGCGGCAAAATCATCGGGACTTTCTCCCGTTTTAACAGACAGGCTTACTTTAAACCAGTCCCGTATAAACGCGATGATACAAGGCGTGAGAGACGTCGCTGCCTTGCCCGATCCTGTCGGAACTCTTGTCGAAGATTTAAAATCGCCTGTTAAAGATTTGGACGTTAAAAAAATAAGAGTGCCGCTTGGCGTAATAATGATGATTTACGAAGCCCGCCCGAACGTTACCGTAGACGCGGCAGCTTTGTGTTTAAAAGCGGGTAATGCCGTTATTTTAAAAGGCGGGTCCGAAGCGTTAAATTCAAATAAGTTTCTTGCGAAAATAATCTCCGAAGCCGGCGCGCAGGCGGGTATGCCTGCGGGAGCCGTACAGTTTATAGACACTGCGGACAGAGCGGCGGTCAGCGAACTGCTTACGCTCGACAAATATATCGATTTGCTTATTCCCCGCGGAAGCGAAGAACTTGTAAATTCCATACGTAAAAATTCGCTTATTCCGGTTTTATCGCACGGCAAAGGTTTGTGCCATACGTATATAGATATGGACGCAAATTTGGATATGGCGGTAAAAATAGCCATAAACGCGAAATGCCAGCGCCCCGCGGTTTGCAACGCTATGGAAACGTTGCTTGTCCATAAAGACGCGGCGCCCCAAATTTTGCCTAAACTCTGCGAACTGTATTATGAAGCGGGAGTCGAAATAAGAGGCTGCCATATAACGTCGGGTCTTGCCAAAAATATTATTCCGGCTGCGGAACAAGACTATAATACCGAATATCACGATTTGAAAATTTCAATAAAAGTCGTAAATTCTTTAGAAGAAGCGATAACGCATATAAATAAGTACGGTTCGCATCATTCCGACGCGATAATTACGGAAAACAAAGAAACCGCCGACAGGTTTCTGGCGCAGGTTGATTCCGCGGCGGTTTTTGTGAACGCTTCCACAAGACTTCATGACGGCGCAGTGTTCGGGTTAGGCTGCGAAATAGGGATTTCAACCCAAAAACTCCATGCCCGCGGCGCAATGGGAATAAAAGAGCTGACTACGACAAAATATATTGTCCGCGGAAACGGAAATACCAGAGAATAAAACAGGAAAAATCCGATGGGGAAAATCGCTGTTTTCGGCGGTTCTTTTGATCCGCCGCATAAAGCGCATATTCAAATAGCGAAGGAAGCGTTATCGTCTTTTGATTTAAAAAAAATCATATTTGTCATCGCTTACGCTCCGCCGCACAAAGTAAAATTATACGCGGATATTTCCGACAGAATCGCAATGCTTAAACTTGCCCTTGAATCGGAAAGTCCGGAGAAAACGGAAATCGGTTATTACGAAGTCGAACAGGGCAGAAAAGTTTATTCTTACGAAACTCTGGATCATTTTAAGAAGATTTATCCCGACGACGAAATATTTATGATAATAGGTTCCGATTCGCTTTTAGATTTGCCGAACTGGAAAAATATAGAATATCTCGCGTCGCAGTATAAATTTATAGTCGCCAAACGTCCGGGAGCCGTAATAGAAAGAGGAACGAAGTTCCTTGAGAGATGTTTGATTATAGATAAAGAAATGCGGGATATTTCATCTACGGAAATACGGGATTTGGTAAGCAAAAATAACGGTTTGGCGGCGGATTTTACAGATGAAAAAGTGTACGATTATATAAAAAAACAAAAGCTGTATTCGGGCGGATTATAATATGCGAAAAGATTTAGAAAAAAATATTTTCGAGTATCTTCAAAAAAATTTAAGCCCGAAACGTTTTGAGCATTCGTATAATGTGGCAAGGTTTGCCGTGGAACTTGCGGGAATATACGGCGTTGATATTTTAAAAGCCCAGACCGCGGGACTGCTTCACGATTGCGCGAAATCCAAAACAGACAAACAACTGATATCTTTTTTTGAAAACCGTAAAGCGGATTTTAAATATTTTAACGAAATGAAAAAATATTCTCCGAAGCTTCTTCATTCTTACGCGGGCGCGATTATCGCGAAAGAAAAATTAGGCGTAACAGATAAAGATATTTTAAACGCCGTCCGAAACCACACTTTAGGCAGACAAAATATGAGCCTTCTTGAAAAAATAATATTTGTGGCGGACGGGTCGGTTTTTGACAGAAAATCCAAAGAATTATCAAAAATACAAAAACTTGCGGTAAAAAAAATTGAAAAAGCCTTCTTAAAAGTTATGACAAAAAAAATCCAGTATGTTCTTGACAAAGAAGAATGGCTCTGTCCGCAGGTTGTAGACGCGAGGAATTATTATGTCTCAACTGTCTCCGATGTCTCCGAAAAAAGAAAAAATTCTTAAAATTGCCGCGGTTGTTTTTACGATTTGCGTCATGACTTCCATTTCTTTATATTTTAACGTGTTTAGACACAAGATTGGGAAAGATTCGATTGTAAAAAACATTTCAAATTATGAGCCCGTGAGATTTTCCGTATTGCTTTACGGAGACGAAAAGATAAATCCCGGAGATCTCAATGTTTTTTTTATAACTTACGAAAGGCGCAATAATGTTTTTAAAGTGCTTTCGGTAAATACCGATATGGTGGTTATCAGGAAAAAAAACAAAGCTTTAAGCTTTAGGAAATCTTTTAACGAAACTTCAAAGAAAGATTTGCAGCTTGCGATTACGAATTTATATACGGATATTTTTGAACTTACCGAAAACAATCTCATGCTGGATTTTTATATTTCGGCGACTTATAGCGCTTTTTTGGAATTTTGCGACGGAGACGAGAAAATAAAAGAACTTGTTTTGAAAAAAGATTTCAAGACCAGAGACGAAAAACTTATGAATCAAATTGAAATTACCGAAACGTTTTTAAATCTTGTTAAGAATAATTACGGTTCATTTAAAACCCGGGCTAATAAAAAACTTAAGCTTATAGATTCAAATATTTCAAAAACCGCTTATGTGCGGATGTTAAAGTTTAATAAAAAATATAATCCCTTTGTTATATTTTTCGATTTGCCGGCAAAATATACTAAGAAGAGAGTTGTACCCGATAAAAAAAATATTTTAAATTTGCTGCCGGTGTATTATCTCGGACTAAATGAAGAAATCAGAACTAAAAAAGCGGTTGTGGATGTAAAAAATGCGTCGGGAAGACCCCGTATGGCCGAAAAAGCGGCATGGGTCTTAAGGGCTAACGGATTTGACGTTATGGAGTGGGGTACTTCGCCTTTGCGTTACAATAGAACTTTAATAAAAGATTATAAAGGATATTACGACGAAAGTTTAAGAGCCGCGCAGGTTTTAGGATGCGGTAAGATTGTAATTACATATAACGCTCAGTCTTTTCATGATATCAGCGTTTTTATCGGCAAAGACTGCGTGATTTACGATAAGCTTGATAATGTTGAGGAGGCCGGTAATGGAAAAAATTGATTTTCTTGCTTTGGCTAAGGAAGCGGCAAAAATTGCGGACGATAAAAAAGCGGTAAATACCATTATTCTGGACATAAGAGATTTAACCGCTATAGCGGATTATTTTGTAATCGCGACAGCCGAATCAAACACACAGATAAACGCGATATGCGGAGAAATTGAAAAGATTTTTAAAGAAAAAGGCATAACGGTCGTGAGAAGAGAAGGGATTGATTCCGCTTCCTGGCGTGTTACGGATTACGGAGGGGTTGTAATACACGTTATGCTGCCTTCCGTGAGAGAAACATACAATCTGGAAAGACTTTGGAAAGACGCTAAAACCGTGAAAATTGATACGATTGAGATTTTAAAAGTTAACGCTTCCGAAAAAGTGAAGGAATACGCGGAAAAATTATCTGAAATCGTAAATAAAGAAAAGAAAATAATAATTAAATCGGCGGATAAAATTTCAAGAAAGCTTTCTAAAGCCGCGTCTAAAAAATTTGCCGCCGCGAAAAAGAAAATTAAAGAAGAACTAAAATCGGCGGGCGATAAAGTTAAAAAAGCCAAAAGAACGGTAAAGGCCGTAGGAAAAGGAATAGAGGCGTTTAGTAAAACGCTTGTTAAAAAGTCGAAACCGAAATTGAAAACAAAAACAAAGGCTAAACCTAAAGCTAAAGCCAAAAAACCGGCGAAAAAGAAAAAATAAGGTTGTCATGTGCCTTTAGCGGCTATTTAAAATGTATCATGCGCAGATTATTCTTTTTTGTTTTTGCTTGCTGTTTCTGTCTTTTTCAACAAAAATTTTGTTTCCGTTTAAATCTTTTTCGGTATAATACATCATTGTGGCGATTGTGGAAGGGGTAGGGGTAAAAATCTGAATCTGTTCGGGTCTGGTTTTTAAGTTTGTGTTTATAAAACCGCGCAGGGCGCGCATTTCAGCTTCGCCGCAGCCCGGATACGCGGCTATAAAATAATACGTTAGAAACAGTTTGGATAGTTTGTCATTCCCAAGTGCAGTTGCCGGAAAACTGTCTTTTTTTTCAGCCGTATCTTCACTTTTCACTCTTAACTTTTCACTCTTGCTGTTTTGAAACATTTTTATAAAATGTTTCAAAACAGCGGAATTAGGTTTTCCCATCAAAGCCAAAACCTTATCGTCAATATGTTCAGGCGCGATTTTCATTTGTCCCGAAATATTGTTTTCCAGTAAAGTATCAAGATAATTTTGTCCGTTTGCAACGTCCGCGCAAATCATATCGTATCTTATTCCCGAAGAAATAAATACTTTTTTAACACCTTCTATTTTTGAAACTTTGGTTAACAATTCAATCTGTTTATCATGTCCCGCAACAAGATTTTCGCAGGTTTTCGGAAACAGGCATCGCTTATTTTCACAACTTCCGGCGTTTGTATTTACTTTGCATTGGGTTTTGTACATATTTGCGGTGGGTCCGCCTAAATCCGTTATATAACCTTTGAAATCTTTTAATTTTGTTATTTTCCGTGCTTCGTTTAAAACGGATTCTTCGCTTCTTGAAACAACTTCTTTTCCCTGATGAACCGCAATGGAACAAAAATTACATTCCCCGAAACATCCTCTGTGCGTTGTAATGGAAAATTTTATTGTATCCTGCGCTTTAACTTTTCCGAGTTTTGCGTAATAAGGGTGAACTTCCCTTGTGTAGTCTAAATCGTAAATTTCGTCTAATTCTTTTGAAGTCAAAGCCGGCTGTTTAGGATTTTGGACTAAATATCTTTCGGCGTGTTTTTGGCATAGAATTTTTTCATTTTTGCTGCATGTATTTTTATAAAAAGAAGCGAATGCTTCAAAAAATTTGTCTTTATTGTCTCTGCATTCTTCAAAAGATGGGATTTCTAAAGCGTTTTCAGGTTTTTCTTTTGATATGTAACATATGCCTTTTATGCCGCGCCAGTCTTTGCCCTCTTTAATGTTTCGGGCAAGTTCAAGCATTGATTTTTCGCCCATACCGTAAGAGATGATATCTGCTTTCGCGTCAAAAAGTATAGACCGTCTTAAATCGTTATCTTTAAAATCATAATGAACAATTCTTCTTAAACTTGCTTCAACGCCGCCCAAAACAATAGGTTTAGTGTTTTTAAAATGTTTTCTTATGATGTTTGTATAAACCATACTCGCCCTGTCAGGACGTCTGTTGTTAATACCTCCGGGGGTTAAATCATCGTCATTTCTAAATTTGTTTAAAGAAGTATAATTTGACACAAAAGAATCCATTGCGCCTGCGGAAACTCCCCAAAATAAGGCGGGTTCCCCAAGCCTTGCAATGTCATCGGTTGTTATATCGGGCTGGGCAATTACGGCGACTTTAAAACCATGCGCCGTAAGCCAATTTCCTATAACGGCAGCGCCTATAAAAGGACTGTCAATATAAACGTCGCCCGATACTAAAATAATATCGGGCTTTTCCCAGCCGAGTTTTTGCATTTCTTCTTTTGTTGTAGGTAAAAACATATTGATTATTATAGCTAACTACATATGGTTGTGTAAAATCTGCAATTAAGTTATTATTGTCTCTTGTCTGTCATTCCGTTGAAAGCTTGTCCTGAGCGAAGCCGAAGGAACGGAATCCATTTTAGTTTATAGTTAAACGCGGATACCGGCTGGAGTTTACACTCGAACGCCTAAATCGGGTGCCGGTATGACAAAAGAAAGGATAAAGACATGCTTTTGTCAGTTTGCCAATTTTTACGCAATATTGTAAATTGTAAATCGTCGGTTCTGTCAGTTTGTTTGCCGGCTTTGCGATGGTCATATGCGCAACCGGAAATATTAACCGGCGCGAAGAGGTGTAAATGAGAAAGTTTTTCCTTTTTTTATCCGCGGCATTTTTTTCTTTTGCGTTCTCGCATGCGGCTTTTGCCGAAGAAAGAATACTAAACTTTGCTTCGTCTATGCAGGTGCAAAAAGACGGCTCGGTTATTGTCGAAGAAACTATCACCGTTAACGCCGAGAATATTAAAATAAGGCGCGGTTTGTACAGAGATATTCCAAATCCGGAAACCGAGCCTGTAGAATTCATAAGCCTCTATATGAACAATGAGCCGCACCCTTCTTTTACTGAAACATCCGGCAAAAACCTGAGAATCAACTTCGGCGACGACAACTATATACCAAAAGGAATACATACTTACAGGCTTACGTATTCCGTTAAGAATGTCGTAAAAGATTTTCCGGATTATGACGAAGTTTACTGGAACGTGACGGGAAATAACTGGGATTTTACCATAGAACGCGCGTCATTTCTCATATTGCTTCCGGAAGACGCTGATATTAAAGACTCTCTTGTTTCATTATACACAGGAAGGAAAGGCTCGAAAGGTTCAAACGCGGTAAAAACAGAAACATATTTTTATGAGACGACAGAAGATTTATACGCAGGAGAAGGTTTTACCGTCGCCGTGCCTTTTGAAAAAGGCATAGTAAAATCGTATAAAAAAACTTTCTTTACGTCTTTGTCGGCTCTAAGCGCAAAAAGTTTAATGCTTATGGCCGCGGGACTTATTCTTTTTGTTTTCTTTTTTAAATACATCATTGGCACATGGCTGGCGGTAGGAAGAGATCCGAAAGACGCAATAGTAACCGAATTTACTCCTCCGAAAGGAATCTCTCCGGCTTTCATGCGCAGTTTATGGAACAGAGGTAACGACAGGAAAATGTTTGCCGTCGCCTTAATAAGCCTGGCAATGAAAAATAAGATAGAAATCTCCGAAGAACAAAAAACGGCAGTGCTGAAATTAAAAGACAGAAGTGTTGCAGGGCTTCCGGAAGAAGAAAGATATATTATCGACTTTCTGTTCTCTTCAAAAGAAGAATTTAAAATAAACCAATCTAACTGGTCGCGAATTTCGTCATGCATACAATACATTGAAAAAAATTTCAATTTAGAAAGAAAAAAATATATATTGTCCAACAAAAAATATGTTCTGCCGGCAGCTTTAATGCTGGTTTTGTTTCAGCTTCTTCTCATTCCGTTCGGCTTTATCGCGCTGGCATTTATATTTGTAAACTTGCATTACTCAATATTTGTTTTAGTATTTGTAGGGCTGGTAGCGAAAAACAAAGTATTGAAAATTATAGCTTTTATACTTCTCAACTTGTTTTATTCTTTGTTCTTTTTCGGGATTTGCGCGGGTTCGGGAATGGCAGCTGCGACCATTGAGATATTTTTTCTATTATCATTTTGGGCGTTTCTTATTTATATTAATATAATAGGTAATCTAACATACGAAGGACGGGAACTTTTTAAGAAAATTAAAGGCTTTCACAGATATATGACAATCGCGGAAAAGCACAGAGTCGCCGCTTCTGTTCCGATTGATAATGCAAAAATATTCGCGGATTATATCCCTTATGCTTTTGCTTTCGGCATGGAAAATAAATGGATGAAACGATTTAAAAAAACGCTTTCACGGCAAACTATGGACTACTATACGTATAATATAGGCGGAACGAGAGCTCTTACAAGAAGTTTCCTTATTTCCGCGATAAATTCGTCCGCTCCAAGAAGCAGAAGCAGCGGAAGCGGCTCCGGAGGAGGAGGCAGCTCTGGCGGCGGATCGGGAGGGGGCGGAGGAGGCGGACGATAGGCCGTTGAATAAAGAGAGATAATATTGTAAAATAGCCTCTCGTTGTAAAATTTTTAATTGAATATGTCAGCGGAGAGATGGCCGAGTGGGCGGCAGTCCGAGGAATAACGAGGACAAGTTTGCCGCGGGCGCGAGATGGTGAGCGCCCCGGAACCGACTCCTGGCACAGTTAAAAGTTTATAAAAATATTTAGAAGCGCAATATAGTTGTAGTTTTACATATTGATGTCAACGGAGAGATGGCCGAGCGGTTTAAGGCGCAGTCCTGGAAAGACTGTTTATCCGAAAGGGTAACTAGGGTTCGAATCCCTATCTCTCCGTATCCTAGTTTTTCTCTGTTTTAAATATCTCCCGATTTAGTATAACCACGTCGGGGATTTTCTATTTAGGGGAGCAGAGAACACGAATAAAGGCGCTAATCAGCCGGATTTTGCCGAAAATAAACAAAGCATTCTCTGTTTTGATTTTAAAAGCTCCCCTTTTGAAATCAGCTTAGAAATTAGATAGATACTAAGGAGCCGGCAATGGATAATGAAATATTGGCGCAGCTAAAAAACATAAGTATGCAATTGGAAAAAATCACTAACCTGCTTGAAAAGAAAAAATCTTTTCCGCCAAGGAGAGATTCTTTTCCAGGCAGAAATCCTTTCAACAAGAGCGACGGAAGAGATTTTGACCGCAAGCCTCACTTTAATGCCGACAGGAAACCAAAAGTAGTTGCTGACGGTAAAAATTTTAACTTTAAAAATAAAAAAAGAAATCGTTTTTAAAAATGATACAATGCATGCAGCGGCTTTCTCAAAGAGCTGTAAATTAAAAAAGGGAGTAGTATAACATGGCAAAAGGTAAAGTAAAGTGGTTTAACGATCAAAAAGGCTTTGGCTTCATAACACCGGATGACGGTTCTGCGGATCTTTTCGCGCATTTTCAGGAAATCCAGAGTGATGGCTTTAAATCTTTAGCGGAAGGTCAGGAAGTAGAATTTGAAGTTTCATCTTCAGACAAAGGCCCCAAAGCAACTAAAATTAGAAAAATATAGTTTTTTAATTTTAATTTAAAAACCGATATTTAAAACAAAATACCGGTTTTTTTGTTGGTATTTTACCACGTTTTCATTAACTTGGAAATGGAACTTCTTTCGAGGGAAAGGTCAAATTTAGAAAAGTGAACACACTGTGTGCACAATTGCCTCATCTCAAGAAGCTTCGGGGCACAGTGTGCCCCGAGTTAAAACAATATTCCCTGCTTATCTTCTACAGTTTTGTTTGGATGAAAAGTACCGATGATAATGAATGGATTTCTTGCGGTATTGTGATGGTCTTTTGTTGTGCCTAAAAAGAAATGTAAATCTTTCTTGTGAGCAAAGTCATCAAAATATTTTTCTTTGACTTTTTGACAAGCTAATTTATGGTCTTTCTTATATTTTAAAAACAACGCACCAATTTCCCAATCTGTAATAGATAGTTTAGATGTTTTACCTTCATCGTCTTCAAAGACATACTTAAACTTAAACGGTAATTTTTCTACGCGTTTAAAATCTTTTGAAAAAAACAGCTCAAGTTGCTTATTTTCTTCTCTGCTCCAATTAGGGTCTTGTTCTTCATAAATAAAATCTATTATTTTTGTTGGTTTAAATAATGCTAAAGATTTAAAGTTTGGCGTTTTTGAATCAGCAATCAACTTTTTTAGATTTGTATAGGTTTTTACGTTCTTTAAAACTGCACGTCTTTCAGCCCAATTATTTTCAGTCCCAATACTTTTCACTATCTTACATTCGCTTATAGGTCTAAAACTTTCTTTTCTGAAATCAGAATCATTTCTTTCTACTACAACTTCAACCCAATCATACTTTTTATATTGTTTATCATAAGGAAGTTTTCTAAATTCTATTGGATATAATCTAATCCATTTGCCATCTTCAGTAATACCAGCTGTACAGACAAGTTCATCATATTTTTTTGAAGGAGTCGGATAGGTTTTAACGGTTATAAGGATTTTCTTTGTTTCTTTCATTTATAAATGTTCCGTTTCAAATTCATTAGGATAAAGATTATTTATACAATTGACCACTCTATATCTATGACAGTAATTTTTATCAGCCTCAAAGCAGGTAAGCGCAATTCTTCTATCTTGCATTAAAATGTCGTGAACTTTTTCTACGCTTTTAATATTTCTTTTTAATGTAGTGTCTTCATAATTTGCAAATAGATTTTGATAATCTTCAAAAGAGTTTAAAGATTGCCTCTTGTCTGATTCTATACCAAGTTCGGGAACATGGAGGTATTCAATACCTAAGTCGTTGGTTCTTTTTGACAAAAAGCCTTTAGAAAACCCGTATTTCATACTTATAGGATTTTTTCTTACATCAACAAGAGTTTTTATATTGTTTGTTATCAATAAATTCAGATATGCTTCCAGACTTTTGCCCTCATAACCAATATCAAACAAAGTTGTACTATTATCTTCTGAAATAGCGGTCTTAATAGCATTTTTTATTTCTGCCGTTATTAGATCTTTCTTTTTACTATTTTTGGCATAGTATGGATAATTTGCATAGGTTATTTCCATCAAATCATCAGAAGTTTTACCATTAAACTGCCGGTAAAGGCTGTCAATTCTTTCATTATCATCTTCAGTTATTTTATAGGATTGCTTATCAAATTGCTGCAATGCAAAATAATTATCGCCTTCATAAACCATACCTTCTCTTTTTAGTCCATTTATATCGGAATACGCAGTAAAAGAAAAAGCTCCGTATTGATACGGAACAAATTCATACTGCCGATTTTTTTCATTGGATACACAAAAGAGAAATAAGAGTTTTGTAAAAGAAATTTTATCCAATTTGCCGCCAAAGGCGTCAAGCAAATTTAATAATATTTTTTTTCTGTAGAACATACATACATATTACAATATTTTGATACGTTAGTGTAGTCATATTGTGTTGATCCAAGATCAACTTAATGGATGAATTTAATTTAGCAGGCAGCGCCTGCTAAATTGAAAATTCTTGAATTATATTTACAAGAACTCGCAGAAGAATACAATTGATTATAATAGTATAATATCATAATTGAAATTTGCTCTACAGTGTAGAGTAAATTGAAAAATTCAGGAAAAATTAAATAAAAAGTTTGATATCTTCTGTTCTTTGTTTATCTATTGCGTATATATTATAATATCCTTATTAAAGGTTTGCAATTTTAGATACTGGGAGTTAGCGAAATGACAAATACTGTTTATCATTATTGTAGCGTGGATAATTTTATGAAAATAATAAAAAGTCGTGAATTGTGGTTGACAAATATGCTTACGACAAATGACTCTGAAGAATTAATTTATACAATCAAAATTATTATGATTATTATTAGTGATGCGATAAATAATATAGAGAAAAATCCGGAAATTCTAAAGACAGAATACGAAAACAGTAATAAAATTATCTTAAGCGAAAATTTTGAAGACAATATAAAAGAAGAATTTGATAAGTTAGGTATTCAAAAAGAAGCATTCAATGAATTTATTACTAAGGCTAAATTATATAAAAGCTCATTTCCGACAACATTTGATCAATATAAAAATCAAAAAATACAAATGCATAAAAATTTTTACAGTTATATTAAAGAAACATTAATAAAAAATGTAAGTATTGGACATATTGCTTGTTTTTCACTTACAGGAGATATATTAAGCCAATGGAGAGCATATGCTGATGATGGGAAGGGTGTGTCTATTGGTTTCAATACTAAGTCATTATTGGATACAGAAAACAAAAAGATACAATCTGTAGAAATGTTATATGTTGATGCAAACAAAGATCTTAATAATGATATCGGAGATATTCTCGACAAATTTTTAATGAATATACTTTTAAATATTGATAACAAAGCCCTGTTAGATATTTTATTAGAAAAAATGAAAATATATAAAAACCCGGCATTTAAAGAAGAATTGGAATGGCGCATGTATTACAATATTGGCGCTGAATGTAATGAAAAAGACAAATGTCTCAAAAAAGATAAATGTACGTTAAATTATGATTACTACTATAACGGCAGAGACATAGTTTCTTATTATAAATATCCATTAAGCACTAATTCAAAACATGGTAATCTAATCAATGAAATAATTTTAGGGCCAAAGTGCAGTGTTGCTATACCAAATATTCATAAATTCTTGATTACTAATGGCTTTAATATACAAGATATTGCTGTCAGAAAATCTTCAGCATCTTACATATAAATGTTATAGCTTATAAGTAATTTAAAGGATTCCAAATGACAGATAATGACATACCCCGTGACTTACCAACACCAGAATACACTTTGAGATGGAAGGAAAAGAATTTAGCTCATTTAAGAAGTGTAATCTTGGAAATGCAGCAAATGCAAAGAAAACCTCGTAAATATAAAACTTATGATACTTTATTAGTAGCTAATTTTTTGGAAAACTTAACAATAACGGCGGAAGCTATATATCTACTATCTCTAAAATATTTTGAGGCAGAAATAATAACCTTAGCTGGTATGATGGTCGAAGGTATGTCTTTAATGCTTTATTGTATAAAGAATAATAAAGCGGAATATTATATCGATTTCTTAACAATAAATGGCTTGGCACTAGAATATAGAGAAGCCGAGTTAGGAGCTCCTAACCCGAAACAAATAGAAGTTTACGTAAACATACTGGAAAAGTTTGGAAATAAATATATTAAGCTAGGGCAAAACTATACTGATGTTATAAATTTCTTAAAATCAGAAAAGAATAATTACACAGGTAAAATCAAAATATTACGAGAATCATATAAAGAGTTCCCAAAACGAAAATGCACAGTACAGTCTATGGTTGATGAGTTTGTAGAAGAAAAGATTATGAAAGTAGTATATGCAAAATACTGTCATGTAAAACATCATCACCTTAATAATAACATTCAATATCCAGAGTTTAAATATTGGAAAAAAGAGTTTAGTCCTTACGATGAATTATGTGCAATAAGTACAGCTTTGGTAGTTTCAAAAGAAGTACTAAAAAAATATAAAGAGATGAAAGAAAAAGGATATATTGAAGAAAAATATTAAAATATTTGCTCTTCTTGTTTTTGCCAATCAGCTGTATTAATCTCCAGCAGTTTTCTTACGGTTAAATCAGGCGGTTGTTTACCTTGCAGTATTGCGGTTACTATGTTTGGCGACAAAAATGATAGGTTTATCATTCGCGCTACAAAGCGTTTGGTAAGCTTTTCTCTAGTCATTATTTCTCTTACCGATTTCTTTTCATACAAAACTTCTTTATTCCATTTATGACTTGTAACAAGGGCATTTATTAAAGTTTCATTTTTGGTAGCATTCTGATTGTAAAAACTGCCTAGTGGTCAAGGGGACGTTGAACTGCCCCCAAGAAAGTAGAGAATAGAAAGAGTCATGTGGTATAATGAAAAAAGGAGAAACCACATGAAAGAGGCAAAGAAGTTAAGTAACGAAAAAAAGAAAGAAGTATGTGTAAAAAGGTTTGAAGAAGGTAAGTCAACAAATGAATTGGCGAGAGAGTATGGAGTATGCCAAAGGACAATAGTGAGAATAAGTAACAGATATAGAGAAAGAGGAATAGAAAGTTTTGAAAGTAAGAAAAAGGGAAAAGAGTGTATAGAAGAGAAGATAAAGAGATTAGAGAGAGAGAACAAGATGTTGAGGGATATTCAGAAGGTATTAAGTGAATTGTCAAAAAAAAAGTAAAATTTGCAGGTAAAGAGAAGTTAAGAGAGAAGTATAGAGTAAGAGATTTATGTAAAGAATTGGGAGTATCTGAGAGTGGATATTACAAGCATAAGAATATAGAAAAGAAAGAAGAATGCGACGAAGAATTATATAAAGAAATAAAAGAGATAAAGAAAGGGTTTAAAGAGAGTTACGGATATAGGAAAGTAAGTTTTGAGATAAATAGAGGAAGAGAAAAAAAGATAAACCATAAGAAGATATATAGGGTGATGGTAAAATATAATTTATTAAGCAAGATAAGAAGGAAAAAGAGCAGTAATTACAAAAGTTTTGGTGAAAAGTTCATAAACATATACGAGAATAAGCTAAATAGAAAGTTTGACCAAAAAGAACAGGACAAAGTGTGGCTAACGGACATAACAGAGTATAAGTGTAAAGAAGGAGTAATATATATATATCAGCATTACTAGATTGTCATAGGAGAGAATTAGTAAGTTATAAATATTCAACGAACAATAATGTTAATTTGGTATTAGAGACGATAAAATCAGCATTACGGCAAAAGAAGGAAGAGAAAGAAACGTTATTACATAGCGACCGAGGATTTCAATATAGCGGATTAGCATATGCGAAAATTGCACGAGAGAATAAGATAGACTTGTCAATGTCAGCACCAGCGATGCCAAAAGACAATGCGCCAATAGAAAGTTTTTTTAGTTCATTAAAGACAGAATGTTTGTATGCAAGAAAACCAAAGACATTACAAGAAACAAAAGATTTAATAGATGAATATGCGTTATATTACAATAGGCAAAGAGTGATATTAAAATACAATGGAACACCTGAACAAATACCGCAGTGACACTTCTACAACTTTACCAAATGGGGTTCAGTTCACGGGGGTGTTGACCACACACTCTGTTTGAGTAAACCAAGAAAAGTCTATTTATTAGGGCATTTTTTTTGTAATTTTTTAATATTTTAATCATTTTCTTCTGGTCAATACCCCCGTCCCCAATGACCAATGACCAATATCAACAAAATCCGACATAAATCATTAAATTATCAAACGCCGCTTCATTATTCACTATCCTTGCTAAAAAGCAAAATGTCTAATATGTTGTGAACTTCTACAAAATTTAACATAATCGCATAAAATTTTATACAATATTTCTGTGTATTATCTCTCGCTTATATGGCAAAAAGTATTTGCAAGCAACTCGGTGTTTAATATTTTCTATATTTTTGATATCATGTAGAAACATAATTCAATTGTTTTTGTAAAAACATATCCTAGGCATAATTTGAGGTAATATGAATAAAGTTGGCAAAGAATATGTTAACCAAGATTCTTTTCAAGTTGAAATAAATGCTGATTGGAATTTTGGTAATGAAAAAGAAAACAATATGCACAACATACACGCATATCCTGCGAAATTTCCTGCCTTTATTGCCTCAAAAGTATTTGATTATGCAAGAAAAGAGAATGTTGATGTGAAATCAGTTGCAGATATCTTCTGTGGTTGCGGTACGGTGGCATTGGAAGCCAAATTACATAATTATAGTTTTTGGGGATGTGACATAAATCCTGTTGCTACCCTGATAGCTCGTGTAAAAAGTGGAAATTACAATATTAATGTTTTAAATAAGTACTATACAAGAATCCTTGAAACAATTGTAGAAGCAGACTGCAGCCCAGAATCTTACATTAATGCCAATGAACGTCTACAGTACTGGTTTGACGAACATAAATATTTGAGTTTGCTAAAAATAAAAAATGCCATAAATAACGTACCAAAAGGTAAATATAGAGATGCTTTTCTTTGTATTTTTTCAGCTATTTTGAAATCAACCTCAAGATGGTTATCTAAATCTATTAAGCCACAAATAGATCCAAATAAAATACCAATGAATCCTGAAGATGCTTTCAAGAAGCAATATAATAAATTTGTCAAATCAAGTGAAAACAACAGCGATAAAGAACAGTCTAAAACATATAATATACAAACAGGAAATTTTTTGACATTAAAAAATATTCCCAAGGTAGATCTAATAGTAAGTAGTCCGCCATATGCAACATCCTATGAATATGCGGATTTGCATCAATTATCAACCCTATGGTTAGATTATACCGACGACTATAAAACTTATAGAAAAGGTACTATTGGAAGTATGCATAATAGCGAAAATTTAAAACTTGAAGGCCTAAAGTTGAACTCAAAAGGACAACAAATAGTTAAAGATTTAATTGAAGTTATGAAAAGCAAATCAAGAGTGAAATCTGTGGCTCGTTACTATGAAGATATGCAGAAAGTAGTAAAAAAGTGCACTAAAATGTTGAAAAAAAATGGCATGGTATTTTTTGTAGTAGGTAATACAGAATTCAAAGGTATAAAAATTGAAAATTCTAGACATTTGGTGGAAGCAATGATGGACTGTGGCTTAGACGATATTAAAATTGATAGACGTAAAATATCTAATAAATTATTGACACCTTATAGGGATAGTAATGGTAAGTTTACTACTGATAAGGAACAGCGTCAAATATACCATGAAGAATTATTGATTAGTGGGAGAAAACACTAATGAATAAACCATTGCCATTACGTATAAGGCCTTATGCGCGCCTAATAACAATGTTGGGTGAACAGTTAATAACGAATGAAACTGTTGCTTTAATTGAACTTATTAAAAATTCGTATGATGCAGATGCTTCTTGGGTTAAAGTTAGTTTTATAGATTTCAATGAAGACTATTCACTCAAAGAAACATCGAAAATTATTATTGAAGATGATGGCTTTGGGATGGCTAGAAGAACAATAAAAAAATCTTGGCTTAATCCTGCAACACCTGTGAAGCTAAAGGGCAAAAGCCTAAAACCTAGAACTCCCAAAGGGCGGTTTATTCAAGGTGAAAAGGGTATTGGACGGTTTGCTATATTTAAGTTAGGCAAAGACGTAACAGTAACAACACGAAAAAAAACTTCAGATTTGAAAGGCGGAAAGTTTGAGTATAGCATTGAATATAATTTCGGTAAATATGACGATGATTTTCTTTCAGAGGATAATATTAAGAAGGAACTTTTTATTGACGACTTAGAAGTTAATTTTTCGCATGACACGCCTAAAGTGTTTGTTGATAGAAAAGTTTCATTTGGTGGAACTAGTAAAAAAGGGTTACAGTATGGCACAAGAATTGAAATAACAAATTTAAAAAGCAATTGGAGCAAAAAAAAGATAGAAAATGTGCAAAGAGAAATAAGTAAAATGCAACCGATTTTTAGACATAATAAGCAGTCTGATTTTGATGTAAGCATATTTTTTAACGGTAATTCACGTCCTTGTGTAAACGATAGTGCGGAGAGATTGCATAATCTGTTAGACAATAGCCCTGTGCTTAAAATCAAAGACGGTATTTACAAAGAACAAGAACAAAAGTTTGTATTTAATCTGAATGGTAAAGAACGCACGGTTGAGTTGTCATCCTCTGAAATAAAAGGAATGACATATTATAAAGAAGCTTTTCCTAATCAAGACATAACAAACTTCGGAGATTTTAATTTTGAATTTTACATTTTTGACCTTAATACTAAACGTGGGAAATGTGTTTTGGATAAAAGTGATATAGACTTAGTAAAACCACATAGAGTGTATTTGTATAGAGATGATGTTCGGGTTATGCCCTATGGTGATGCAAACGACGATTGGCTAAAAATAGATATGATAAGAGGCACAAAAAAAGCAGATGAGTTTTTAAGCAATGATCAAGTGGTAGGATGTATCTACATAACACAAGAAAAAAATCATAAACTTAAGGATAAAACAAATCGAGAAGGCCTGATTGATGAAGATGGTACATTTGGACGATTTATAGCCATAATTCAGATATTATTAAGATATATAAGGATGAAAGATTATGCACAATACTTGATAAATGAAAAAAAGAAAGAAGAATTTGATAAAGTTGGTAAGCCTAAAGGATTGATAAGTAATATGAAGCAGTATGTGGAAAAAACTTACCCTAATGACAAAATTTTACTCGATAATGTAAGTAAATTAGAAAATATTTATGAAAAAGAAGTCAAAATATATGACGACAGAATTAAAAAAACAGAAGATTTAGCCGCGGTTGGATTATCAATAGAAACAGCATCTCACGATATTAATATTTTACTAGACGGAACAATAAAACGCGCTCAGGATGTAATAAAATCATTGTCGCAATCTGGCGAAATTAACAAAAGCTATTATAATGATGAAATTTTATCTATTTTAGGTACATTGGGTATTATAAAAGCGCAATTTAAAGATATACAAAAACTTTTCCCGTCATCAAAACAACGGACAAAAAATATAAATGTTAAAGATATTATTGATAAGGTATATAGTTTCTATAAAAATCCACTAAAAGATAACAAAATAACTTGTAATATAGATTCTACTAAACAATCTTTGATTGTTAAAACAACAGATGCTGTCTTGTTACAATTATTTATAAATTTGTTTGATAATGCATACTATTGGTTGAAAACAATAGACATGGAAAACAAGCAGATATTGATTACATTAGACGGAGAGCATAATCGTTTAATTTTCTCCGATAACGGCCCAGGTATTCAACCTGAAGACAAAGATTATATTTTTGAAGCGTTTTATTCGGGTAAAGGTGAATCCGGCCGAGGACTGGGTTTATATATTGCAAGGCAATTGTTAGACCGCTATGATTACACGATTGAATTAGCTGAGTTTTCAAAAGACAAACTTTTAGATGGAGCAAACTTTGTAATGGAGTTTGTAAAAGAGGATGGCGAATAAATGGATATCAATGAACTAAAGAGACTGTTAAAAGGTTTCATTGTAATCATTGATGACGAAATTGAAAATGAAGATTCTGAAATTTACAGAATCAAAGAGAATTTTAAAACCAATGATTTTCCAGTGGTTGAGTATAAAACAATCCCGTCACAGGTAATTATTGATTCATTTTTAAACGCTTCTTTTATAGTAATGGATTGGAATTTGATTCCCGCAGCAGGCATACCACCGATAACTTTTAATGAAAACAAACAAGAGTTCGTAAGGCAAATATTGAAGAAAACTTTCTGCCCTGTTTTTATATTTACCACTAAAGAAGAAGATGAAGCAAGAGATGAATTGGATGACGATTTACAAAGCAACAAAAGAATTTTTATCAAAAAAAAGGCAGACATAGAAGCAAATGGTTTATTCGATTGCCTCAAAGTTTGGATAGAGAGTGCACCATCAGCTTATGTTTTTAAAGAATGGGAAAGTTTAGCTAATAGAACAATGCATAATATGTTTATTGAGTTATACGAACATTCTCCAGGTTGGGTACAAAAAATATGGAAAAAAATGAAACTTGATAATGAACATGGCGCCATATTTAGTTTTGGCGATTTTATATCCAAAAATTTTAATACTAGGCTCCAAAATTATAAATTTGAAAGCAATATACTTGAATGTGATGGACATGAATGTCATCCGCGAGAATTAAGTAAAGTTTTAGAATGTGAGAGATATATGAAACATAATGAAGATAATCCTACTGAAAATGCATATACAGGAGATTTATTTAGCAGTCACAATAATAAATATCTTTTAAATATAAGGGCTCAATGTGACATAGCACGAGAAAGTGATCCTATTTTATACTTGATTGAAGGAGAAAAAATTGAAGAAAATACTATAAGAACTAAGGATATAACCCCAGATTGCTTGAAATCAATTATAACTGATATAACTGACAATGTGCAGCTGCAAAAGACATGTACTATTATTAAAAAACACTATAAAAAAACTTTATTTCTACATGGAACATTTATAGAAAAAGCAAACGAAAAAATCATAGGGCCTATTGATAGTAAGTTTATTAAATTTGATTTTACACAATTTGAAGTCAGAAAATTTAGTGAACTTAAAGACAATATACTTGGACGAATATTAGCACCTCATATTAATCAAATTCAACAAAAATTTTCGCAGTATATAGTAAGACAGGGTGTAATGCCAGTCCCTGAAGAATTATTTGCCGACACCACCACCAATACCTAAGCAATTCTTGCTCTTTAACACAAAAATCAGATATAACCCTTTAATAGAAACGTAAGTTATTATCCTAATGGAGGTACTATGATTCGTCAAGATTTACCCAATTTGTTATATAAAACCATAAAATCTCTTGGTAGTAAGGCAGTAATGATAGATATTTTCAAAAAATTTTGGAAACTTTATTCTGAAGAGTTAAAGAAATCTGGAGATTTATTTTATACTTGGAATTATGATATAAGATGGGCAGCTACAGAATTACGCAAGCAAAAAAGAATGAAACCAGCATCAAAAAAAGAAAATCCTCACGGATTAAACATGAGTCCTAAAGGGGTTTGGGAAATAATTTAATACCTATGTTTGTATAAAGTCTGTGAGGTAAGCTTAAGAAGCTACTTACACCGGCTATTATTTTAGGTGCTCCCCAATTTTGTATGCCATGCAGGATATTCCTGTATGGCGGAGCAGACAAAAAGCAATAGTTATAAAAGGAGCTTTTCGGAGTCAAACATGAAGAAAATATTATATGTCGTTTTGGCATTATTTGTTGCCGCTTGCGGCAGCGGCAGTATAAAAAAAGTCGAACTGACAAATAAACCTGAAAGAAAAGTTCTTGTGGTTTATTTTTCCGAATCCCCTAATAAAAACACTCAAACCGTGGCAACATGGATTCACGAGGTGCTTGGCGGAGATATTCAGGGAATTGAACCGGTTAATTCTTATTCTGGCAGCTATAGGCAAATATTGAACAGAGCAAGGGAAGAATTTAGAAACAACATTCATCCTGAAATCAAGCCTTTTGAAAAAAATATCGTGGATTATGACATCATATTTGTAGGTTCTCCGATTTGGTTCAATACTTATGCTCCGCCGGTTGCAACGTTTTTGGCGAACAATAGCTTCGAAGGCAAGATTATTGTTCCGTTCTGCACTCACGGCGGCGGCGGAGCCGGGAACTTTTACGACGATATAATAAAAAATGCTATAGGCGCAAGCGAGGTAAAACCCGGATTTACAGCCAGAGGCAGCAATCAAATAGAAAGGCGAATCGGGCGCGGAACAAAAAACAAAGTATCAAAAAATGATGTAGTCGTATGGCTTAATGAAGTGTTTAATACAGATGTTATAAGCAGTATGAAATAAACGGTAAGCAGTAATGTCAAGTGGATGTAGTAACTGACATAATAATAGTTTTTCTGTCAAACACTACGTCCCCTTAACCAGGGCCATATTGGCGGCGGCTTAATAAATATGGAAATGCTGGTTATTTCACTTTCACATATTTAGCATCTTTAAAAGTGCCTAGTTTTTTTATTTTATTTTGTTTTAACATTTGCGACAAAACCACTTCTATAGTCCTTGCGCTGACATCAGGCAAAATATAGTTTATTTCTTTTTTACCGACAGGTACTAGGCTGTTTAGCACGGTTACTTCTACTCTTTCTCTTTTAGGCAAACGTTTTTCGCTGATAAGGGCAAAACGTTTGTCTAATTCTTTGTAACAAACAAGCAATGTGAAAATAAAGTTTTCTATAAACGGGATATAATCATTCTTTCCGTCGTGCCAATCAATAGAGGATTTTTGCAAAGCGGCGTAATAAGCGCTTTTATTTTTATTTATCTGTTCTTCAAAGGAAATATATTTTCCGGCGTCAAAACCGTTTTGATATAGAAGCAGTAATGATAATAATCTTGATATTCTGCCGTTACCGTCGGAAAACGGATGTATGCATAAAAAATCTAAGATAAAACAAGGTATTAAAAGAAGCTGGTTTATCATGGAGTGAAAAATCTCAAACACATGTTAGACTAAATTACTAGAATAATTCTGTATAAAAACAGAATTATTAAAAGGATTTAGCATGCAATATGTAAAAAGCTTTTACGGACAAAGCAGGAAACAG
>WQYI01000002.1 GCA_009781315.1 Candidatus Endomicrobium embiratermitis | reverse complement strand
TATAGGAATTAATGAGGAAATAATAAAGAAGTACATTGAAAATCAAGGTAGAGAAGATTCAGGTCAAACTTTGTTTGCAATAGGCTGATACCACGGGCGTAAGCCCGTGGAGGTTCATTTTTTGCTAAAAATGATATGTTATTCCTAAAGTTCTTTTTAAAATTTGATATATAGTTTCAATGGGGGTATAGCTCAGCTGGGAGAGCGCTTGCATGGCATGCAAGAGGTCGTCGGTTCAATCCCGTCTACCTCCATTTTTTTATTTATAAGGATAGTTAAAATGTTTAAAGAAATTAATGGAAGTTATATACACGAATCGTCTGATGTGCAATCTAAAAACATAGGCGAAGGGACAAATATAGGTCAGTTTTGCGTTGTGCTTTCCAGAGCGGTTATAGGAAAGGGTTGTGATATATCTCCGAATGTTTTCATTGAAAATGACGTTAAGGTCGGCGATAATGTTATGATAAAAAACGGAGTACAGCTTTGGGACGGTGTAGTTTTGGAAGATGACGTTTTTGTAGGTCCGAATGTAACTTTTTGCAATGACAGGTATCCGAAAAGCAAAAATCCCGGATTCAAATTAGAAGGCGTTACAGTAAAAAAAGGCGCAAGTATAGGCGCCAATGCTACAATACTGCCGGGTGTAACAATAGGCGAAAACGCATTAATAGGCGCTGCCGCAATAGTAACTAAAGACGTACCTGCCGGAGCAAAGATTATAGGCAAAATATAAATAATACTAAAACAAAAAAACTTCCTTAATAAATTATTAAGGAGGTTTATACGTTTTTAACTAAAATTATCATTCTGCGCCGTTTTTAAGTAGGAGTTCAATTATTTCCTCCCGCCTATTATTAACATTTTGCTTACGTGTCAGAACTGTACGGGTATCTTCTATTAAGCCTTTTGCAGCTTTTATATTAGCTGCGCCGTTTTTTAGCAAAAATTCTATAAGCTCTTTATTATTAACATTTAATTTTTTATTAACATTAAGTTCTCTATCATTAGCATTTCGCGCAACTGCCAGAACTGTGCGCCCATCTCTGCTTACGGCTTTTATATCCGCGCCGTTTTTAAGTAATAGTTCAACAATTTCCTTATCCCCTCTTTCGACTGCATAGAAAAGCGGCGTCTGCGCCCACTCATTGTGGACTTTGGCATTTATATCCGCTCCATTGTGAATCAATAAGTTGATTATTTGATAATCAGCATTACATTTTATTGCCCAAGTTAAAGCAGTATTGCCTATTTTGTCCGCTGCTTTTATATCTGCGCCGTTTTTAAGCAATAGTTCAATGATTTTCTTATCCCCTGCGATAACTGCTGATAAAAGAGGAGTCATACCGCTGACAGAATCTTTGGCATTGACATCTGCGTATTTGTTTTTACTTTTCTGACGATCCGAATGAGTTTTTCCTTTGCTCATAATTCCTGCTTTATCTCATTTTTTTCCTGTTTAGTCATCGCACTGATTTAAAAGGAGTTTTTTGTCTTATACATTTTTAACCGAAAATCTTCTTAAAAAAGCCGTCATTTTGATACTGGGCGTCTTTAGGAATTTCCCCCATAGTTTTCGCGTATTCAAAAAGAGCTCTTTTTTGTAAATCATTCATTGACTTTGGAATATTTACGTTAACTTTTACGTATAAATCGCCTTTGCTGTTTCTTCCAAGCTTCGGAAACCCCTGTTCCCTCACCCTTAATGTTGTCCCGGGTTGAGTTCCTGACGGGATTTTTACTTTCACATGCCCGTCAACTACCGGGACATTATACTCCATACCCATTGCGGATTGTGAAAAAGATATTCCTATTTCCGTATATAAATCATCGCCGCTTCTTTTAAACTCTCTGCTGTTTTTCATATGAACAACTACGTACAAATCACCGGAAGGGGCGCCGTTTGCTCCCGCGTTCCCGGATCCTGTAACTTTCAATGAAGTTCCCTCGTCCACGCCTGCAGGAATTCTTACTTTTATAGTCTTTCTTGTTTTTATGGTTCCCTCGCCTCTGCACGACTGACAAGGATTATCTATAATCGTGCCTTTTCCTCGGCACTGGGGACATTCCTGATTGAAAGAAAAAAATCCCTGCGAATATCTTACTTGACCCGAACCTTTACATTGCGTGCAGGTTTTTGGTTTTGCGCCGTCTTTTGCGCCGCTGCCATTACATGTCTGGCAGGTTTCTTTTTTAGGTATATCTATTGAAATTTCCGAGCCTTTCATAGCGTCAAGGTAAGAAACTTCGACATCGTATCTTAAATCTTCTCCGCGGCGCTGTGACGATCTTTTACTTCCTCTTTGCGAACCGCCTCCGAAAACATTGCTGAAAATATCTCCGAAAATATCTTCCATATTATCGCCGTATTGGGCATAAGACCCGCCAAAAGGATTACCGCCTCCGAAAGGGTTTCCCCCGCCGGCCGCACCGCCCATAGCGTCATGTCCAAAAGTATCGTATTGTTGCTTTTTTTGAGCGTCAGACAGAACTTCATAAGCCTCGTTAATTTCCTTAAACTTCTCTTCGGCTTCTTTATTTCCGGCATTCCTGTCCGGATGATATTTTAAAGCCAGTTTTCTGTAAGCCGACTTTATCTCGTCAGTATTCGCGGATTTTCCAACTCCCAACACTTCATAATAATCGCGTTTTGCCATTTTTATACCTTTATATTATAATTTCAACACTAAAGTCCGTAAGATTTAAAATAAAATGCCTCAAGCTTATCTTTTTATAAACAACCGAAATAAAAACATCATAATTTCTTAAGCAATAGATAAAAAAATCAATGCTTGATATAATTCTATAGTAAATTCTTTTTACGGTCTTTATTACAGCTTCTTTTACAACTGTTAAAGTTCCGTCATCCGAATCTTCTTCTGATCTTTGATAATATTTCTTATCAGATACCTTATTAGATACATTGCCAAATTCAAATCCGGGTATGTCAAACTTGCTATTTTCTATTGCCTGTCTGTTGCCGGCTTCAAAAGATTTTTTTAAATCCGACAAAAAACCGCGTGATAAATACGCAGCCGTAAACATACCGGCTATAAAAAAGATAAGAACTAAAAAATAATAATATTTACTGTATCTCTTGCGCCGCCAAAATTTATTATATTTTTTATACGCATAAACGTCATTTTTATCTTTTTCATTACTTTTATAAGATTTATCCGACGCTTGAGAAGCATCATAACGCTTTTTCGCCTGCATGTCAGATAATATTTCGTAAGCCCCGCTAATGTCTTTAAACCTTTCTTCCGCTAACTTATCTCCCGCATTTTTGTCAGGATGGTATTTTAGCGCAAGCTTTCTGTAAGCTGATTTGATTTCTTTTACAGACGCGGATTTTGAAACGCCTAATATTTTATAATAATCGCGCATAGTTTAAAAATCTCTTTTAGCATTTATCCGAAGCTATCTTTGCCGCGCTGAAAACCAATTCCTGACACGGACGTTTTTTATAATATTCTTTTGTTCTTTTTTCCGGAGTTTGGCAATTTTCTTTCAGACCAAGCAGTTCCGCGCAAACTATTGAACCGTTTTCTTCTTTGAATTTTTTTGCGGCTTCCTGGATTAAAGCGTATAATTTCTTTTTATGTTCGTAGTTTTTCGGATCGGAATATCCGTGTTTTAATCCGATTACCTTAAACATAGCGCTGACAGCCCCGCAAACTTCGCGAAGACCGCCCATTCCGGCGCCAAACGACGATGACAATTTCAACGCGGTTTCTTTATCCAAATTGAAATCATCCGCAAACGCCAAAAGAACCGCCTGCGCGCAATTATAACCGTTTAAAAAATTTTCTTTAGCCTGTTCCGCTTTGTTCATAATATTTTGAATATTGTTGTTGTAAATTCCTACGTCCTATTTATTCATTTTATATTTTTATTTAAATAATGCCATCGAATCATAATCTTTATCATTTTCTACATCTATTATAGACATTTCAGGTCTATACTTGAACATATTGTCCCATTCAGACCAGTCAGTTGTATATGGCAATTTTGCCGCAATAATTCCTTTTGTTGTTAAAAAATATATATGCGTATCACCACCGGATATATCGCCATTGCTCTCTGAAATATCTGCGTTCACTTTTATAGGAACAACTTCATCAGTAGTTGGAGCACTTTGTAGTTCTAATAAATATCTTTCAGAAAGGGCGATAAAATCCTTTGCCTTTTTGACACCAGCACTATTCTCATTTTCCAATGCTATAAAAGTTAACAATGCGAATTGTTTAGCTTTATATTCATTCTTGCTCCATAATAAAACAATTCTTTTTTTATCTTCTTCAGAAAAATAATTCCAGTATTTTTCTATTATATCTGCCCATTTTTTAAATACTCCTGCATCTTTTCCATGTTCGCCAAAACCTAATGAACCTACTATGATGCCCCAACCATCAGGAGGCAAATATAAAATTGCCCTTTCTCCATTTGCAAAAACAATGTCAGTTTCAATAAATGTCACATTGTTTCGTTCAATTATAATTCCATATAATCCTGAACTTGATATATCATTTATATTTAAATTTTCAGTGTTAGCATTAAAAGCAATTCTTCTCAAATCTTGATACAATTCTTTCTGTGTAAACTGTTTTGTTTCTTCTTGTGTAATTTCGCTATCAGATTGTTTACTATCATCCGAACTACTAAAACATCCGCAAAAACAAAATACACATACCATTGCGAACAATGACATTTTTCTCATTTTCTTTATTCCTATTTATCCATAAATATTTAAAAATTACTTTTTCTTTTCCTTAAAAGAAATATTTTTATCCGTATCAACTTCAAAAATATAATTTTTGGTTTCTATCGGCTTTGCGTCTGTTTCCCAAGGACGCAAATATTCAAAAATCAGTTCCGTTTCGCCTTTATTTATCCCTTCAAAAACAAAAAAGAAAGTTCCGCCTTTTCCGATAGCAGAAGGTTTTTTTGCTTTATATTCGGTTGAAACTTCCCGAACAATATAATCTTTTGCCTGACTGTAAGTCCAAGTGTAACCTGTTGTAGGGTTTCCGTCTAAAGAAATCACAGCTTTCTTTTTATTAAAAGAAGGAGAAGAAGTAGTAGTAATACAAGCCGACATTCCTAAAGCACAAAATGCGATGAAACAAATAAATAGTTTTTTCATGTTATCCTTTGAAAAATACTCTATGTTCCCTGTCAACAATTCCCTTTGATTTTAATTCAAACTCGGCTACTCGCTTGTACAGTCTAGAATCTATTTGCAATACGCATAATCCGTCAACCACAACATCGAGAGGCAGAATATTATTTTGCTTTAATATCTCAAATGCTTTAAGCATTGCAGAATCTGTAATTCCATCTGCCAATGTGCAATGAGGAACCCATTTTTCAGGACACCAATAATGTTCCATATTGCGAAAATTCTTTGACATTTTCTCCAAATATTTTTCGTGTACTGCCTTGAGTTCCTTTGTTACGACAGGCGCATAAAACACAACATTCTTTTCAGTAATAAACGCTGATACCGAAGAGAGCGTTGTCGTAAAAAATTTTTGATCATTTGCAAATTTTCTAGACACCTCAACAACCTTGCCTTCATCATCCGCGTCAAAAACGGTTATTGTAATATGGTTCAACTTGAAGGCATCCTGGGCAATGCCATTGTTTGCAAGGCATTTTCTCACTTTGCCAATCTTTGTTTGACTGGCTTTGTCCAATACCAACAAGATTGCATATTTCATTTACAGCTCCTATGCGTCAATGGACGACGACAACGCCGCCCCCGGCATAATTCTGTTTATTTATTTTCATCCACAACTTCCGCATCAACTACTTGGTCAGCGTTAGGTTGTTGTTGTCCTGCATTAGAATCGCCTTGGGCACCTTGTGCCTGATCCTGTGCTGCCTGCTGTTGTTGCTGTTGGGCGGCTTTATATACGGCTTCACCAAGTTTTTGGCTGGCGGTTGTTAATTTTTCTTTGGCCGCTTTTATTGCCGCTGTGTCATTGCCTTTCAGAGTTTCTTTTGTGGCGTTTAATTCTTGTTCTACTGCGGCACGTTCTTCCGCGCTTATTTTATCGCCGTGGTCTTTTAAGCTCTTTTCCACGGAATAAACCAAATTATCCGCTTCGTTTCTGGCTTCGATTTCTTCTTTTCTTTTTGCGTCTTCCGAAGCGTATTGTTCGGCTTCTTTTACGTATTTGTCTATATCGTCTTTAGAAAGTTTTGTTGACGAACTTATTTTAATTGACTGTTCTTTTCCAGTGCCTTTATCTTTCGCGCTTACGTGCAGGATACCGTTTGCGTCTATATCAAAAGTAACCTCAATCTGAGGAACTCCTCTAGGCGCGGGCGGTATGCCGTCGAGAGTAAATCTGCCAAGCGAAAGATTATCTTTCGCCATAGGCCTTTCGCCCTGTAAAACATTGATTTCAACGGCAGGCTGATTGTCCGCGGCCGTCGAAAAAATCTGAGAACGTTTTGCCGGAACTGTTGTGTTTCTGTCTATTAAAGCAGTTCTCACGCCGCCCATAGTTTCAAGTCCAAGCGTAAGAGGCGTAACGTCCAAGAGCAAGATGTCTTTGACATCTCCGGTCAAAACTGCGGCTTGCACCGCGGCTCCAAAGCTTACGCATTCCATAGGATCTATGCCGCGTTCTACTTTTTTACCTGCGTGATCTTCTACGAATTTCTGGACTATAGGCATTCTTGTAGGTCCGCCGACAAGAATAATCCTTGTTATCGCGTCAACCCCGAGTTTTGCGTCTCTTATTGCATTATCGATTGAAGCTTTACATCTGTCAACTATCGGACGGACTAAATTTTCAAGAGTAGCTCTTGTAAACTTCATCGTCAAATGTTTTGGTCCTGACGCGTCCGCCGTGATAAACGGAAGATTTATGTCGGTTTCCAGCACATTTGAAAGTTCTATTTTTGCTTTTTCAGCCGCTTCTTTTAAACGCTGAACAGCCATTTTATCGTTACGCAAATCTATGCCGTTGGTTTTCTTAAAATCGTCGGCAATGTAATTTATTAACGCATTGTCCATATCGGTTCCACCAAGCTGCGTGTCGCCTGAAGTTGAAAGAACTTCAAAGGTTCCTTCGGCGCCCATTTCCATTATTGTTACGTCGAGAGTTCCGCCGCCAAGGTCAAATACCAAAATTTTCTGTTCTTTGCCGACTTTGTCGATACCGTAAGCAAGCGATGCCGCCGTAGGCTCGTTTACAAGTCTTACAACTTCAAGACCGGCAATCGCGCCTGCGTCTTTTGTCGCTTGTCTCTGGTTATCGTTAAAATACGCGGGAACTGTTATAACAGCTTTGCTGATTGTTTCCCCCAAATAAGCTTCCGCGTCTTTTTTTATTTTCTGTAAAACAAAAGCGGAAAGCTGCTGAGGAGTAAAATCTTTACCGTTAATTGTATATTTGAAATCCGTTCCCATTTTTCTTTTGAAAGCGCTTACAGTGCCTTCGGGATTTGTTACTGCCTGCCTTCTTGCCGGCTCGCCGACCAAAAGCTGTCCGTCTTTTGTGAAAGCAACGTAAGAAGGAAACGCTTTACCGCCGAGAGTTGTGCCTTCCGCAGACGGAATTAACGTTGTTTTGCCGCCTTCCATTATTGCCGCAGCTGAATTTGACGTTCCTAAATCTATACCGATAATCTTAGCCATGATACTTCTCCTTATTTAAGCGGGACTACCCCGCGATTTTTTTATTTGTCACCCTGCGTGAAATCGCAGGGTCTATGAATATTTATCGATTCTGCGACGGAGTTTACACTGCGCGTAGCCGCAGGGCGCAGAATGACAGACAAAAACTTTATTATTTCTCACTTTGTCTTTTCGCTACCTTAACTTTTGCTGCCCTGATCAATTTTCCGTTCATTTTGTAGCCTTTTTGATACACTTCCAAAACTTTTCCGTCTTCGTCATCATCGCTTGCAACGGTATCTAAAGCTTCACATACATTCGGGTCGAATTTTTCGCAAGTTATTTCTTCAACGCCTTCTTCTTTAAGCATTTTGGAAAACTCTTTGGTTATCATGTCCAAACCGATAATTATATCTTCGACTTTTCCGCCGGTTTTCGCGCTTTTTAAAGCCTGCTCCAAAACATCGTCCATTGATATTTGCTTTAAAAGAATCTTCTCTTTGCCCCAGTCCAGATAATCTTTTTTTTCCTTTTCGCTGCGCCTGCGGTAATTTTCAAAATCGGCTTTTAATCTTAAAAGCTGATCGTAATATTCTTCAGCCTGTTTTTTCTTTTCGTCAAACGATTGCTTTAAAATTTCAAGCTCGGAAATTTTTTCTTCTCTGGCAGTTTCCTCGCAATTACAATTCTGTTCTTTATCTTCCAACTTAACCTCCCTTCTCTCGTGGATCCCCGACTACTACATCCGGGGATGACGTGCTAGTTTTTCTTAAAAAACTCGTTTAAGATTTTTGACACTGCGTTGACAAGCGACATCATCTTTTCGTATTCCATTCGTTTAGGGCCTATAATCCCCAAAACGCCCAGAGCCCTGTCGCCGTCTTTATAAACTTTTGTTACCATACTTAAATCTTTAAGTTCAGCTAAGCTGTTTTCCGAGCCTATTTTTACGTTAATGCCGCTGCTTGCGAAATCTTCGTTAACTATCTTTATCAGCTTTTCTTTGTCTTCATTGAGCCTTATAATAGACTTTACAGGTTCAAAATCGTTAAAATCCGGAATTGTTATTACGTTTGAAGCGCCGCCTATGTAAATATCGTCCTGGATATCATAAAGAATATCCCCGATTTTTTCTGCGATTCTATATATTTCGTCCTCGCTTGTTTTAAAATCTCTTATTTCAGCGACGATTCTTGCGTTTGCTTCCGCCAGAGACACGCCCCGCAGTTTATCATTCAAAAAATTTCTTAACCTTGCCAGTTGCTGCGGACGAAGCGACGCTTCAACTTTTCTGTGTTTGACCATACCCGTATGAGTCAAAAGAACAACCAAAAGCTGGTCCGGGGCTATTTGAAGCAATTCAATATTACTTATATCGTTATATTGCGTTTTAGGAGCTAAAACAAAGCCCGTATATTGCGAAAGTCCGGAAAGAATACGCGAAGTTTCGGATAAAACAGACTCAACTTCCCTGTGTTTTTGCTCGTATTCGGCTTTGATTCTTTCTTCCTCTTCAACGGCAAACTTCTGGAGCTTCACTAAAGTATCAACATAAGCCCTGTAACCTTTATCCGTAGGAATTCTGCCAGCGGAAGTATGAGGATGTGTCAAAAATTCCTCTTCTTCAAGTTCGGCCATCAAATTTCTGACGGTTGCAGGCGAAAGTTTAATATTGTATTCATCAATTAAAACATTAGAGCCCACAGGCTTTCCGGTTTTAACATAATGATGTATTACCGCGCTCAATATTTTGGCTTTCCGGTCTTTTAATACTTCTAATGCTACCTGCCGCATAACATCTCCTTAAAACATCTATTTTAGCGCTCCTTAGTTATTAGCACTTAAATATTATGAGTGCTATTTTAACAATAATTCCGTTTTTTGTCAAGGGATTTTTTAATGCATTTTAAACAAAAAAGCCGCCGAATGAAATTCATCCATTCAGCGGCTTTTTTTGCTTTAGATTTATATTTTTTACGCCGCAGACAGAACGGCTCTGTATGTTGCAGTTATATTTACCTGTTTAACCCTGTCTTTGTTTTTATTTTCGTCTATTACTACAAAATTATACACTTCTATCATCTCTATCGCATTTGCGGCTGCCTGGGCTCTTGTTAATTTTTCTTTTGCAGAATCGTTAGCTTCTGATATGTAGTCCATCATACTTACTTCATCCGATACATTTGCTCCTACAACGCCGGCTTCTGCTTGTAAAGCAGCTTGCAAAGCAAGCAATTGTCCAAGCGCTTTCTTCATTTTTCCGTCGGCAATCGCTATCTTTTTACCTTTATTATTCACTTGCGTTTGACAGTTTTTAACATAATCGGCGATTAAAATCATCTCATATATCGCATTTATGAAAGCATCTTTTGCTTCGTCCGTTTTTATTGTTTCGTAGTAATTTTTTAAAACAGGAACCGCGTTTATAGCATTTATCGCGTCTATAGCGCTTTTAACATTTATTGCATTAGGCATTAAATCAAGCGAAAAATTATACGCTGTTGCGGCTGCTTTTTCGGGAGTAACATCGCCCAAAATAAAATTCAGTTTGTCCGTAAGCATATCTACTAAATTATACTGAACCAATCCGCTTCTTTCTTTTTTTAACAGCGTTCTGATTGTATTTATATCCACAACGACATACTTACCCGATTTCAATAAATTTAACAATCCCGCTTCCGTAATATTTTCAGAAGCGGATAAAAGGCTGTCTTTATATGTTTTATCGGCATAATAATCGTGGATATCCGCTCCTGTAAGAGCTCCGCTAAAACCCGATTGTTTATATATTGCGGCATTATCGCCTGAAATATAAAATTCTACGCCAAGCTGCCTTAAATCAAACAGCGAAACATTATTTTTTTGTAAGAAACTCATTAAATCATCGTATTGCGAAGAAACTATTGAGAATTTTTTCGCGACATATATCTTTTGCTTCAAAATAGACTCGACTGTTTTTTGCCAATTCTCGTCTTTTTCCAAAGACTGTATAACGGTTTCTATTTCAGCCTGCTTTTGCGCGCGAAGCTGCAATTCTTTCGCAACAACAAAATCTTCAAAACTCGCAAAACCTTTTTCACTCCAAGTATCGTAATCTTTTTTGCTTATTTTTAGTATTCCGTTTTCATATCTTGTTTGCGTTCCTTCTTCCTGGTCTGTCGATACCGATAAGAAATCTAAATCTTTTTCTTTAATCCCCGTAGCTTTTGACAGCTCTTTACGGAAATTTTTATTGTCTTTTACCGCGGAAATTATATCGTCGTTTTGCGCGCTGTTCGCATATACAATCAAATGCCCGCCTTCAATGCTTCCTCTTACAGAAACCCATTTTATAATATTTCCGTCTTTATCTTTGACAGGAACTTTGATACCGAAAGAATCTCCTTTTATATCGTCGTTTACAACCATTACGCGTATGACATTATTTTTTATTTGCAAGGATTTTATCAGCTCTTGTTTTTTTGAAGCTTCTGTAGGCTTGAAATCTACGATTGTCGAATTTGACGTTAATGGCGCTTCTTTTGTTCTTTCATATGTTGTATCAGAAGTTAATGCCGTAGTGGCTGCCCTGTAAGGCGTATCAGGTTTATATTGAACAGTTGCCTGGCTTTTAAAAGCTTCTAAAGTGGCTTCCTGGGGAATTCCAAATTCATTAAAAAGCCTATCCGCATATAGCCTTACAAACTTTTCAAACATTGTTGACTGAGCATTATAATCTTTAAAGTCGGTAAGAATAAAAGATACAATTAAAACGGCAATCGCATTCCAATTAAGCGTCTTACTTAAGCTTTCTGAAACAGATATTAGAACTTTCTCAAACCCTCTGGCTGCTCTATGGTGTTCCTGTACAACGGCATTATAGCCTTTAAAAAACAATTTAAAACCTATTTTATTGGTAGCAAAATGACGCCCTGTTCCGTACCCTATCGCTGCCAAAAATAATTCTCCTATAGCGTCGGCAAAAAATTCGTGAACAGTGCTCACAGTTTCTGCTTTTCGAGGTTGCTCTGTTTTGGCTTTCTCTTTGGCGGCTTGTTTAAGATATATATTAAGATATATATGCCCGAGCTCGTGAGCCATAGTAGAAGCTACAAATGCTGCATGATTTGAAAAAATTAGATGAGAGTTAGCATTAGTGCCATTTACAATTATAGCTTTAGATATCAGCCCGTATATTCCCTCAGAACCTATATCTGATTTTTCGGAACCTTTTTCTTGGGAATCAGGAATAACCAACCCGTCATTAGCATTAAGCAAAACGGTCAAGTGGGTTCCTGCTAATGCCGCCTGTAAATCATATCTGCTGTATCCGGTAAAATAATTGCTGGAATTTACATATTTTAGAAAGTCAGCGCTGAGAGATTGCATCTTTTCTTTTAAATCATTATCAACAGAATATTCGAAATAAAGCCTTAAATTAAGAAAAGCGTATAATCTATGGTAGACAGGCAGCGTTTCATTAGACATAATATTCAGCAAATAATCGTATTTTTCACCTTGGTCTCCGATTGAATAAAATTTATTAAGAACTTCCAAATATCTTATTTCGGCAGGACTGAATTGTTTTCCCAGCTCTTGGGAAAATTGTTCTTTAATTTCATTTAAATATTTTGCTATTGAAACGTCGTACTCTCTTAGCAAATCTCTATAATTCATACCCAAACTGGGGTCTTTAGAAACATCGCCAAAATTTTTCCCTTCCATAGCGCTAAGAACTTCCTGCCTTTCTTCAAGCAATTCTGATAACTCTTTTTGGTTTAGCGCCGGTTTTTCAAACACTTCGTCCTTAAAAAACGGATTTACAAAAACCAACTTTCCGGCGGATATTGCAGCGGAAATATCGGCTTCGGATAGTATGTCATCTCCTTCTATTACAAACGTGGTTATAGGTCTTGCCTGCAAAAGCGATATTACAGGTTCTCCTTTTACATCTTTTATTGCAAATTCCATATCCACGGGATATCCGAATTCCTGCTCCGCTGTCTCCGCTATTTCTTTAAGCGCTACTATCAAATCGTTCGCAAATACTCTTATATGTTTTTCTTCTTCACCCACAGGAACCGCTTTCGTTCCTCCGTTTTCAGCCGGCACTATCTTCATTACCCTGTCATCAGCTTTGTTATACAAGTATATATCGTCTTTTATTTTAAATGTTATCCCGTCCGCTGATACTCTCCCTGAAACCGAGCCTTCTCCCAGATTTAATACTCCTTCTATTTCCGTATCTCCGTTTTCGTTAACGCTGAATATTTGTCCCGCGGAAACCACGTCTTGTACCATTTCCTGTACCAAAATAGCGGGCAATACTATTTGCCCTGTTTCCAGCATGTAATCTACGCTTCTTTTTTCAAAGAAAGAAACTAATACCTTCAATATTGCTTTTTCGACTTCCCCTCGGCGAATATTTAACTCCGTTTCTCCCATACCCGCAAATGCGTTTAATGCGCTGTCTTCTCCGATTCCAGTGGAACGTATCGCATAAATTAAATCTTTTAATCCCTTTATATCCAGCGATTTTAACTTTTCTCCGTTTCTTTCAATAAATTCTCGTATATCTTTCGCTGAGGCGTAAGCCTGCAAACCATTGTTCGTTTTTTGGTTAACAGATTCAATAAATCTGGATATCAGATCCTTATATTCTTGTCCGAAAATATTTTCTATCGCGGAATGTCCGGCAACTCTCCCGCCGGGAACCTCTACTCTGAATCCGTTAAACTTTTTTCCGTTGAATATTTTTCTTAAAAAGATAATATTCGCGGCTTTGGATCCTATATCGTTTTCGTACTCAACGCCCATTTCGTCAAGAGATTTCATTGCTCCGGCTGTCTTTTTTATACTCTCTATTCTTTCATTTATTCTTTGCATCAGCTCATCTATTCTCACTAGTCCGTAAAAACTTTGCCAATATGTAATCATCCGCTGATATTTAAACAGCGCGTCTATTTGCTCTCTTTTTAAATTAACTTTTAATCTTAATATGCCTTCCGCATCCACGATTACTTCTTTCGCAAAACTTCTTATAGAATCTATCGATTGCCTTTTTAATTCATCTAGCCGAACTTGAATATCTTGATTAACTCTTATCTTTGTATCCTTCAAAATTCTTTCGGTTTTTAATATAATCGTATACGCTTCCAAACTTTTTACCGCATTTTTCCTATCAAGCATTCTTTCTGCCGTTTCGAGATTGTCGGATATTGCATATTCTATCTCCTGACGGTCGACAGGTATTTTTCTGTCGGCTTCAAATTGGCGCCTTTCTTCTTCATTTAATACATATATTCTGTCGCCGTCTATTATTACAAAATCCCCTTCCTTTATTGCTCTATTTGTTTGTTTTACTATAACCATAGTAAATCCGTTTACATCTTTCTCTTCCACTGTTTCAAAAACCGGAACCGTCATTTCTCCGCTTTGCATTACGCTTTGCGATAAAAACACCGACGGAACTTTTGCTTCTCTTGTCAATACGCCTATATGCGAATACCTGTTCCCTCCGTTTGTTACTACTCCCCCGGCTTTTGACATTGCTGTTCTGTCGTCTGGCGCTATTTGGCTTACAAACCATATTTTACTTTTATCAAGCATTCTTTCATCATACGTCACTACTCCCGCCATTTGGCCCCTGTAAACAGCCGACCCTAATGATTGAAAATGAAACTTTGATTTTAATGGTTTTCTTTCTAATTTTTTGTTAATATACGCTTTTTCTTTTTCGCTGATTTCTGGTACTTCTTTTTCCTTTATTTTAAATATATCCATAAGTTCTGACACACTTATTTCTCTTCCCTTTCCAGATATATCCACAAATTCGCTATCTACTCCGTAAATTTGATTGTCTTCCGGATTACATATGACTTTCACAGATAAATATCCGTCAGGCAAACGCATAACTCCGCTTAATACCTGCATTTGCCCTATATAACCGTCAAAATTTAAACTTAAAGATTTAAAAGACAACCTATTGTTAAGCAAATGTCTTATTATATCGCCTTGTTTAAAAAACTCTTTGTTTTTACTCTCTTTTGACAAAATATCTGTTATATCTTGTACAGGATTGTACCTTTGATTTTCAATTAAATTTCCGTTTTCATCAATAATAATACTGCCTTCCGCTATTTTCCTTTCAAGAGAACTTATTACGGGAGGAACGCCTGATAAATTTTTTAACCTGTTGCGCCTGCCGAAGTCAAACAATAAATATCTTCCCCCGTCTTCTCTAATTCGCCCTTTCATTGATTGAAATTCCTGCAATGAAATACGTTGTCTTATTTTATCTTGTTCCGCAAATCCTAACCTTACGGCATTAGATATATCAAAGTCTCCAATGTCCGCTCTATCATCAACAAGATCGCCGGCATTATTTCCTTCTAACTCTCTATCTAAACCAATGGACTGCATAAATACTAACAACAATTTACTTATCATGTCCGCATAGTCGCTTGGCGCGCTAAAAACATCGCCCGCTCTATGGAACATATTAAATCCTCCTGCGCCGGGAACATACAGAGATATTCTTACATCCGGAATTTCATTAATCTCTTCTATGCCTTTTTTGTATTTTTTTATAAGAATACCGTTAATTATTTCTAATTGCTCTTTTAAAAATCCGTATTCCAAGCGTTTTTCATATGCGGAAATATCGACATCTTCTTTTCCCTGCAATATTTGTTCAATTACATTTATTATTATCTCATTGTCTTTATCTTCAACTCTAGATATTTCTTCCATATAATTTTTCAAATTTTCTTCCGCTTTTTGAATAGCGGCAGAATCTTTTGTTTTTTTAGCATCAATATATAGTTTTACTTTTGACAGAAAATTATTAAATTTTAATATGCTGTTTTGAGTTCTGGGATTATAATGAGGCAAAGCACTATTTATTCTTTCTAATTCCTTTCTCTCATCTTCCGTGAGCGTCTTTTTTGACAGAAGAGTTATTTTCCTGTTAGTCAGTGAATCACTGTTTCCGAATAACACCATGATTTTCAAAACGCTTAATTCATCGATTGCTTTTTTAGAAGAAAGGGTTTTCAAAATAAAATCTGCGATATAAATATTTTTGTTGCTTAGGCTATGAATCGATCTAATATATTCTTCCAATAAACTTTTATCGGAATTTTCTCTTTCCAACTCTTTCATATATTTATGTAAAACAATTATCAATTCCTTCGTTTTATCGCTAGTACCGTCCATATTTATCTCAGCTGGCAAATTATCAAACCTCGTTATATCCGCTCCCAAAAGCGCTGCTTCTCTTGCAAATAGGCCTGCTCTGGCATTATTCCCATGTTTTCTATGACTTTCATTATAAACGCCGTACATTCCCTGATTTAAGTCATCCAAATGCATTACAAAGTAAACGGAGTGTTCTCCCATAGACATATCAAAAATAACGGTATTATTTTTAATAAACAGGCTAAAATTGGCAGCACCTTCTTTCGGCAGCCCTTTCAATCGCAAATTAGATAAGAATTCAATCATATGTTCGGTCAAAGGTTCTTGAGAATAATTATAAACTTTAATATTAAACTCATTGTTTGGATATCCTGAATCCCTGGGAGCCTCTATATCTGTTTTGATGGTTTTAAATTCAAATACTTCGGCATTCCCGTTTATTCCGCCTGTCTTTATAACTTTTATCCCTTCTTGATGAACGTAATTTATAATGCCGTTTAATTCGGCGGCTCCTGTCATATTTTTAAGCCTTTTTTCCGCTTCCTCTGAAACTGAAATTTTTACTTCGCCGGGTCTTAGCACTATTAGAGACTCTAGAACCTTTATTATATTAATCATTTCCATCAATGCTTTTTTAGAGTTTTCAATAGAGGCAATATCTCCGCTTCCCAGTTCAGCAAGCGCTATTCTGTTGAAATCTATAAATTTTTCAAACAAGGCAAATTCATCAACTTGTAAATCCCGTTTTTTGCTTGTATACTTATCAAACTGCGAACTTGGTTCCCAAGGCGTCAGAGTTATAATATCTTTACCCATGTTAAATGGAATTTTTTCGGTTAATTTGTATATTTCTGATATAACTTTCATTAAGAATTCTTCGCCGTGCTTCTCATTCATTCTGGAAGCAATAGCATACGCAAAGTTCAACAAGTTTTGTATACTTTTTTGAACAGAGTCAAAATCCCAAGCGCTCATGAGTTCGTTTCTTATATCCGACCAATTTCTACCGCGGCTATCTCTGAAATTGTCATTATTCTCAAACAAATATCCGTAATTATTATGCTGTACGTTAAAATTCCAAACAGTCGTATCCAAATTTCCTCTAAAAGCAGGAAACTCCGCCATTACTTTTTCTTTTTCGGCTTGCCGGCTGCTTAATTCCAAACGTTTTTCTTTGGATACTGAAAGATTATAAACCATGTGGGTCGCTACGTTAAATACAAACGTTAATATAAAAGCCGATAAAGCCGCAATAGGTATTATGAATGGAGTTGTTAGTAATACGGCAGGAATTACAGCTCCTAACGATAAGCCTGCCAATGACATTGCTTTTATTAAAAAATCACCCACTCTTCTTGTTTTGTAAGCTTCTGTTTGTTTATCAGCTTCAGACGGTCCGTAGCGCCCGTAATGTTTCGATACAAATTTAGGCGATAAAGACGTGATAAATTCTTTACGGGATACAAAAAACGCTCTTTTTATTCCCGTAAGACCTCTTGCGTCCGCCTCTGCCGCAATGTCCGAAAGCTCAAGTTTTGCAGAAGATGGAGATACGGATGCAAGATATTTATCCAACAATCTTTCTTGTGCGGAACGCGTCCAACGGGAATAATCCGTTGGAGAAACTCCTAAAATATCTTGTCCGTGTAAACCTGCTTGCTCGATTTCCGGAATTGCGCCTTCTTCTTTCTTTTGCAATAACACTATAGAACTTAGCGCGTTTATTATTTCAATTTCCGCTTTTGTTAATGTTTCGCCTTTGAAAATGGTTTTTATGTCTCCCGTGAAATTTTTTATAGAGTCAAACAAAGTTTTCGCTTGCGTTTCATCAATCTCTACTTTGTTATCTTTAACATAATCTATAACTTCTTGAGATATGCCTAATGCTTTGATTTGTTCCGGGCTAAAATTAAAATTTTTGCCTTGCAGGACTTTTACTACCAGAGCTTGCTGATACAAAACACCTGAGCTTGAAGGCAAAACGAATGACAACGCGTTTTTTGGGAGTTTAGCCTGTTCTTTTATTATACTTTCGTAGGTTTTTTGGGCTTTGCTTATGTCTGTTGTGACATTTGGAGTGATTTGTATTAACGATACCTTTTTGTCTGACAAAAGATTCTTTAGACCTTCGCTGTGATAACCGCCGGTGACTACTATTTTTATATCAGACGCATTTTTGAGCAGTTCTGAAGTACTCTCTGCCGTGTCATTCCGATGAAAATCGGAATCCACTTTGTCGTTTTGTTTATTAACTTGGATACCGACTTTCGTCGGTATGACAGGCGAAGAAGGAGTAATGCCTAACTCTTTCAAAAATATCTCGTTTCTTTTGGTGTTTAAATCATAATATGCCGTTATATCGGCAAAACTGTCGGATATTTCTTCTAAATAATTTCCCGCGCTATATTTGTTGAATATTTCTATAAACTGCGGCATATTTTCTTTTACATATATCCAGTCGTCTTGCGTTAAGCTTGCATACATATAATCTTTAAAATATTTGAAAAAATCCGTGATGAAGCTTATTTCAGCTTCAATATTATCGTATGCAAGCGCGAATTTTATTCTTTCCGTAAGATTTCTTTGTTCCGTAAGCAACTCTACAGGATTTAACTGTCTTGCAAGTTCATTTATCTTTATTAGCTTGTTGAGATTGGGAAGCTTATGTATTGCCGCGTCGCGGCTTTCGCCGCTCCTTGCAATGACTGACAGCAGCTCGATTACCTTGTCCGTATCTTGGAAATTGTCTGTTTCGTCAAGAATATATTTGTAATCTCTGTATGGAAGCGTTGTTTTTAAATCGTTTATTACTCTTTGCAATTCTATCGATACCGCATTGCTATTTATTTTCTGATTGTCCTGAAGTAATGCGGCGTAAGCGCTAATATTTGGATAATTTTCCAGCGATATTCTTGTAAAATTGTTATATTTTTCAGGGCTTCTACCTATTGTTTCCACATACTTCGCGAGTATTCTGTAAAATTTTGTATCCGTAATTTCTCTGTTTTCATAATCCGACAATATTTTATTGAACTTTACGTTGCGCCTGTTGGTATAAAGTTTGTTCAGTACTTTTATTTCTTTTTCTATTTTTTCAAGCGTTGCCTGATAACGGGCTTTATTGTCTTGAAAACTTGCCAGCCTTTTTAAGTTTGTTTGATGGATTTCTCGATCTTCTATGCCTTTAAGAGGCAAAGCTTCTTTATTGGTCATCGCATAATATTCTGAAGCCGAAAGTATACCGTCTTCCAAAAGCTGTTCTATTACGCGGGAGCGAAGTTCATTATCTTGTATTTGGTTTATCCAATCAACGCTGATATCGCCCATGCCGCCTTCGGCGTATATTGCCGACACTTTATAGTTTTTAGCAAGCAGGTTTATTATTTGATTGATGTTTCTTTGCGTTTGGGCATGGCTGTGCAAGTCCTGAACGTTTATTATTACATGCGGCGAAGAGTGTTTCGCGGAAATATTTGTTATTTTGCCGATTGATAAAGGTAAAACGCTTTGTAATTGTAACGGATTTCCAGCAGCAATATTAGCAGACAGCGGGGTAGCGCCGATTATGCCGGATGCTATTACATTTTGAGACAGGGTCGTCGCCATAAAAATAACGGCGACAAGGCTTGCAAAGATTTTTTTGATTAATAGCCTTTTCATATCCCCCCCTTAAATAAAAAACATATAATCCTAAACTGCAGAATTATATGTTTTTATTGTAAATTTTATATTTTTTAAAAGCCCGCGTTCTTTTCTGAAAATTATAGCAAGCCACATCAACAACGTGAAGCTAAAAGCAAACGGAACGGAACTATCGGCTAAAAATTTACCGTATAAATTGTACATTGACATGCACTTTGCGCTAACAGCCGGTTTATCAATATAAAAATTATTAAGCTGCCTTAAATTTTTGATTTGAGGATGAGAAAAAACGGAAATTATAAAATCGTTCTTTTTATCGGCAACGGGATTGCTGCTTTCATTTTTCTTTGCATCCTGTTTATCCGATTTTTTATAAAGACAACAAGAGATATTATCTTTTAAGTCTTTTGTAAATTGAATAGGATTATAAGAGTATGTTACCGCGCCGGCGACTGAAGAAAACGCAATAGAAAGATTGAGTTTAGCGTTTAGCGTTATGTAGCAAAGAGAAAAATTTAGCATAATGCTAAATAAAACAATATTGGAAATGATTTTGATTTTCTTTGTTTTATTCATAATCATCCTTCTAACCCGCAATACTCCACTATTACTATATAACAAATCATTCATTTCAGCAAGTGAAATATTTGTGAAATAATGATCGATAAAACAGTTATTTTTTTAAATTTTTTAATAACAAAAAAACGACAGCGCCGTTAAAAACGCTGCCGTTTTGATTTTTCAATAATATTTTGAATTTTTAATCCAAATATTCCCTCAACGGTTTGCTTCTGGTAGGGTGCCTTAGCTTTCTTATGGCTTTGGCTTCTATTTGCCTTACTCTTTCTCTTGTTACGCCGAATTTTTTGCCTACTTCTTCCAAAGTGCTGGGATATCCTACGCCTATGCCGTATCTCAAGCTTATGATTTCGGCTTCTCTGGGGGTCAAAGTGTTCAAAACTTTTTCAAGTTCAAGCTGCAATCTGTATTGCTGCGTTTTGGCAACCGGGCTCGGGCTGTTTTGATCTTCTATAAAATCCTCTAAATGAGAATCTTCTTCCTCTCCCACGGGAGTGGCCAAAGATACCGGCTCCTGCATCATTTTTAATATTTTCCTTATCCTGTCTGTAGAAAGCCTTAAACTTTTTGAATATTCCTCAATAGTAGGCTCTCTGCCGATATCCTGTTGGTATTTCTTTTTAACTTTAGTAAGTTTTGAAATCAGTTCTTTCATATGAACCGGAATTCTAATAGTCCTCGCCTGATCCGCAATGGCGCGGTTTATAGACTGTCTTATCCACCACGTCGCATAAGTCGAAAACTTAAATCCTCGTTTCCACTCGAACTTTTCAACGGCTTTTGAAAGACCTAAATTTCCTTCCTGTATCAGGTCGGAAAGCTCAAGATTGCTTACGCCGACGTGTTTTTTCGCTATAGAAACCACAAGACGAAAATTCGCCTCTATAAGTTTCATTTTATCTCTGTGTATAACTTCCTCAAGTTCTCTTATTTTCCTGTCGGTTTCTATCATTTCTTCCGGAGTTATCACAAAACCTTCTTTTAAATTGGCTTGTTTTGTAAGAAGAGTTTTTACGTATTCCAATTGTCCTTCGGCTTCTTTTACCGGACAGCCCGTATGCTTTTTAAATTCCGCCGCTCTGATTTTCCCGGACTGGTAATTCTTAAAAAGCGTCTGGACTTTACTTAAAGGATTTCTGTATTTTCTTTCAAATCTTCTTAAATCGTCCTTGATTTCGTTAAATTTCTGCGCGGTAGTTTTAATTTTATTTATCAGCCTTTTTATTTTGTCCTGATTCAAATTCAGGCTCGTTATAAGATTGATTATTTCGGTGCGGAGTTCTTTAATTTTTTCCTGGTATTTTGCTTTATCCCTTTGCGAAACCGATTTTAACTTTAATTTGTGCTCGTAAGAGCTTATCTTCTTTTCCACGTGATTAATTTTCTGTACGGCTTTTTTGATTCTTACGCCCATACCCCTGAGCTGTGCGTCGGACTTGCGGCCTCTGGGCATAAGTTCTTTAGGCGTCATTTCCTGCTGGCTTATCAGAGTTTCCCAGTTTCTGATTTCTTTGATTATAAGAGGAGATTCCAAAACTATAAATTTTAATTTTTTCTCGTTTTCCCTGATATTTTTGGCAAGTTCGACTTCAACGGCGCGTTCAAGCAAAGGAACTTTCGCCATTTCGCTTAAATACATTCTTACGGGATTTATTTCTTCGTCATCGCTTGCGACTTTTACGGACTGCTCCACGGCCTCTCCGCTGTTTTTCCTTGTTTTTGATTCTTTATTATCAACAACTTTAATTCCCAAATCTTCCAATGTCACAAAAAAACTGTCGATTTTTTCCGCGACCATAGAGGCCTGCGGAATGCTTTTGTTTATCTCGTCGTAAGTCAGATAGCCCTGCTCCTTGCCTATGTCGATTAAACCCTGAAACAAATCTTTTTTTGCCATTTTATTTCTCCGAAAGTTACACTTTTGCCTGTCATCCTGAGCGAAGCGAACGGATCTGCCGTTAAAGACTGGATTCTTCAAGACTTCGTCTTTCAGAATGACAAAAAAGGGAGTTATTTCTCCGAACCTTTTAACTGTTTATTTAATTTATTAAATTCCGAAATTTCATCTTGTTTTGCGCTGCCGGCTTTTATAAGCCCCGCCAATTCTTTACGCCTTAATTCAAGCCTGTTTTTCTCTATGTCTTTAAGAACAGTCTTAAACGCTTCGCTGATATTTTTGTATTCAATCTGCTTCAATACTAACGACGAAAACCAGTCGGCATCATCTTTAGCAAGAGAGTTTAAAATGTCGGCGTCGCTCATACCCGACGCCATCAGCCCGTAAACTTTAACGCATTTTAAATCTTTAAAACAATCGGACGGAACTTTAGAAACGTATTCTCTGTCCGCCAATATCAAATTCAGCAAATTCTCTTCAAGCGACAAGCTTCGCTTGTTTGCATTAACGGCGTTCGCGAAAGTTTTATTATCGTCACTATAGTTTTTTAAGCCGGACCGCTGCTTCTTTTTAAACTCCCTCCAAACGTCTTCTTCACCGACATTCAAATTCTGCGATATTTTTTTTATCCATTCCCCGCGCACTACAGCGTTAGAACTTTTTAAAACAAAATCCAAAAGCAAAGAAACTTTTTTCGCTTTCGCTTCGGGGGTATTTCCTTTTACCAAAGACGAAACCCTGTTAATCATAAAACTTATCGCGGTTTCGGACGTCTCATCCAAGAGTTTAAGAAATTTCTCTTTGCCGTGCTCGTTAAGATATTCGTCCGCGTCCGTATTTTCGGGCAAAGACGATACAGAACATTCAACCGAATCTTCAACCAAAATTTCCAAAGCTCTCTGTGTCGCGGTTCTGCCGGCTTCATCCGCGTCAAAAAGAAGTCTGGCCGAATCTGCGTATCTTGCGATAAGTTTCGCGTGGCTATGCGTAAAAGCCGTTCCTAAAGAAGCCACTGCTCCGGTTATTCCGAACTGCTGGGGAATAACAACGTCGACATAACCTTCCAGAACTATAATCTTTCTTTCTTTTCTCAACTCGGGAAGCGTCTGGAACAGTCCGTAAAGATTGAAAGACTTTGAATAAACAGCCGTTTCGGGAGTATTTAAATATTTCGGGTTCTGGTCCGTCAAAGTTCTTCCGCCGAAAGCCACGACTCTTCCCTGAACGTCAAAAATCGGAAACACTAACCTTTCCGACATATATTCGTAAAAACTTCCTCTTTCGGTTTTGGTTATAATTCCCGCTTTAGAAAGTATTTCCGTCGTATAACCTTTTTTCAACGCTGACTGCAAAAGTTGTCCTTTGGGAGCGTATCCCAATTGAAACTTTTTAACTGTTTCAGACGTAATTCCGCGTTTTGAAAGGTATTCTCTCGCTTTTTTGGCGGATTCGCTTTCTAAAAGATGCCTGTGATAAAACCTTGCCGAACTTTCCAAAATCTCAAAGAGCTTTGTTTTCTCGGAAACTTTTACAACGTCTTCTTTTGTTTCTTTTATTTCTATACCGGATTTTTTTGCCAGTTTCTTTATGGACTCAACCCACGAAAGATTGTCCATAAGCATAACAAACTTAAAAACGTCTCCCGCCGCATTGCACCCGAAACATTTGAATATTCCTTTTTCGGGATTTACCATAAAAGACGGCGTTTTTTCATTATGAAAAGGGCAGCAGGCTTTCCAGTTTCTGCCAGCCCTTTTTAAGTCGGGCAAATACTCTCTGATAACGGATATTATATCGCTTGAGAGCCTAACCCTTTCAATTATATCGTCAGGTATTGCCATATCAATTAACAATTAACAATTTATAAATAACAAATAAATTTTAAAAGCGGTTTTGCCGTTAATTGTTATTTGTAAATTGTAATTTGCCTTTATGCGTTTCTTCTGAATCTTCTAAACCCGGAGGCTTCTATAAAATCAAGTTTGCCGTGTTCTTTTTCCAGTTTATCAAATAAAAGGTTTAAGCCCAGATTGTCGGATGAAATATGCCCTGCCAAAATCACGTTGAGATTATATTTTTCGGCTTCTTTAACGGCTTTAGGGCTTAAATGCATACATATAATTGTGCCGACTCCCGCGGAGGAAAGCTTTTCAAAAACTTCCACGGGGCCTTCAGTGCCGCCAGTCATATCTACAAAAACTTTACCGCATCTGGAATCGTCGTTTCCCAGCAAAATAACCGGAGGAAGCGCAAAATCCGCCGAATGTTTATATTCAGGCTGTTTATTTAAAAACGCGATTATATCCTTTAAATATCTGGGACTTAACGCGTCTATTTCTTTTTGTAAAAACGAAGCTACGTGATTATCCGCTACGGTGTGCGCCGTCATAATGTTAACGTCTAAAAGTTTTGCCGCGTCGGAAACTCTTTCGTTGTTTTGCGGCATTACGCTTCTGTGGACTTCTTTGATACGCGGCGAAAGAAGTTTCTCGCCGATATTAATCGGTATTCCGATTTTATGCAAAATATCGGACTGCATAGATAAAACGTTATGAAATGTAGAATAAGCGTAGCCTTCGGGATGATGAGCAATGACTAAATCTATTTTTTTTCCTGAATTTATGAGTTGTTTTGCAAGCAAAATTTCAGGAGTTTCTATATCTATGCCGACCATAACGGTTTTGACTTCCGTTTCTTTGGCGCCGTTTAAAATTCTGGAATCGTAATACGGATTTTCAAGACTTTCAAGGTCAAATTTTTCTTTTTTCTCTTTGGAAAGGGCGTCATAATCCTGTTTGCGTTTTAAAAGGTCAAGCTCTACTTCGCCTATTCCTCTGGGATCTTCTTTCATTCCTTCTTTGACAAATAAATCCTGTATTTGTTTAAGCTTCATAATCCCCCCGCAATAAAAAGAAAACACCGTGGGAGCCGTAAATAACAACGGCCCCCCTGTTATTTTACAAGTATTTTACTTTCCCCATCTGTTGTCTTTAAGCATTTTACGGCGGATTTTTCTCTTAGCTTCGGCAAGTTTTTCTTTTTTCAAAACGCTCGGAGCTTTGTAGAACTCGCGTTTTTTTATTTCCTGCATAATTCCGTTTCTTTCGCATTCTCTTTTAAAACGTCTTATCGCCTCTTCAATAGATTCGCCTTCGCGCACTTTTACGTTAACCAATTTAAACACCGCCTTTTTAACGACAACTAGGAGGGAGGAGGGAGAAAGGAAAAAGTAATGTGTTTTCGCTTTGCGAAAACTTATAATCGGTTTCGGCTTCGCCGAAACTCATTACCTCCTACTTCCTGCCTTCTACTTCCTACCTGTCTTTTTATCCCGGAGGCCAGCCGAAAGTTCTTCCGGCAAGCAAATGATAATGTATATGAAATACCGTCTGTCCCGCGTCTGCGCCGCAATTATTTACTACTCTGAAACCGTTTTTTGTTTCCGGAAATTGTTTGGCAATTTCGGCAGCCGCGAACTGAATATGTCCTAAAATATCGTCGTCCGACGCTGAAACAACATTCAAAGCGCTTATATGTTTTTTAGGAATAATAACCGCGTGAAGCGGCGCCTGAGGATTTATGTCTCTAAACGCAAAAACCTTCTCATCTTCATAAACTTTCTGAGAAGGAATTTCCCCTTTGGCTATTTTACAAAAAAGACAATTATCGGACACAGCCCTACCTTTTATAAAAGATATTGAAAATTATACAAGATTTTGAAAAAAAACACAATAACGCCAGAAGTTGGGATGATGGGATGTTGAGAAGCTGAGCAACGACTTTGTCTTTTCTTTTACCCAACTTCCCAGCTTCTCAGCTTCTGCCTTTCATGGATTTAAGTTCAAGCATTTTATCTCTTAAAACCGCGGCGGATTCAAAATCCAGATTGTCAGCCGCTTCTTTCATCCGCTGCTCTATTTCTTTTATAATGCCGTCTATATTTTTAGGAGTGATTTTATAATCGGCTTGGCTCTCGGCAACAAGATGCGTAACCGACTCGGACCTGGACAAATTTTGAAATTCGTCAAGTTCATGCACGGCTTTTACAATTGATTTCGGAGTTATTTTATTTTCCTCATTGTATTCAAGCTGTTTATTGCGGCGGCGGCTCATTTCTTTTAAAGCTCTCTGCATAGAGCCGGTCATCGTATCGGCATAAAAAATTACTCTGCCGTCAACGTTTCTTGCGGCTCTGCCGCATATCTGTATAAGCGTAGGTTCCGAACGCAAAAAACCTTCTTTATCAGCGTCTAAAACAGCAACCAAAGAAACTTCCGGTAAATCTAAGCCTTCCCTTAATAGATTTATTCCGACAAGAACGTCAAATTTTCCTAGCCTTAAATTTTTAAGAATTTCTATTCTTGTAAGCGTGTCTATTTCGGAATGCAGATATTCTACCTTGAAACCTTTTTCTTTAAGATAACCGGCCAAATCTTCAGACATTTTTTTTGTAAGGGTAGTTACAAGAGTTCTTTGTTTTCTATCTACGTTTTTTTGAATTTCGTTCATTAAATCTTTAATTTGTCCGTCAATAGGGCGTATTATAACTTCAGGATCCACAAGCCCTGTTGGACGTATTATCAAATCCACAATATGTTCATGGCTGCGTTCAAGTTCATAAACACCGGGAGTCGCGGAAACCATCATAAACTTTTTTATAAGACTCTCAAATTCGGGAAATTTCAAAGGTCTGTTGTCCAAAGCCGAAGGAAGCCTGAAACCGAAATCAACAAGAGTCTGTTTTCTGCTTCTGTCGCCTTCGTACATTCCGCGTATCTGAGGAAGAGATATGTGAGATTCGTCGGCTATCATCAAAAAATCATCGTTATCCTGCAAAAAATAATCTATTAAAGTCATGGGTCTTGCGCCTTCGGGATTACCGGACAAATGCCTTGAATAATTTTCCACGCCGTTGCAAAAACCGGTTTCGCGAAGCATTTCCATATCGTATTTTGTTCTTTGTTCAAGCCTTTGCGCTTCAAGAAGTCTTTTCTGCGATTTTAAAACTTCAAGCCTTTCGTCAAGTTCGGCTTTTATGGTTTGCAAAGCGCGCTCTATCTTCGGACCGGTAGTGACAAAATGTTTTGCAGGGTAAATGTAAGACTTATCTTTTTTAACCGCAACTTCACCGGTCAGAGGGTTAAATTCTTTTATGCTTTCAATGGTATCGCCATAAAATTCAATTCTTATTGCAGTTTCAAGATAAGCCGGAAAAATTTCAACCGTATCGCCTTTGACGCGAAAACGGCCTCTTATAAATTCGATTTCGTTTCTCTCGTAATGTATCGCAACCAGCTCCGACAAAAGACGCTCTCTTGATTTTTCCTGTCCCGCGATAATTTCAACGCACATATTCTGGTAATCTTTCGGAGAACCGAGATTATAAATACACGAAACCGAAGCCACGACTATAACGTCTTTACGCTCAAGCAGCGACGTTGTCGCCTTTAAACGCAGCCTGTCTATATGGTCGTTAATCGACGCGTCTTTTTCTATGTAAGTGTCGCTTGAAGGTATATACGCTTCGGGCTGGTAATAATCATAATATGAAATGAAATATTCCACGGCATTATGCGGAAAAAAAGATTTAAATTCCGCGTAAGTCTGAGCCGCCAAAATTTTGTTTGGCGAAATTATAAGAGTAGGTTTTTGAAGCTTCTCGATGACGTTTGCCATTACAAACGTTTTACCGGATCCCGTAACGCCGAGCAAAACCTGCGAATTTATTTTACTTTCATAATTACGGCAAAGTTCTTCTATAGCGGCAGGCTGGTCGCCGGAAGGCATGAAGTTTGAAACTAATTTAAAGTTTTCCATAACAAATATTCTCAGATAAAAACTACACAGCATTAGTTGTCATGCCGACGAAAGTCGGCATCCATGTTAACTTATAAAAACGTCTTTCTCAATCAAGTCATCCCAATTCGGATTATTCTGTTCTATTAACTCTATCTTCCAAATACGCTTCCATTCTTTCAGCATTTTTTCTCTGTGAATAGCTTCATTTACATTAGTGTAACTTTCATAATACAGACTTTCGTCGGTGTGACAAGATCTGTTCATCACAATTTTACTTTTCTCAAAAGCTTAAAATCAGTTTGATCTATATGTAACGGAGTAATTGAAATATATCCTTTTTCCACGGCGTCTATATCGCTTCCCTTGTTTTTTCCTCCGGAAAAATATCTTCCGGTCAGTTTATAACTGAAATTTCCTTTTCTATCCGCTACCGTCACTACATTTTCGTTATAATCGTTTAAACCCAAAGGAACGATTTTGATTCCTTTATAGTTTTTTGGAATGTTTATGTTAAGACAGACTGATTTATATTTGTTCTTATTTTTCAATATTTTCTCGGCTATATCTCTTGTCGCGATTGCGGAATGTCCGTATTCCTTTGCATGCATTTCCGCCGCTGAAACGGCAAGCGACGCCACTCCTTTCATAGCCCCTTCCCTTGCCGCGCCGACCGTGCCCGAATAAATTACGTCCTGCCCCATGTTAGGGCAAGTGTTTATTCCGGAAATAACCAAATCTATTTTGTCTTTACCGAAAGCGACCAAACCGTATTTCACGCAGTCCGCCGGAGTGCCTCCGTCAACGGAGTAAAAATCATCCGCTATTTTTACGGCTTTTTTATACTTTGAAAGAGTTATGCTGTGTCCCGTGCCGGACATCTGCTTTTTTGGAACAACGACATAAACCTTAGCTATTTTTGAAATTTCTTTTATTAAAGGGCGCAGTCCGGGCGCTTTTAATCCGTCGTCGTTAGAAATTAAGACTTTATACATTTTGCTATTTCTCCGAAAATTATTTCCTGGGCAAACTGTTCTGTCGGAATATCTTCTCCTCTTTTTAAATCCGATTTAAGTTTTTTTATCGATTTTAAAAGTCTTAACGGCGTAAAATCGTTTTCTTCCAAAATTTCCGTTTTCCCGTCGTTTTCTTTTTCTTTGGCATTATAAAACTGATGATTGTCCGTAGCGTGAGGATAAGGTACTAAAACCGCCGGTTTATTTAACATTTTTAATTCAAAAACCGTTCCTGCTCCGGAACGGCATACAACCGCGTCGCTTGCGGCGTACGCGTATTTTATATCATGCATATAATCAAATACTTTATACCAAGAATAATATCTGACTCTGTCTTTTATATCGCTATAACCTCTGCCGCCCGTAATATGCAAGACCTGAAGTTGCTCTTTCAAAGACAATTCTTTTACTGCTTCAAAAGCGATTTCGTTGATTTTTAACGCTCCGAGGCTTCCTCCGAAGACCAACAGCGTAAAAACGTCGTTTTTAAAATCAAATCTGCGCAACGCATCTTCTTTTGAAACGGAAAAAATATCTTTCCGGACCGGATATCCCGAAAAAAAAGTATTTTTATTAAAATACTTTTTGGAATGTTTAAAACTTATAAACGTTTTATCGGCAATACGGCTTAATAGTTTATTCGCCGCGCCGGGCAATGAGTTTTGCTCGTGTATAAAAGTTTTTATCCGGAGTATTTTTGCCGCGGCGACCGTCGGTACTGAAATATATCCGCCCGTACCGATAACAGCCAAAGGCTTGATTTTAAAAATCAACTTAAAAGATTTGAAAAACGAATAAACTAATTTGAACGCAAAACTAAAAATGCGGATTGAAAATCCGCGGGGCATGCCGGACAGGTTAAAAGTTACGTATTCAAAACCGCTGTTTTTCATTATGTTTACCGACGCTATGTTATTGCTTATAAAAAAAGTCACATGGTATCCGTTGTCTTTAAACTCATGCGCCAAAGATATTCCGGGATATATGTGGCCGCCTGTTCCGCTTGCGGCAATTATAATATTTTTATTTTCCATTTCTAGCCTTTTTACCGCTGTATTGCGACAGATTTATTAATATTCCGGCCATAGCCATATTGGTTATAAGAGAAGTTCCGCCGGAAGATATAAAAGGTAGCGTCATGCCTTTCGCGGGCAGATTTCCGACGGCTACGGATAAATTTATAAACGCCTGATAAACTATCAGCAAAGTTATTCCCAACGCCAGATAACGAGCGAATTCATCGGGAGCATTTTTGCTTATTTGTATTCCTTTATGCAAAAGGTATATAAAAAAAAATAAAACGAGCGACGACATGACAAATCCAAGCTCTTCTCCTATGATTGCGAATATAAAATCCGTATGAGGTTCGGAAAGATAAGCTATTTTTATTTCGCCTTTGCCGAATCCCCTGCCAAATAACCCGCCTGAACCCAATGCCTGCAAAGATTGTTTCACTTGCTCGACGCCTGCGGTTGCGCTTCCTAAAACTTTATCAATATTGAAAACCGATTCAAGATAAACGTTGAATCTTGAAAGCCTGTAGGGTTTTCTTATTATTTCCAAAGATATAAAGGCAATTCCGGCTCCGAACAACCCGAGAATCCATCTCATTTTTATCCCGGCGCAAAAAAGCAATGAAAAAAATACGGCTGAAATCAAAACAGGAGTTCCCAAATCAGGCTCTTTGGCTATCGGCGTTATAATAGCGACAAGCATCAAAACAGGTACGAAAACGCCTTTCCATGTCTCATAAAAATCTTTTTTTCTGGCTATATAATCCGAAACAAAAATAATAACGGCAATTTTAGCGATTTCCGAAGGCTGAAACGTAAAATAACCGAGATTAAACCACCTTTTAGCACCGCCTTTTGACACTCCGAAAATTAAAACCGCCACAACCGCGATAAAAGCAACTGTATAAATAACTTTGGCATATTTTTGATATAACTTATAATCAATTAAAAATGCCGTAACGCACATTGCGATAAAACCTATTGAAGACAAAATCAGGTGTTTTATAAAAAATTTATACGGAGAAGCCCATCTCAAGTCCGCCATTATGGTGCTTGAAGAAAACACCATATAAGCGCCGAAAAGAACTGCCGATAATATAAAGAACATCAGCCAATAATCGTATTTTTTTGAATTAAAATCAAACATTTTATACCTAAAAACAATTTTAAATTAATACTTAACAATTGCGGTTTTGCCGCTCCAAAATTCGTAATTTTTAATTCGTAATTGAATTTACCAGTTCTTTGAAAACTCTGCCTCTCTCTTCAAAATTGCTGAACTGGTCAAAAGAAGCGCAAGCCGGAGAAAGCAAAACCGTATCGCCGCTTTTTGCTACGGAATAAACTTTATTTAGCGCTTTATTTATATCGCCGCAATTATAAAAAGCAGCGAAGCCGCCCAATTCTTTTTTAATTTTTTCCGAAGCGGAACCTATTAAAAAAACACCTTTTACCCTTTCTTTTAAAAGATTTTTCAGCGGCAGATACGGAGCGCCTTTATCAAGACCGCCCATTATAAGCAATATATTGCCGCCGAAAGACTCCAAAGCGACTCTCGTTGAATCGACATTTGTAGATTTAGAATCGTTGTAATAATCCGCGCCGTTTATTTTTTTCACGAATTCTATACGGTGTTCGACGCCTTTGTAATTTGATATGACTCTTTCAATTATTGCGGGTTTTACTCCCGCGCAATAAGAAGCGGCTACGGAAGCCAGAATATTTTCAATATTATGCATGCCGACAATATTGATTTTCGGATTTACGGCGATTTTCTTTTTGCCTAAAGATATGACAAAAGAACCGTTATCGTAGTAAACGCCCTTTTTCAATTTACCCTTGCTGAAAAACACTATTCTTGCGGCAGTCTTTGAAGCGATTTTTCTGCAGATTTTATCGTCAAAATTAATTACGGCGTAATCTTTTGGTTTCTGGTTTATAAAAATATTTTCTTTTGCCTTTATATATTTTGACATGGTTTTGTGATGCTCGAGATGATCGGGAGTAATATTGAGAAGAACCGAAATGTCAGGACTGAAACAAGGAGTGTCTTCAAGCTGATAACTTGAGAGTTCCGTAGTTATATACGTATTTTTCGTGGTTTTCAAAGATTTGTCCGACAGAGGAAAACCTATGTTTCCGGCGACAATAGAATCTTTATAAGCGGCTTTTATTATTTTTGAAGTTAAATCCGTAACCGTTGTTTTCCCGTTTGTTCCGGTTATCGCTATTATTTTTTTATATTTGGAATTAGACAGGGAAAACTCTAGTTCGCTTATGACTTTTGTTTTTCTTTTTTTTGCTTCTTTTAAAACCGAAATATCGGAATGAATGCCCGGGCTCTTTATTATTATATCCGAATTTAAAATCTCGCCGGTATGCCCGCCGAATTCGGTTTTTACTTTTTTGTTAAGACCTGCTATTTCTTTCTTTTTATTGCTGTCGCTGGCAAAAACACCGTAGCCTAATTTAATGGCAAGATTCGCCGCTGAAACGCCGCTTTTCCCAAGACCCAAAACTCCTATTTTTTTCGACATTAAAATTTCCTCATTAGAAGGGTTTTTAGAAAAACGCTATCTCAACTTGAGAGAGGCAAAAGAAAGTATCGCGAGAATTATTCCCACAATCCAAAATCTTATCGTAACTTTAGTTTCGGAAATGCCCAGCATCTCGTAATGATGATGAAGAGGAGCCATTTTAAATATTCTTTTTTTCGTTTTTTTGTAATAAGAAACCTGCAGCAGAACCGATATTGCTTCAGCGACAAAAACGCCTCCTAAAAGAACAAGTATCAGTTCCTGTTTTATAAAAACCGCTGTCATTCCGAGAACGCCGCCTAAAAACAAGCTTCCCGTATCTCCCATAAAAATTTCCGCAGGATGCGCATTATACCACAAAAATCCAAGCCCGGCGCCAACTACGGCAAACAGAAAAACCGTTATTTCTCCGGAGCCTGAAACAGGAACGATTTTTAAATAATTCGCGATTTGAAAATGTCCTGCAAAATAAGCAAATAATCCCAGGGCAAAGGCCGCAATAACTATATTTCCTATGGCAAGCCCGTCCAATCCGTCCGTTAAATTTACGGCATTCGAACTTCCCACGACTACCACTATAGCAAACACTATGTAAAAAAACGACAAATTGACAAAAAAGCCTTTCAAATACGGAATATTTACAAGGGTGGCAAATTCGTGGTTTTGTGGAAAAAAGCTTAAATATGCGGCAAGAGAAGCGGCAAAAACAGTCTGCCCGAACAATTTGCTGACAGCTGAAAGTCCTTTTGTATTTTTTTTGGTGAGTTTAACATAATCGTCCAAAAAACCTAAAAAACCAAGCCATAAAGTGCCGCACAAAAGCCATATTATAAATCTGTTGTCAAGCCTTGCCCAAAGCAGGCAGGAAACGAGTATCGACAGCATTATAATCAAACCGCCCATAGTAGGAGTGCCGGTTTTGCATTGATGCGTAGAAGGTCCGTCTGTTCTTACGGTTTGCCCGACTTTCAATTCTTTAAGTTTTTTTATTATTAATGGACCGAATATAAAACATACAAGCAGGCTAGTAAGCACGGCGCCGCCGGCTCTGAATGTTATATACTGAAAAACATTAAAAGGCGTAAATAATTCGCTCAACGGATAAAACAGATGATATAACACTATTTTTTCCTTCTTTCAAGTATTGTAAAAAATTTTCTGCAGACTTCATCCAGGTTCATGCCGCGGGAAGCTTTAAATAAAAATACGGATCTTGGATTCAGCGAAGCCTGCTCTAAATTTCTGAGAAGGGAATCCATTCCTTTAGAATGATGAACCGCGTTTTTATTCAAGGCTTCTTTAGTATAAGCGGTCATATCGCCTATAAGATACACGGACTTTATATTCTGCGTATTTATAAAATTGCCGAGTTCAAAATGATACTCGTCCGAGTTCGCGCCAAGTTCAAGCATATCTCCCAAAACAAGGCTTATCTCGCTGTCTATATAGGCTTCGCATACTCCCTGAATGGCCTCTCTCGTCGAAGACGGATTTGCGTTATACGCGTCATTTATCAAAGTTACCCCGGATTGCGTCACAAAAGTTTCCATTCTCATAACCGGAGGAGTAAACGATTCTATTCCTTTTTTCACGTCGTCTATGTTATATCCCAATCCAAAGGCCGTTGCGGCGGCGGCAAGAGCATTTAATATATTGAATTTTCCCTTTACGGGCATTATTATTTCAGCCGACGAATCGCCGTAATGAAGAGTAAATCTGGGTTTATCCGACCAAAGAATTACGTTGTTGGCATAAATGTCGGCTCCGCCGTAAAGGGCAAAAGTAATAACTTTAGGATACATCTTATGGGAAATTTTCTTTAATATTTCATCGTCATTGTTTAAAACTACGAAACCGTCTTCCGAAACGCTTTCCAATAACTCGCGTTTTTCTTTAAAAACTCCCTGAGGAGAACCGAAAGTTTCAAGATGCGAGAAACCTATGTTCGTAATTACAGCTACATCCGGTTTTAAAATATCAGCCAAAATTTTTATTTCTCCGTAAACCGAAGTCCCGATTTCAAAAACGCCGAATTTTGTTTCCGAGTCAAGCTCAAGAAGGGAAAGAGGCAGCCCTATTCTGTTGTTAAAATTCCCCCTGTTCGACACAGTTTTATTTTTGGTTTTTAAAATCGACGAAAGCATCTCTTTAGTCGTAGTTTTTCCGTTGGAACCGGTAATGCCGACCACTTTCAAATCTTTAAACCTTTCCCTGTAGGCCTTAGCAAATTCTCCCAGAGCTAAAAGGGTATTATCGACTTTCACTACGGAAGAAAAATTCGGGAAAGGTTTTATAAAATCCACGTCTTTCCTTGAATAGAGTATACCGTCGGCTCCGCGTTCCATCGCCTCTTTTATAAAATCATGTCCGTCGTAAGTCTTCCCTTTGATGGCAAAGAAAAACTGGCCTTTTCTGACGGTTCTGGAATCTATGGATATGCTTTTTACGGAGAGATTCGGATCGCCTATAAGGAATCTCCCGTTCACAATTTTAATTAAATCTTTCAGATAAATCTCTTCCATCAGAAATTAAACTCCTTTTGTTCAATCCGGCCGGAATCGCTTTTTTGTTTTTCTTTTAAACCAATAAACTTTTTTGCAATCTCTACGTCGTTAAAATGTAGTTTTTCGGTTCCTATAATCTGATATGTTTCATGTCCTTTGCCGGCGATTAAAACAATGTCGCCTTTGGAAGCCATCATAACCGCTTCTTTTATCGCATTTTCACGGTCTTCCGTGACTTTATAATTTCTTTTCCCCGTCCTTTTAACCCCTACTTCTATATCCAAAAGTATTTGTTTCGGGTCTTCCGTACGGGGATTATCGGAAGTTATAAAAACAAAATCGCTCATTTCTACGGCTGTCTTGCCCATTATAGGCCTTTTTGTGCGGTCTCTGTCGCCGCCGCAGCCGAAAACGGTTATAAGCCTGTTATGTTTCAGTAATTTTAACGCCGAAATAACATTGTTTAAAGCATCGTCGGTATGAGCATAATCAACAACAGTTTCAAAATCCGCGCGGCCGCAATCAACCCTTTCAAGTCTTCCCGGAGCCTGAGGCGAATTATTTAATCCCTTAACGGCTTCTTCAAAATTTTTACCAAGACTTACCGCGCAGCCCAAAGCCGCAAGCGCGTTATATACGTTGTGAAGACCTATATGCTTTATGCTTACTTTTTCTTTTTGGTTTTTATAAACTACGCTAAAACTCGTTCCGCCGCTTTCAATCAAAATATCTTCTGCTCTGAAATCCGCTTCTTTATTTTTCACGGAATATAATTTTATTTCGGCATTTATAGCCGTTTTTGACAACTTAACTCCGTACACATCGTCAGCATTAATTATAGCATACTTTTCAGAAATTTTTGTTCCTTTTCCAAGGCTTTTAAACAATATCGATTTGGCTTCAAAATAGCTCTCAAAATCTTTATGAAAATCCAAATGGTCTCTCGTAAGGTTCGTAAACGCGGCAATATCAAATTCTATGCCTAAAACCCTGCCCAGACTCAATGCGTGCGACGAAACTTCCATAACAAGATATTTGACTCCTGCATCAGACATTTCTCTCATCATTTTATATAAATCTAAAGACTGCGGGGTCGTATTGTCCGCGCCGGTAACTTTTCCGGCATATCTGTAGTTTACAGTGCCGATGACGCCGCATTGCTCTTTCATATAGGATAGAATTCCTTCAATCATATACGTTATCGTGGTTTTTCCGTTTGTTCCCGTAATTCCGATAATTGTCATTTCTCTGTCGGGATAATTGTAAAATTTCGCCGAAAACAAAGACATATAACGGAAAACGTCTTTAACTATTATCTGCGTTAACGGAATATTTTCGTCGTAAACGTCTGAAACCACTGCGGCGGCGCCTTTCTTTACCGCGTCGCCGATATACTTTTTTCCGTCAACGTTATGCCCGGGAAGCGCGAAAAACAAATAATTTTTACCGGTTTTTCTCGAATCGTAAGCTATGCCGGAAATTTCAATTTCATTGTTTCCGTAAACGGTTTCATTTTCCAATGGCAAAATATCTTTGAGTTTCATTTTTTATCCTTTTTGTTCGCCGTTAACCCCGTCTTTTTAACGTCGTCTTTTGGAATATTCAAATACTCGGCTATTCTCTCGGCGATTCTGGCAAATACGGGCGCGGCTACGGAAGACGCGTAATAATCCCCTTTAGGCTCGTCAATTACGACAAGAATGACAATCTCCGGTTTTGATACGGGGAAAAAACCGCAAAACGACGATATATAATGTTTTTTCGAATACTGTTTTGTTTCATCTATTTTTTGCGCCGTTCCGGTTTTTCCGCCAACGGAATAACCGTCGATTTTGGCTGATTTTCCGGTTCCTTTATCTACGGTATTTCTTAAAATTTTCCTCATTTCCGCGGAAGTTTCTTCGGAAATTACGCGCCTTATTTTTTTAGGGCCGAAATCGGAATTTTCCGCATGCATGCCTTCGATATTTTTAATTATTATCGGCTTCATAAGAACGCCGCCGTTTACCGTCGCGGAAAACGCGTTTATAAGCTGTATTCCGGTAACGCTTATTCCCTGACCGAAAGAAATCGTGGGCAAAGACAAATTATTCCATTTTTTTTCTTCCGCCAAAATTCCTCTTTCTTCTCCGTTTAAATCTATCCCGGTCAGAAAGAAAAAACCGAACTTTCTTATATATTCATAAAAAAGAGGTCTGCCGAGTTTCTGCGCGATTTTAACCATTCCTATATTAGACGACTGCTCCATAATCTCGTATACGGAAGCGATTCCTTTAATTTTATGATCGTCTCTTATGTTATGAGCGCCTATTTTATATTTGCCGTCTTCAAGAAAAAATTTTTCAGAAGGTTTTATTTTATTTTCTTCCAAAGCCGCGGCTATCGCGATTATTTTGAAAGTCGAGCCGGGCTCGTAATTATAAGATATCGCCAGATTTTTTAAAACCTCTATATCTTTTATCTTATCGGAAGAGTCAAAATTCGGAAATGAAACCATTGCGAGTATTTCGCCGCTGTCCGGTTTTTGCACTATGCAAAAAGCTCTTTTTGCTTTATTGTCGGCAAAAGCTTTGCCGAGCTCCTGTTCTACAATAAACTGAATTTTCTTATCTATGGTAAGTTCTACGCTGCGTCCCCGTATTTTAGCCTTATCCACGGGCTTATCGCTTATCATCTTTTTGCCGTATTTTTTATATTCCGTCACTACGGATTCTCCGTAAAGATAAGAGTTGCATATTTTTTCTATTCCCGACAAACCGTTGCCGTCATCGCCGACAATTCCCAAAATGTGAGACAACAGCCTGCCCTCGGGATACTGCCTTGCGTATTTGCCTTCAAAACCTATCCCTCTGTCTATATTTTCGTCTTTTATTTTCCTTACGGTTTCGTAATCGAGATTATACGCCAAAGGAACGTACGCGGTGTTGCCGAATTCTTTCAAATTCTTCTGCTTTATATTTATGCCGTAGCGCGATAATCCGCTTTTTACTTTGTCAAACTTTTTTATTTCCTGAGGATCTATGTACAAAGTGTACATTATAACGCTTGTCGCCAGAATTCTGCCGTTTGAATCGATAATATCTCCGCGTTTCGGAGTTTCCACATTTTCCCTTCTTATCATTTTTTCGACTGACTTATTTATCTCGGAATACTTCACTATCTGAATAAAGGCAAGTTTTAAAAATATGAAAAAAAACCCGGCAAGTATAACGGAGATGAGAACTGTTACCCTGTTAATCTGTTTGTTGTTTTTGTTTGGCATTTTATTTATTCGATATACACTATGGATTTTTCATCCGGCCTAAATAATTTTTTTTCTTTGGCTATTTTGTCCATTTTTTCAAGGGCCAAAATGGCGTTAATCCTGAACTTCAGGGAATCGTTTTCGGCGTTAATTATATTGTATTTGGCATGCAAAGCGTTTACTTTATATTCAAGCCGTACGGCTGTAGTCTGCTGCCAGATATAAACAAAGATTCCCAAAGACACAAGTATTAAAAATAATACGGGTTTATACATTAATTCTCTCCGCAGCCCTTATTTTTGCGCTCCTTGAACGCGGATTACTTTTTATTTCATCATCGGACGACGTAACCACTTTTTTTGTCAGTATTTTATAAACATCATCGGAAGCGTTTTGTCTGAAATTTTGTTTCACAATTCTGTCTTCAAGGGAATGAAAGCTTATTATGACTATTCTTCCGCCGTTATTTAAAATTGAAGGCGTATCGTTAAGCAGAGTTTCGAGATTATCGAGTTCGGCGTTCACAAAAATTCTTAAAGCCTGGAAAACTTTCGTCGCGGGGTTTATTTTACCTTCGGGTCTTTTAACGGAGCGTATTATGTCCTGCAGTTCCTGCGCCGTATTAATCGTACCTTTTTTTCTGCGGGCCGCTATCGCTTTGGCTATTTGCCTTGAAAAACGCTCTTCGCCGTATTTATAAAAAATATCAGCCATAGCTTCTTCGCCGTATTTGTTCACGATCTCTTTTGCCGTAAGAGGATTTCTTAAATCCATCCTCATATCCAAAACTTTGGAATTAAAAGAAAAACCTCTTTCCGCGTCGTCAAACTGTTTTGACGAAACTCCTATATCGGCCAAAATTCCGTCGACTTTATAAATGCCTTTTTGCGCCAAAGCGTTTTTAATATTCTTAAAATTGTCTCTTATAAAAACCGCTCTGCCCGAGAAAGATTCTTCTTTTTCCTTAAACTGTCCGAAAGCATCGTCGTCCCAGTCGAAAGCTATAATTTTAATATCTTTATGTTTTTCAAGCAGGTAAAAAGTGTGACCGCCGCCTCCGAACGTACAATCGACGTATGTTCCGCGCGGATTGTTGACAAGATATTGAGACGATTCCGAAGGCATAACCGAGATATGATACATTTGTATATACGCCTATTTGAAAAACAGCATTTTGAAAGCGACTATAAGAAGAAAAACGGCAAAACATTTTTTTAAAACGTGCTCGGGCAAAGAAGTCGCAAAATAAGCCCCGATTAAGCCGCCGACAATAAAACCGACTCCTATTAAAGCGGCTATTCCCAAATTGACGTGTCCTTTTTTATAATAAACCATCATTGAAACAAAACTCAGCATTATTATGGCAAGAGACGTGCCCTGCGCCTGATGCTGCGTCATTTTGAGAAAGATAATCATAAGAGGGATTAAAACTATTCCCCCGCCGACGCCCATAAGCCCGCTTAAAATCCCGCCGGCAAGACCAATACCTAAACAAGTTAATATGTTCATTTTTTCAGTTTTCAGTTTACAATTAACAAATAACAATTTACAAATTACAATTAACGACAACATAGCTTTTTAATTGTTAATTGTTATCTGTAAATTGTACACTGTCGTTAAAAAGGCGGATTATACACCGAATTCTGTCTCCGGTTTCCCGAAGCGCAATCATTTCTCTGCCGTTAAAATCGCTTTTAACGGTCAAGCGGCCATACTTCGGCCTTGCTTTCCGGTAAGGATTTAGCCGTTTCAATTTTCGCGTTGCCGCAAAAACTTATCCTCTGACGAGGATACTTTTGCCGTTTCCGGCAAAAGCGTCTCTGTTCGCACCTTTACTCTTGCGAGCCGCAGGAATTGCCTGCTACCGTTTTCGGCGTTAGAAACAAAGTTTCTTAACGCCGGTAAAGTTCGGACTTTCCTCTTTGCAAACACATAAAGCAAAGCGATTGCAATCCGCCTATTTAACTACAATTAATAATTTACAATTAACAGTTAACAATTATTGTGTTTTTACTGAAACTTTCTCCCTGAAAAAACTAATTAATTATATTTCACTTACGCAAAACCTACAATTGTTCATTGTTATTTGTTAATTATTATTTCTTTAGGAGTATTCTTGAACAATTGTCGCAAAATACAAGCTCATTACATTTATGAGCCTGGTTTATAAGCTGAGGCCTTAAAACCATGCTGCATCCGCCGCAGCTTTCTCCGTCGACAAGAACTATACCCTGCCCGTCTCTGCCTTCGCGGATTCTCTCATATTGTTCCAAAATTTTTGGGCTGACTTTATGTTTATATTCTTCCCTTTCTTTTTCAATGCCCGCTATTGATTCCTCGTCTTTTTTTACTGAATTTTCAAGTTCTGTTATTTCGGATTTTAGCTTCTGTTCAAAATTTTTAAAATCGTTTTCCGCATTTTTTACAATCGAAGACTCGGAATCTATTTTAAGCATAAGTTCCAATATCTCATCCTCAACAACGCTTTTATCCGCTTTCGCTTTTTCAATTTCCAAAAGCAAAGCTTTATAAGTATCGTTTGATTTCACGCTGTTAAGTTCCATTGAATTTTTAGCAATAGCTTTTTCCTTAGAATCAAGCAAAGCTTCTTTTTCCTTTTTCAATGAATTTAAATCCACAAAATCTTTCTTTTTTACTTCGATTTCGGTTTTTTTATTTTCAATTTCTTTTTGCTTTGAGGATATTATGACAGGAATACCGGCTATATGATTTCTCAAAGCGGCAATTTTAATATCATACTCCTGAAGATTATACAACAACTCCAAATCCTGTTTTAAATTTTCCATTTATACCTCTACAAATATATCATAAATTTTGAATAAAACTTTTGCAAAGCATTTTATTAAAAGATGAAGCAAAAACTGGGTATGACAGGGTTCTCGTCTTTGCCACAAGTCAATGGCTTCAAAAGCAAAAACAATATTTTAGTAGCCCTTCTGAACCATACCCATACGCTTACAGCGTATAATGGGTATGACAGGGTTCGAACCTGTGGCCACTCGCGTGTGAGGCGAGTGCTCTTCCGCTGAGCTACATACCCGTTTTTTATTTAATAATGCAAAATTATAGCATATACTAAGCATAAAAAAAACCCTTGATTTCTCAAGAGTTATTTGTATTTTTTATTTATTAATTGGGCCTGGTAGGACTTGAACCTACGACCATTCGATTATGAGTCGAGTGCTCTAACCAACTGAGCTACAGGCCCGCCTGAAATGTCCGCAAATTATACTTAAAAATACTTTTGAAGTCAACAGCGGTTATTTTGTTCTTTTTATATCCGCTCCGAGTTTTTTAAATTTTTTTTCCAAAAATTCATATCCTCTGTCAAGATGATAAATCCTTGAAACAACAGTCTTCCCCTCAGCCGCAAGACCTGCCAAAACCAATGCAGCACCGGCTCTTAAATCGGAAACCATGACCGGAGCGCCCGAAAGTTTTTCCACGCCTTTTATGCCAACCAGTTTGCCGTCCACGGTTAAATCCGCTCCAAACCTTTGGAGCTCAGCAACATGCAAAAACCTGTTTTCAAAAACATTTTCCTGTATGCATGATTTGCCTTTCAACAGGCACATTAAAGCCATCCACTGCGCCTGAACGTCGGTAGGAAATCCCGGGTAAACTTCAGTGCTTATATCGCGCGGCTTTAAATTTTTAACCCATTTCGCGTAAACGGTATTTTCAGTCTCTTTAATAAACATCCCTGCTTTTTTAAGTTTGTCCGTAACCGCTTTAACATGCTTGGGATTTACATCCTTAAGAAGTATCTCGCCTTTTGTAATAGCCGCTGCAATCAAATAAGTGGCTGCTTCTATTCTGTCCGGAATAACTTTATGTTTGCAGCCGTGAAGTTTGTCCGTTCCTTCTATTGTTATGGTTTTAGAACCGGCGCCTGAAACTTTCGCGCCCATTTTGTTTAAAATATCAGCCAAATCTTCGATTTCGGGTTCTTTAGCGGCGTTTATTATTCTTGTTGTTCCTTTTGCCAAAACTGCGGCAAGCATTAAGTTTTCCGTTGCTCCGACGCTCGGAAACCTGAACTTTATATCCGCTCCGCATAAACCGTTTTCACAAGAAGTTTTTACGTACCCTCCTTCGACTTCTATCTTCACGCCGAGTTTTTTAAAAGCTTCAAGATGAATATCTATGGGTCTTGCGCCTATCGCGCAGCCTCCGGGCAGAGAAACGTCCACCTTATTCAGCCTTGCCAAAAGAGGCCCCATTATCAAAACGCTCGCGCGCATTTTTCTTACCAAATCGTAAGGAGCAATGTGCTTGTATTTTCCGGAAGACAAAGCTTTAAACGTATTTCCCTTTTTAACGCTTTTTTTGCCTATGAAATTCAGAAAATCTATCGTCGTATCTATATCGGCAAGAGACGGTACGTTTGTAATGGCAACAGGCTCGTCCGTTAAAAGAGAAGCAAACAATATCGGCAAAGCCGAATTTTTTGATCCTGATATTTTTACTTCGCCTTTTAATTTTCTGCCGCCGTTAATTATTATTTTATCCACATTATGTCCTTATTTTTAATATTCTGTCCAGATCAGAATAGTCTTTTATTATTTTGACGTCTTCAAACCCGGCGTCCTGAAATATCTTTTTTATTTCAGCGGATTTATTCGCGTTTAATTCAAGTAAAATAATTCCGCCCTGATTCAAATATAGTTTCGCCTGCTCTGCTATTTTCCTGTAAAAAAACAGACCGTCATTCGGAGCGATAAGAGCAATTACAGGTTCAAAGCCGAGCTCCGGCTCAAGCCGTTCACGCTCTTCCTGTGAAATATAAGGAGGATTTGAAACAATTATATCAAATTTTCTTCCGGCAAGATTTTCAAAGACATCGCTTTTTATAAACTCTATATTTTTTACACCGTTTAAATCCGCATTTTTAACGGCCGTTTCCAAAGCTTTATCGCTTATATCCGCGGCTGTAATTTTTTCAAATAAACCGGATTTTGCCAGACTTACGGCTATGCAGCCGGATCCCGTGCATAAATCCAAAACAACTTTGCCGTCATTCCCGCAAAAGCGGGAATCCACGTTAGCATTTTTTAAAAACTTAAGGAATAAAGAATTGTTTTTAGAAACAATGGATTCCGGGTCAAGCCCGGAATGACAAGAATAACTGTATTTAAGTTTTAAAACTTCTTCAACCAAAAGTTCTGTTTCCGGGCGCGGTATCAAAACGTTTTTATTTACCGAAAACTCATATCCCATAAAACCGCAAAAACCGGTTATGTAAGCCGCGGGTTCTCTTTTAGAACGTCTTAAAATATAATCGTTAAAAACGCTGATTTCTTTTTCGGAAAGTTTTTGGTTTCTTATCAAAGGAAGCTTTGAACGGCTTGTGTTTAAAACAAAACTTAAAAGTGTTTCGGCGGAAGCTTTGGCGTCTGATAATCCGCTATCCGTCAATAGTTGAACGGCGTATTTTAATACCGAGTAAACGTCTCTGGATTGTTTCATCATCTAATTCCTCGGGCGATACGATTAAGCGTTAATTATTCATTATTAATTGTTAATTGCCGTTCCGTATCGGCTTCAATCAGTTTATTGACAAGTTCGGACAAATCTCCGTCCATGACTTCGCCGATATTATAAACGCTGTATCCTATCCTGTGATCGGTTATCCTGTTTTGCGGAAAATTGTAAGTTCTTATTTTTTCAGACCTGTCTCCGGTGCCTACCTGCTGTTTTCTTTCGCCTGCCAGCTTTTTTTCATGTTCAAGAACTTTCTGCTCGTAAAGCTTTGCCCTTAAAACTTTAAACGCTTTTGCCCTGTTTTTTATCTGGCTGCGTTCGTCCTGACACGCGACTACAAGGCCTGTCGGCAAATGGGTAATTCTTATAGCGGAATCGGTTTTATTTACATGCTGCCCGCCGGCTCCGCTTGCCCTGTAAGTATCGATACGTAATTCGTCCGTTTTAATTTCAACATCGACTTCTTCGGCTTCGGGAAGAACGGCAACCGTCACAGCCGAAGTATGCACCCTGCCCGAAGCTTCGGTTTCAGGCACGCGCTGCACTCTGTGGGCGCCGCGTTCAAATTTAAAATAACGCCAGACTCTGTTGCCCGAGACTTCAAAAATTACTTCTTTATAACCGCCCAGTCCCGTAGGGTTTGAATCCATAACCTCGTATTTCCAGCCGTTTCTTTCGGCAAATCTCGTGTACATTCTAAATAAATCGCCGACAAATAACGCGGCTTCTTCGCCGCCCGTACCGGCGCGGATTTCAATTATGATGTTCTTATTTTCATTAGGGTCGGGAGGTATAAGCAAAACTTTTATTTCTGCTTCCGTCTTTTCTCTTTTGCTTATCAAATCGTCATATTCCGCCAAAGCCATTTCTTTTATTTCGCTGTCATTGGATTTTTTCAATTCCTCGACATCTTTTATGTCCGACAAAAGTTTCGAATATTCGCTATATTTTTCCGAAAGAGGCAAAAGATAAGAATGTTGTTTTGTAAGCTCGCGGTATTCTTCCTGATTTGCGACGATTGAAGGATCCCCGAGCTTTTTTTCAACTTCTTTAAATTGTTCGTTTAACGATTTAAGTTTTTCCAAAAACATATTTTCACCCTTAAAAATGATTCATTTCACCCTCACCCAACCCTATCCCTAATCAGGGAGAGGGTTGGGTGAGGGTGAAAAAAAAATATGACAGAGGTTGTTTAAAGACCCTCTGTCATATTTTTTTATATTAAACTATTTCTTTTCTTTTGTTTCTTTGTCTTTCTTTACCGGAGTCTTCGCTTTTTTAGGCGAAGTCGTAAGAATTTTTCCCGAAGTTTTCCTAGGCGCCGGGACTTTCTTTTCCGCTTTCTTTCTCACTATGGTTTTGCCTTCGGTTTTTGCAAAACGTTTCTGGAATTTCTCGACTCTTCCGGCCGTATCTATAAGTTTCTGCTTACCTGTAAAAAATGGATGGCAGTTAGAGCATATTTCCAGCTTAATGGAAGGTTTCGTTGAACGCGTTTTAAAAGTATAACCGCAGGCGCACGATACCGTGCATTCCTCGTATTTCGGATGTATTGCTTCTTTCATATCTAAACGTCTCCTTTTTCATTAAAAATTGATATTAATTATGCAATAATTTTCTATATTTGTCAAATACAACGACAGAAGATTATATGCTTAGATGCGTGGATGCATAGCAAAGACAAAAGTAGTTGCCATGCATCAATGCATCTGCGCCTCCGTGCATCCGTATATTATTTTTTCTTATTGCCGAGTTTCCAAGATAAATACGTCCCGATAAAATCGTCTATGTCGCCATCCATTACGGCCGCGACCTGGGACGTTTCATAACCCGTACGGTTATCTTTTACAAGCTGATAAGGCATAAACACGTAAGAGCGTATCTGGCTCCCCCATTCTATCGCCCCTTTTTCGCTGTAATGTTTCTCATAGGAAGCGCGCTGTTTTTCACGCTCAAGTTCGTAAAGCTTCGCTTTTAAAAGTTTCATAGCGGTAGCTCTGTTTTTTATCTGCGAACGGTCGTTTTGGGACTGGACTATAATTCCCGTAGACAAATGCGTAATTCTTACGGCAGAATCGGTTTTATTTATATGCTGACCGCCGGCTCCGCTTGCCCTGTAAGTGTCGATTCTTATATCTTTGTCATCAACAACAATGTCTATATTATCCTCGACTTCAGGTATTACGTCAACAGACGAAAAAGACGTATGTCTTCTTTTGTTCGCGTCAAAAGGGGAAATCCTCACAAGCCTGTGAACGCCTATTTCAGACTGCAATAAACCGTAAGCGTATTCTCCTTTGATTATCATAGTAATGCTTTTTATTCCCGCTTCGTCGCCGTCCAGACTGTCTACGACTTCGACTTCAAAACCTTTATCTTCGGCCCATCTTGAATACATTCTCACAAGCATTTGCGCCCAGTCGCAGGATTCAGTACCGCCGGCTCCCGCGTGAATGGACATAATAGCGTTATTTTTATCGTGTTGCCCGCCGAGTTTGGTTTTCGTTTCAAAAGCAGACAACTCTTTTTCAAGTTTTTTGCTTCCTTCTTCAATGTCTTTCAAAAGAATTTCGTCGTTTTCCAAATCCGCAAGCTCTTTTAAGTCCGACAAATCTTTTACGCGCTTATCCATATCGCGCCAAAGACCGCACAGATTTTTCAGACTGTCAAGTTCAGACATAATTTTTTTCGCTTTATTCTGGTCGTTCCAAAAATCAGGGTCTGAAATTTCTATTTCAAGCTCTTTGATCTGATTCGTTTTAGAATCTATATCAAAGAGACCTCCTTAATTCCCCGATTCTTTCTTTCTGGTTTTCCAACATAATATTCTCCTCTTTACAAAATTAAAATCGTTACAAACAAAAATATCAATACAAACATGCATATTTTTACAAAAATATCGCCGCGTAACGTATAAAACGTATGGAAATCATTTTGTAAAAACTCGGCTGTTATAAGCGCTTCCTGCGACGCGGGAATAAAAGAAACTATTCTTCCCGACGCTTCAACAATGCCGGACACGCCCGAATTTGCCGAAACTAAAACAAATTTGCGGTTTTCTACGGCTCTGAAAACATTCATCATAAAATGCTGGTAAGGAGCCGCCGTATCGAAAAACCACGCATCGTTAGTGTGGTTTGTCAAAACTTTTGCGCCGTCAAGACAAAACTGTCTTGATATGTCCGGATAAAAATTTTCCGAGCATATCGTAGGTCCGGCAAAAACTTTACCGTCGGTAAAAACTTTTTTATCCGTCCCTTTTTCAAAATCGCCCATATCGTTTAAAACGCCGAAAAATCTGCCTAATTGTTTTCTCAAAGGCACGTATTCGCCGAACGGCACAAGGTGATTTTTTTTATGAACGGATTTATATCCGCTTCCGTCAAACTCAAAAACCGCGTTAAACAATTTTCCGGATTTGTCGTTATGAGGAGCTCCTATGATATTTAAACCGCCTGCGGTTTTTGCGATTTTTTCGGCAGTTAACAGAGCCTGTTTATCATAAGGGACAAAATCAGGCATCGCGGCTTCAGGCCAGACCACCAAATCTACTTTATCGTCGGAAATTTTATCGGCGTAATATTCAAGGCTGTATAAAATTTCGTCTTTAAATCCCTGATCCCATTTTTTATATTGGTCGATATTGGGCTGAACTATGGCGACGGTAAATTCTTCGTTTCCGAAAAATTTAAACTTATCGAGCCTGAAAGCGCCAAAAACCGAAAGAGCTGTTATTAAAAACAGAGCGGAGTACAAATATTTATTTCCTTTTTTGTCAGTCATCCAGAAATAAAAAAGTATATTGCAAAAAACCAAGACAAAAGACACGCCGTAAACTCCGGTAAATTCCGCGATTTGTATTATTTCCGTAAAACGGTACTGTGAATAACCCGCAAGCATCCACGGGAAACCTGTTAAGAAATAAGTTCTCGCGTATTCCAAAACAACCCATGCGGCTGGCATAAAAACCGAAAAAATCCACGTAGATGAAAAATATTTTTTAGCTACGGCAAAGAGCCAACCCCAAACTCCCCAATATAAAGCAAGATATGCCCATAAAACGCACGAAGCTGAAAAAGCCTGAACATACGAACCCGTGTTAAAATGAAGCATAGGAATAAGCCAGTAAAGCCCTGCCGCGTTGAAAACAAAACCCGACAAAAACGCGTAAAAAAACGATTGTTTAACGCTTGAGCGCGACAATACAAGTAATAAAGGAACAAGCGCAATCCACGCTAAAAAAAACAGGCTTATTTTAGGGAACGCGGCAACCGCCAATAAACCTGTTAAAACTGAAAGAAAAATATTACGGGAATTTTTTACTAAAAGTTTCCGGATTGCTTTGGGAGCTTTAAACAAAGCTTTTCTCCAACGCAATGACAGACGCTTCCTTATCATCCTAACTCCTAACTGAGTATCTCTAAAGACAAACATTTGTCATACCGGTGAAAACCGGTATCCACGTTTGCCTTTGCCATTAAAAGAATAAGGAATAAAATATTGTTCTTAACAACCATGGATTCCGGGTCAAGCCCGGAATGACAACAACAAATTGACGTCCACTACTTATTCTCACTACTAACTACTCACTGCCGTTTAAGCTCCGCAGCATTTTTTATACTTTTTCCCGCTGCCGCACGGACAAGGGTCGTTTCTGCCTATTTTATTCAAATCTTTTGGTTTAACCTTATCGTTTGACGGATTTTTCAATCCGGGATTTACTTTTGAATCCTCATTTTTATACTGCGTCGCGTCCTGCGGAGGCCTCATCATCCCCTGCGGTCTTACGTCAACCTGAACTTTAAAAATGTATTCCACGGTGCTTTCTCTTATTCTTTTCATCATCGATTCAAATAACCTGAAAGACTCTTTTTGATATTCGATTTTCGGATCTTTCTGCGCATACGCCCTGAAACCTATTCCGCGCCTTACCTGATCAAGCTCATATAAATGATCTCTCCATGACGAATCTATCATTTGAAGCAAAACCATTCTTTGGATATGCGACAATAATTCCGGAGTTAACTGTTCTTTTCTTTTTTCATAAGCCTCAAGGATTTTCGTGTTTAAATCTTCAGCAAGAGCCTCCTGAGTCACATAAGCTATCGCATCTTTATCTATTTCGTATTTTATTCCGAAAGCTTTCAAAATCCAGGTTTCTATGCTTGTCCAATCCCACTCTTCGGGATATTTTGCTGTAGCCCAGAGCTGTACTTTCTCGTCAACAGACTCTTTTATCATATCCTTAATTGTTTCCGTTATGTCTTCGCCTTCAAGGATTTCATTTCTGAGCCTGTAAACGGCTTCTCTCTGCTTGTTCATTACATTGTCAAAATCTACAAGCTGCTTTCTTATGTCAAAGTTGCTTCCTTCGACTTTTCTTTGAGCGCCTTCAACGGCTTTTGATATCAAAGGATGCTGAATATCTTCGCCTTCTTTAAGACCGAGCCTCTGCATAAAAACGCCTATTCTGTCGGAACCGAAAAGCCTCATAAGTTCGTCTTCCGTGGATAAGAAAAACCTTGATGAACCCGGGTCTCCCTGTCTGCCTGAACGTCCTCTTAACTGATTATCGATTCTTCGCGATTCATGCCTTTCGGTGCCTATAATATGAAGTCCGCCTAAAGCTATGACTTCTTTATTTTGTTCAACGTCTCCGGCGCCTAAAACAATATCCGTTCCTCTGCCCGCCATATTCGTGGCAATCGTCACCGCGCTTTTTGCGCCGGCGTTAGCTATAATCTGCGCTTCAAGTTCATGGTATTTTGCGTTTAAAACCTGATGCGGAATACCTTTTTTTCTAAGCATCGCCGAAAGTTTCTCGGATTTCTCGATAGATCTTGTACCCACAAGAACCGGCTGGCCTTTTCTCCAAGACGCCTCGACTTCGTTTATTATCGCGTTGTCTTTTTCCCTTTCGGTTCTGTAAATTACGTCGGGAAAATCCTTTCTTATCATCGCGTTATTTGTCGGAACTTCGACTACGCCGAGTTTGTATATTTCCCAAAATTCGGCGGATTCCGTAGAAGCCGTACCAGTCATACCCGCGATTTTTTTATACATTTTGAAAAAATTCTGAAAAGTTATTGTGGCAAGCGTTTGGTTTTCATCGGCTATTTTCATATTTTCTTTGGCTTCAACCGCCTGATGAAGCCCGTCCGACCATCTTCTGCCAGGCATAAGCCTTCCCGTAAATTCGTCGACAATAATAACTTCACCGTCTTTTACGACGTATTCCACGTCGCGGTGATACAAATTATGCGCCCTTACGGCCTGCGTTATATGATGAACCCACTCGGACTGCAAATCGTCGTAAATATTTTTTACGCCCAAAATTCTTTCGGCTTTCTGAACGCCCTGCTCAGTCAAAACAACCGAATGATTTTTTTCGTCTACGAGATAATCATATCCTTTAGACAAATCCTCGCCGGAGTATTTCGCCTTTATTTCTTCGTTCTCCGTCACTTTTCTGCCTTTAAGCATCGGAACTATTCTGTCGGAAATATAATATTTTTCCGTTGACTGCTCGCCCGCGCCTGAAATAATCAAAGGCGTCCTTGCCTCGTCTATCAAAATCGAATCGACTTCGTCTATAATCGCGTAATTCAAAGGACGCAATACTCTGTCCTCTTTTGATATAACCATATTGTCTCTTAAATAATCAAAACCGAGTTCGTTGTTTGTGACGTAAGTTATATCGCAATTATAAGCGGCGCGTCTTTCATCGTTAGTATTATCATGCGAAACGTTGCCGACCGTTAACCCCAGTTTTTCATGAATGCTGCCCATCCACTCTTTGTCTCTTTTGGCAAGATAATCGTTGACCGTTACGATATGCACGCCTTTGGCGGGCAAAGCGTTTAAATACGACGCAAGAGTAGCCACCAAAGTTTTTCCTTCTCCGGTGCGCATTTCGGCTATTTTGCCTTTGTGCAAAATATATCCGCCCATAATCTGGACGTCAAAATGCCTTAAGCCTATGGTTCTCACGGAGGCTTCCCTTACGCATGCAAACGCTTCTGACATAATATCTTCAAGCGTTTCGCCTTTTTCAAGCCTTTCGCGAAACTCCGCGGTTTTTGCTTTCAATTCATCGTCGGAAAGTTTTTTTATTGAAGGTTCCAAAGCATTGACTTTTTGGACTATCGGCAATATGGCTTTGATATCCCTTTCATTTTGCGATCCGAAAATCGCCCCTAAAATTTTCTTTAACATTTGTTTCCCCTTAATATATTGAAATCGTTTAATTATATATAATTTTTACGACAGACGAAACAAAAACGGCAAAGGATTAGAGGATGAGAAGTTGAGAGGTTGGGTAACGACTTTGTTTTTGCTCATCTTCTAAACTTATCATCATCTAATCTTCTAATAGTACGTGTATCTTCTCATATGTATTGAAAACAATATTCCTACGGCAATCATGGACGAAACCATTGAAGAGCCTCCGTATGAAAGAAACAACAGAGGCACGCCTGCCACAGGCATAAGACCCGTAACCATGCTTATATTTATGACTACGTAAAAAGCAAACATGGCGGCTATGCCGATTGCCACAAGAGAACCGTATCTGTCGCGAGCTTCTCTTGCGATTACTAAAGCACGCCATATAAAAATAAAATACAGTAAAATGATGGTCTGAGAAACAAGCCATCCGCCTTCTTCGCCTATTACGGAAAAGATGAAATCCGTATGCTGTTCGGGGAGAAAACCTAACTGCGTCTGGGTGCCTTTTAAAAAACCTTTGCCGGAAATTTTACCGGAACCCATTGCGATTTTAGACTGTATAACATTATATCCCGCACCGCGCGAATCGGTTTCCGGATATAAAAACACTACCATCCTTTTTCTCTGATAATCTTTTAACGATTTTTCAACAGACATCGAAGCTGTGAACCCGAACATAATCGCAAATCCAAGCAAAATCGGATATATTATGGAAATTTTTGTTTTCAATTTCCATAAAAACCACCACACGGCAAATATAACAGCGATTATAATGACAGCGACGTAAAAAATCCCCATAACATTGTCTTGAATAGAGTTTATAAAATGCCCTAACTGCGAAACAGGATAAATAACAAATTCCTGAAGTTTTAAAAATTCTATAAACAAAGGGATTCCCACGGTTAAACCGCAAAACAGAGATACACATAAAAGATAAAACGGCTCGGCGCCGGCGACATACAAAAGAACAAGCGTCACTAAAAAGTACGGAAGCGTGGATGAAAAAGCGGGCTGCATCATAATAAGAGCAAAATGCCCCATAAGTATCGCAAAAGTATACGCAAGAGCCGAAGGTTTTCTGATATTTTTCCAGTTTTTATCCAAAAACGAAGAAATGACAAGAATATAAATCAGCTTTGTTATTTCGACCGGCTGAAACGATAAAGGCCCGAAACTAATCCAGCGTTTGGCTCCGTTTACGGTTACGCCGAAAATAAGTACGGATACCAAAAGAACAAGCGAAAATATGTAAATAACTTTATCAAATTGCTTATAATACTGGTAATTCAAACCTGCGGCTACAAACATGCATATAAGCCCCAGAAAAAAAGCCGCAGTTTGAACGGTTATATATTTTGAAGATACGCCGTAATTAAAGCTCGCGGAATATATGGCAAACACGCCGATTAATACAAGTATTACAAGAGCGGTAAAAAGCCATAAATCTACCGCGTTTATAAAACGCTGAAAAAAACCTTTTTCATGAATCATTGTTTCTTTCCTTTTTGTTTTTCTGCAGTATCTTCTTCTTCAGGTTCTATTCCGAAATAAGCTTCGTATATTTTTTTAGCTATCGGAACGGCGTTAAGCCCGCCGCCTCCGCCGTGTTCGACTATAACGGCAATAGCAATTTCCGGATTGTCAGCCGGCGCAAAGGTAACAAACCACGCATGGTCAATTTTCTGCGGGTTTTGCGCAGTACCGGTTTTCCCCGCGACTTTTATCCCGGGTAATTGACTCCTTCGCCCGGTTCCGTTATCCACTGTTTCAATTAAAGACCGGTGAAGCAAATCCCAAGTTCTATCTGACAAGTCTATAGTATCTCTGGTTCTTACCGTGTGTTTGTAAACCTCTTCGCCTTTTATGTTGACGATATTATCGACTATATAAGGCCTGTAATATACGCCCTTGTTTGCAACGGCGCTTATCATAGCGGCCATTTGCAAAGGAGTAACGTCCAACGCTCCCTGCCCGATTGCAAGTATTACCGTGTCACCCTGAAGCCATGACATTTTAAATAGCGACTTTTTCCATTCGGGAGTCGGTATAAAGCCTTTTTTTTCATTTGGCAAATCTATGCCGGTTCTTTCGCCTATATAAAATTTCCTGGCGTATTTTTCAAGATTCCTTACGCCAAGCTTTAAACCAAGATCATAAAAATAAATATTACACGACTGCGCCGTTGCCGAGATCAGATTGACTCGTCCGTGTCCGGTTTTAAGCCAGCAGGTGTACCACCTATTGCCAAGTTCAAAACTGCCGGTACAATAATCCGCTTCTTTAGGGTTGATATTTAAAACTTCCGTCGCCGCGACAAAAGTTATTATTTTAAAAATGGAACCCGGAGGATATAATGCCTGTAAAGCCCTGTTAAAAAGAGGCAAATTTTTCTTATCATTGAGGTATCTTAAAAATTCTTTAGTACCGGCTGAATTTGTGTCAAAACCGGGCGAAGAAACCAGCGCTTTTACAGCTCCGGTTTTTGTATCTAAAACTACTACTGCTCCTCTTCCGGTCGCGCTGTTTTTCAACGCATCGTAAGCGGCATTTTGAAGATTTTGATTTACGGTTAAATGCACGCTTGCGCCGATTTCCGGAGGAATGTATTTAAACGCTTTTGTCTGGTGACCTTTTGCATTGACTTCAAGCTGCCAGCCGCCGTCCGTACCTTGAAGATACGCGTCGTATTGCTGTTCCACTCCGCCTCTTCCTACATAATCTCCCATTTTGTAACCGTATTCCGATAATCTCTCTATTTCATCGGCTCTTATTTCTCCCGTATAACCCGTAACATGGCTGTTTTGTTCCGAAAAAGAATAAACTCTTTTCGGCTCTTTGACCACGGATATGCCGCTTAAAACAAGTTTTTTCTCCTGAATTTTAAACATTTCTTCCATTGTGAGGTTATCGGCAAGTTTGACGACTCTGCCGTAACGCCAGCTTTTATCTATACTTGGTTTTATGTCTCTTTTTAAAATCACGCTGAGCTGTTCTATGGTTTCGTCGGACGGCGTTTCCTGCTGCTCAAAAGGGTAAAATAAAGCGACGTAAGAAAAATCGTTGACTACCATCATTGAGCCGTTGTCCGAATATATAATCCCTCTTGGCGCGCGTTCGTGCGTGTTATACATCCTTTGCTGGTCGGAAACTCTTCTGTAATGATTTCCTTTTATAACCTGAAGATAAAAGAGCCTTACGGATATAAAAATAAACAATAACGCAAAAAACACAAGTATTATCTTGTGTTTTTCAAGAAAGATTTCATAGGCGTATTTATCTTCTTTCTGCCAAACCATTTACAAATACCTTCTTTTTAACACGGAAGCAAAATTTAAAACCCAAAATACTAACGGCGTTATTAAAACCGTAACAACTATTTTAAGCGTTCCGGGAAGAGTTACGGCAAACGGAACATAATTTCTGCTTCCTTCGGGCAAAATAAAATAAACCGTGCTGAATCCCGCCCAATAAACTAAGCTGGCTAAAAAAACCGCCGTAACCTGCGCGGCAATCTGGTCTTTATCAAACTGCCTGTTAAACATACCGGAAAAATACCCTATCACGGTAAGCATCAGGGTTCTTGCTCCGAATACATCCGTAGAAAATACGTCCCACGTAAGGCCGAAACAGAAACCCATTGTCTGCGCGCTAATGCGTCCGCGCGAAAAACCTAAATATACGACGGCTATTAAAATAAAATTCGGAAATATTCCTCCGACGGTAAGATATTTTCCGAAAAAAAACTGAAGCAGACAAAAGAAAGCATAAAAGAAAACATAGCTTATAACTTTTTTCATTTCACAGCGCCTTTCGGAACTAAAATAATAGCCTCATACAAAATATCGGACTCAAAATAGACTTCGGCCAGCGCAGTTTTAAAATCAAGCGAAAGTTCTTTAGAGATACTTTTAATAACGCCTATGGGCATACCCGCGTTAAACACCGAGCTGAACGGGCTTGCTATAATTTCATCGCCCGGCTCCACATTGGCGTTTAAAGGTATGTAAGTTATTTTAAGTAAATTAGAATTGAAACCTTCGGCAAGGCAATTGATTCTTTTGCCTTTAATTTCAACGGGAATCGCGGACAACGAATTCGTTATAAGCCCGACTTTAGACGAACCTTTGCGCGCTTCCATTATTCTCCCGACGGCGCATAACTGACCGTTATCTCTTAACATAACTACGGGAAGCTCTTTATACAAACCTTCCTCCGAGCCCTTATCTATAATGAACCACTGAAACCATTCGCCGGGTTCTCTCACCGAAATTCTTGCGAATACTGATTGCGTATCTTTTATTTTCGGAACGTTTAAAAGTTTTACGAGGTTATCGTATTGTTCCATAACGGTTTCATAATTTCTGAGCTTATCGGAAAGTTCCTGATTTTTTTGTTTATACAAAAGGTTTTCCTGCCGGATATACACAATTGATTTTATATTATCCGCAAAATCGCCGGCATACTGGAATATTTTATTTGCCGCGCTGACATTCGGAAAAGAAACAAAATAAATAAAATTCTTTATAAGCCCGACAAACGGCGTTGATCTTGCGATTATCAGCGCAAATCCGGCCGCAAGCAGAATTATAAAAAGTATATCGGCAAATTTCCTTTTTCTGTTGTTAATCATTTTTGTATTTTACATTAATATAAAGACAAAAGGAAGAAGATTGGATGCATAGAAGCTTAGATGCATAGCAACGACCCTTATCTTTGCCATACATCTATACCTCCATGCTTCTATGCGTCTATATACGAAGTATATATGAAGTAATAATGGAAAAACCGTCTAAGATTATAAGAATTCCGGCGGCTATAAGAATCCCGCCCGAAACGATTTCTATTGTACGGTAATGTTTTTTTATAACGTCAAAAAATTTCAAAAATTTATTGATAAAAAGAGAGGCAATCAAAAAAGGAACCGCAAGTCCTAGAGAATAAAAAAAGAGCAGCCAAAACCCAGCTGACGCGTTTCCCTGGGTCGAAGCAAATATCAAAACGGAAGCAAGAACCGGACCCACGCACGGCGTCCATCCCAAAGCAAAAGCCGCGCCGACTAAAAACGCTCCGGCTGCGCCGGCAGCGGAAGACATTTTATCAAACACTGAAAAACGCTTATATAAAAAACCTAATTTTATAAAACCCGCTATATGAAAACCAAAAATAATTACAAGCGTTCCGCCTATATATCTTAGAGCGGTTTTGTTTGAGCCGACCAAACCGCCAAGCCATCCTGACGACATTCCCAAAACGACAAATATTACGCTAAAACCGAGCGTAAACATAAGAGTTTTAAAAAAAGTTTTTTTCAAAGGCTGGGCAGAATCTCCGGCGATAAGAGAAATAAAACCCGGTATTATAGGCAAAATGCAAGGACTTATAAAAGTGGCGACACCCGCAAGAAAGCTGGTTAAAAAAGTTATATTTATATCATTCATAATAACTAAAATTAACAAATAACAATTTACAAATTATAATTAATAACGACGAGACAAAATTTGTTACTTTTTAATTGTACATTGTTAATTGCCGTTTTTATCGTTCTATCGCAAACTTGCCTTTAGAAGTTTTTCCGCCTGAAGTTATATGGTATATGTATATTCCCGAGGCAATTTTGTATCCGGAATTATTATTAACATCCCACAGGTATTCGCCGTCGGAATTGACTTTCGTACTGTAAACCATTTCTCCGGCGATATTGAAAATCTTTATCTGAGCACCCTGTTTTAAATTTGCAAACTTAATACCTATATTGCCGTGTTTAGAAGGTTTGTATGGGTTGGGATACGCTATTACATTGGCATTTGCGGGAGTTGCAGACAATGCCAATAAATATTTCCCGGAATCTATTATTTTTACGGTAATTATAGTTTTTGAATTCACCTGAACAATTTCAGGGTTGTTATCCGTAACTACGAGCTCCCCTGCGTTGTTATAAGAAACAAGCCTTAAAGCGTTTATACTATATCCCGAAGGAATTAAAGCGGTATCAAAAGCAACGGAAAGATATATGGGACTTAAAATATTTACGCCGGAATCTTTTGTTATTTCAAAAGACGGACCGAGATAAATGTAGTCGCTGTTCTCATACGGCAAAGAGGCGGGAATGATATTTAAATCAGGATTACCGTCAAAATCTAATACTCCGCCAGAAACCAAAACGTTTTTGCTTGTATCGGAACTAAACACGACATACCCGAAACTTTGGGTTTCAATATTTACAAAATCAGAAGTCTTTGCAAAGCTTCTCGGCAAAACCGTCATTTCCCCGACTTGAGTTCCGCCTGTTTGATAAAATTTTACGCGTTTCGGGCGTTTTGCGTCCGCATTATAAGCTATATAAGTTTTTTGCGAACCTGTATCCATAACAACAAAACCCGGAGCATCGGCATAATAATTTACGTTAACTTTGCCTAAAGAATTAAAAAAGTTTATAAACTGATAAGAATAAGTCAAGCTGCTGCCTTCATCTTCTCCGGCAGGACCGGCAGTAAAAGAATCTGTCTCAAAAGAAGAAATCAAAAAAGGCATAGAAGCTATGGGTTCGAACAATGCTCTGAATCTGTACCATATACTTTTCCATTTACTAGGAGTATGATTAGGCCCTATAGCTAACTGGTCATAAAAGCTTTGAGCATAAGCGGTATTGTGCCCCAAATAAAGCATCGACGGCGCCAAAGGCAAAACTTGTATGCCTTTTATTTCCTGGCTCATAGGATTAACCCTATTCCATATCACAGTATAATCTATTCTGTTATCGGAGAGAATTCCTACAGAATTATAAGCGTACGGAGGAACGTAGGGCGCATAATTAGTCGGACCGCTGCCGCCCGAATAATACGCCGCATTGTCAAAATAATATTCTTTTGTAGCCTCAAGTTCCGTAGTGTAACCGTAAATTCCCAAATCTATAAATTTCTGATTATTGGTAACCATACCCCATAAAATTATAGCAGCCCATGCGTTCATAGCTTCAGAAGAAGATTCATGGTCTATGCCGTCGTTATGGCTGTATCCAACGCCGTTCGCCCAGGAATGTCCTTCATAGACGTCAAAACTTCTCAATACCGGGAAATTCTGGTCGACCGTTGCTCCAAAGAGAGGCGGAGGATTCGCGAAATCTTTTATAAGTAAATCAACTATGCCTTTATATTCGCTTTCCAAAGCGAAAGACGGGTCAAACATGGCAAGCAGCGCAGAAGCATAAACAAAATATCCGTAATGGTAATGATGGTCGTTATAATTTTGCGTTCCGAAATAATAAGGATAACCTATAATTCCTCCCCAAGGGAACGGGTTATACGCAAAATATTTACTGCCGGAGCTTCCGCTATACCAGTCTTTCAATTGGCTTTTCAGCTGATCAATCATATTGTTTCTGTTGGTAAGATTACTGCTGTTATATGACGAAGCCTGATGAAAAACCGGAATTAAATTAGCGGCCTTAGCGAGGGCTTTTCCGCCATAATATGTATCCTGTATATTATTATCAGGATTTCTAACGGAAGTAATAACAAAATTCTTATCCGTTCCGACACCGTCGATATATGATTGAAGCTGTCCCGTTTTGTTAGCCGGCACTTCAAAAGTTAAAGCAGGAAGAACGCCTTTGAAATTATAAGTGGTTTGAAAAGAGCTGACTCCTTCCAGCACATTAAGCAACCCTCTCATAGTCTGAAAACTTCGCGACGTGTCAATACCGTCGTAGGTAATATTTCCGTTTCTGTAATGATGAGGGAAAATCGCCACGACTGTTCCGGGCGAAGCGGAAAACGAAGAATCCGCGGCTCTTTTATTTTCAGTCGTAAAATTAAATTTCGTATTAAGATTGGAAGATGTTTTATCGAAAGAATAAGAAGCATTCGTATCAACTATAAAATTATATGCGTAAGGATAATATTCCCCTAAAATATTTTTTGCATTATTAACATCGCCACCAACAGACAAAAGAGCTATTGATAAAAATCTGTTATCGTAAGAGGCATTAGCGTCAAAAGTTACAGTCAAATTTGCGTTATTAGCGCCGGCATTACGAATATCAAAATACGCATTTGATGAAGTATATACGCCATAATATATTGGGCCTAGTGTGGAATTTGCGGATCGAATTATTAACATATCACTATAAAAACAAGTTGAAACATTTATTTCTGTTCCGTCTTTATCATAAAAAGTCAGAATACTTCCAAATTCCGAATTAGTCGTCCAAACGCCTTCTATACGCGGTTTCACTCCTTCGGAATAAGTATTATAAGTAAAAACAAAACCTTTTCCTATTGTAGTTTTCATAAACAAATTTGAATTCTTATCTTTACACAAAATAGTTGCAGACCAGTCCGAATAACTGTCAAGCTGAGTATAATCAGGACTTATTTTTTGCTCGTCGGATTTTACAATTGAAACTTTCAAATTATAACGGGTCGGATAAGACGGAACATTTGATCCAAAATTCATAACCAAGTTGTTTGCCATAGCGTTAGCCGGAACATTTTCAAAACCTAAGACATATCCTTCGCCATTAACTGTAAGTTCGCCCCAAGACTCCCATGACCAATAATCATTGAAGGTTGTAAAAACCAAAGGACGCGGCGCCATTTTAAAAGTAGCGCTGGGATTATAGTCTCTTCCTGCGCCCACAGAATAAATATATGATGAACCGAACCATCTGTTTGTGGGGTACGGCATGGACACACCGGAAGAAACCTTTGCAGTGCCAAGCTGGGTAAAAGATTGGTTTCTCAAAGAAGCTTTCCCGCCCGGATTAGGCGCGGCAAAGGCAAAAGAACATAAAACTACCGCAGCTATGAAAACAGCAAGCCATAGCCTGATTTTTTTTATAATCATAATTGGGTATCTCCCCCCGCTTTTTATCATTTTATTTTATTACCAGAATCCTGCATTTTTCCGCGCTTGTTTTTCCATTGTATTTCTTCGTTATAACTGCAAGATATGTTCCATTATACAACATCTTTCCTGAATTATCTCTGCCGTTATACGTAATTTCCGAAAAACCCTGCCCTGCCGGTTTATAAAACGTTTCGGATTCCCATACTTTGTCGCCGTATTCGGAATAAATCGCTATTTGCGCCGTTCCCGATTCAGGCATTTCAAAAACAAATTGCGTCTGCTGGCCTTTTGCGGGATTAAAAGGATTCGGGGCGTTAAAAGCTTTTTTTCCTACATTTGCGGTACTAAAATAAAATATTGTGCTTTCCGCGATATCGCCTTCGGAATTTGAAGCTGAAACTTTCCAGTAATAATGTTTGCCGTGTTCCAGTGAAGCTGTATGATAATTTCTGTCAGCGCCGTTATATATTTCCGTCCATACATGACTACTTGTAGTAGATTCATAAGGTCCTGCGATTCTTAGTGAGTATGTTACGTTTGGAGTCGGGCAGAACCATTCAAGCCGGACATTTGCAGCGCCGATTATCTCGACCAAATCGTTAGGGCTTATCCGTACAGGCGCAACCGGCATATCAAATGCTCTAAAGAAAAAAACATCGCTCTCTTCGGTAATGCCGGCAGAATTAGCAGCCGAAACTTTCCAATAATAATATTTGCCTTGTTCCAAGTTTGTCAAAGCGTATGTCGTAGAACTGCCGGAATATTTTGTTGTCCACGAATAAGTACTTACAGGATTGTCGTAAGGTCCGGCAACTTGTAAAGTATATGTCAGGCTTGAAGCAACGCAGAACCATTCCAAAGGAACATTTGCTCTGCCGACTTTTTCGCCATTGGCGTTCGGGCTTATTGCTATAGGTTTCGTCGGCAAGTAATTAGGCAGCACATACGTGTCGCTGTTAAATACGTCTATTCCGTCAGTTAACTCAAGCATATAAGAATATTGCGTTTGAGAAGTAAATGCCATCGGAACTGAAACCGAATAATCAACTCCCTTAGCATAATCAATATCGCCCGGATTAACAGCAGACATTACAAACGGACTGCTTGTTATAGAAACCCCGTTAGCGTAAATATGAACTCTCGGAAAATTTGATACAGGAGCTCTTTCTCTGAAATTCTTATACTTTGCTCTAAACGTTATATTATGGTTGTTTTGTGTTATGTATATAGGATTAGATACTTTGTCTATAAAGTTTGGATTTTCACTGTATTTTAATGATATAAGAGGATTATCGATATCAATATTATACGATGCCCATTTAACTGTCTCTGCGTGGGCAGACCATATAGAATTGATTACTTTAGGAACATATAGTTTTTTGTCCTTTACAAAAGGATAAATGTGAGGATAGGCATTATCTCCTTCTGTTCCCATATAATCCAAAGTAAAATATGCATAATCAAAATCAGCCGTTTTAGTAGGCAAGAATAGAGTTTTAACCAATTGATTTTGATAATTATATACTAACATTTTTTGACTTCCTCCGTCTGTTTTATTACGGACATCAGTAGAAGGGCTGTAGTATTGTGAGCGTATATAATAGATGTTATTTTCATCTGCGCCGGCAAGGATACAAGAAAAATTTGGGATTGCTGTTAGATCTGAAATACCCGATATAACAAAATTTGAAATTACACTACCATTTTTATCAACTAAAGCAATAATATCGTTACCGCCCCCAGTTGACCATTGCCCATTTTCAAGCCAACCATCTCTTCCTCTAATAAATATTGTTCCATTTTTTAAAAAAAATAATTCTGCAGGAATAATATAATTTCCAGAAATACCAGTAAATTCTTTAATGAATATCTGGTTTCCTGAAGAATCTAATTTTTGCAAAACAAGTTTCTTACTGTCTGTTGCAGATAAAAGATAAATATTATCATCTTCATCTGTAGTAAATCTAACTCTAGCGATAACTTCAAGCGCTGATGTAGGAGTACTATATATAATAGAATATGCACCGGTTTTTTTATTAAGTTTATATATTGTTTTCATCGCGCCAACTGGTATAAAATATTTGTTATAAATTACATATAAAAAATCATTACTCTTTGAAATAATCAGTCCGTCTTGGTGTACACATTCGGTCATGCTTGGCGAAGCACTCCACTGTTCAATATTATTCGTGAATTTTTTTATTACATCATACCCACCGCCAAGATTACCAGCAATATAAATATCATTATTCAAATCTCTTGATATTTTAACAGAATTATATCCATTGGAATCAGAAGATATATAACTATTCATAGGAATATTAAAAACATTTGTCCTTTGGGTATAATTGTCATAGTTTATTTCATGTAAAAGTCCTGTGCTTTTAACAAAAAATTCTTTAACCCCGTCTAAACGATTAACTTTTATTGTTTGGAAAGGAATATGGAGATAAAAATCCCCATAAGGAAGTACTTTAAAAAAATCTGTATCTTTTTTTATTTCATCTGCAAAAGCGGCTATGGAAAAGGCGGCTGAAAAAAGAAAAATTGCGAGGAATGTTTTTATGAAGTTCATCCAAAATCCTGTTAATGACAAATAAGAAGAGGAATATTATATTTTCTTACTTAGCTTCAGACGGAATTCATCATAATAATTTTCCACATATATATCCATTCCGTGTTTTTTCATATAGTAGTTGAAACGCTTTAAACTTACTAAATAGTCAACCAAAATATATACCCCTGCGCCAAGAAGAACAGCCCCGGCTATTCCTTCATATACGTTATTCATTTCTTCTTTGTATTTTTTATCCCAATTATATTCTACATTTATAACTTCAACCAGTGGATACTCAGGGTCCAACTCTTCAGAATACCAAGTATTTTGATCAAAGGCATCTGGCCACTGTCCAGCAGTATCTGTTAAGCTAAAAGGCTCCGGGCCTCTGCTCCAATCACAAGTCTGACCAATTTCTGAAGTGTAAAGAGTCTGTGGTACTATACCAGTATCAGGGTCGGGAGGAAAATTAACCCAAACTCCGACCGGATTGTTAGGGTCATAAGGAATACCTTGGTCTGGAAAATATGCTCCGGCTTGATAACCAGTACTTCTATATCTTACCTGAAATGCGATATCTCTCAATACCACATTACCGGTGTTTGTGAAAGTTCCTATTGACTCAAGCGTCACTTGACCAGAGAATGGACCTTCAAACCATCTTCCACTAGCGGTAATACTGTAAGAAGGTTTCGAAATATCAACTTTAACAGTTCTGAAGCCGTCATAAGCCAATGCTCCGCCGCCTACTATAAGTAAAAGTCCGTAAAGTATTCTGTATTTGGATTTATATTCGCCGAAATCTTCGTAATTAAGGCTTCCGTAAGCAAAAGACACGTTCGCAAAAACGCACATTGATAAAATTAAAATTATAATTTTTTTCATTTTTGCTCTGCCGATTTTTTTAACTTTATTTCTTCCAAAAGTTTAAACAAATCTTCAGGGTAAACTGGTTTTTGCATATAACCGGCAGCGCCGAGTTCTTTCGCTTTTTCTTCGTTAAAAACTATTCCGGAACCGGTTATAAAATAAATATCCACGAAAGCATTAATCTCTTTAAAATACGGGAACAGATGATCGCCGTCCAAATCCGGAAGCATAAGATCTAGAAAAACTATCTCAGGTTTCTCTTTTTTAAAAACTTCAAGAGCTTCCTCAGCCGTACCGGCACAGCATACGGAAAACCCTTTTCTTTGTACAATTCTTGCCATATTGTCTCTGGCAAAAATCTCATCATCAACAAGCATAATTTTTATCATAATAAAATTTTACCAAAAACGGCGAATAAAGACAATTACATTACGGCAGACGCATAGAGGCTAGGATGCATAGATGCATGGAAAAACAAAAAAGTTTTGCTCCAAAGCCGTTACTATGCCTCTAAACTTCTATGCATCCAATCTTCCTTTTATTAGATTCCGTAGTATTTACTTTCAGGAATATCAAACGCGGATTTTATAAGGGTTATTTCGTTATCGTTTATGGCGACGACGTCAAACTTTATATCGCTTTTTATTCGATTTTGTTTTAAGTAAACAATTGCGGATTTTATTATTTTTTGCTGTTTTTGAAATGTTACGGCTTCCTGAGGAGAGAGAATATCCGAGGATTTTCTGTATTTGACTTCTATGAATACTAAATAATCTTTATGTTTTGCGACTATATCTATTTCGCCGTATTTTGTATTAAAATTCGTTTCAATTATTTTATAGCCGTTTTTTATTAAAAACTTAGCAGCTTCTTTTTCTTTATCAAATCCTATTTCTCTGGCGTCAGTCATCTGAGTTTCTCAAATAAAGTTTTACAGGAGCAAAAGTTTTACGGTGAATAGGACATGCGCCGTGAGCTTTTAAAGCTTCAATGTGGGTTTTAGTGCCGTAACCTTTATGTTTTTCAAACTTGTATAAAGGGTATTGTTTTGCGTATTCAATCATAATTCTGTCTCTTGTGACCTTGGCAAGTATTGAAGCCGCGGCTATGGAAGCGCTTTTCGCGTCGCCGTCTACAACAGCTTGCTGATTAAATTGTAATCCCGGTATTTTATGATTGCCGTCCACAAGACATAATTCCGGATTTATTTTTAATCCGTCTATGGAATTTTTCATGACAATAAACGTGGCCTGCAAAATATTGATTCTATCGATTGCATTATTATCGATAGACGAAACGGCATAAGCTAAAGCTTTCTCTCTTATTATGTCGAAAAGAGTTTCTCTTTTTTTTTCGGTAAGCTGTTTGGAATCGTTTAAATGAGGAATGTCTATGCCTTGCGGGAGTATAACGGCCGCTGCTATAACAGGTCCTGCCAAAGGACCTCGGCCAGCCTCGTCAATGCCGGCTACAAATTTAAAACCTTTATCGCGATAATTTTTATCAAATAAAAATAAATCCATTTTTACTTTCCTCATTTCACAACGATTGTAACAATTTTATCTTTGACGTATATAAATTTTATTATCTGTTTGTCTTTAAGCTGTTGGGAAATTTTTTCGTCGTTTTCGATTTGCTTTCTCACTTGTTCCTCATCGCTGTCAGACGCGACGGTTATTCTGCCTTTAAGTTTTCCGTTTATCTGCACGGGAATTTCAATTTCATTTTGTTTTATAAATTTTTCATCATAGGCAGGCCATTCGGAAGATGAAATACAATTATTATTTCCGAGTTTCTCCCAAATTTCCTCGCATAAGTGAGGCGTAAACGGAGACATAAGCAAAACAACCGTTTTATAAGCTTCTTTGGAAACTCCGTTGTCATTACCGTGGAATTTATACGAATATAAAGCGTTTACAAGTTCCATAACCGAAGATATCGCCGTGTTAAATTGAAATTCTTTTTCTATGTCGCCGGTAACTTTTTTTATTGTCTGATGAGTTATCCTTAAAAGTTCTTCTTTGTCTTTATCAGCCGCGACAATTTCGGATTTAGAGTTTACGATTTCGTAAAGCCTCCATATTCTGTTGATAAATCTCCAGCAGCCCTCGACGCCGTCGGAAGACCAGTCAAGCTGTTTCTGCGGAGGCGCGGCAAACAAAATAAAAAGCCTTGCGGTATCCGCTCCGTATTTTTCAACTATTTCATCCGGGCTTACCGTATTTCCTCTGGACTTTGACATCGCGCTTCCGCCGAGCGTAACCATACCCTGGGTTAAAAGATTTGTAAAAGGTTCATTATCTCTTGCAAGGCCAAAATCTCTCATCACTTTATACCAGAATCTTGAATATATCAAATGCATGCATGCATGCTCTATTCCGCCTATGTACTGGTTTACAGGCATCCAGTAATTTAATTCCTTGTTGTCAAAAGGCGCGTTATCGTTATGAGCGTCGCAGTATCTGGCATAATACCATGAGGAATCAACAAACGTGTCCATTGTGTCGGTTTCTCTTTTTGCGTCCATACCGCATTTCGGACATTTTGCGTTTACAAAGCTCTGACTTGTTTTTAAAGGAGATTCCCCTTCACCAGTAAATTCAACATCTTCGGGCAAAGTTACCGGTAAATCTTTTATAGAAACAGGAACCGTACCGCACATATTACAATGTATAAAAGGAATAGGCGTTCCCCAATATCTTTGGCGGGAAATAAGCCAGTCTTTTAATTTAAAGTTTATTGTCTTTTTACCAAAACCCTGTTTTTCAACCCATTCCGAAACTTTTTCAAAAGCTTCCGTCGATTTTATTCCGTTAAACTGACCGGAATTTACAACTACACCCTCGTCTTCATAAGCTTTATCCTGCACGTCGAAAGGCGTTTCGCCTTTAATAACTTCAATAATAGGAATACTATGTTTTTTTGCAAAATCATGGTCTCTTTGGTCGTGGGCAGGCACAGCCATTATTGCGCCCGTACCGTAACCCGTTAAAACATAGTCCGCGGTAAAAACAGGAATTAAATTTCCGTTGACGGGATTTATTGCTTTTATTCCCTGCAGACAAACACCCGTCTTGTCTTTGCTCTGCGAGCGTTCAATATTTGATTTTGCAGACGCCGCGGTTATATATTTTTCAACTTCGGCGTTATTTTTTATTTCGGATTTGAGTTCGTCTATTATTTCGTGTTCCGGAGCCACAACCATAAAAGTCGCTCCGAAAAGAGTGTCCGGACGCGTGGTAAAAATTTTTAATTTTTTTCCTGTTTTCTTATCGCCGGCCGCCAGTTCAAAATCGACTTCAGCGCCGAAAGATTTGCCTATCCAGTTTCTCTGCATAGATAAAACCTGTTCAGGCCAGCCTCCAAGCTCCTTGTGTCCTTCAAGAAGCTCGTCGGAATAATCCGTAATTTTTATAAACCACTGCTCAAGCTCTCTGTGTTCGGTCGGATTTTTACATCTCCAGCAAACGCCGTCGGAAACTTGTTCATTAGCCAAAACGGTATTACAGGAAACGCACCAGTTAACATTCGCACTTTTTCTGAAAACCAGCCCTTTTTCCCACATCTTTATAAAAAACCACTGATTCCATTTGTAATATTCCGGATCGCACGTCGCGATTTCTCTGTCCCAATCGTAAGATATGCCCAAAGTTTTAAGCTGCTCCCTCATACGGGCTATATTTTGCTTTGTCCATTTGGCAGGATGGATTTTATTTTTAATCGCCGCGTTTTCAGCCGGAAGACCGAAAGCGTCCCAACCCATGGGATGAATGACGTTTTTCCCTTTCATTTTATGAAAACGGGCGAAAACGTCTCCTATGCTGTAATTACGGACATGTCCCATATGGAGATTTCCCGACGGATAAGGAAGCATGACAAGACAGTAATATTTTTCTTTGCCGTCTTGTTTTACGGCTTTAAAAATCTTATCGTCCGCCCATCTTTTCTGCCATTTTTTTTCAATTTCCGAATGATTATACTCTGACATTTCACAACCTCTGTTAGAAGTGTCATTCTGAACTTGTTTCAGAATCTTGTCTTTAACAAACTACTAGACCCTGAAATAAATTCAGGGTGACACAGCAAATATTATTTTTATTTCTTTAACAAAACAAAATGCTCTAAATTACCTTTTGGGCCTTTAAGTCCCGAATCGGCTTCGGAAATTATTTTAAAACCCAATCCCAAAGCAAAATTTTTAATTTTATCTATGGCTTTCTGCCTCAGCTTTTCGTCTCTCACCACGCCTTTTTTTATTTCGGACGGTTCAAGCTCAAACTGGGGTTTTATCATAGCTAAAACAAAAGCATCTTCGCCTACGCTTTTGTAAGCCATAGGAAGAATTTTATCAAGCGATATAAAAGAAACGTCTATTGTCGCAAAATCTATTTTGTCTTTTAAAAGAGCATTGTCAAAATATCTGAAATTTACGTTTTCTATGTTAATTACTCTGGAGTCTTGCCTTAATTTATAATGAAGCTGCCCTGTTCCGACATCTACGGCGTAAACTTTAACCGCGCCTTTTTGAAGCATACAATCCGTAAAACCGCCGGTTGACGCGCCTATATCCAGACATATAAAACCCGAAACGTCTATATTCAAAGCGTTTAACGCGGATTCTAATTTTAATCCGCCGCGGGAAACATACGGATTTACATTTTTTATTTCGATTAAGTCGTCGTCTCCGACAAGCGTTCCGGCTTTATACTGAACTTCACCGTTGACATAAACGCTGCCGCCTATAATAAACGCCTGCGCTTTCGTACGGGTTTCAGAGAAACCTTTTTCAAATAACATGACATCCAAACGTTTCTTGTCTTTCTTTTTTTCCAAAGGCAAACCCCTCACCCTTAGTCCCTCTCCCGCAAGTGGCGAGGGAAACAACAAATTTGACTTTCCGTTTTAATTATTTTTGTCGTTATTTTCACTTTTCACTTTGAACTTTGCCGTTTATAGCATTTTTAACGCCGTTTCCGCGATATTTTCAGCCGTAAGCCCGTATTTCTTTCTCAATGTCTTCTGGCTTCCGTGCTCTATGAATTTATCCGGCAACCCTATGCATTCGACGACAGCGCCGGTATTGCACAACAAACTTTTAACGCTTTCGCCAAGCCCGCCTGTCAAAGCGTTTTCCTCTACGGTAATAAATTTTTTGGTTTTTGAAAGCATTTCTTTTATTATTTCTTCGTCAAGAGGCTTTAAAAATCTCATATTTACAACCGACGCTTTAATATTTCTTTCGGAAAGCATTTCCGCGGCTTTAACGCATGTATCGACATGATTGCCTATCGCAAGCAGACATATATCCTTTCCTTCGGAAATAACTTTAGCTTTTCCTATCTGCAAAACAGACGGAGCCATATCAAGAGCAACTCCGACTACCGCTCCTCTGGGATATCTTAAAGCGCAGGGTTTATTTGAGTTTAACGCGGTTTTCAGCATATGCTGCAATTCATTTTCATCAGCAGGCGCCATAACGATTAAATTCGGAATAAAATTCAAATATGAAAAATCAAAAGCTCCGTGATGCGTTCCGCCGTCTTCGCCGACAAGACCCGCTCTGTCCAAAGCAAACACAACCGGAAGATTCTGCAAAGCCACGTCGTGAACTATATTATCCAACGCTCTCTGCATAAAAGTAGAATATACGGCGCAAACAGGCTGCATTCCCTCTGCCGCCATTCCGGCAGCAAAAGTAACGGCGTGTTCCTCTGCGATTCCGACGTCAAAATATCTTTCGGGAAAATGCTTCGCGAATTTATCAAGCCCCGTTCCTTCGGGCATAGCCGCTGTTATAGCGACAATTTTATCATTGGCATTGGCAAGTTTTACCAGAGTGTCTGAAAAAACCTGCGTATAAGTTACTTCTTCATTTTTCGCGGTTTTACCGGTATTAACGTTAAATTTTCCTACGCCGTGAAACTTTTCCGGATTTTCCTCGGCATGAGCGTAACCTTTTCCTTTTTTTGTTATCACGTGCAGCAAAACCGGCCCCTGCATATCTTTAATGTTTGTAAGGATATTCTCAAGATTTGATATATCGTGACCCTGTACGGGACCGATATAAGTAAACCCCATTTCTTCAAAAAGCATTCCTGGAAAAAGCATTACTTTCGCTCTTTTTATAAGTTTGCCGAAAGGCGAACCGAAACCGTGAAAACGGCTTACCGTTTTCATGATTTTCTGTTCGGCTTTTTTAACCATTCCGACAGTCAAAAGCTTCGCGAAATAACCCGCGATAGCCCCGACTTTCTGAGATATAAACATTTCATTATCGTTTAAAATTACAAGCATGTCTTTTTTCAAATGTCCCGCGTTTTGAAGTCCCTCAAAAGCAAGCCCGCCGGTCATGGAACCGTCGCCTATCACGGCCACGACTTTATAATTTTCTTTTCTCAAATCTCTAGCGGCCGCAAAACCCAAAGCGGCTGAAATTGACGTTGACGAATGTCCGACGCCGAAAGCATCGTGTTCGGACTCGGAACGTCTAGGAAATCCGCTTATGCCGTTGTGGGTTCTCAAAGTTTCAAATTTATCCCCGCGTCCGGTTAAAATTTTATGCGCGTAAGCCTGATGCCCCACGTCCCAAATTATTTTATCTACGGGAGAATTATAAACGTAATGAAGAGCCACGGTTAAATCAACCGCGCCGAGGCTTGAGGCAAGATGCCCGCCGGTTTTTGAAACGGTCTCTATTATTTTTTTTCTGATTTCCGAAGCGACTTCAGGCAAGTGTTCTTTTTTGATTTTTTTTAAATCATTCGGATTGTTTATATTATCTAAAATGCTCAACGTATTAACTCCTGCGCAATTAATATTTTCTTTCCGTCATATAATCGGCCAAAGCAATTAATTTTTCGGCTTTATTTCCGAAAATTTTCAAAGCGTTTTTGGCTTTTTTAACATATAAAGCCGCGTTTTTTTCAGCCTGCTCTTTGCCGAAAAGTGAAAGCTCCGTCAGCTTATCGTTATCTTTGTCGCTTCCTTTTTTTCCTAGAAGTTTTTTATCGGCGTAAACGTCCAATATATCGTCGGCTATCTGAAACGCTATTCCCGCATTATTACCGTATGTTTCAAGAGCTTTAATACTTTTATCGTCAGCACCCGCTAAAACCGCGCCGATTTTTAAACTTGCAACAAGCAAAGCAGACGTTTTTGTTGTTTGTATAAACCTTAATTTCTTTTCAAGAAAAGCTTTGTTATTCTTATTCCATTTTCCGGCAAAAATCGTATCTTCAGCCTGCCCGGCAATCATACCTTTAAAACCGGAATATGTTGAAAGAATTGAAACTGCTCTATTTATATTTTTGTCTTTCGCAGACGACTTTATTATGAGATTAAATGCTTCCGTAAGCAAAGCGTCGCCGCATAAAATCGCCGCAGGTTCGCCGAACTTTTTGTGGCTTGTAGGTTTTCCCCTTCTTAAATCATCGTTATCCATTGCCGGCAAATCATCATGAACCAAAGAATAAGTGTGGATATACTCGATAGCGCAGGCTGCGGGCATAACTTTTTCAGGCTTAACTCCGAACAATTCGGCAGCTAAAATAACAAAAATCGGACGAAGCCTTTTTCCGCCGGCAAGCAAACTGTAACGCATTGCCTGAGACATTATGGAATTGCCTTTAGGCAAAGATTTTTTTAAAGCGCTGTCTACAAGCTTTGCTTGTTTTGAAAGGCATGATTTTAAGTCCAATATAAACTCCGTTTGAGAATGCGAGATTACGGGAATATGAGTAACGGCATTATTTCATTGCCGTTCCACACCCTCTTATCCTCTCATCATATGCTTTTTGCCGTCAACCAATATTTCAATTTTCTTTTTAGTATCGTAAAGTTTTGCGGAACAAAATTTTACAAGTTCCGCGCCTTCCGAAAACAAAGCAAGAGCGTTATCCAAATCCGGGGCGGAATTTTCCATTTCCGAAACTATTTCTTCAAGACGTTTTATAGACGTTTCAAAAGACTGTTGTTTTTTAACCGTTTTAACCATTGTTTATTACCTCCACTTTTGCTCTAAAATTTCCTTTGGCAAGAGTTACGTTGACTTTGTCTCCCGCGTTTAATATTTTTGAATTTTTTACTACTTTCCCGCTTTCGCTTTTAACTACTGCGAAACCCCTTTTCAATACGGAAAGAGGCGAAACTAAATCCAATTTATGCGAAAAACTAATCAAAGAGTATTCTTTCAAATTAAAAATATTTTTAATTAAGAAACCGAGCCTTTCGCCAAGTTCTCCGACATATTTTATTTTATCCTCATATATAAGATACGGTTTTTGAAACGACCTTGACGATAAAAGAATTTCAAACTTTTGCCTGCTGTTTTCGTAAATAAAATCTATGCTGTCAAACAGCGCGGCGCTCATATTTTTGAGCATGTTTTTTAATTCGGTTTTGCCTCTTACAACCATCTCAGCCGCCGCAGACGGCGTAAGAGCGCGCATATCAGCGACAAAATCGGCTATAGTAAAATCCGTTTCATGTCCTACGCAGGAGATAACCGGAATTTTGGAATCAAACATAGCTCTTGCCACAGGCTCGGTATTAAACGCCCATAAGTCTTCCGTGGAACCGCCCCCGCGCCCCACAATCAAAACGTCTAAATCTCCGTGATTTCTGTTTAAATAGCGCAAAGCCTTGGGGATTTCTTTTTCGGCTTCTTTTCCCTGAACTCTTACCGGATAAATAAGAACTTCAACGTTCGCATTCAAATCGTCTAAAACTTTCAAAATATCGTGTAACGCCGCACCGTCTTTAGAAGTGACAACTCCGATTTTATTTACAAGTTTAGGTATTTTTCTTTTAACCGAAACGTCGAAAAGCCCTTCGGTTTCAAGCTTCTTTTTAAGTTTTTCAAAAGCAGCCGCTAAATCGCCTCGACCGAAATTTTCAATAGAACCCACTATAATCTGATAATCGCCGCGCTTAGGATAAGAGCTTATGCGGCCGCGGACCAAAACTTCCATTCCGTCCTGAGGCTCAAAAGCCAATGTATCAACCGCATTAAACATTACGGCCCTTATCTGCGCTCCTTCATCTTTCAGACTAAAATACGCATGCCCGGAACCGTAAAGTTTATAATTTGAAATCTCGCCGCGAAGCCAAACCGACGGATAAGAACCTTCCAAAATGGATTTTATTTCATTACTTATCTGTGAGACGGTATATATAAACCTGCCGTCGTTTCCCGTGCCGTTAAAATCAAATTCAATCTCTTTTGACACCGATACAACTCCAATTTAAAATTAACAATTATCAATTTACAATTAAAGGCAACTTGTCGTTAATTGTAAATTGTAATTTGTTAATTGCCGTTTTTATTTCGCTATGTCCTGCGCTCTTGTTTCTCTTATTACCGTTATTTTTATCTGTCCGGGATATTCTAGTTCCTGCTCAACTTTTTTAGCTATATCGTGCGCTAAAACCTGAGACTGTTTATCGTCAACATCTTCAGGCTCCACGAGAATACGTACTTCCCTTCCCGCTTGTATGGCATACGCCATTGAAACGCCTTTAAATTCTTTCGCGACCTTTTCAAGTTTTTCAAGCCTTTTGAGATAATGCTCTACAGACTCTCTTCTCGCGCCCGGTCTTGCCGCTGAAATCGCGTCTGCGGCGGCTATTACAAAAGCTTCCGCGCTGTTAGGCGTTTCAAAACCTTCATGGTGTGAAAGAATGGCATTTATCATTTTCGGCGATTCGCCGTATTTTTTTGCGATATCTGCGGAAATTTGGTGATGCGTACCTTCGACTTCATGGTCAACGGCTTTTCCTATATCGTGAAGCAAAGCGGCTTTTTTGCAAAACATAACGTCAAGCCCCAGTTCGCCGGCTATAGCTCCCGCAAGCCAAGTGACTTCCAAAGTATGCTGAAGCTGGTTTTGACCGTATGAAGTTCTGTATTTCAGCTTGCCGAGAAGTTTGATAATTTCAGGGTTGAGTCCGGGAACGCCCGAGTCTATAGCAGCCTGTTCGCCGACTTCTTTTATGTGAATATCCATTTCTTTTTTTACTTTTTCAACTACTTCTTCGATTCTTGCCGGATGGATTCTACCGTCTGCAATAAGCCTCTCTAAAGCAATTTTTGCAATCTGCCTTCTTACGCCGTCAAAAGCGGAAACCGTTATTGCCTCCGGCGTATCGTCAACTATCAAATCAACTCCCGTAGCCTGTTCAAAAGCTCTTATGTTCCTGCCTTCCCTGCCGATAACCCTGCCTTTAATTTCATCATTTGGAATTTGCACAGTGGAAGTCGTGATATCAGCCGTGTGGTCCGCGGCAATGCGCTGGATAGCCACGGAAATAATCTCTTTTGATCTTCTATCCGCGTTATCGCGCGCTTCCTGTTCGATTCTTTGGGCCAAAACCGCGGCATCCTGTTTGGCTTCTTCTTCCATAGCGCTTATAAGAGTTTTTTTCGCTTCCTCGCGCGTCATGCCGGAAATTCTTTCAAGTACTTTTTTCTGTTCTTCTTTTATCTTTTCGGCTTCGTCAAATTTTACTTTAAGGCTCTGTTCTTTGTCAGCTACGGCTTTTTCTTTATTGACCAAATTTTTTTCTTTTTGCTCCAATGCGTCAAGCTTGCGTTCTAAATTTTCCTCGCGCTGGTTGAGTCTGTTTTCCGTATTTTGCGCGCTTTGCTTTCTTTCCTTTATTTCCTGCTCAAATTCTTTTCTTTCTTTATCGACTATCTGCTTCGCTTCAATCAAAGCGTCTTTCAATTTTGCTTCAGCAGTCAGTTTCGCTTCTTTGATAATTTGTTCTGAAACCTGCTCTGTTGACTTCGCATTCATTTTCGCATATACCAAACGCAAAACAAATCCTATTACAAAGGCAACAGCAGCGGTTATAGCTATCGCAATCATGTTTTCCATTTCTCCGCTCCCCTTTTTAACTACAAATTACAATTTTCAAATAACAAAGTTCAAATTTAGAGTTTTCGCGACGCGAAAACTTGTTAATACTGTTTCGACAAAGCCGAAATAATACAATTGTTAATTGTACTTTGTAAATTGTTAATTTTTAATTGTCGTAATAATTCTTTTTTCCGTCACAATCATGCCTACCGGAAGATCGTACTTTCCGGACGGAAGTTTATCCGTAACTTGAAAATCGTAAGCAAGCCCTATTGTTTTTTCCGGCGGCACGCCTTGAAGCCATCTGTCAAAATAACCTTTTCCGTAACCTGTTCTGTAGCCGTTATTGTCAAAAGCAATGCCCGGAACAAAAATTAAATCGATGTCGTTTTTGCCGATTAAATCTTCGCGGTTTATCTCCGGCTGCCTTATTCCGTAGACAGACTGGTAAGCGTCTTCAACTCTTGCTATTTTAACCGCTTCCATTTTTCCGTCTCCCGGATTTTCTATGGCCGGAACCACGACCGCCTTTCCTTCTTCAATTGCCGACGATATCATACCGTCGGTAATTACTTCCGAACCGTAAGAAAGATAAAACATCACCGTTTCCGCTTTTTCATAGACGGGAAGTTTGATTATTTTTGAAAAAATAACGTTGCTGTAAGCAGCCGCCAGAATAGGGTCTATTCTGTTTCTTAAATTCAAAAACTCATATCTTACTTTTCTTTTTTCTGATTCCAAAGAGTCTTTCACGAATTTTCCCCTCGTAACCTTCTCCCGACGGCTTATAAAGCTCGACAGGATCGGTCCAATAGTCCTGATTTACGTAATGCCCTTCATAATTGTGCGGATATTTGTAACCCTGCCCGTGACCCAATTCTTTCCCGTCAAGATTTGCGTCTTTCAAATGATTCGGAACGTTTCTGGTTTTGCCGTTTCTAACTTCCGCCAGAGCATTTTCAACAGCCATATAAGACGCGTTTGACTTTGGAGCAGTGGCAACATAAACAGCCGCCTGCGCTAAGATTATTCTCGCTTCCGGCATACCCACAAACTCAACGGCATTTAAAGCCGATACCGCAAGCGTTAAAGCCCGAGGATCTGCCATACCTACGTCTTCCGACGCGCAAATTATTATCCTTCTTGCGATAAAACGGGGGTCTTCCCCGGCCGCAAGCATTTTCGCCATCCAATAAATCGCGGCATCGGGGTCCGTACCCCTCATCGATTTAATGAACGCGGAAATGTGGTCATAATGCCCGTCGCCGGAGCGGTCGTATAAAACCGCCCTTTTCTGCATGGATTCCTGCGCTACGGCAATGTCAAAAACTCTTATGCCTTCCCCGTTTACTTTGGTGGAAAGAACGCCTATTTCAAGAGCGTTAAGAAGTTTTCTGGCGTCGCCGCCGGCGTTTAAAACCAAATGTTCTTTAGCCTGAGCCGACATTTCTACTTTGTATTTCCCGAGTCCGTTTTCTTTATCCGTTAAAGCGGTATCGAGAATTTTTAAAAGAGCCTCTTTTGACAAAAGCTGAAACTCAAAAACTATGCTTCTTGAAATTATCGCCGCGTTAATATAAAAAAACGGATTTTCCGTGGTAATTCCTATCAGCGTTATCGTTCCCCTTTCAACGTCCGGAAGCAATGCGTCCTGCTGCGAGCGGTTGAAATGGTGTATTTCGTCAAGCATAAGAATCGTTTTTTTACCCGACATCTCAAGCCTGGCTTTAGCCTGATCGATAATTTTTCTTATATCCGCTATGCCTATAGTTACGGCATTAGCTTCTTCAAAATAGGCTTTAGTTTTAGAAGCGATAATCCTTGCCAAAGCGCTTTTTCCGGTGCCCGGAGGACCGAAAAATATGACTGATCCCAAATTGTCAGCTTCAATAGAACGGCGCAAAAGTTTGCCGTCGCCTACAATATTGTCCTGCCCCATAAAATCTTCAAAACTTTTAGGAGCCATTCTGGCGGCTAAAGGCTTGTTTTTTTGGGCTACAGCATTTTCAAGAAAGTTTGTTTGTTTCATAATTCTAAAAATAATTAACAATTTACAAATTACAATTAACAATTACAGTGTTTCGGTAAAACCGAAACTAAATTAATAAGTTTTCGCTTTGCGAAAACTCCAAATTTGAACTTTGTTATTTGAAAATTGTTAATTGCCGTAAAAAAAACCCCGCCGCGCCGTGCGCCTTAAGCGGTTTAAAGCCCATTTTTTTAAGTGAGATACAGTGGCATGTGCCCGCGAGCATACGCTCGACTGCTGTTCTCCTGAATAGACTTGTAGGAATAAACACGCTTAAAACAAATCACCAACGCTGCAGGGAAAATATAGAAATATTTCAGTTTGGATAATTTACTTCATCCAACTGCCTAATGAGCTCTTTCATCTTTCTCTCATGACTATCTGAAATATTTCCTTGTAAATTTTCTAATCTGTTCAGTTCTTTGGTGATTTTTACAACCGTTAAAATTGCCGTTTTCCAGCTATCCACTACGTCGGGATTATCTTTTTTTACTTCTTGCCAAGTGTCGTTTATACGGCGCTCTACGGCACTGAAACTTAAATCGTCCATTTCTTCAAGATTCAAAGACACAGGTATTCCCATAATTCTTGTATTAATCTTATTGTCCATTTTTAAGATACCTTTGCCGTATCGATTTTTTTTAAAATCCTTTCAATCTTAACTATGGCTTGTTCGGCGTTTTTTTCCATTTGGGCAAATTCGCTCATCTTTTGCGCGTATTTTTTGCGTTCCTGCTCATAAAAACCGAGAGTTTTGTTAAGAGATTCTATTTCGGCCTTGAGTTTTATATTCTCATAATTAAGTTTTTTTATGCTTTCAGCTACTTTTTTTATTTTTACGGACAAAATCTCCAAATTTCCCATGCCCATATTTTATAATTTGCTGATATATTTTTCAAGCAGATTTTTTTGTTTTGCCTGCTTTGCCGCTGATTGCATTCACTCGTATTTTTCAAGCAATTTCAACAACTTACGCCAATAACGGCACTAAAGGATGGCGTTCATGTTAATCTTAAAAATACTTGCTCATAGGCGCAATAATGCGGCTGTCGCAGACAAAACCGGATATTTAACGACAAAATAAAAAAAACTGCTATAGCAAAACATAGCAGTTTTTTATTCGTAAATTTTTATTATGCTTTATAAACTATTTTTCCGCCTACGATTGTGAGCACGGCTCCGCCTTGGAATTTTCTTCCTATAAAAGGCGAGTTTTTACTTTTTGAAACTATGCTTTCTTTTGTAAATTCATAAGAGTATTTAGGATCAATTACGGTTATATCCGCAATACTTCCTTCTTTTAAGCTTCCTCTTCCTTCAAGATTAAATATTTTTGCGGGATTTAAAGTCATTTTGGCTACGGCTTGGCTTAAAGACAAAACTTTTTTATCTACAAGCTCGTTTAATACAAGGCTTAATATGGTTTCAAAACCGATTATTCCGAAAGGCGCCAAATCAAATTCTTTATTTTTTTCCTCGGAGGTATGCGGAGCGTGGTCTGTGGCTATGCAGTCGATAGTTCCGTCGACAAGCCCCTGTTTTATAGCGTCGACGTCTTTTTGCTCCCTTAAAGGAGGATTCATTTTCGTATTTGTATCAAAAACTTTTACTATATCGTCGGTCAGCGTAAAATAATGCGGACAAGTTTCCGCCGTAACTTTTATGCCTTTCTTTTTCGCCTGACGAATCAAGTCTACCGAACCTGCCGTTGAAACGTGAGCTATGTGCAAATATCCGCCGGTAAGTTCGGCAAGCATGATATCTCTTGCTACCATAACTTCTTCGGCTTGCCCGGGTATGCCCCTTAAGCCCAATACCATCGAGCTTTTGCCTTCGTTCATAACGCCGTTTTTGCTAAGCTCTTTATCTTCGCTGTGGGAAATTACGGGAATTTTAAACATCTTTGTGTATTCCAAAGTACGGCGCATTATCAATGAATTTGAAACGGGAAGACCGTCGTCGCTTATTGCCACTATACCGGCTTTTTTTAGAACGCCGATTTCGGAAAGTTCTTCGCCTTGCGAACCTTTAGTTGCGCACCCTATAGGGAACACGTTTACAAGGCCTTCTTTCTGGGCTTTCAAAAGAATAAATTCTACTGCAGGAGCATTATCTATAGCAGGCTTCGTATTTGGCATGCAAAATACGGTAGTTATACCGCCTTTTGCCGCTGCCTGCGTGCCGGTTTTAATCGTTTCTTTGCCTTCCTGCCCGGGTTCTCTCAAATGCGAGTGAACGTCAATAAGTCCCGGAACGGCTATTTTGCCCGAGCCGTCGTAAATCTCATCGGCAGCTCCGGAAAGTTTTGAAACTATAACCCCGTTTTCAACGAAAATGTCTCCTGCGTAATCCTTGTTTTGCGAAGGGTCGATAATTCTTATGTTTTTAATTTGTAGCCGCATTTTTTTTCACCTTATTATTTGGTTTTAAAAGATATAATACCGCCATACGGACCGCGATTCCGTTTGTAACCTGTTCGTTTATCACGGCATTCGCGCTGTCTGCCACTTCGGAAGATATTTCTATTCCCCTGTTCATGGGTCCCGGATGCATAATTATCACGCCGGGCTTGGCTTTGGCAAGCCTTTCTTTTGTCACCTGATAAAGCGCGACGTATTCGTGAACCGACGGAAACAAATTTTCCTGCTGGCGTTCAAGCTGTATTCTTAAAATATTTACCACGTCGGCTTCTTTTATGGCTTCGTCCAAATCGTAATAAACTTTTACGCCCAAATCGGTAATGCTGGGCGGAATTAAAGTCGGAGGTCCTGCAACGGCGACTTGAGCGCCCATTTTAGTCAGCGCCCATATATTGGATTTTGCTACTCTTGAATGAAGTATGTCTCCTACAAGAAGAACTTTCAGCCCTTCGATTTTTTTCTTTTTTTCATACATTGTATAGAGATCAAGCAGCCCTTGCGTCGGATGTTCATGGAAACCGTCTCCGGCGTTTATTATCGAAGCGTTTAAATTTCTTGCAAGGATATCCGGAGCTCCGGCAAGAGAATGCCTGATAATAATATAATCCGCTTTCATGGCTTCCAAAGTTTTTCCGGTATCTATAAGACTTTCGCCTTTTACAACGCTTGATGTATTTACGGCAATGTTTACAACGTCTGCGGAAAGGCGTTTTGCGGCGATTTCAAAAGAAGTTCTTGTCCTTGTGGAAGGTTCGTAAAAAAGAGTTACGACGGTTTTTCCTATTAATGTCGGGGTTTTTTTAACAGACCTTGTGAAAAGGTCTTTAAACGGCTTTACTGAATCCAAAACTAACTGCAAATCTTTTTTGTCCAGATGTTCTAAACCAAGCAAATCTTTGCGGTTAAGAGACATATTCCCCTCTTTATTATAAAATAAAAACTTTGTCTTCGCCTTCCGCTTCTTTACACTGAACCTTTACTTTTCCTTTGGTCAAATGTTTAATGCCGACGTAATTGGCTTCTATCGGGAGTTCCCTGTATCCTCTGTCAACCAAAACAGCAAGCTGTATAGACTTAGGTCTTCCAAAATCCATCAACACGTCCAAAGCGGCTCTTACGGTTCTTCCCGTATATAAAACGTCGTCAACCAAAATTATGTTTTTCTGGCTTATGTCAAAAGCTATAACCGTATCTTTTATTACGGGCATATCCGAACCGAAATCGTCAAGATCGTCTCTGTAAAGGGTAATATCAAGCGTCCCGAAAGGAATCTGAGCCTCCGGAACTTTCGCAAGTCCGGCTATTTCGGATAAAATCCTTTTTGCTATAAAAACGCCCTTATTTTGTATTCCTACGACGGCAAGTTCCGAAAGATTTTTGTTTTTTTCGAAAATCTCTTTGGAAATTTTTTCTATAGCGTTTTTAAACGATTTGGAATCTAGTATTATTTCTTCCATTATTTCTTAAGTTCCTCTAAATATTTTTCAATCCCGTCTTTCTGAAGTTTTAAATCTTCTTTTATAACAGCTTCAGCCTGTTTCTTTTTATACTGAACGAGTTTTTCTTTTAACGAATCATCGCTTATTGCTATTATCTGAGCCGCAAGCACCGCGGCGTTTATCGCTCCTGCTTTGCCGATCGCTACGGTTGCCACCGGAACGCCTTTAGGCATTTGAACTATTGAGAAAAGAGAATCCATACTCGCAAGGTTCTTTCCTTCCATCGGAATACCTATGACCGGCAAAACGGTTTCAGACGCGACAACGCCCGGCAACGCTGCAGCCATTCCCGCTCCGGCAATAAAAACTTTTACGCCCGAAGAATGAGCGCCTGCTATGCACTGTTTTAAATGTTCCGTAGTTCTGTGCGCGGAGGCGACATTCAAACTGTACGACAAACCGAACTCTTTTAAAGTTTTTACGGTTTCATTTACAACCGCCAAATCCGAGCCTGAACCGACTACTATTGCAACATCTGTTTTTTCGCTCATTTTAAACTCCTGATCGCTTTTTGCGCTATATCTTTCCTGTAATGCATATTCTTAAAAGATATCAATTTCACCTGCGAATATACTTTGTCTATAGCGGATTTTATGTCTCCGGCAATCGACGTAACTCCGAGTACTCTGCCGCCGGCAGTGACAATCTTTCCGTTTTCAGACTTCGTTCCCGCATGAAATACTATCGTATTTTTCTCTTTAATATTTTCAAGCCCTTGTATTTCAAGCCCGGACTCAAATTTTCCCGGATACCCGCCGGAAGCCAAAACCACGCAAACCGCGGATTCTTTTTTCCATTTAATTTCAATATTTGAAAGTTTCTTATCGATAAGAGCAAGGCTTATATCCGTTAAATCCGTATCGAGCAAAGGCAAAACAGCCTGAGTTTCCGGGTCGCCGAAACGGCAGTTGAATTCCAAAACGTACGGAGTTTCTCCGTTCATAATCACGCCGACGTACAATACGCCTTTATAATTCAGTTTCTCGGCTTTTATACCGTCTATAACTTTTTTAATTATTGTATCTTCGACTTTTTTCGTAAGTTCAACGGTTGCCAAAGGAGCAGGCGCGTACGCGCCCATACCGCCCGTATTAAGACCTTCGTCATTATCGTTTATTCTTTTATGGTCTTGCGAAGCAGGCATTATTGAATATGACATTCCGTCGGTAAAAACAAGATATGAAAGTTCCTGCCCGTCTATATATTCTTCAATTATTATTCTTGTTCCCGCATCGCCCAGCGCCTTATCTTCCATCATGCTTTTAACGGCGTTTACCGCGTCGAGCCTGCCGGCGCACATATAAACGCCTTTTCCGGCTGCAAGACCGTCGGCTTTTACAACGACTTTTTTATTCTCTTCCCAATTTTCAAGATATTTTAGCGCGGCGCCGACGTTTGAAAAACTTTCGTATTGCGCCGTAGGCACATCGTATTTGCGCATAAACTGTTTGGAATATATTTTGCTGGATTCAAGCTTTGCCGCTTCTTTTGAAGGTCCGGCTATTTTAAGCCCTTTGCTCTCAAAAAAGTCGACTATCCCAAGCGCCAAAGGCACTTCGGGACCGACAAATGTAAAATCTATATTATTATTTATAACGAAATCCGTGAGTTTTGAAAAATCATCAACCGTGATATTCACATTTTGCGCGATTTCAGAAGTTCCGCCGTTTCCGGGAGCGCAATAGACTTCGTCTATTTTAGAACTTTGCGAAAATTCCCGACAAATAGCATGTTCCCGTCCGCCCGAACCTACAACTAAAACTTTCATTTAAACTCCGTATAACTACGCTGTTAACTGCTCATTGTCATTAAAATATGTATTTATCAAAAATCTTAACCGCAAGTATAAACATGATAAAAGATATTATCAAAGTTATAATCATGGCTTTCCAGCTTTGCTTTATAACCTCAGCCATTTTATTATTATTATTTGAACCGAGTTTGTTTGTTCGTAAATCAAACGCGTAATGGCTGCGTATTTCTTTACTTAAATCGGCGTATTCCGTAAAATCGGGACAAGAATCATTTTCCGCCATCCATCTTCTTTTGACCATACAAAAAACCGTGCCCTTGCCCTTTTCGTCAAGCCCATTATCTCCCTGATATAAACAATTAATGCAATGTCCCATACCGCCCCACCTTTTAAAAATATTAAAATTCTTGAAATTAGATATAATTTTACAAAATATTTCACAGATTTTACAATGTATATATATCTGCAAAATATTTTAGCTAAAAAAATTAAAATCGGTAAGAATTGTACGTGAAGTTTTTGTGAAATTATTTTACGTAGTCCACGGCGTTTTGGAAAATCACTTTTCCCCAACCGTGTTCTCCGTTAAAACTTTCTCTGGAAGGATGCTGAAGCGCGTAAACGTATCTTTCGGGATGGGGCATAAGACCAAAAACATTGCCTTTGTCGTTGGATATTCCGGCAATTTGCCGCATAGAACCGTTGGGATCTAAAGGATACTGCGGCTGCAACCCGTTTTTATCGCAATATCTGAAAACTATCTGGTTACTTTTATTTAAACTTTCCAAGAGAGATTTGCTCTCGGGAATAAATTTCCCCTCGCCGTGAGCAACGGGCAATGTTATAATATCGGGCAAGTTTCTAGACCATAAACATTTAATTTCAGCTGTATTTAAATTTCTAACTCCTAACTCCTCATTCCTAACCGTTTTTAAATACACCCAGCGGCACTCGAATTTATCGGAATCGTTATAGGAAAGAGTTGAAACTTGTTTAAAAAGTTTAGAATCGGGAAGCAATCCCATTTTTACCAATACCTGAAAACCGTTGCATATCCCTATTATAGGTCTGCCGCTTAAAGCGAATTTTTTAACTTTATCGCCAAGTTTGTTTTTAATTTCATTGGCTAAAATTTTCCCGGAAGCGATATCGTCCCCGTAAGAAAACCCGCCGGGAAACGCCAAAATATCATATTCGAATATTTTATTCTTGTTTTCAATCAATGCGTTTATATGAACTCTCTCGGCAAACGCGCCGCAAAGTTCAAAAGCCGCCTGCGTTTCATAGTCGCAGTTTGTTCCTGCTGTTCTTAAAATCAAAACTTTAACTTTTTTCATATCTTTCTATCCTTAATTATTTGTTGTCGTTTATTCGTAATTTGAAATTGCCTTTATGACTACCAATTAATCGTATTCTTCCAACAATTAAAAAGAACTTCCGATTTCTCTGAAAATTTTATTTTATTTTTTATGCTTTCAAATATTACTTTATTGTCTTCAGTAATGATGCCTATTTCCGCGTGTTTCACGCCTTTAAAAATTTCTTTGAATTTTTTTTCATTTTCGGGATTTACTTCTACGATAAACCTGCCGTTTGACTCGGAAAATAATATTTCGGCAGGAGTTAAAGACTTGATGACGGGCACTGCGTCAATATTTATTTTTACGCCTTTTTGTCCGGAGAAAGCCATTTCGCTTATTGCTACGGCAAGGCCGCCTTCAGAAACATCATGACAGGATTCTACAAGCCCTTTATTAATAGCGTCATAGACGCTTTTCATCAAAGGTTTGGACTGCGCAGGATAAACCGACGGAACAACTCCGCCTTTCATGTTTTTTATTTTGGAAAGAACCGAACCGCCAAGTTCGTTTCTCGTAACTCCCAAAATAAAAACTTTATTTCCGGATTGTTTAAAAGGCATTGTCACGGTATTTGCCGCATCGGGAATTACGCCCATAGCCGAAATCAAAAGCGCAGGCGGAATTGAATATTTTTTGCCGCCTATAGAATATTCGTTATGCAGACTGTCTTTGCCTGATATAAAAGGAACGCCGAAAGCCAGAGACATATCGTAACATGCGTTTGCCGCGCGGACTAAACTTCCCAGAATTTCAGGTTTGTTAGGATTTCCCCAGCAAAAATTATCAAGAACGGAAATTTTTTCTATGTCTGCTCCTACGGCGACTGCGTTTCTTAGAGCTTCTTCTATTGCGGAAGAAGCCATTTTATAAGTATTTATTTTACCGTACTGCGGATTTAAACCGTTGGACAAAACTATTCCTTTTTTTGTGCCTTTAACTAACGTATAAGGATAAATTACCGCGGCATCTCCGGGACCAGAAACCTCTATTGACGTCCCCTGTAAAGGTTTTATAACAGTCTGTCCCTGAACTTCGTGGTCATATTGCCGTACAATCCACTCTTTGGAACAAACGTTCAAATCCGAAAGGGCGGATTTTAAAGTTTTTAATATTTCGGCAGCGCTCATTTTTACGGGTTTTTGCTCTTTTTCGTCGGCAATTTTATAAACCGCCGGACGCACGGGTTTAGGCACTCCGTTATGTAAAAACTCCATATCCATATCAGCGACAATGTCTTTATTGTAAACAAGCGTAAGTTTTTTATCGTTTGTAAATCTTCCGACAAAAACCGCTTCGACGTTCTCTTTTTCAAAAATTTCAATTATTCTTTTCTTGTTTTTCGCAGGCACGGCAAAAACCATTCTTTCCTGCGCTTCCGAAATCCAAATTTCCCAGGGACTAAGCCCATCGTATTTTAACGGCACTTTATCAAGTTCCACATATGCGCCTGTCTTCTCGCCAAGCTCCCCTATCGCGCTTGAAAGGCCGCCGGCGCCACAATCGGTAACGGCTCTGTAAAGATTCAAATCCCTGGCTTTAAGCATTGTATCCAAGACTTTTTTTTCTACTATGGGGTTTCCTATCTGAACCGCGCTTACGTCGGACTCTTTATCAAGCTGAACAGACGAAAAAGTCGCTCCGTGTATGCCGTCTCTGCCGGTTCTGCCTCCGACAACTAAAATTAAATCTCCTGATTTTACGGTTTTATTTATATATTTTTTCGGCATTATACCCATTGTGCCGCAATAAACCAAAGGATTCGCCATATAGCCGTCGTCAAAATAAACAGAACCGTTGACAGTCGGTATTCCCATTCTGTTGCCGTAATCGCGCACGCCGGAAACAACGCCTTTTGCGATTCTTTTAGGATGATGCATTCCGTCAGGCACATCCGATAATTTCGTATTAGGATTTCCAAAACAAAATACGTCGGTATTTGCCACGGGTTTTGCGCCAAGACCTACTCCCAAGATATCTCTTATAACTCCGCCTATTCCGGTAGCCGAACCGCCGTAAGGCTCCAATGCCGACGGATGATTATGCGTCTCAACTTTAAACGCGGCGCCGTTTTCCGAGTCAAACTCTATAACGCCCGCATTGTCTTTAAAAACAGACCAGCACCATTTTTTATCTAATTCCATAGTAGCTTCAAAAATGGTCTCTTTTAAAAGATTTTCGTAAACTCTTTTTTTCTTTTTGCCGTTATGTTCTTCCGTATATTCGATTACTCCGGTAAGCGTTTTATGTTTGCAATGTTCGCTCCAGGTTTGGGCTATTGTTTCAAGTTCGACGTCGGTAGGATTTCTTTTTAATCTTCTGAAATAATTTTGAACGGCTTTCATTTCCTCAAGAGAAAGAGAAAGCACGTTTTTCCTGCTTAGTTCTATAAGCTGATTGTCCGATAACGGTAAAATTTCAATTATGGCGCAGTTTGTTTTACAATTCATTTTATTTTATATTCCTGTATAAGTGTATTTGCCAACAGTTTTGTGGCAATAGTATTCAAAATTTTCTGTGAAAGATTTCCGTAAAGGTAATATTTATGTCCGGTTTTAACTTTTATTTCTTCTTTTATTCCCAAATCTTTGACGGCTTTTGCGACGCTTTCTGAGACTGTGTCGGTAACGCCTTTTTTGTACCAGACCTCTATAACGGAAAGTTTGGAATTAACAGCCGAGCGACTACCGCCGGTTTCGATTTTTTTTACCAACGGTTTTTCGGTTATTTTATCGCTTAATAATTCTTCGGCTATTTCGTTTGCCTGCGCCGGATTTATTTCTCCGTGTATCTCATAAACTTGCGAGTATGAGACTTTCTCGACTTGTTTTATGCCAAGACCTGAAATTTCAGATAATGTATGTTCTCCGTGAACGTCCTTGAAACCCTTCTTGGAACTTATTTCAATCTGATACATAAAAATTTCCTTTTTTATTTGTAAAAACAGATCCCCGGTTAAAATTTCTTACCTGTCAGCTTTTCATAAACGTCGACATATTTTTCCATCGTTTTTTCTACAATTTCTTTAGGGAGCTCTGGAGCAGGAGAAGCCTTGTCCCAATTAATTTTTTCAAGATAATCGCGGACGTATTGTTTGTCTAAACTATCCTGCGATTTTCCTTCCTGATATTTTTCAACTTCCCAAAATCTTGAAGAATCGGGAGTAAATATTTCATCTATTAAAATCAGCTTATCGTCATAAAAACCGAATTCGAGTTTGGTATCCGCAAGAATTATTCCTTTGGATAAAGAATAATCGTTGACTTTCCTGTAAAGCTCTATTGAATATTTTTGCAAAGCTTCCGCCGTTTCTTTTCCGACGCGATTGACTGTTTCGGCAAAAGAAATATTTTCATCGTGTTTTCCGCCTTCCTCTTTGCTTGACGGCGTAAAAACAGGCTCGGGCAATTTTGACGATTCCTTAAGTCCGTCCGGAAGTTTTATGCCGCATACTGTTTTTGATTTTTGGTATTCTTTCCAGCCCGACCCTCCGAGATAACCGCGGACTATGCATTCAATGTCAACCCTGTCCGCCTTTTTTACTATCATAGATCTGTCGCGTAAATATCCGTATTGTTTTAAGGCTTGCGGAAATTGCTCAAAATCGCCTGTTATTATATGGTTTGGAATAACACCCTGGACAAAATCAAACCAGAACATCGAAAGTTTATGCAAAACTTTCCCCTTATCCGGAATAAGCGTCGGAATAACGTAATCAAACGCCGAGATTCTGTCCGAAGCGACAATTAAAAAACTTTGCCCCAAATCGTAAACATTTCTGACCTTGCCTTTGTGTACTAAAGGCAGATTAATATTGTCTTCCTGGTTAGACATTTTTGTTTTCTCTCAATATACCGACCTCAATCCTTCGCTATCTGCGGTTTATTCGGTTTTAGCGGCGCACGTTCTGGGATGCCTGACATCCTTACCGTGAACCATAAAAATTACGTCTTCGCTGATATTTGTCGCGTGATCGCCGATTCTTTCAAGACTTTTGGCGACAAGCATTAAATCAACGGCTCTTTCTATTGTGTCCGGTTCGGTAGATTTTGTCATGTATACTTTTAAATCTTTAAAAACGGTATCTTTTAAATTGTCAACTTCGTCGTCTTTGACAAGCACGGAATTGGCAAGCTCCACGTCGTTAGTATTAAAAGCCTTGATGCTATCCGTTACCATCTGCTGGACTATATCGGACATTTTCGGAATATCTATAAGAGGTTTGAGTTCGGGATATTTTATTAAATTAACGGCTCTTTCGCTTATATTTACGGCTTCATCGCCCATTCTTTCCAAATCAGTGCTGATTCTCGCGGCAGACGTAATAAAACGCAAATCCGTTCCGACAGGCTGGTTTAACGCCATAAGCTTTAAACATTTATCGTCAATAACTATTTCCTGAATATTAACTTCTTTTTCCAGACAAAAAACCGTATCGAACAATTTCAAGTCTCTTTTTACAAGCCCGTTGATTGTGGTTTTTATCATCTCCTGAACAAGATCGCTCATGTCCAAAAGACATTTTTTCAAGTCGTTCATTTCCACTTCAAAGTGCCTCATAGTTTCCCCCAATTATTCGTAATTCGTAATTGCCATTATCCGAATCTTCCGCTCACATAATCGTTTGTTTCTTTTTTAGCGGGATTTGTAAATATTTTTTCGGTTTTATCAAATTCTATAAGATCGCCCAAAAGCATAAAAGCCGTATCGGCAGAAACCCTCGCCGCCTGCTGCATATTGTGCGTCACTATGACTATCGTGTATTTATCTTTAAGCTGCAGCATCAACTCTTCTATTCTCTGTGTCGCGACAGGATCAAGAGACGAGCAAGGTTCGTCTAAAAGAATAATTTGCGATTTTACAGCTATAACTCTTGCTATGCAAAGCCTCTGCTGCTGCTCTAAAGTAAGTTCGAGAGCGGATTTTTTCAGTTTATGTTTTATGTCATCCCAAAGTAAAACAGACTTAAGACTTTCTTCAACCGTTTCGTCAATGAGACTTTTTTTAGACTCTATCCTGTTGACTTTCAAACCGAAAGCCACATTCTCATAAATAGAAATCGGAAAAGGATTCGGCCGCTGAAAAACCATACCGACATTTCTGCGTAAAACTTCAACATCGGCTCTGCTGTCGTAAACACTTTTTCCGGAGATAATTATGTCGCCTTCCGTACGCACGCCTTCAATAGTGTCATTTATTCTGTTTATGGCGCGCAAAAGAGTAGATTTACCGCAGCCCGAAGGACCTATCATTGCGGTAATACGCTTTTCCTCAATAGCGATATTTATATTCTTAAGCGCAAGAAAATCCGTGTACCAAAGATTAAAATTTTTTATTTGTATTTTTATTGCCAAATCAAAACTCCAATTTATAATTAACAATTTAAAACAAATTTGTTAATTATTATTTGTAAATTGTTAACTGCCGTTATTATCCAAATCTGCCTGTAATATAGTCTTCCGTCTGTTTCTGCTTCGGCGAAACAAACATAGTTCCCGTTTTATCAATTTCTACAAGTTTTCCCATAAGGAAAAACGCAGTTCTGTCGCCTACTCTTGAAGCCTGTTTTACGTTATTCGTCACAAGGACGATAGTATATTTTTCTTTCAACTCTATCATAGATTCTTCTACTTTCGCAGTTGAAATAGGATCAAGTCCGGAGCAGGGTTCGTCAAATAAAATAACTTCGGGATTTATCGCTAATATTCTTGCTATGCAAAGCCTTTGCTGCTGGCCGCCGGAAAGTTTCATTCCCGAAGAGTTAAGCCTGTCTTTAACCTCGTCCCATAAAGAAGCGTCTTTCAAAGCCTGTTCTACAACAGCGTCCATTTCGTTTTTTTTAGAAACAAGCCCGAGTCTTTTAGGCGCGTAAACTATATTTTCATAAATCGTCATAGGCAAAGGTATGGGCATTGCGAAAAGCATTCCGACGCGTTTCCTGAGTTTTTCCATATTCATATTAAAAATATTTTCATCGTCGAGATATACAGTGCCTTTACGCGAATAACTAGTGTTTAAATCGCTCATTCTGTTAAGAGTTCTTAAAAAAGTGGTTTTGCCGCTGTTTGCGGGGCCTATAATAGTCAGTATCTCGTTTTTGACAACGTTGATATCCAACGATTCCAAAACGCATTGTCCGCCATAAAAACAACTTAAATTTTCAACTTTTATTTTATCCATTTTTACCTGCAGAGACAATTTGAAAAGTTGAAAGTTAAAAGTGGAAATAATGAGTTTTTGCTTTGCAAAAACATTTAATCCGTTTCGGCTTCGCCGAAACACAATATTTACACTCTACACTTTTCACTCTTCACTTTGTCGTTAAAATTACCATTTTCTGCGTTTTCTGAAATATATTCTTGCTATTATAGCGATTAAGCTCATCGATAAAACCATCATTAATAAAACCAAAGCCGTGCCGAAAATTATGTTTTTGGGCATACCCGGTATCTGGGTTGAAATAATATACAAATGGTACGGTAAAGCCATAACCTGGTCAAAAGCGGACGTCGGAAGATGCGGAACATAAAAAGCCGCCGCGGTAAACATTATCGGCGCGGTTTCTCCCGAAATTCTTGCTATGCTTAAAATCGCTCCCGTTAAAATTCCCGGCAAAGCATTAGGCAAAACAACATGCCTTATAGTCTGCCAGCGGCTTACGCCTAAAGATAAGCTTGCTTCCCTGAAAGAATACGGCACGCTGTTTAGCGCGCCTCTTGCCGTAGTTATAATTACCGGTAACTCCATTATAGCCAAAGTTAAGGCTCCGGCAATAATCGACACGCCGAGTTTTAAAAACATTACGAAAATTCCGAGCCCGAACAACCCGTATACTACCGACGGAACGCCCGCAAGATTTACGATCGCAAGTTTTATTATTCTTGTAAGCAGATTGTCTTTCGCATACTCGTTTAAATATATAGCCGCGCAAACACCTATCGGCAAAGTGACGGCAATAGCGCACATAACTATCGAAAGTGTTCCTATTATAGCGGGAAGAATACCTCCGCCTCTCATGCCGTTTTTGGGCATAGAAGTTAAAAATTCCCATGTTATCGCCGAGGCGCCGTTTTTTATAATAATAAAAATAATGACTGCCACCGGAATAATGGCAAGTATCGTCGCGCAAAATAAAATCGAATATGAAATTTTCTGTGATAGTTTAGGATTTAGTTTAAACATTTTTAACACCAAATTACAAATAACAATTTTGGAGCGGCAAAGCCGCAAATTATATGCGCGCAAAGCGCGCTCAACAATTGTTCATTATTAATTGTTAATTGTTAATTACTTCTTGCTTTTTCCCAAAAATAAGTCCGCTATAAAATTTACTATAAACGTAATAATAAACAGAACAAGCCCTATGGCAAATAACGCCCTGTAATGCATTCCGCCCCGGACTGTCTCGCCCATTTCGGCTGCAATAGTCGCCGTCATCGTACGAACAGGCTCAAAAATAGAACTAGGTATATGAGCCGCGTTTCCGGTTATCATCATAACAGCCATAGTTTCACCGACAACGCGCCCTATCCCGAGCATTACCGCTGCGATAATTCCGGGCATTGCCGCTTTTAAAACTATGCGGCGTATCGTCTGCCATTTAGTCGCGCCGAGCGCCAACGCTCCTTCTTTATACGACCACGGAACCGAACGTATAGCGTCTTCGGATATGGTAACTATAGTAGGCATTGCCATAAACGCAAGCATTATAGAACCTGAAAAAGCAGTAAGCCCCGTAGGAAGATCAAAAATAGTTCTTACAAGAGGAACAAGCGTAACCATGCCGACAAAACCTATAACAACGCTTGGAACCGCAGCCATAAGTTCTATAAAAGATTTCAAAACGTCTCTCACTCCTTTGGGAGCAATTTCGGAAATGTATAACGCAGCCATAATGCCTATAGGAACCGCAATTACACAAGCGCCAGCGGTCACTAAAAGAGAACCGACTATCATGGAAAGTATGCCGAATTGCGCCGGATCAGAGGTAGGATACCACAATTTTCCGGCTATAAAACTTATAACGCCGTATTCTTTAAAAAACGCAAAGCCTTCTTTAAGCAAAAAACCGAATATAAGCGTGACAAAGACTATTGCCAGTATTCCGCAAAAAAATATTATTTTTTCAATGATAGTATCAATTATTTTACGTTTCAAAAGCGACCCCTCACCCTCAAGCTCCGCTTGTCCCTCTCCCGCAAGGGGCGAGGGAATAAAAATATTTTACATGTTATATTTTATTTATTACTTGTCTTGTTTATCGGCACAAAATCAGTTTCAGCTACGATTTTTTGCCCTTCGTCTGATAAAGCGTACTCTATAAATTTTTCAACAACGTCGTGAGGATCGCCGTCGGTATAAAGGTATAAAGGCCTTGAAATCGGATATTGTCCCGTCATTACGTTTTCGACATTCGGGTAAAAATATTCGCTGTTTTCGTTTATCGCGACTAAAACCGCTTTGACCTTATCGTTGATATAACCCATTCCGACATATCCTAAGGCGTTAGGGTTTTGATAGACTTCGTCATATATTGCCTGAGACGACGGCATAAGCAATGCGCGCGGAGAGAATTCTTCTTTCGATTTTTTATCTTTATGCCTTAAAACGTGTTCTTTAAAAAACATATGCGTGCCGGAATTGCTTTCGCGGGAAAGAATAACTATTTTTCTGTCTTCCCCGCCGATTTCTTTCCAGTTTGTAATCTTTGCCATAAAAATATCCCGTAACTGTTCCAAAGTCAACTTATCCACGGGATTATTTTTATTTATAAGTATCGCCAAACCGTCAAGACCTACCATATGTTCAACGGGATTTATATTTTTTTCCGTAGCTTTAATTTTTTCTTTTTCCTCTATTTCTCTTGACGACATCGCTATATCGCAAGTGTTGTTTAACAGAGCCGCAAAACCGGTTCCCGAACCGCCGCCGGTAACGCCTATATTACATGAAGGGTTATTTTCCACAAACCTTTCAGCCCAAACCTGAACAAGGTTAACTATGGTATCCGACCCTTTTATTTGTATAGACGCCGCATACTCCCCGTCTTTTCCGGCAGGACGGGAACAGGAAGATATAAAAAAAGCAAAAAAACACAAAACAAATATACAAAATTGTTTCATTATACCCCTTAATGAAAACAAAATTTAAAAACATATAAAATATAACATATAAAAAGTAATATATAACGTCTTGCATTATATTACATTTTATATGTCTTTACTTGCCGTTTAAGAGGCGTAGTATTTGCCGTTAAAGGCAAAGTATTTTTGCGTTTAGGCGACGCCTGCGACAGCCGTTGTCGTTAAAGGCTTAAAAATTGACAAAAGCAAGATGTTAATCATATCTTTTGTCATACCGACGAAAGTCGGTATCCATGTTTATTATTAACTGAGACCCCGTTTTTCAACGGGGTGACACTTCGTGTCAATTTTATTAAGACGCTATAAATTTATTCCCATTCGATGGTTGCCGGCGGTTTGTTGGAAATATCGTAAACTACTCTGTTTGCGCCTTTTACTTCATTTATAATTCTTGAAGATATTCTGCCGAGCAAATCATAAGGAAGTTTTACCCAGTCCGCAGTCATGGCGTCTTCAGAATTTACTGCTCTTAAAACTATAACGTGTTCGTATGTTCTCACATCGCCCATAACGCCTACTGTTTTTACGGGTAAAATTATGGCAAAAGACTGCCAGATTTTTTCGTACAGACCGGCTTTTCTTATCTCCTGCGTGACTATATAGTCCGCTTCCTTTAAGATCCTGAGCTTTTCTTCGGTTATTTCTCCGATACACCTTACTGCAAGTCCCGGACCCGGAAAAGGCTGTCTGTTTATGATTTCGTCGGGAATATTAAGTTCCCTGCCCAAAATTCTGACTTCGTCTTTAAAGAGAAATTTCAAAGGCTCAACCAGCTTCATTTTCATTTTTTCCGGAAGCCCGCCGACATTGTGATGGCTCTTTATCGCGACTTTCGCGCCTTTAACTGAAATGCTTTCAATGACGTCAGGATAAATTGTTCCCTGAAGGAGGAAATCTATTCCTTTTAATTTAGCAGCTTCTTTGTCAAAAACTTCTATGAAAGTGTGTCCTATTATCTTTCTCTTATGCTCCGGGTCTGTTACGCCTTTAAGCCTTCCAAGAAAAAATTTTCTCGCGTCAACCATAATAAGGTTTTTACCAAACTTTTTCCCGAATATTTTTTTTACCCTGTCATTTTCGCCGAGTTTTTGCAAACCATGATCGACAAAAACGCATACAAGCCGTTTTCCTATAGCTTTATGAAGCATAACCGCCGCGACTGACGAATCAACCCCGCCGGAAAGAGCGCATAAAACTTTACCCTTGCCGACCTGATTTTTGATTCTTTTGACTTCATCGACAATATAAGATTTCATTGTCCAGTCGCGCTTGGAACCGCATATGCCGAATATAAAGTTTTGAAGAATTTTTCTGCCGTGCACGGAATGTTTTACTTCGGGGTGAAACTGAACGCCGTATATCTTATCTTTAACGTTTTCTATGGCGGCGTAAGGAGAATTTGATGATTTTGCGGTTATTTTAAAATTTTTCGGCATTTTGGAAAGTTTGTCGCCATGGCTCATCCACAGCGTTTCCCCGCGGCTAAGCCCCTTTAACAATTCGCTTTTGGGGTTTACGTTTATCAAAGCCAGACCAAATTCCCTTTTATTTGACGGGCTTACTTTGCCGCCGAAAAGTTCGGCTATAAGCTGCATTCCGTAACAAATACCCAAAACAGGAACGCCGAGTTCCCAGATTTTCGGGTCCGGGTGAGGAGCGCCTTTAGAATAAACGCTGTCATAACCGCCGGAAAGTATTACGCCTTTCAAATCTCTTAAATTTTCCAAATCTGCTAAAGATTTATTTCCGGGATATATTTCGCAGTAAACTTTCTCTTCCCTTATACGCCTTGCTATAAGCTGCGTATACTGAGAACCGAAATCTAAAATTAAAATCATTTAATTTGTTTCCGTTTTCATTTTATCTGTTTCTGTAGAAGCAGTTGTTTCTTTTACTTTTGAGTTATTTCCGTATTTATTGGGTTCTACTGGAGGCAATACGCACAAAATAATTATAGCAATCCAACCTAAAATAGGAATAAGAACTATCAACTGAAGCCAACCTGATTGATTAATATCGTGGAGCCTTCTTGCACAAATTGCAATAGAAGGAATAAATAATGCCAACGATATAATAAAATTTATAACACCTAAGTGAAGTATGGATAGAATTAAGCTAATTATAAAACAAACCAAAACAAAATACCAATACTGAGGTCTGCTTGCACGTCCTTCAAAATTAACATACTGTTTTGTTACAACTTCCCAAAAATAAAGCTTAAACCATGCCATAAACTTGTCCATAGACTTCCTCCTTTTAATTGAACTACCGTACTATTATACTAAATTTTCGCCGAAGTTATGATTTTTTGAGCCTGATACTTGCCTTTTCTGTCGGCATACGATATTTCACACATTTCGTCCGGGCCTAAAAAAAGAACCTGGGCAATACCTTCATTGGCATATACTTTTACCGGCAAAGCCGTAGTATTTGCTATAGAAAGAGTTACATACCCTTCCCACTCCGGCTCAAACGGCGTTACATTTACAAAAATGCCGCACCTTGCGTAAGTAGATTTACCGAACGCTATTGTGACAATGTCTCTCGGTATTCTAAAATACTCTATAGTTTTTCCCAAAACAATTGAGTTGGGCGGGATTATTATGTAATCTTTTACTTTTATGGGTTCAAACAGCCTTTCGGCTGAATTTTTAGGGTCAAGCGCTTCAACACTTCCTTGGCCTTCCTGTCCGGTACGGACTTTCATAACCATAAACTCGTCTGACAAACGCATATCGTAACCATAAGACGAAGTGCCGAAAGATATAACGCCTTTACCGTCTATTTGTTTTATTTGCCCGGCTTCAAACGGCTCTATGATTTTCTTATCAAGAGCCATCCGTTTAATCCATTTATCGCTTTTTACCATAAATCCCTTTTTTAACGACAAAGTGAAAAGTGAAGAGTTAAAAGTTAAGATGTGTTTTTGCTTTGCAAAAACCTAAACTCTGTTTCGGCTTTGCCGAAACACAATATTTTCACTTTACACTTTTAACTTTCTACTTTGTCGTATACTACCAGCATTTACTATATCCGCAGTCCCTGCACACAACGCACCCTTCGGAAAAAGTAAGCATCTCTCCGCATTCCGGACATTGCGGGCATGAACCTGAAAAATTATTTTTTATATCCGAAGAATACGACGCCGAAGGGCGGCTATTTTCTTCAACCGGAGCATACGGCTCGGAATTTATCACTTCCTCGGTAAAAAGAGCCGGAGTTTGTTTTTCTTTTGCGTAAGCTTCGAGGGCTTTTGCAACCGCGTCCGCGCAAGACAATATAGCTCCGCCTTCGGCCAAAGTCGGCGACGGACATCTTATGCCTTTTAACTGATTTATTATATCCTGCTGATTAACGCCGGAACGCAATGCCAAAGAAATCATACGGGCGACCGCTTCAGACTGGGACGACGTACAGCCTCCTGATTTACCGAGCTGCGTAAACAACTCGCACGCTCCCTGCTCATCTTCATTTATCGTAACATACATCTTTCCGCAGCCCGTATGCATTAAAAACGTGAATCCCATTGTTTTTTTAGGCCTGGTTCTCGGCTTTTTTTCTTTAATTTCTCCTTGAGACTGAACGGTTTCTTTTTTATTTGCCAGATTTAAAACCTGTAAATCCCTGCTGCCGTCGCGGTAAACCGTTACGCCTTTGCAAGCCATTTTATACGAAAGCATATAAACTTTTTTTACGTCTTCTTTAGTAGCGGAATTAGGAAAGTTTACGGTTTTTGACACGGCATTGTCCGTAAATTTCTGGAAAGCCGCCTGCATTCTTATATGGTCTTCGGGCGTAATGTCCTGAGCGGTGACGAAAACTTTTTTTATTTTTTCCGGAACTTCTTTTAACCCGTGCACGCTGCCTTTTTCGGCAATTTTATCCATAAGTTCGGCGGAATAAAATCCCTGTTCTTTTGCGACTTTTTCAAAATGAGGGTTCACTTCGTACATTTCCGCGTTATCCAGACAATTTGCCCTTTTATAGACAAGCGCAAAAATAGGTTCTATACCGCCCGAAGCCGACGCTATAATGCCTATTGTGCCTGTCGGAGCAATAGTCGTGGTAGTAGCGTTTCTTATAGGATTTCCTTTGCCGTATATACTTTGTTTAAAATTCGGGAAAGCTCCTCTTTTAAGAGCAAGTTCTTCGGAAGCTTCGTGCGACTTGGATTGTATAAAACCCATAACTTTTTCCGCAAGCATTAAAGAATCATGCGAACCGTACGGTATGCCTAAACTTAAAAGCATATCAGCCCATCCCATAACGCCAAGCCCGATTTTTCTGTTAGAACGCGTGGTCTCGCCGATTTTTTGTATCGGATAATTGTTCATGTCTATAACATTATCCAAAAAATGAACCGCCGTTTTAATAATACTCTCAAGCCTTTCCCAGTCAACCTGTCCCTCTTTTACAAAATGACTTAAATTTATCGATCCTAAATTGCAAGACTCGTAAGGGAGAAGCGGCTGTTCGCCGCATGGGTTTGTCGATTCAATAAGCCCCGCTTCGGGAGTAGGATTAGCGTCGTTCATCCTGTCTATAAAAACTATACCCGGCTCGCCGTTTTTCCACGCCTGATCGACTATTTTATTGAAAACTTCTTTTGCGTTAAGCGTTCCCGCCGCTTCTTTAGTGCGCGGATTATAAAGATTATAGTCAGTCTCTTCTTCCAAAGCCTCCATAAACTCTTTTGTCACGGCCACGGAAATATTGAAATTATTGAGGCTGTCGTTTCTGTCTTTACAGGTAATGAAGTCTAAAATGTCCGGATGATCAACGCGAAGCATACCCATATTCGCGCCGCGTCTTGTTCCGCCCTGTTTAATGGCTTCCGTAGCGGCGTTAAAAACCTGCATAAAAGATACCGGTCCCGAAGACACGCCGCTTGTGGTTTTTACATTATCATTTTTAGGACGCAGCCTTGAAAAAGAAAATCCAGTTCCGCCGCCCGACTTATGTATAAGAGCGGTATTTTTAAGGGTTTCAAATATAGAATCCATTGAATCTTCTATCGGAAGCACAAAACACGCCGAAAGCTGCTGTAAATGCCTGCCTGCGTTCATCAAAGTCGGAGAGTTAGGCAAAAAATCAAGGGACGACATAGCCAAATAGAATTCTTTGATCAAAAACGCCAAATCCGCGTCTTTATCATATATTTTATCAGCCTGGGCAATATTTTCGGCCACTCTGTAAAATAAATCTTCCGGTTCTTCAATTATATTGCCGTTACTGTCTTTTCCTAAATATCTTTTTTGCAAAACCGTAAGCGCGTTTTTTTCAAGTTTTGCACTGTTTTCGGAAATAAGCTCCTCTTTAGTGTTTTGTGCCATTTTCAACCCCCAGATTAACAACAATTAACAATTTACAATTGACAAATTAATTAAAACTTCAAAGCTGCCTTATTACTACAGCCGTTTTTAATTGTTATCTGTTATTTGTTATTTTTCAATTGTCTTTTTATATGTTCTTTTTTAAGTTTTTTAAGTTCGGCCATAAAAGTGTCTATGTCGCCGAATTTTCTATATACCGAAGCAAACCTTATATACGCCACAAGGTCTACGTCCCAAAGTTTATCTAAAATTTTCTGTCCTATAACGCTTGACGGTATTTCCATAACGTATTCGCCTGTCAGCTCGTTTTCTATTTCGCTTACGATTTTGTCTATTGTTTCAACGGCAATAGGACGTTTGCGGCACGCTCTGTCTATGCCTTCCCAAATCTTTTTTCTGTCAAAAGGCTGCCTGCTTTGGTCAGATTTAACAACCATAAGGCTTATTTCTTCAGGCCTTTCAAAAGTGGTATACCTTTTTTTACAGCCGGAACATTCTCTGCGCCGCCTTACGGCAGGCAAATGTTCAATCGGGCGGGAATCAAGCACTTGGTCTTCAAAACTTCCGCAAAAAGGACATTTCATTTTTTTGCTCTTAATTTTTTTTAAATTTTACTGGTCGACAAAACTACCCGTAGTGGCAAAAATAATGTTACAACATACGTATAGATTTGTCAATGATTTTTTTTTAGAAATTTTTTCGAGGAATTATTTTCTACAGGTTAGGTTTTGCAGGTTATACAAAACTACGGGTTGATATGTCAAGATTGCTTTTTCGTTTTGTTTATTCAAGCGCCGAGCGCATTCATTAAAAATTTTTAAAACAGTTTGCGGAACTTGCGGCAAATAAAGGCTTATAAGGTTGCCGCTTCGGACAGTCCTCAAGATTTTTAAAAATTTTTAATTCATAAGCCACGCTAATGCGCTTTACATAAACAAAACAGGGTTTTTAAAGACAAAAATTTATAAATAAATTCCAGTAATTTTCTCTCTCAACAGCCTCGGAAAGAAGAAGCACAAAATTTACGATATTAAAGCTTTTTTGCACCTTCTTTGGCTTTTTGAACGCCTTCGCTGTTACTCTGTATATGAGGTTTGTATTCAGTGGAAAAAGCTCCCATCTCTTTTTTGTAGTTTTCGTTTGTATATATAGAGTTGTTATACTGCTTGATTCCCGGAAGCTCAGAAACAAAAGCTTTTATTTCTTCCCATCTTTTTGAAAGAAACTTAATAAAAGATACCACTTTAGGATTTTTCATAAACTCATTATAATATTCCTGAACTTTTTTTGCTATTGCCTGTTCGTCCTGGTTAGGTTTAGGACCTGTATTTTGCGCTTGCTGCGGTTTCGCTTGTTGCGGTTTCGGCTTTGCCGTCTGTGCCTTTACGCCTCTTTCTTTATTTTCATTTACAGAAACATTATCGTTACCGGATTCATTAAATTTACTCGCATTTGCGCGAGTTTTCCTTTCGTTTCCTATGTAGACAAAACTATTTTCATCCTCGTCTTCATTCTCATTTACGGATGCAGTCTTATTATCTTCCGAATCTTTGCGCTCGTCAGCAACGGTTTTCGTTTCTTCGCTTACATTTTCGTCGTTATTTTTATTTACGGCCGCCGTTTTATTATCTTCCGAATTTTTGCGCTCGTCAGTAACGGTTGTCGGTTCTTCGCTTGCATTTTCGTTCTCATTTTCATTTACGGACGCCGTATTATCATCTTCCGAGTCTTTGTGCTCGTCAGTAACGGTTGTCGTTTCTTCGCTTACATCATTTTCGTCGTCATTTTTATTTACGGAGGCCGTCTCATCTTCAGAATTTTTGTCTTCAACCATAACAACAACTCCGTCTTCGTAGACCATATAATCTTCCGCATGCAAAAAAGACGGGATAAAAACGCTCATAATAAATACCAAACATACGGCGATAGAAAAATGTCTTTTCATAATTTTTCTCCTCTTAATTTTTTTCCATGTCTTTAGAAATCAAATATTTTAAAATAAACGGAGTCACAAAAGTCGTAAGCATTATTACGGCAACCAAAGCGCTGTAATCATCGGAACCGAAAACTCCGTTTTTTAAACCTATACCGGCAAAAATCAAACCCACTTCGCCTCGAGGAACCATTGAGACTCCGACTAAAAGTTTGTTGATTCCTTTTTTTAAAACAACAAAACCCGCGACGGCTTTTCCTATAAACGCTACAATAAAAAGTATGGCGGTAAGCAAAAGAATCATTCTGTTAGATTCTATAAACGGATTGAAAACGCTTAAATCAACCTGTGTTCCCATCAATACAAAAAATACGGGAACAAAAAATACGTAAAGAGGCTTAACGCCGTTTCTTATTTCAGCCTTATAATTTGTCGATGACAGGACAAGCCCCGCGGCAAATGCCCCGACTATCGGCGCAAGGCCGACTTTTGACGCCAATGCCGATATTATTAAGCAAAAAGCCACTGCCATTACAAAAATTACTTGCTCTTGTTTCATTTTCGAAATAAATCTAAATAAAGTCGGCGCTATAAGCAGCCCCGCCCCTACTGACAGAATCAAAAATAATACCGCCATTCCGCTTACATGAGCAATCGTTCCTGCTGTAACTGTTCCGCCGGATACAAGTTTCAAAACCACGGCAAGTATGACAAGACCTATTACATCGTCAATAACCGCCGCGCCCAAAACAATTTTGGCTTCCTGCGTTTCTATTCTTTTTAAATCCATAAAAACTCTGGCGGTTATCCCAACTGATGTCGCAGTAAGCACAGCGCCCGCAAAAATCGCCTGAGTAGTACTGAAACCAAAATACAAAAACACATAGTAACCGGATATGTAAGGCAAAAATACTCCGACAAACGCAACAGCGGCAGCCCATCCTCCGGCTTTGGCAAACTCTTTTATATCCGACGAAAGACCTACTTCAAAAAGCAAAATAATTGCTCCGAGTTCGGCAATGCTTGATAAAACATGCGTTTCCGATACAAACCCAAAAACGCTCGGACCTATTATCACGCCTGCAAGAAGCTCTCCGACTATCGCGCTTTGGCCGAACCGCACGGCAATTTCGCCAAAAAGCTTCGCAGCAATAAGTATAACGGCAATAGCCATCAAAAAAGCATAAATTTCGTGCATCTCAACTATTCCTTATGAAGATTTAAAATTTCAATAAAATCTTCCGGAACTTCAAAGCCGGCTTTATCAGCCTTTGCAATTTTGTCTTTTTGCTTTATTGTAAGATATTTTAAAGAAATTGTATAGTCATTTTTTAATCGGAAAAAAGTTTTGGAATTCTTTTTGAAATTTTTTGGCACGCCTGTTAAAAAGATTAGTCAATTAAAAGAGGTAAAATCAAATTTATATCGAGTATTTTTCGGACTTTATCCGGGACTTTGTCCACGGTTTTCCGCACGGGAAAGCTTCGTGGCAACCGCCTTTCACGCAATCAGGCCCCGCGTCAGAAAAGAGCACGGGGGCTTCTTTGCGGACAAGATTTAACATCCTGCAAGCCATATCTCTTATTTCCCACTGCGCTCTGTTACAGCACCTTAAAGCGAAAAAATGCCTTAACTCTCTGGCGTTCATCGTTATTATTATTTTCGTAGCGGAAGCGTTAGGCAAAACATATCTTGCGTCTTCCGCCGGAATTCCGGCTTCCAAAAAATATTCGTAAAGTTTTTCGACTTCTTTTAAAAAATTATCGAATTTTAAAAGCAAAGCTTTTTGTTTTTTTACAGTATCGGGAGTAACAAACTCCACACCGTTTTTAAATTTCACATATCTCTGGCTTTGCACGGAAAATGACGCTATTCTGTGTCTTGTAAGCTGGGCAAGCAAAGCGCGGGAGACGCCTTCTATTCCGAAAGAAAACGACGCGTGCTCCAAAACGGATTGATGCCCCGACGAAATAACTTTATCAAGAAGTTCTTTAACTTTCTCTTTCGTAAATTTTTCGGTAATCTCGTCTATTCCCGCAGCGCTGTAGCAAAGCCTCGCCGCTATAGCGCAGGTTTTTTCCGGATCATTGGTAAATTTAAGAAGTTTTACTTTCAAAGGCTCCGCCTTTTTTAACGACAAAGTGAAAAGTGAGAAGTGCAAAGTTAAAATAATGAATTTCGACAAAGCCGAAATCAAATTAATTAGTTTTCGCAAAGCGAAAACACGTAATTTTCACTTTTAACTTTCAACTTTACACTTTTTATTATTCTTACTCTGCTTTTATTAAAACCACTTAACGCCTTTGCGCACTTCTATTGTTTCTTCCCGTTTACGTCCGAGAGATATCAAATCTATATCGGCCCCGACAAGCTGTTCAAGGCGTTTAACATACTTTTGCGCGTTCACGGGAAGTTTTTTAAAATCCGTGATTCCTTTGACTTTTCCGTTAAAACCCGGAAATTCTTCATAAACGGGTTTGCATCCCGCTTGAACGGTTCTTGACGAAGGAAACTCCTTATAAATTTTACCTTTATATTTATATGCAACGCAAATTTTTATTTTCTCTATATCTTCCATACAGTCGAGCTTTGTAAGTATCAAATGTTTTATTCCGCTTACTCTTACGCTGTGACGCACAACAACGGCGTCAAACCAGCCGCAGCGGCGCGGTCTGCCTGTAGTCGCGCCGTATTCTCCGCCCTTTTCTCTCAAATATTCGCCCATTTTATCGAAAAGTTCTACTGCAAAAGGACCTTCCCCTACTCTCGTAGTATAAGCCTTTACGACTCCTAAAACTTTCTGCACCTGCGTAGGTCCTATACCCGCGCCCGTACATACTCCGCCGGCTATAGGGTTTGACGACGTCACAAACGGATATGTTCCGAAATCTAAGTCAAGCATCGTCCCCTGAGCGCTTTCATATAAAACTTTTTTATTCTTTTTCATTGCGGCTTCAAGCATTAAACTTGTGTCGGTCACAAAAGGCTTTATGAACTTCGAAAGAATCTTATGATCGTTTAATATTTCTTTTTTAAGTTTGGCTATATTTACGCCGCTTTTTTCTAAGATAGGCGCTTTTTCGATAAAATTTTTCTCAAGTAAATCTATAAATACGTCTTTTTCTATATAGTCAACCACCCTTATGCCTATTCTTTTAACTTTATCGGCATAAGCAGGACCTATTCCTCTTTTGGTAGTTCCTATTTTGACCTGCCCTTCTTCAAGAATTCCATCGATTAATTTGTGATAAGGCAAAATAACATGCGCCTGTTCGCTTATAAAAAATCTTCCTTTAACGGGAATTTTTTTCTTATTTAAAAGAATAATTTCTTCTCTTAAGGCTTTCGAGTCAACTACGACTCCGTTTGTAATTAAACACATTTTATCCGGAAATAATATCCCCGAAGGTATAAGGTGCAGCACAAAAGGCTTGTTTTCATAAATTAAGGTATGTCCCGCGTTATTTCCGCCCTGATAACGTACAATATAGTCTGCCTGTTTTGCGAGATAATGAACTACTTTGCCTTTGCCTTCATCTCCCCACTGGGTGCCCAAAACGACTAATGTTGACATTTTTCCACCTTCCATAAAATAACCGTTTAAACTGTTGCTCTAAAGTCTAAACGGTTGTATTTGAAATAATATCTTTTAGCGAAATATTTTATTTATATATTAATTTTTACAAGGATTCTCTTAAAGGATTGGGTGCTCACCATCTTGCACCCGTCGCCAAACTTGTGCTCCTTATTCGTCGCACGGCGACTGACGCTTGCGACAGCAAATCAATATGGTTACCATAAATTTAACGAAGTATTTTAAGTTTAGACAAGGAAGAGGCTGGCGAAGTTTACGAAAGCAAACGGTAAATGAGCGAACCTCTGACGCTGTATAAGCTTAAAAGACGAAGTTAAAAACGCCCCCACGGGGATTTGAACCCCGGTCGCATGATTGAAAATCATGTGTCCTAGACCCCTAGACGATGGGGGCTTGATTAAAAATGAGCCCGGTGCGGCTCGAACGCACGACAACCTCATTAAAAGTGAGGTGCTCTACCGGCTGAGCTACGGGCCCTTTGATTTGAAAAGATTAGACCGTCGAACTTCGAAGAGAGAAGAATGTCTAATTTTCACAACCTGTATAATATAGAAAAAATATTTTTTTTTGTCAATCAATATTTTTTGTTTTGTTTATTCAAGCGCCGCACGCATTCGCACTAACGCGCTTTACATAAACAAAACCGATATTTAACGGCAAAGGCAAGCGAGGATTAAAATCAAAAGCCGCCGGTCTTAATGAAGTTTATTACTATAGGTCCGAATATTACTATAAAAATGGTCGGAAATATAAAAAGAACCAGAGGAATTAGCATTTTCACCGGAGCTTCCTGAGCTTTTTTTTCGGCAAGAGACGCGCGCTCATTTCTGATTTGCGCGGCAATCCTTTTTAAAGTGCCGGCCATGCCAGCGCCGGAATCTAAGGACATATTTATAGTCCTTACGAAAAAACCGAGCTGTTCGACCCCTGTTTTTTGCACCATCTCGTTTAGGGCTTTTTTCTTATCGTAGCCGAAAGATATTTTTGACAAAACGCTTTTAAATTCGTCTGACAGCGGCCCTTTTAAAATAACGGTCGCTTTATCCGCGGCTCCGAAAAAATCAGCTCCGGACTCAAGCATTATAGAAAGTAAATCCGCCATATCGGGCAATTGTTTAAATATAGTTTCCCTTCGCTTTTTTATTTCTTCTTTGATTTTAATGAGCGGCAAAAAGAAAAACAAAAGACCGGCAAAAAACAGAAAAAAGATATCAACGCTTATAAATAAAGCGCAAAATAACATTCCCGCGGCTGCCGCAAAAAATTGTAAAGATATATATTGATAAGAATTGAACTTATCGTAATTTCCTTCGAGAGTCCTTAAGTCATTATCAATTTTACCGGCATATTCGCGGAATTTTTTATTGTTTATTTTAGAAAACAGTTTTCCTAAATTATCCGCGCGTCTAAAAATAAAAGGCATAAGAAAACTTTTGCTTTGATTTTTTTCAAGCGCATTATAAACTTTTCCCTCTGCTGCAGCCCGGTCAACGCTTTTGAGAAAAAAATTTGTAAAAAAGAATAAACTTACGGCAAAAAATATGCAAAATAGGATTAAGTACATAAATATCCTTATTAAGAAGTTTAGAGAGTTTAGAGAGCTTAGAAGTTTGGAAGCTTAGTAACTGCCTTTTGTTTTTGCCAAGCTTCCAAGCTGCCAAACATCTAAACTTCTGCTGTTATCAAAAGTCTATTTCCGTTAACTTTCTGATTACGAAAGAACCCGTAAGCACCATTATTACGACTATCAAAAGTAAAATATTGCCCGCGACAGTAGTAAAAAGTGAACTCATCATATCAGGCTCGATTACATACATCATCAAAACAACGACAAAAGGTATTACGCTTACGATATTTCCGGACATTCTGCCCTGCGCCGTCAACGCGTTGACTTTGGACTGAATCGCAACCCTTTGAACCGCGGCGTCGGTTATCCTGTCAAACATACCGCCAAGACTTGCGCCGGAATCTTTTGAAATTCTTATTGTATTTATCATAAGGCGAAATTCTTTACTCGGAGATTTTTCTGAAATATCGGATAAAACTTTATCAAAACTTGCGCCTAAAGCAAGCCTTTCGGAAATACCGGAAAATTCGCTTTTAATAGGCTCTTTAAGTTCCGATGAAGCCGTATTAATCGCTTTGACAAGAGACTGTCCCGACTGTACCGCGCTTTTAATAATTGTCAACGCTTCTATAACCTGTTTATCGATTAATGCGGCAAGTTCCTTTGCTTTTTTATCTTTGAAATACCAGCCGAAATACAAATACAAACCGCAAAAAATTAAAGCAAAAATTATATTTTGGATAATAACGGCGGACAATAAAAAAATAATAAGCGCGACGATTACTCTTTTCCTGTTCGCGCTTATGTTTTTAAACGATATTTTTCTCTTTTCTTTTTTTGCGGATATTCCTTTTATCAAAGAAAATACAAGCAAAAATACGGCGGCAAATACCGATATGATGAAACATATTAAAATTAGCATTTAAAAATACCGAGATCTATGTTTAGTCCGCTGTCTACGGCCGTTTTTATAAAATCCGGTATAAATCCCGTAGAGTGGAATTCGCCTTTTTGAATTCCGTTCTCAACTCCTTTCAAATGAAACTTAAATACCTGGTTTATTTCGAATATTCTATCGTCCATGGTTTTATTTACGCACGATATCGAAGATATTTTTCTCGAACCGTCGTTATAACGCGTAAGCTGGACTATAACGTGCACTGCCGAAGCTATCTGCGAAATTATCGAACGCTCCGGAAAATCTACGCCGGACATCAAAACCATGGCAACAAGCCTTGAAATGGCGTCGGCTTCCGTATTCGCATGCACTGTCGACATGCTGCCTTCATGACCCGTATTCATTGCCTGCAGCATATCAAACGCTTCTCCGGCACGGCACTCTCCGACTATAATTCTGTCAGGTCTCATTCTTAGCGCATTGACAACCAGACGCTTTATGCTTACTTCGCCGGTACCTTCGCTGGATATAGGACGGCTTTCAAGCCGGACAACGTGTTTTTGCTGGAGCTGCAATTCCGCGGAATCTTCAATCGTTACGATTCTTTCGTTTTCAGGTATAAAAGACGACAGTATATTCAACAAAGTTGTCTTTCCGGTACCCGTACCGCCAGAAATTATAATATTTTTCTTCAACACCACAGCGATTTTTAAAAAAGCTATCATTTCTATGCTTATACTTCCCGAAGATACTAAAGATTCAATAGAAAGTTTGCTTTTCGAAAATTTTCTTATCGTTAAAATCGAACCGTTTAAAGCGACAGGTTTGATGACGGCATTAACGCGCGAGCCGTCTTTGAGCCTTGCGTCGACAATAGGCGAAGCTTCGTCTATATGCCTTCCTGTCTGGGCTACGATTCTGTCGATAACCGTTCTCAATTGTTTTTCATCAGCAAACGCCATGTCGGTTTTAAAAATGCGTCCCGACTTTTCAATATAAATATTGTCGTAACCGTTAACCATTATTTCCGTAACAGCCGGATTTTTAATAAAATCCTCCAAAACACCGAGTCCTGTTACATTATCGATCAACTCTTTGAAAATTTTTTCCGAAATCTCTTCCGGCAAACGCAAATCAAGTTTTTTTAATATGGCTCCGATTTTTTCACCGGCAATCTCTTTTAAGCGTTTTTCATCCGTTTCACCCGCAAAAGATTTCATTTCTTCAACGAGTTCCCCGTAAACTTTATTTCTCAATTCATCATAAATGTCTTCAACGAGTTCGCCGTAAACCTTATTTTTCAATTCACCGTAAACATTTTCATCGTTAAAATATTTTTTCGAAACATTTTCCGAATAAATTGCGACTTTGTCGGACGAATCGCAATAATCAAGAACTTTTTCCAAAGTCGCCGTAAATTCCACGGATTTATCCCTGAATGAATATTTCGGGGAACTAATCTGGCGTTCAATTCCGGCGTTAAATTCCGCCGACAAAGTGTTTTTAAAAATTTCATTGGAATTTAAAATTCTATCGGAATTAAAGTCGTAATCTAATTTAAGTTTTAAAGACAAGGGATTAAATCCTAACGGAACCTTTGAAGCATAAAGATTTGCAAGCGACACGGCATTTCTTGCGGAAAATGCGTCGGAAGTAAAAGGCATTAACACGCATTTTGATTTTTTTATAATTTCAAAAGAATGTTCGTCATTTGTGTCCGGCAAAATTACAAAAACACGTTTGTAATTTTTACCGAGCATCTCAAGCAGATAATCCACGCTTGTCAAAGGTATTTCCGAAAGTTTTTTGCTTTTCAGGCCCAAAACAAGACTTACTCCCGAAGGAGATAAAAAACTTTTTAACATTTTTGGATTAATTCCCGGCAAAACGTCCAGAATATCCTCGACATATTTCACTCCGTTTTTATATAACGACCAAAATGCTTCGGTCGCGGGAACGGAAAAATCGACAATTATATTTTCTTCGCCGCGGTTAGAAGATATCAGCGACAAAGCGTTAGCTATTAAAGATCTTTTAAGACAATCACAGGTCGGGACAATAGTAAGCATTACTCGCCTTTTGCGTATTTATTTATTATTTCCAGCGCTTCTTTCCGGCTTTGGTTTACGGCTTTTTCCGCGGCGGATTTTTTAATATCGGACTGATATGAAGTTTTTGAAATATCTTTGATAATATCCGACATTTTTAAAGGTTTTATTTCCGTTACGGTTTCGTCGCCTGCGGGACGTATTATATATTTTAAAATCCCTTTTTCGCCCGCAAGAAGTATCGCCTGAGCGTCTTCGATGCTTACAGCCAATGTGAGTATTCCTTTACCCGATGACGATTCATCATCGCCTTTTCTTTTAGCGGAACCCAAATAATTATTTCCTACAGCCAAAACAAGAATATTTTGAGCCACCGGGAAAACAGATTGATGGAATTGTTTATTGCCGTCGGAATATTCTATTATGCTCAAAACGTCTATTCTGCTTCCGGGAGTTATGACAAGAGAACTGTCCGCGTCGAAATTTACTGCCAAAGCTTTCTGACCGTCCGGGATAATATTGGATATTCCCGTATCTTGATTTGTTTGCGAAACTTTTGTCGAAAGTATCTGTTCGCCGGGTTCAATGGTATTTAACGCTATGTATACCGGTGACCAGTCTTTTGAAAAAAGGTTCCCGACAGCCTCAAAAACTTTAGGCTGAACGTATTCTTTAGGAACATTTTTTTCGGCAAGCATATTTTTTCCAATAACCGTTCCTTGGGCGATTCTCTGCGCCGCCACTACAACTTTTACAGGCTCGGACATCTGTTTGTATTTTGTTTCCAAACCCGAAAGATATACGTAAGCAAAAAACGATGCGGCAACGGCAAAAATAACCGACAATAATATCGTTTTTTTCATAGACTATTTTTTCTCTGCATCCGCATTTTCAATAGTAGTCTGGGCTTTTCCGAATTGCTCTTTTACAGACCCGCCCATAAGTTTATAAGCCGCAAATACGATGCCTACAACCACGGCAACAATCAAAATATACTCTACCATACCCTGACCTTTGTTTCTTTTAAGCCAGCCAAAGTTCAACATTTTGTTTCTCCCCTTTTAACATCAGTGAGTAGTGAATAGTGAGTAATTTTGGAGTGCGCTTTGCGCACCTGTTTATTAGCGGGGCAAAGCCCCGCACAACAACTACTAACTACTCACTACTAATTACTAACTGTTTTATTATGTTCCTCTGCGTTTTTTATATCCCGCGCTTGCGTCTCCGGACAACACTTCGCTTTTTGCTCTTATTGTTAAATATTCATTACCGGTTATTCTCATAATTTTCGGAATTTTATAGTCATATTCTATTTCCACATAAGACTTATCCGGCCCGATAGGCGACAAATTTTTTATGTTTTGGACAATATTTAAAGGGTTAAAATCCGCAATATTTTTGATACCTAAACTGAAATCCGATTTTTTCGCGTCGCGCGCTTCAACTTTAATACGCAATATTTTCGGATCGGAATCCAAAGTCCTGCCTATATTGTTGCCGTGGCATAAATAATGCCTGATATCTTTTTCTATAAATTTTTTACTATAAGAGGTATAAGCTATAAGATCCGTTCCGTACCTTGCCGCGCCCGTAATTTGCTGCCATGTAAGCATAACGCGCGCAAACCAAACGACCGTGAAAAGAAAAAAAATTATAAGGGGCGCGATTAATGCCGCCTCAACCAAAGCCTGTCCGCCGGACTTTTTTAATTCCTTTGACGATAACATCTTTAATATGTCACTTAGTTAATTTTCGCCATATTTTTTCATTTTCTGAATACCATTTTACAGTATTTTTTATGGCTTTTGCAAATGAAAATTTAGGTTTATAGCCTAACCTTTTGATTTTTGCGCAATTTATGGAATACCGCCTGTCATGTCCAAGCCTGTCAGCGACGCGTTTTATAAGAGTTTCAGGTTTTCCCATGATATTTAATATAGTTTTGGTAAGCTCAATATTTGTCATTTCAACTCCGCCGCCTATATTATATATTTCGCCAAGTTTTCCTTTATGCAAAACTATATCTATTCCCAGACAATGGTCTTCGACATAAAGCCAGTCACGGACATTTTTCCCGTCTCCGTAAAGAGGAAGCTCTTTGTTTTGCAAAGCATTCGTCACAAACAAAGGGATAACTTTTTCAGGATACTGGTAAGGACCGTAATTGTTGGAACATCTTGTAATTATTGCCGGCAATCCGTAAGTGACAAAATAAGAGCGTACAAGCAAATCCGAAGAAGCCTTTGAAGCCGAGTACGGACTATTAGGGCTTAAATGCGATTTTTCCGTGAATGAACCTTTCAATATGCTTCCGTAAACTTCATCCGTGGAAACATGCACGAATTTTTTTATGTTGTTTTGTCTCGCGGCTTCCAAAAGAGAATAAGTCCCGTTGACATTGGTTTTAATAAACTCGCCGCCGCTTAAAATCGAGCGATCAACATGCGTTTCCGCCGCAAAATTTATAATCGCATCAACGCTTTTTATATTTTTATTTACCGTATTAAAATCGCATATATCGCCTTTTATAAATTTATATCTCGGATTTTTTTCTACGTCTCTTAAATTATCGGGATTTCCCGCATAAGTAAGCTTATCGTAATTAATTATTATGTATTTCGGGTATTTTTTTAAAATATACCTTATAAAATTCGATCCGATAAATCCCGCCCCGCCAGTTACAAATAGTTTCATAAATATCCCCTCTTTATATTTAATTAGGAGTTAGAAATTAGGAATTAGGAATTTTGGAGCGGCTTCGCCGCAAACTTTTAGAAAACTTAGATTCCCGCTTTCGCGGGAATGACAAAGTCTTTTGTCGTTAATTCCTAACTCCTCACTCCTAATTCCTAATTGTTTCATTTATCTCCACGGATAAAATATTCTTTCATCCTCTCTCTGCTCTTCCAGTACGGCTTTTCTGTCGAACGGCATATTCGTTTTCAAATCGAATTTAAAAAACACTTCGTGGTATACGCCTCTTATCCGCCACGTCACTCCAAGATTATAACAGTGCAAATCCCTGTAAAGCCTGAATTCGTGTTCATTCATCCTTATATACGTAAAATCAAGTTTTGCCGTAGTTTTAATATTGTAATCCAAACGCCATTTTGGGGTAAACCATAAACCGAAACCCAAAGTATTGTCAACTTCGCGCGTGCGGTAACTATAATACGGATCGTCGTCATAATTTTGGTAAAACGCTCCGAAATTTAAATAAATTTTCTCCAGTTCTCCGACTCTAACGTCAAGCTGAAGCGAATTAAATTTGAAAGGCTCCAGCATTTGCGTCTGTCTTAAGTAAGTGGTTATAAAATACTTTGGCGTGTATATTATTTCCGTGACAAAAGGAGACCATTTCTGAGGAGTAAACAATCTGTCTTCTTTCAAATTGTAAGAAAGAAAATTTCGGACAGTGGTTCTGTTGCCGATATACATATAATTGGTATATGAAAGAAGATTGCTTTCTATTCCATAATCGTTTGCCGCAGAATCTATTTGCAAAGAATTTCTTCCGGCTCTTGCAGTCGCGGAATAATTTATGTTCCAGTCCATCCAGCTGGTTGCTCTGAATCTTGAATTTAAGCTTGCCGAATATTTCGACAAAAACATATGATCTATTTCACCCGAATCATTTTTATCGTACCACTCCTCGGAAAATCCCAAAGTAGGCTTTAAAGTGAAACGCCTTCCGAATTTAAAATCTTTCGCCAAAGAATAAGAAAACGCGGTTGAATTTTTATAGAAAAAATTATCAAGACTGTACTCTCTGTAGTCATTATTATAAACCAGATTAAAACTGTTGGTTATTCCCCAGAAAATCTTTTTAGGATAATAAGTAAAATTTACCTGAGGAAGAGTCAGCGACGTAGTTTCAAAATCGCCTTTAGAAGGGTCATAAGTATCGAAACGCCGGGCAAGTATCATCAAATTACCGTTTTGATCCTGCCGTGTAATCGCGGCATAAGATTCCAGCGTGTTCATCACCCTGTTCCAGTCGTTTTGATTATAATAATTGTTAAAACTTTTGTCGCTTACGAATTCCGCCTGGGACTGTATACTCCATTTGTCATCCAGCCTGTGCCAATAATACGGACGCACTGTCCAGCGATCCGTTCCCGTTGACAAATCCTCTATGTGATAAGCAAAAACCGAGGCTTTGGCGTCATTAGAAAAATAGTCAAACTGCCCGCCGTAACCCCAGCCTCTTGAACCGTAATAGTCAAACAAAGCGCTTGCGGACGTTTTATTGTTAAATCTGTACTCAAGGGTATTTTTAATGGAAACTCCGCCGTCGCTTGTGTAGCCGGGCTCGAATTTATAATTTAATTTTGAAGAAAAACCGCTTCCGCCTTCAAGCGATTTTGTGACTATCGGAAGATAGAAAATCGGAATTTTACCGATATAAAATATCGGATTATAAAGAGTAACTCTTTTTCCGATTGTTATTTTTCCTTTTTTTGCTTTGAAATACGTATGAGGATGGTCTAAATCGCAGTTTGATATTTTTACGCTGTTTACGGAGTATGTGTCTTTGTCTTGGCGCAGCATAGCTTCGGCGCGCATAAATATGGACGATGAAGCCGCAAAAGTATTTTTTATTTCCCCGCTTTCGTCCGAAAAATTATAATTTATGCTGTCGGCGAAAAAAGCGTTTCCGTCTTCTTCAATCTTAACGCCTCCATACGCATTCATAACTTTTTTATCGACTAAAAACTCAACGTAATCCGCTTTTACCTTTTTGCCTTTCCAGACAAGAATTACGTTGCCGTCCGCTGAAATTTTTCCGCTGTTTTGGTCATATACAAGATTATCGGCGTTAATATCGACTTCATAGGCGAAAACCGCCGTGCTAAACAACAAAAAAATAAAAAAAAGAAAGATTTTTTTTTTCATTACTGTTTCGGAAGCATAGCGGCGCCGACCACTCCGAGTTTGTTTGTATATTTTGAAACTACAATGCTGCAATTTTTCACCGCCGAAGCGAATGCCCTGGATTTCATTTCGCGTCTTGCGGGGTCTATAAGATATTTTCCTGCGTGGCTTACGCCGCCGCACAAAACAATGACATCCGGATTTATAAAATTAAGTATGCCGGCAAACAGTATTCCGAGTTTTTCCCCGACATATTTCCAGATTGATATTGCCGCCTTATCGCCTTTTTTGGCAGCCAAATACAAAATTCTCGGAGTAACCTTGGAATAATCGCCGTTTGTAAGTTTATTTATTAATTCGGATTTATTTTTCTTTAAATACCGCGCGGCATATTTTGAAATATATTTCGCGCCTATAAATGTTTCTACACAGCCTCTGTTGCCGCATTTGCAGACGTCTCCGCAAGGATCAATGGTAATATGCCCTATTTCTCCGGCGCTACAAGACGACCCTCTGTAAAGTTTTTTATCAAGAATAAATCCCCCTCCGACACCAGTCCCCAAAGTAACGCATACAAGATTTTCGGCTTTACCTTTAGCGTCAAGCCAAAACGCCCCTATGGAAGCGGTATTGGCGTCATTATCCACAATAGTTTTCTTCTTTGTAAGATTTTCTATAATTTTTTTCAACGCGATATTTTTCCACTTCGGAAGATTCGGAGAAAAACGCACGCTTCCGTCAAAACAGTTTATATCGCCGGCCATGCCTATGCCTATGCTTTTTACTTTTGAATAATTTTTCATCTCCGAAGCTTTTGAAATTATGGATTTGATAACGTCTATAGGAGTGGCTTTTATGTCCGTGTCAAGAACGGTTTCTTCGACAATGTTACATGAAGAATCAACTATAGCGATTTTAATATGAGTTCCGCCCATGTCTATTCCGAGATAAAATTGCTGTTTTGACATTTTAATACCTCAAAAGAAAAGTGAAAAGTGTAAAGTTAAAAGTGAAATTATTGTGTTTTCGCAAAGCGAAAACCTAAAATTAATTTCGGATTTGCCGAAATACGACATTTCCTCTTTTCTCTCTTCACTTTCAACTTTGTTGTTTGAATTATATATTTTTTAAAATCTCGCCCGCAAGATAAAGAGAACCTACTGCCGCCGCTTTACCCTTGTTTTTTATAATATTTAAGGCTTCTTTTACGGAACCCGCGCGATAAATTTTACTCTCATCTTCCATATATTTTAAAAATTCCGTTTTTAAAACGTTTTGCGGCACGGCTCTGTCGGTTTTTAAATCCGGTAAAATTACCTCGTCCGCCAAACAAGCTATTTTCTTCGCTATTTTCTTATAATTTTTTTCTTTCATCACCGCAAAAATGAAACTTCGTTTCTTTTTACAATATGCGCTGTTATTCCAGGTTTCGATAAAGGCGTTTATTCCCTCTTCATTGTGCGCGCCGTCTATAACAAGTTCAAATTTTCTATTGTTAAATTTTACTTTTCTTACGTCAAATCTTGCGTTCCAAACCGCGGAAATCAAGGCTTTTTTTATTTTTTCATCGCTAAAAGCATAGCCGTTTTTTGTTAAAAGTTCAATAACGCAAAGAGCCGTCGCGGCATTATTAAACTGATGTTTGCCTATAAGGGATAATTTTATATCTTGTATATTTTTTTCAATGCCGTGATAGTCAAACTCTTTATCGGTCGCGTTCTTTATAAAGAAATCTTTATTTAAAATATAAACCCGGCTCTGAACATTTCTTGCTTTACCGCGTATTACTCTCAAAGCCGCAGCGGGAACTTTAGAACAAACGGTAAAAGCTCCTTTTTTTATAATACCCGCTTTTTCAGACGCTATTTTTTCAATGGTATTTCCTAAAATTTCCTTATGGTCAAAAGATATGGAAGTGATAACCGAACCCAAAGGTTTTTCAATAACATTAGTGGCATCAAATCTGCCGCCAAGTCCTGTTTCTATTACGGCAATATCGATTTTTTGCCCGGCAAAATATATAAAAGCTATAGCGGTAAGATATTCAAAATAAGAAAGTTCGCATTGTATGGCATGTTTTATATATTTTTGGGCTATGTAGTTAAATTTATTTTTCGGGATATTTTTTCCGCATACTTTTATGCGTTCGTTAATATCCGTCAAATGCGGAGAAGTGTAAAGAGCGGTTTTATAACCGTTTTCTTTTAAAACAGCGTCTATAAAAGCCGCAGTGGAACCTTTACCGTTTGTTCCCGCTATATGAACGCAATTAAATTTATTTTGAGGATTTCCGACGCTATCAAGAAATTTTTTTATTCTTGAAAGACCCGGCTTCATTCCTTCATATTCTTTTAACGATTCAAAGAACATCAGCGTTAATACCTCTAATCATTGCCGTTGTTGTCATTCTGAAATGCGAAGCATTGAAGAATAGATAACAGTTTAACATGGATCCTTCACGGAGTTTATCCTCGAAATTCGTAATCGGGGATTCAGGATGACACTTCGCGTCACTTTTTAGACAAAAACTTCAAAACTTTAGCAAGCGTATTTTTCAAATCTTTTCTTTCTACGACTATATCAACCATTCCGTGCTTTTCGAGAAACTCCGACATTTGAAATCCTTCCGGCAACTGCTGTCTTATTGTCTGTTCGATAACTCTCGGACCCGCAAAACCGATTAAAGCTTTGGTCTCCGCAATATTTACATCGCCAAGCATTGCGTAACTGGCCGCGACTCCGCCGGTTGTCGGGTCTGTTAAAACCGAAATATAGGCAAGGCCGTTGTCGGCAAGCCTTGCAAGCGCGGCGCTTGTTTTACCCATCTGCATAAGGGAAATTATTCCCTCCTGCATTCTGGCTCCGCCCGACGCTGAAACTATTATTACCGGGAATTTTTTATCTATGGCCGTTTCAACGGCGCGGACAATTTTCTCTCCGACTACCGAACCCATGCTTCCGCCCATAAAATCAAAATCCATAACGGCAACCATAACGCCGTGTCCGCCGATTTTTGCTTCGCCCGTCACTATCGCGTCGCATGAGTCGGATTTGCTTATCTTATCGGCGTATCCCGGAAAATCCAAAAAATCCACCGGTTTAACGTCTTTATCGGATTCTTTAAAACTTCCCGCATCCGTCATAAATTCTATTCTTTTGCGCGCGTTAAGCCTCGCATAATACCCGCATTTAAGACATACCATAAGATTTTCTTCAAAATCTTTCTGAAGAAATAACTGCTCGCATTTTTTGCATTTAGTCCATATTCCCGCGGGAAGACCCTTTTTATCAGACACTTTTGTCTGTTTTCTCGCCATTTTCAATTCCCCCATAAAGACAATTAATAATTAACAAAGCACAATTAACAGATTATAAATAATAATTAAATTTTTTTGACAGTTTTCATTTGTCAATTGTAAATTGTTATTTGTTAATTGCTTTTCAAGAAATTCCTTCGGCAAGCAAATCTCCCTGGTCTAAAATTCCCAAAGGTTTATTGTCTTTGCTTACCACCGGAATATTGTCGATGTTATATTTTTTTAAAATCCTCGCCGCGTCAACCGCCATCATATCGGGCGTAACCGTGCGCGGAGATTTTGTCATAACTTCCGAAATTTTCTTTTTAAGAATTTTTCCGTCTTTCTGCAAATGTCTTCTTAAGTCGCCGTCGGTAAAAAAGCCGGTTATCTTTCCATTTTTATTTATAATGCTTGTCGCGCCGACTCTTGTGCCGGTCATTACCAAAAGCGCGTCCCCGACAAAGGCATTTTCTTTTACAACCGGATTAGCGCTGCCTTTTCTCATAATATCGCTTACCTGCATTGTAAGCTTTTTGCCTATAGCTCCAAGCGGGTGAAACAAAGCCAGATTTTCTTTTTTAAAACCTTTCAAATTGGAAACAGTCAAAGACAGAGCGTCTCCCATTGCAAGCATTGCGGTAGTGGAAGCGGTAGGCGCAAGATTATAAGGACACGCCTCTTTCTCAACGCTGCAATCAATTATACATTTGCAGTCCCGCCATACAAACGCTTTCGGTTTACCGGTCATAACCACGACTTCTATTTTCATTTTACGCAGAACAGGAAGAACTTTTTTAATTTCTTCGGTTTCGCCGGAATAAGAAAGCATTATAACTACGTCGTCTTTCATAACCATTCCGATATCACCGTGAAGACTTTCCGACGGATGAATAAAAGCCGACGGTATTCCTACGGAAGACATGGTCGCAGATATTTTGCGCCCTATAAGCCCGGATTTTCCAAGCCCCATAACCAAAATACGCCCTCTGCAATTCTTAATCAGATCAACGGCTTTGGAAAAATTAGCGTCAAGATGTTTTATCTGGCGCTGAAGGGCTTTTACTTCGATATCAATCGTTTCTTTCGCTATTTTAAAGTTATCCATTAATACATCCACCCGAAATTTATAATTCGTAATTGCCTTTACTTAAGCCCGTGACTATATCTTATAAAAGCGTTCATTTTGTCATAATCTTTTCTTTTCGGAAGCCTTTCTATTCCCGAATCACCGTCTATGCCGAAAGGTACGGCAATTTCAAGAGTTTCAGGAATATCTTCAGGCTTAATTTGTCCCGAAATAAAAAAAGGAACTTTCAAATTTCCTGCTTTAGCTACGAGAGCATAATTTTGTTTTACAGCTTCGCCGTCCGCATAAGAAACGTCAAAGACGAAATAATCGACGCTTCCTATGTAGCTTTCAAGAGGTAAAAGAGATTCGTCGTTTTCAAGTTTAAAAAATTTAAAAACTTTCACGCCAAGCCCTTCGCGCGCCGCTTTGCAAAACTCGGGAGTCTCGTTTCCGTTAAACTGAATGTTTTTTAACGAGCATTTTTTAACGGTTTTAGATATTACTTTTTGCTCTTCGTCTTTAAAAATACCTACGGGAACTACAAAAGGCGGAAGTTTTGAGACAATATCCCTAACCATTTTTTCGGAAACTTTTTTTGGAGATTCTTTTATAAAATGAAACCCTAAAAAATCCGCGCCCAAATTTGTTGCGTCCAAAGCGTCGTTATAATTCGCAAGACCGCATATTTTAACTTTAGCCACAATAACTCCAATTTTCAATTAATAATTTACAATTAACGACAAAACGACAAAAACATTGTTTTTCATTGTTATTTGTAAATTGTTACTTGTCTTTTTTGTAGACTTTCTCCGGATCAAACAACTTCTTTCCAATGGTTTTAGTATTGCCGGTCGAAGTAACTTTTGTAAAAAAGCAGCTTCTATGCCCCGTATGGCACGCCGCTCCGCCGATTTGGTTAACTTTTAAAAGTATGCAGTCGCCGTCGCAGTCATAATAAAATTCTTTGACTTTCTGGATATTTCCGGAACTTTCGCCTTTTACCCAAAAAGACTGCCTTGAACGGCTCCAGAAAGTAGCTTTTTTTGTTTTAAGGGTTCTTAAAACAGCCTCTTTATTCATATACGCGACCATTAAAACGGCATTGTCTTTCCAGTCCTGCACTACGGCCGGAATTAATCCTTTGTCATCGAACTTTAAAACTTTTATTATCTTTTCCACTATTGAAATTCTCCGATTTAAACAATTTATTTGTTTCCGTCTTTCTTATCTTCACTATGGTGGTGCGATTTTCCTGCTATCTTTTCTAAAACAGCTTTACCTGTCGGAGTATTTTTTAAAGCCTCAAGCATTCCGCCGACTGCGGTTCCGCCTTTTGAAGAGAACATCTCCATCGCAGATTTAACTCCGGAATTTACGTCGCCCGCATTTGCGATAACTTTAATATCGGCTCTTCCTAAATTCTTTGCCTGTTCAACGCCGACTTTTTCCTGGGCTTCAACCGATCTTATATTGATAAGATATTCCTGATAACCCTTATTTTCTCCGATTTTCGCCGCTAAAGTTATCTGAGCTTCAACGGAAGCAAGCTGCATCTTCTTTTCAGCGTCGGCTCTTGCCGTACCTTCAAGGTGTATACCTTCAGACTCCTTCGCTTTCGAATAAAGCTTGCCTTCCGCTTCAAGTTCAAGCTGTTTTTTAACGCCCGCGGCATTAATAGCCAAATATTCCTTATTCGCTTCAGACGAAATAATCGTAACGCTCTTTTCTTCTTCCGCTTTAACAATATTCGCTTCTTTCTTAATTTCCGCAAGTTTAACCTGATTGACTTTTTCAACAGCCATCATTTTTTCAGCCGTTGTTTTTGCCTGTTCCTGAACTTCCTGCTTCGCTTTTTCGTCGGCTATGCCTACTTCTCTGGTAACCTGCGCTTTTCTCTGACCTACTTCCTGAGCAGCCTGCTCTTTTTTCAGCGCGACTTCTTTACCGGCTTCGATTTCGGCTTCCTGGGCTTTTCTCATGTTTTCGGCAACTTCAGTTCTTGACTCCATCTCGATTTTGGATTTTTTCTTATTCATGATATCGGAAATAACTTTTCCGTCCTTCGTATCTCGAATATCCATAAGCTCTATATTTTTTACCGGAGTCACGCCCCATGCTTTAAGCTGCTCCTGAACTTCACTCGTAAAAAGAGCTCCGTACGTGCTTCTTTCGGACATTATATTTTCAAGGTTGGATTTCGCAAGCAAACTTCTCACAACGCCGCGCGTGATATCGGTAAGCTGCGTAAGAAGGTCGGGAAATGTTGAAATCCTGTTTGCCGCCATATTAGAATCTTCAATTCTGTAAAAAGCTTTGACGTCAACTACAAACGGAAGCCTTTCCATGTCATATGCTTCATAGTTGTTCAAATCGACATCAAAAACCGAAGTAGGAAGGCTTATTGTCGTAACGCCTATAAAAGGAATCCACGACGGGAATTTATAATATGTGTTTCCGTTGCCGTAATTTTTTCCGTACGAAACCGTAGACGAACGCCTTTGAACAATATCTACCATATTTGTCGGCACAACCCTTCTCAAACTCAGTATCCACTTTATTAATAGGATCATAATAATAAACGCTACTATACCGCCAAGCACCAATACAAACATTACCATCTCAGACATTTCATTTCCGTACATTTTGTCCCCCTTTTTTCTTTATTTACCTTACAGATATATTTTTTGATTTTAAATAGTTTTTAACTTCTTTTATCGTAACTTCTTTATAATGAAACAAAGACGCTGCAAGGACCGCCGACGCACCGCTTTTGCAGGCCTCGTAAAAATGTTCCAGCTTTCCCGCGCCGCCGGAAGCTATAACAGGAATTTTAACCGCATCCGAGACTGCTTTTATAAGTTCGTTGTCATATCCGTCTTTTGTTCCGTCTTTGTCCATGCTTGTAAGTAAAATTTCTCCTGCCCCGAGTTCCGCGGTTTTTTTCGCCCATTCAACAGCGTCAAGCCCGGTATCTATTCTGCCGCCGTTTATAAAAACATTCCATTTTCTTTCGGCAATTTTCTTTGCGTCTATTGCCGCGACTATGCATTGTATGCCGAATTTATCGCTTGCATGCTTTATGATTTCAGGGTCTTTTACAGCAGACGAATTTAAAGAAACTTTATCGGCTCCCGCGTTTAAAAGGTTTCTTATATCGTCCAGGGTTCTTATTCCGCCGCCGACCGTAAGAGGTATAAACACTTTCTCAGCGGTTCTTCTTACCAAATCGACGGTAGTGTCTCTGCCTTCGTGGGTTGCGGTAATATCCAAAAAAACAAGCTCGTCTGCGCCCTCGGCATTGTATCTTTCGGCAATTTCAACAGGATCGCCCGCGTCTCTTAAATTTACAAAATTCGTGCCTTTTACAACGCGCCCTTTATTGACGTCCAAACATGGAATAACTCTTACGCCTAACATATGAATACCTTTTTGATGCATGGATGCGAGGATGCAAAGATGCGGAGCAAAGACAACAAAAACTGCCTTTATTTCAAGAGCAGTTACTCTGCATCCCTGCCTCTTTGCCTCTAATCCTCTGCTTTTTTTATTGCTTCTTCAAGCTTGAAATCATCCGTATATAAAGCGCTGCCGACTATCGCGGCAAAAACGCCGTCTTTTTCAAGCCCTTTGAGTTTTACTATGTCATCTACGGTTTTTATTCCGCCGGAAGCGATTATTCTCATTCCTGTTTTTGAAATTTTCTTAAGTCCGCTAAAATCGGGGCCTGTTAACATTCCGTCTCTTGAAATATCCGTGTACAAAATATCTTTTATGCCGGCTTCTTTCAATTTATCTATAAGTTCAAACATATCGACAGGCGTAATGTCTTTCCAGCCGCCTATTGCAACTTTTCCGTCTTTCGCGTCTATAGAGATTATGATTTTTTTCGGACCGTATTTATCGACTGCTTTGCGGACAATTTCCGGATTATATACGGCTACTGTCCCCAAAATCGCATAAGACGCGCCCATATCAAACACTTCTTTTAATCTTTCCATGGTTCTTATTCCGCCGCCGACTTCCACGGGAATATCCATTGAAGCGCATATCTGTTTTATAATTTCTTTATTGCTGTTTAAGCCGCTGAACGCCCCGTCCAAATCCACGACGTGAATTCTTTGCGCGCCTTTCGCTTTCCAAAGTTTTGCGATAAAAACAGGATCTGTAGAATAAATGGTTTCAGCGTCAATTTTCCCCTGTTTAAGCCTTACGGAATTTCCTTGTCTTATATCAATCGCGGGAATTACTATCATTTATTTACCTCGTTTATAAAATTTGAAATTATTTTCAGCCCTTTGTCGCCGCTTTTCTCGGGGTGAAACTGGCTTCCCCATACGTTTTCAAAAGCTGCGGACGAACAAAACTCTACGCCGTAATCGCAGAAACCCGAAGCCTTGCTTTTATCCGAGGGTAAAGCATAATAAGAATGCACGAAATAAAAATTTTCGCTGCTTACTATCCCGGCAAACATTTTTTTCGCATAAGAAGTATCGGTAATCCTGACATTGTTCCAGCCCATATGCGGTACTTTTAAACTGCTGTCCGGAAATTCAAACTTTTTGACTTCGCCCTCTATCAGCCCAAGCCCTTCATGCGTTCCGTTTTCATAACTTTTAGCGAAAAAAAGCTGAAAACCCAGGCATATCCCGAAAAGCATTTTACCTGAATTCACGTAATTGCGAATTGAAATATCAAAACCGGATTCCCTTAAAAAATACGACGCAGGACCAAAAGCCCCGACACCGGGAAGTATAGCTCCGCCGAAATTTGAAATTTTTTCCGGTGAATTTATAACTTCATATTCCGACCCGCAAAATTTTAAAGCGTTTATAATGCTTTTAATATTACCGAAACCGTAATCTATTATTGCTATTTTTTGAGACATTGTTTTTTGCCGTTATAAAATCCCTTTTGTCGAAGGAATTACTTTTTTGCCTTTAGTAAAAGTAATCGCCTGTTTTAAAGAGCGTCCGAAAGATTTAAAAATAGCTTCGGCTATATGGTGATTATTGCGCCCTTTAATCATTTTTATATGCAAAGTCATACCTGCGTTGCTTGCAAGAGCGTAAAAAAATTCCTGTATTAAATCATAATTAAAACCCGTTTTTTGAAACCGGATTGAAGCTTCATAGCTCAAATAAAATCTGCCGGACAAATCCAATGCCGTATAACTTAACGCTTCGTCCATGGGAAGCAGAAAATGGCCGTAACGGGCTATGCCTTTTTTGTCGCCCAGCGCGGTTTTTAAAGCCTGCCCGATTGTTATTCCGATGTCTTCAACCAGATGATGTTCGTCAATATTAGTATCGCCTTTGGCTTTTACTTTTAAAAAAATTCCAGCGTGAGCGGCAAAAAGCTCCAGCATATGGCCTAAAAATCCGGATGTCGTGGAAATTTCGGGCTTAGAAATTTTATCGAGATTTAATTCTACCGAAACATCCGTTTCTTTGGTGGTTCTTTTGATCTTTGATTTTCTTTGTTTCATAATTTTCTCAATTTAACGGCTGGTTTTTTGAAGCTTTACCCAAACCGAATTTTTCAATTTCAAAAAATTTTATAGCTGCTTCAAGCTTATCCATAAGTTCTATATCGTCAATGCTGTATTCGTGATAATTGGCTCCGCTTTCGGATTTTTTTGCCGCTGATTCATTTATCAAATACAGAAGATACCCGACTTCTTTCCAGCTTAAATCTATTTTCATTTAACATTCCTTATGGCGGAAGTTTAGAGAGCTTGGCAGTTGAGAAGCTGAGAGGAGCTGTGGTCGTTTCGTCTTTTGTCTTTACCTTCGTCGTTGCTCAACTTCCCAGCTGCCCAACTTCTCAACTTCTTCTTATATCGGCCGATTCTTTATGATATTTCATTCCTTCGCAGCGCGCAAAATCCGCAATTTCTTTATAGGCTTTAGCATTATTTTTGTTCAATTCAATATATGTCGTCCTTTTCAAAAACGACATAACAGACAACCCGCTTGAAAACTTCGCGGAAGCGTTTGTAGGCAAAACATGAGACGGTCCCGCCCAGTAATCTCCGGCGGCCGTAGGCGTTTGATAACCCGCAAAAATTGCGCCGGCGTTTTTAATGTTTTTGACAAGTTTTAAATAATTTTCAACAAGAATCTCAAGATGTTCTGGAGCGATTTTATTTACTTTTTCAACCGCTTTATCTAATGAACAAAGTTCAATTTCAACCTGACTAAGAGCTTCTTTTGGCAAAGCTTCTTTTATTTTCCCAATCTTTGATTGGCTTTCGCAAAACAAATAAGCTTTAGCCATAGCGTCATGTTCAACCTGCGCCATAATATCGGCAACAACGTATTTTACGGGAACGCTTTTATCGGCTATTATAGCCACTTCGCTGGGACCTGCCAAAGAATCTATGCCTACCCGGCCGAAAACCTGCCTTTTGGCCTCGTTCACATAGGCGTTTCCGGGACCTGCTATAATATCGACTTTTTTAACTGTCTGCGTGCCGTAAGCAAGAGCGGCAATCGCCATAATTCCGCCTACGCCGTATACATCCGTAACGCCGCAAAGTTGAGCGGCATAAAGAACTTCATCGCTAATATTATTTGGCGGGGTTACCATGACAATTCTTTTAACTCCCGCGGCTTTTGCAGGAACGGCAGTCATTATAACAGTAGAAGGATAAGGGAATTTACCGCCCGGAACATATATCCCCGCGGACTCAACCGCAGAGTAAAATTGACCCGTCTTAACGCCGTTTTTATTTCTGACCCAGCTTTTTTTAATTTGCAAATATTCGTATTTATGGTATGACAAAATATTAAGATACGATGATTTTATAGCATTTTTTAAAGAGGGAGAAACGCGTTTGGCAGCATCGTCTATCGTTTTTTTAGATATTTTATATCCTTTTAGCGATAAATCAACGCCGTCAAATTTTTTGAGATATTTATAAACGGCTTTATCGCCGTTTTCTTTTATATCTTCAATTATATCAGATACGTAACCGCTCAATTGCTTTTTATTCATTCATAAAATTATACAAAAATCAGAGATTTCCCGCAAACTGACAAAAGCAGGTTTTAAACCCTTCCTTTTGTCATCCCCGAATGTCTTAATAGGGGAGTCATGTTAAACTTGGATTCCCGCTTTCGCGGGAATGACAGACGAATAGAACGCTCCGGATATTTAAAGACAAGTAAGCCGATATTGACAGAAGAAAATGTTAAATAACATACAATGCCGCTACGGCACAACAGACAGATGATACTCCTGCCGCTTTTAAAACCTTTGAAACCTCGTTTAATGTTGCTCCTGAAGCGCAAACATCATCTATAATACAAACTCTTTCATTGCCGGCAAGTTTAGCAACAAAAGATTTTTCTATTTCCTTACGTCTTTCCTCTTTAGGAAGCGTTTTGATTTCCTTTGTAAACTTTATTTTTTCCAAAACGTCGTATCTTACGGGCTTATTTAATTTTTTAGACACATATTCGGCAAGTTTTAAAGAGTAATTTACTCTGTCGGGACTTAAAGAAGGTATAAAAACAAAAAAATCAAAATTTTCAAAAAAATCTTTGTCTGAAGTTATTTTTTCACACAATAAATCCGCGTAATGCTTAAAAACGTCATCGCGGTTTTTAAATTCTTTCATAAAACAATGAAATTCATTTATACCGTCATAACGGACGGCGTAAATTAAAGGAATTGATATATTTTGAGTCATTTTAAAAATTTGTATCCGCTTCTTTAAAAAACGGGTATTTTAAATCTTTTTCGGAAAGAACGGGACTTTTTGAAGACCATGATATGTTAAGGAAAGGATCGTCGTATCTGATTCCCCTTTCATGCTGCGGCGAATAAACCTGGGTGCAAAGATATTCAAATTCGGCGGTATCGGAAAGAACTTCAAAACCGTGCGCAAAACCTTCGGGAATATAAAGCATATTTAAGTTTTCGGATTTTAAATTTACGCCTACCCATTTGCCGTAAAACTGCGAATTTTTTCTTAAATCCACGGCAACGTCAAAGATGCTTCCGGCAACAACCCTTACGATTTTTCCCTGCGCAAAAGGGTTAAGCTGATAATGGAGCCCTCTCAAAACGCCTTTTGAAGATTTTGAAAGATTTATCTGTTTCACGGATTTGTCGATACCGAATTCCTTAAATTTGCTTTCCTGGTATAATTCGGCAAAAAAACCTCTTGAATCCTCGAATTTTTTAGATTCAATCAAAACAACGTCCGGAATCGATAATTTTGTAAACTTAAAAGTCATTTAACAAATTTTGTTTTGCTTCATAGTCGTCGCCTTCGGCAAGTTTGCAAAATGTTCCGTCAGAATCTTCGACTGTCGCAAAACCTGTTTTAACCCCCAGATATATGCTTGGAAACTGTTCTTTTAAAGTAATCTTCGCATCCGCGCCGAAATACGCCGTTATATTGCCTGGCAGAATAACTTTTATTTTCTGATCCTTGCTTTTGGTTTCAAGTTTGTAGATTTCTATTGTTTTGTTAATAGGGTCTTTTGTAAAAAAAATACCCTGATTTTTTTCCAAAACTATAACCGCGGTATTAAAAAATTGAACTGATACCGGTTTTGAACCGGCGATTATTTTCGAACCGTATAAAAGTTCAGGAACTTTTTCGCCTTCCTTGTACAAGCTCAATTCGCCGTCCGGCGTTCTTATTTGAACGCTGCTTTCATTTTTTACTATTTTAACAAGTTTTGTTGCATAAACATTAGGCAACAACAAAAACGCAGCTACAACCGCCAGCAATATTTTATTCACATTTAGTCCTTTGGTACATTTTAAATAAGTCCGAAATCCTTCATCGCTTTTTCAAGCTTTGTTTTATTTGCCTCATCCATCTCGCACATCGGAAGCCTTAACTCAGGACCGCACATTCCAAGCATTGCCGCCGCGGTTTTCACGGGTATAGGATTTGTTTCTATAAACATAGCTTTTATAAGCGGCAAAAGTTTGTAATGTATTCTTTGCGCTTCTTTTATATTTCCGCTTTTAAAAGCTCTTTCTAAAGATATGACTTCTTGAGGAACGATATTAGATAAGACTGATATCACTCCGCAACCGCCTATTGAAAGTAACGGAAGCGTAAGCGCATCGTCTCCCGAAATAAGTTCTATTTCCGCAACGGCGGATTTTACCGCGCTCATCTGGTCAAGCGACCCCGACGCCTCTTTTACGCCGATAATATTTTTGCAGTCTTTACATAATTTAGCGACGGTCGCGGTTTCTATGTTTACGGCGGTTCTGCCCGCGATATTATAAAGCACTATCGGAATGTCGACGCTGTCGGCAATTTGTTTAAAATGAAGATACAAGCCTTTTTGCGTAGGTTTATTGTAATAAGGCGAAACTATCAAAGCGCCGTCGCAGCCGATTTTTTTGGCAAAACTTGTAAAATGTATAGCTTCGTCGGTAGAATTTGAACCCGTACCGGCAAGAACTTTCATTTTGCCTTTTACGGCTTTAACCGCAAACTCTATTACGGCTTCATGTTCTTCATAAGACAATGTCGTAGATTCGCCAGTAGATCCGCAGGGAACTAATCCGTCGACACCATATTTTTTTTGATTCTCAATTATCGCGCCTAAAGCGTCAAAATCGATTTTGTCATTCTTAAAAGGCGTAATCAAAGCCGTGTAAACCCCGTGAAACATACATCCCCCAATTAACCACAATTAACAGTTTACAATTTACAAATAACAATTAAAGTCAACTTGTTGCTATAGTTTTTTGCCGTTAATTGTAAATTATCATTTGTTAATTGTTATTTGTCTTTTATATTTTTACTGTTCCTTTAAACGCTATTACCGCAGGTCCTTCCAAAACTACTCCGGTTATTTTTCCGTCGCCGGTTTTAAACGCGACTGCAAGTTTATCTCCGCCTCTGGCAACAACATTAACCGGAGATTTCGCAAAACCCTTAAGCCCTGAAATTATCGCCGAAGCCGTAATGCCTGTGCCGCAGGCAAGAGTTTCTCCTTCTACTCCTCTTTCATAAGTACGGACTAAAATCGTATTGTCTTTTAATACCCGGACAAAATTTACGTTTGTTCCTGACGGCGCAAACTCTTTATGGTTTCGTATCGCTCTTCCATATCTGAAAACATCGGCATTTTCGATATCATCGACAAAAATAACCGCATGAGGAACTCCCGTATTTATAAAATCAATGTCAAATTTTTGCCCTTCGGATTCGATTTTAATATCGCGTTTTAAATCTTTTGGATCATATAAATCAAGTTTAACCCTATTACCGGGTATAATTTCCGCGTTAATAACGCCTGCGTCGGTTTCAAAAATCATTTTTTCTTTTGCCGCTCCGATTTCAAAAGCAAACATCGCGATAGAACGTCCGCCGTTTCCGCACATGGAAGCGTGAGAACCGTCGGAATTAAAATATTTCATTTTAAAATCTTTTTCAGAGCTTTTTTCAAGAAAAATAAGACCGTCCGCGCCTATCGAATATTTCCTGTCGCACAGTTTTATTGCAAGATTCCGGTAATTCTTTTCATTTATTATATTTTCCCTGTTATCAATGAGAACAAAATCGTTCCCGGCTGCGGTAAGTTTTGAGAAATTGATATTCATTTTTTATCCTGATACGTTTCATTCAACAATAAATCTTCGTATGCAGCCCTTTTCCTTATCAGTTCCGTTTTAGAACCGTCTACTAAAATTTCCGCAAGCAGCGTTCTTGAGTTATATTGCGACGACATTGCCGCGCCGTAAGCGCCCGCGTATTTTATCAGCAAATACTCTCCCTGATTTAAAACAGGCAATTGCCTGTCTTTACCCATAAAATCAGCGCTTTCGCAAATCGGACCCACGACATCCGTTTTAACGGTTTTCATTTTAGTTTTTTTAACCGGCACTATGTCGTGATAAGCCTCGTACAAAGTAGGTCTTATCAAATCGTTCATTCCGGCGTCGGTAATAAGAAAACTTTTTCCGCCGGACTGTTTTCTGTAAATGACTTTTGCAACCAAATGGCCGGCGTTTCCGATTATAGAACGTCCCGGCTCAAAGATAAATTTTTTATCTTTATCAAAAACCGGAAAAATCTCGGACATAAGCTGTTTCGGGGTTTTTGCTTTGTCGGATTTGGAATATTCAATACCCAATCCGCCGCCGCAGTTAATATATTCGAGTTTTACGCCGTTTTTTTCAACTTCATCTACGACTTTTTTAATCTTTTTTGCGGCAATCCTAAACGGCTCTACGTCTAAAATCTGCGAACCTATGTGGTAATGTATCCCGGTCAAAGCTATATTTTTCATCTTTTTGGCAGTCAAATAAGCTTTTACAGAATCTTCATAAGGTATGCCGAATTTCGTGCCTTTTTTGCCCGTAACAATATAAGAATGCGTGTCAGGGTCAACATCAGGATTAATTCTGAAAGCGATTTTCGCTTTGGTTTTAAGTCTTCCCGCTATTTTATCGATTGCGGAAAGTTCCTCAAAAGATTCAACGTTGAACATCAAAATTTTATTTTTAAGAGCATATTCTATTTCTTCGTTTGTTTTGCCTACTCCGGCATAAACTATTTTCAAAGGGCTAAAACCCGCTTTAAGGCACCTGAATATTTCCCCTCCTGAAGTTGTGTCCGCGCCTGCGCCCAGTTTTGAAAGGATATTTAAAATCCGCCCGTTTGAGTTTGTTTTACAGGCAAAACAAATTAAGCCTTCTTTATTACCAAAGGCTTCTTTATAAGCTAAAAAATTATCCGTAAGCTGTTTTTTCGAATATACGAAAGCCGCTGTTTTGAATTTTTTTGCTACAGTTTCAAGTTTAACGTTTTCAATATACAAATCATTTTGAATATAACGCAACATCTATGCCTCTTTTTGTATGATTATTTCCGTAATGATATCAAAATAGTATATGTAGTGTCAAAACTGCAGATGTGGAGATGCAGAGAGGCAGAGATGCGGAGTTAACGACACAACTGTCTTTGCTTTTGTCTTTTCCCTGCATCTCCGCATCTCTGCCTCTGCCGTTTGCGTTTTTTGTCAATAAGTGATAAATTATAACATTATGGTAATAGAAAGCCGGCAGAATAGTAATTATAAAAACATTTTGGACCTAAAAATCAAAAAAAACCGCGACAGCAGCGGATTTTTTCTTGTTGAAGGCAAAAAACAGGTTGATGAAATTCCCGACACTTGGAATATAAAAGAAATCGTAATTTCAGAAAATTTCAATGAAAAGATGTCAAAAAACCTTAAACCCTTTGTATTTTCGCAGCGCCTTTTTGACAAAATATCATCAACCAAAACCCCGCAGGGAATAGCAGCAGTCGTTGAAAAAAAGAAATATAACACCCAAGAAATCATTAAACAAGACGGAATGTTTGTCATCTTGGAAAGTATTCAGGATCCGGGCAATCTCGGTACAATAATACGTTCGGCGCACGCATTTGGCGCGAAAGCCGTTTTTGTGTCAAAAGAAAGCGCTGATATATATTCCGATAAAACAGTAAGAGCTTCTATGGGTTCGATATTTCATATACCGGTTTTGGGCAATATTGACATAAAAGAAACCGTAAATATTATGAAAAATGAATCTGTTTTTATAACTGCCGCTTCTCTTGAATGCGATAAAGATATTAATAGCCCCATCGTTAAAAATAAAATCGCTCTAATTATAGGAAATGAGTCAAAAGGTTTGAAACCGGAAACCGAAAAACTCGCGGACTCGCTTATAAAAATAAATATGCCCGGCAACGCGCAATCTTTAAACGCCGCTATAGCCGCATCTATAATTATGTATGAATTTTCAAAAACATTTGAAAATTTATAAGAATTAAAACACCTTTATTTGTAAAAAATTTTTAAAATGTAACTTTTTATAAAAAAAACAGTCTAATTTATTGAGAGTTTGGTAATGCTTAGCGACATTCAGCTTGTAAAACTTGCAAAAGAGGGTCATTTAAACGCTTTTGAATCTCTTATAACAAAATACAAAGACAAAGTTTTCAATATAGCTTTTTCTTTTACTTCAAATTATTCCGAAAGCGACGATATAACCCAGAATGTTTTTTTGAAAGTTTATTCCAATTTGGATTCTTTTGAGGAAAAATCGGCTTTTTCAACATGGCTTTACAGAATTTCCGTCAACGAATGTTATAACGGACTGAAAAAAAGAAAGAAAAACACGGTTTCCCTTGAAACGGAAGTAAAAAATAAAGATGATATTTCTCTAAAAGACGTTTTAGCCGACCCGAACGCGAATGTTGAACAAAACTCTATTTCGGCGGAAACCCAAAGCATGATAAGAAAAGCTTTGCTGGAATTGCCAGAAAAATACAGAATGATTGTGACGCTAAGAGACATTGAAGACATTTCGTACGAGGAAATAGCGCAGATAATGAAAATTTCCGACGCAAAAGTAAAAGTCTGGCTGTTCAGAGCCAGAAACAAATTAAAAAGCATTATAAAAATCTGAAACTAGGAAAAAAAATGAAGTGCAAAAATTTTGTCCCGAAAATAAGTCTTTATATAGACGATAAACTTCCTCAAAACGAAAAAGTTTTGTTTGAGGAGCATTTGAAGTCGTGCAAAGAATGTTTTAAAGAATATTCCTCGCTAAAAAACGTAAGAACTTCGCTTATGAATCTTAACAAACAAAAAACCGGCGCCCGATTTGAAAGCATAATAATGCAAAAAATCGAGAAAAAACTTTATACGCCAAGCCAAGCTTCGACTTTCTTTCAAACGGTAAAAGTTTCTTTGCTTGCCGCGGTATTTTTGTTTGCCGTAATAGCGGCTTTTAATTTTTTTACGCCTTCGTTTTTTGACAAAAAAAGTCACGATAATATAGCGGCTTTAAACGATTACGTTTTAAAAGACACTTCCGTATACGATAAAATATCTTCAGGTTTAATGGGATAAATAAATGGTTTCGGTTAAAACAAAAGCCGTCGCATTGTGCATTTTAATATTTTTCATAGGTTTTGCGGGCGGGTATATAACAAAAACCAATGTAAAAGCCAAAGAAACCTATAATTTTCAGCACAAATTTGAAAGGCTTGATATGCTTACCCAGACTTTAGAGTTAAGCGACGTTCAAAAAGCTTTGCTTTTTAATATTCTTGCCGACAATAAAACCGCAATAGACAATATAATGAAGCAGGTTGACCCTAGAATAAAAATACAGCTACATATATTAAGAGAAAACATCAAAAGCATACTTGACGAAAAACAAAAAAACATATATATTAAACTCTTAAAAGAACATGAAGAAAAACAAATAAAAGGACGTACAGAGTAATTTGTCGACGAACATTTACTATTTATTATTAAAGATTAAAAAACAAAGCGTAACATTTTTCAATTTGAAGTTGTCTCAATATTAATGATGCCCAAAGGCGTCAAATTAAAAAAGGGAGAGTGTCATGAAGAAAATTTTGTCGTTAGCTTTAGCCGCAGCATTTGTAGCAACAGCTTCAGTAGCAGTAATAGCCCAGAAAGCCCCGGCTTTCAAACCTTTCGCTGTTTATGTCGAATATAACTCGAAAGAAAACCATTTTGCTCCTTCAGGATGGATGGGAGATTATGGCGATCTTAAACTTAACCTCGCAAGCACAGAAAGCCCGAGAAGCGGAAATTACTGTATTAAAACCACGTACAGCGCGAAAATGACCCAAGGCGCGGGATGGGCCGGAATTTATTGGCAGCAGCCTGCAAATAACTGGGGCGAAAAGAAAGGCGGATATGATTTAACCGGAGCTACAAAACTTACTTTCTGGGCGCGCGGAGCGGTAGGCGGAGAAAAAATAGCTGAATTTAAAATGGGTGGAATTACCGGAGAATTCCCGGATTCAGACTCAGCGGCTATCGGACCCGTCGAACTTAAAAAAGAATGGCAGAAATACACGATCGATCTTAAAGGCAAAGATTTGTCCCACATTATCGGCGGTTTCTGCTGGGCAGCTTCAAAAGACGACAATCCTAACGGATTTATATTTTATCTTGACGACATAATTTACGAATAATTGTTATTTTTCTAAAGGGCAGAGTTTTTAAACTCTGCCCTTTTTTTATTTATAGATATATTATCACTGCTAATACTACCTGCCTTTCCAACTGCTTGCTTTAAATACTAGCCTCCTCGTCTTTGTCGTTGTCTTGAAATACCCTGTTTTGTTTATGCAAAGCGCATTAGCGCGGTCTATGAATTAAATTTTTTTAAAAATCTATTGAGGACTGTTTGAAGCGGCAACCTTATAAGTCTTTATCTGCCGCAAGTTCCGCAAATTGTTTTAAAAATTTTTAATGAATGCGCTCGGCGCTTGAATAAACAAAACGAAAAATCGTTTCTTTGACAAAGAATATCAAAGTTTAATATCATATTGAAAATATTAGGCATTTTTTAAAGGAGCAATAATGAACAAAGATCTATTTAACGAAAACCAAGAGACTTTTTACACCCAAAACGTAAAGCCTTTTGTAGTAGTGCCGAACTTGCCGGAAGTTCTTGCTCCTCTTCTTACCATAGCAAACAATATGTGGTGGTGCTGGAACAGCGAAGCCGTAGAACTTTTCAGAAGGATGGACAGGGATTTATGGGAAGAAACATACCATAATCCGAAAGCCATGCTCGGGATGGTAAGGCAGGAAAGGCTTGTAGAACTTTCTAAAGACGACAGTTTTGTTTCGCACATGGAAAGAGTAAAAAACGAACTTGAAAAATATATGGCTATGAACACATGGTATTCCCACGCCTGTTCGGATTACGCCAATATGCAGTTTGCGTATTTCTCTACGGAATTTGCAATTCATGAAAGCATACCTATTTATTCCGGAGGCCTCGGAGTTTTGTCCGGAGATCATCTGAAATCGGCAAGCGATATGGGCCTTCCGCTTGTCGGCGTCGGGCTTTTATACAGATACGGCTATTTTAAACAATATTTAAGTTTTGACGGCTGGCAGCAGGAAGAATACAGCGAAAATCATTTTAACCGCATGCCTTTACAGCAGGTAAAAAATGACGACGGAACATATTTGATTATAGACATAGACACGCCCAAACAAAAAATATACGCGAGAGTCTGGAAACTGCAGGTGGGCAGAGTCCCTTTGTATCTTTTGGATACTGACTTCAGAAAAAACCCTAAAGAAGTAAGAGAAATTACCGGCCAGCTTTACGGCGGAGACAGGGAAATGCGCATACTTCAGGAAATAGTTTTGGGCATAGGCGGAGTGAAACTGCTGAAAGCGTTAAAAATAGACCCTGACGTCATACATATCAACGAAGGGCATTCGGCGTTTTTGCTTTTTGAAAAAATGAGAGGATATATTGAAGATAACGGACTTTCCATTGAAGAAGCTTATCAAATTGTAAAAAGCAGCTGCGTTTTCACCACGCATACCCCGGTTCCGGCCGGAAACGAAATGTTTTCAAACGATTTGGTTTTAAAATATTTTGAACCCATGTGCAGGAAACTCGGAGCTAAAAAAGAAGAACTTCTGGCATTAGGCTCTTTTCCGGTAAAAGAAATCAAAAATACCGACCTTTCAAATTTCTCAATGACAATACTGGCTTTGAAAGTGTCTAACAAAGCAAACGGAGTAAGCAGGCTGCACGCGACGGTTTCAAGGGAAATGTGGTCGGGAATATGGCCCGGAATCCCGAGAAAAGAAGTACCTATAACCCACATAACAAACGGAATTCACACAAATACGTGGATATCTTACGAGTTCGCGGGGCTTTTCGACAGATATCTGGGCTCGTCGTGGAAAGACGAACCCGCAGACCACACAATATGGAACAGAGTAGCCCAAATCCCCGATGCGGAAATATGGAGAAGCCATGAAAGAAGAAGAGAAAGGCTTGTATCTTTCGCGAGAGAAAAGCTCAAGCACCAGCTTGAAAGACGGGGAGCTTCCCAAAAGATTATAAGTTACGCCGACGAAGTTTTAGACCCCGAAGCGTTAACCATAGGTTTTGCCAGAAGATTCGCTTCTTATAAACGCGGAGACCTCATTTTTAAAAACCTGGAAAGAATAAAAAAAATACTCTCAAACAAAGATTTTCCCGTGCAGATAATCATAGCCGGCAAAGCGCATCCGCAGGACAATAACGGAAAAGAAATAATAAAAAAGATTGTCAATATGGCAAATGACCCGGAACTGCGTTATAAAGTCGTGTTTTTAGAAGATTATGATATGAACGTGGCTCATTATCTGGTGCAGGGCGCGGACATCTGGCTGAATAATCCGTTAAGGCCCGAAGAAGCTTCGGGAACAAGCGGAATGAAAGCAGCCGTAAACGGCGTCATTAATTTCAGCGTTTTAGACGGCTGGTGGTGCGAAGGTTATAACGCGGAAAATGAAAACGGCTGGACAATAGGCTCGATAGACCGTTATCCCGACAGGGAATATCAGGATGAAGTTGAAAGCAACGCCATTTACGAAACTCTTGAAAAAGAAATTATACCGTTGTATTTCACAAGAGGAACCGACGGAATTCCGCGCGGCTGGATAAAAAAGATGAAAATTTCAATGCAGACCCTCGGACCGGTTTTCAATACAAACCGCATGATTGAAGAATATACAAGAAAATTTTATATACCTACAGCCGTCGCGCACGAAAAACTTAAAAAAGACAATTTCACCGCCGTAAAGAAAAAAGCAATATGGGCGGAAAACATACGCGACAACTGGGATTCGATAAAAATAGTCCTTTCCGAAGACAATGTTAAAGACGAAATAAAAATTTCAAACAGTCTCACGGTACAGGCAAAAGTGAATCTCGGCTCTTTAACTCCCGACGACATAAGCGTACAGATTTACAGCGGGTATCTTGATTCCAGGCAAGTAGTAAGCGAACAGGAAGTCGATGAAATGAGACTCGTATCTAAGGAAGGCGACCTGCATATATATGAAGGCAAAATTTTAACGGATAAAGTAGGACATTGCGGATATACAATAAGGGTTTTGCCGCAATATTCCGGCGAAGTTCAGTATATTACCGAAATGGTAAAATGGCAGCAAAACATATAAAGGCAGAAGATAAGAAGATGAGATGATGAGAAGTTTGGAAAAAGCAAAGACAAAGTCGTTGCTCAACATCTCAGCTTCCCATCTTCTCAACTTCCGGTTGTTAAAATGGGCTACGATTTTCTTATTTTTGATTTGGACGGAACCGTTATAGATTCCCAAAAAGATATAACTTCCGCAATAAACCGCGTACGTAAAGAATTCGGTTTTGAGCCGCTTACCGTGGAAAAGGTGCGTTCTTTTCTCGGAAGCGGCGTTAATGCTTTAGTGGATAAAGCCGTGCCCGAGCATGACAAAGAAATACACAAAGAAGCTTTGGAACGTTTCAAATTTCATTACGGACAAACGCTTACCGATACAACCGTCGCCTATACCGGAATTAAAAAAACCCTTGAAACTCTTAAAGACAAAAAGAAAGCTATCCTTTCAAATAAAACGGAATTTTTCTCGCACGAAATAGTAAAAAGACTGGATCTTTTAAAATATTTCATCGAAGTCTGGGGCGGAGACACGGCAGGAGTAAAAAAGCCCGATCCGAAACCTGTTTTAGATTTAATGAAAAGAGCCGGCGTAGTGCCTTCTAAAACAGTCTTAATCGGCGACAGCGAAAACGATTTTAAAGCGGCTAAAGCCGCGGGCACGGCTTCAATAGCCGTTTTGTACGGCTATTCAAATATCGAACAGATAAAAAAATTTAAACCCGATTATATAGTTGAAAAGCCTGAAGAAATAATAAAGATAGTTAATAATGATTAATGATAAATGGTTAATTATTGTTCAAGACAGAACCTTTTTTAATTGAAAGGTACGCAAAGCACACTCATATAATTAATCATTAACCGTTAACCATTAATAATTGGAGGAATTGTGTTTATCGCAAAACTCATAAAAGAATTTTTAAAAGTTCTGCAAACCGACGTGTCTCCTAATCAAATAGCGTTCGGAGCAGCGCTCGGGGTTTTTCTCGGTCTTGTGCCGGGAATTCTTATGAAATGCATTCTTTTCGTCTTAATCCTTATACTTCGCGTCAATATAGGTTCCGCTCTTGCCGCATGGACATTGTTCGGCGTAATCAGCTTTGCGCTCGACCCTATTTCCGACAAAATCGGTTTTTTTATTTTAAATATTGATTTTCTTATACCTCTCTGGACTTATCTTTATAACCTTGCGATTGTTCCTTTCACTAAATTCAATAATTCTATGGTTATGGGGAATATAGTTTTAGGATTGCTGTTTTTCATTCCGGTATTTTTCGCGTCGAAAAAATTCATATCTTATTACAGAACGCACTGGCGCGACAAAGTAGCGAAATGGAGATTAACAAAACTTCTTACGGCCGGAATATTATCCCATACGATTTTAAAATAACGGAGAGAAAAAAATGAAAATATTCCGCACGACATTTATAATCCCCGCTGTGATAATAACCGCGTTAATAATAGTTTTTTTTATTTTTTACTTCGACGTTTATCTTAAAAAAGCTTTCATCTGCGCGGGAGAAGCCGCTTTCGGCGCTAAAGTTGAAATAGGATCCGTAAAAACGACATTTACAAAACTTTCTTTAAACGTCAACGCTTTAAAAATCGGCGATAAAGATAATGAATTCACTAATCTTATCGACATAGACAATATAAATTTTAAAGTGCGCTTTATTCCTTTGCTTTCAAAAAAAGTCATAATAGACAATATGAGCGTCGGCGGCTTGAAATGGGGTACGGCAAGAAAAACTTCCAACAAACTCCCTCCCAAAAAGAAAAAAGAGAAAAAGCCCGGTGAAGAAAGTTTTCTGGGAAGAAAAATGAAAGAAGCGCAAAAACAGGCTGCCGCCGAATTTAATGCTTTTCCGGGAGTTAAAAGGTTCGACGAAATACAAAGACAGCTTAAAGATTTTTCCCCCCAAAGCGTTATAGATATGACAGGCATTCAATCCATAGCCAAAATACAAACCGCTTTCGTCGACGTTATGGGCAGATATGATTCTTATGTAAAAACAATAAATTCATTCAACGTTCAGACGCAGATTGACGAAGTAAAAGCTCTTACGGATAAAATATCTAAAACAGAAATCAAAACCGCCGCCGACGCCGCAGCTTTGAAAGAAAACCTGCAGGCTTTAGACGCTAAAAGGAAAGAGCTTGAAAAATCTTATTCCGATTTAAAAACGGTTCAGACAAGCCTTGCAAAAGACGTAGCCGACCAGAAAAATATGTTTAATGACATATCGTCCCTTATAAGTAATGATGTGGACGAGATCGCGTCAAAACTATCCGTTCCGAAGCTCGATTTTAAAAATATAAGCAGAATGCTTTTCGGAGAAATATGGATAAACAGAGTCGATAAAGCGCTTCATTATATGGAACTTGTCAGAAAGTATATGCCTGAAAAGAGTAAAGAGGAAAAGAAAATCGAAGTCAGGGAAAGAATGAAAGGCAGAGACATTATTTATCCTTTGAAACATAATCTGCCGTCGTTGTGGATAGGAAATATTTCCGTGAGCGGCACTACGGGCGGCGAAGGAAAAGAAAATATCCAGGTAACATTTAAAGGATTTGTCAAAAATATCACTTCTAATCAAAAACTTATAGGACATAATACGACGTTTGAAATCGCGGGAGACGACACGAATCAAAAAATCAATTTATCCGGCACTTTTGACAGATTGACGGAAATTGCCGATGATAAAATTTTGTTCTCCCTAGAAGGCGTCGAAGCTGCAAGACTAGGTATTCCGGAAACGGATTATACACCGTCGTTTAAACAGGCAAAATCAAGCATAACGGCGGAATTCATTCTAAAAGGAAACGATTTTACTACAAAAGCAGGTTTATACATCTATGGGCTTGTATATGACAGCTCAAGAGAATTTCCCGGAATCGACAAAAACATATCAAAATATGTTAACTCGCTATGGCAGGGTATAAACAGCATAAATGTTAACGCGGAGATAGGCATACTGAAAGAAAGCGGTTTAAAATTCGCATTTTCGTCCGACATTGATAAAATCTTAGGACAGAGATTCGGCAATATACTAAACGCGGCGATAGGAGATGTAAAAGAAACAATAAGAAAAGAAATCACTCAGTACGTAGAAAGCCAGAAAAAAGTCTTACAGGCTGAAGCCGATAATTATAAAGCAAAAATTCAAAAAGAAATCGACCCTAAACTCAAAGATATCCAAAAACAGCTTAACGATGTTAAAGCTTTAATTACAAAAAAAGAAGACGAATTAAAAAAACAAACGGCTTCTTTAATACCGTTAAATCTTTTAGGGAAATAATATCAATCGAGTTTCTTACCCCCCCCTGTTCTTGTCGTGTCATTCCGTTGAAAAACGGAATCCATTTTTAACTAATAACGTGGATCCCGTTTTCCAACGGAATGACAACTAGGAAAAACAAAAAAGCCGCTATATTTGCAAATATAGCGGCTTTTTTGTTTTGTATGTTTTATTGCGTCTATGTTCTAAGTTTTACGTAAAGTTCACTGTCAAGTTTTTGGATAAGAGCGTTCATATCGGCATTGACTTCCTCATCCGTCAAAGTTCTTTCATTATTTCTGTAAGAAAGCCTGAACGAATAACTTATTTTTCCCGCTCCGAGTTTTGACTCGTCTTCATATACGGAAAACAAAGAATAATCCTTTAAAATATTCCCTGTTTTCATAACGCTTTTTATGACTTTTTCTATTTTCGCGAACTGAAGAGATTTTTCCGCGGTGACGGAAATATCTCTTTTTACTAACGGAAATTTTGAATAATGTTCATATAAAGAAACTTCTCCGTCATAAACATTTTCTAAAGATTCTATGTCGATTTCAAAATAAAAAATATCGTCTTTTAAATCGCCGTTTAAAGACGGTTTTAAAACTCCGAACTGCCCTATTGCTTTGCCTCTATGGACTATTGCGGCGGTTTTGCCCGGATGAAAATAATTTTTAGGAGAAAGATTTTCCGCAATGATAAAATTATCAGAGGGAATAATATTTTTTACTATTCCGCCTCCGAAATAAAAATCATATTTAGGACTTATCTTGTTTTCAGCCCATTTCCACCATTCCGGCCACACTCTGCCGCACATTATCGCCGCAAAAGTTTTTCTTTCGCCTTGTTCAACGTAAATCTTGCCGTATTCGAATAATGCTGCCGATTCCGCTCCCTGGCTTACGTTAAGCATAATATTCCTGTACAAAGACGGAAGAAGCGACGGCCTTAAAACTTCGTTTTCTTTGGATATCGGATTTGCTATTTTGTAAAAATATTTTAAACCGAAAAATTCAAGTTCTTTAATCTCGGAAAAGCTGTAATTTAAAGCCTCGCTAAAGCCTAGCCCAGAAAGTTTTGACCTGAAACCCGCGATAATCCCCGGAAAAAATGAATTGCTTTTTGTAGAAATCTGAACCCCCTGCTCCGAAGGTTTAGGTATATTGTCATACCCGTAAATACGGGCGACTTCCTCGATTAAGTCAATTTCTTCTTTTATATCGTTACGCCACGAAGGAATTGAACAAAGTATTATCTCTTTTCCGCCGGGCTTTAAATCTATGCCCAGGAATCTTAAAATCTCGGCGATTTTATTTTCCTCAATAGTATAGCCCAAAAGTTTTGAAACTCTCGGAACTCTCAAAGTTATATTTGTTTTTTCATATTTTACGGTTTTAACGTCTTCCCTTATTTCTATGCGTCCGCCCGCAAGTTCGCTTATTAAATTTACCGCGCGCCACGATGCAAGCTCCGCGATATCCCACGCCGAGCCTCTTTCGAATCTGTAAGACGAATCGCTGGAAAGATTTAACTTCTTTGAGGTCTTTCTTATTGAAGACGGTTTAAATATCGCGCTCTCTAAAAATATTGTCTCGGTTTTTTCGTCAATACCCGAATATTCGCCGCCCATGACGCCGGCTATGGCAACCGGCTTTGTTTCATCGGCAATTACAAGCATTTCAGAATCGAGTTTATATATTTTTCCGTCAAGGGCCGTCATAGATTCGTTTTCTTGGGCTGTTCTTACGACAATTTTTTTGGAAACAAGTTTTGATATGTCAAAAGCGTGCAGCGGATGGCCGAGTTCCAGCATAACGTAATTAGTAATGTCTACGATATTATTTATTGATCTTATTCCGCACTTTTCAAGCGCGTCGGACATCCATTTAGGCGAAGGTCCGACTTTTACGCCGGATATAACCGCTCCTATATAACGCGAGCATAAATCGGACTCTACTTTGACAACGCTTAATTCGGGAACGTCAAAAGTTTTTATTACCGGCAAAATAGGAGTTTTTTTAAGTTTTGCGCCGATTTCTCTTGCAACGCCCAAGTGGCTTAAACAATCGCCTCTGTTTGTGGTTATTTCTATGTTAAGAACGGAGTCCGAATCTAAAACGCTTTCCAGAGGAACTCCGACTTTAGTATTTTCGTCCAAAACTAAAATCCCTTCGGAATTTTCTTTAAAGCCGAGTTCCTGTTCAGAACATATCATACCTTCGGAGTCTACGCCTCTTATTTTGGTTTTTTTTATCTGGAAGTTACCCGGAAGTATCGCGCCGATTTTAGCTAAAGGAACAATTTGTCCCGCATCGACATTTTCAGCCCCGCAAACCACGGAATAATTATTTACGCCGTCCGTAAGCGCACACAAAGAAAGCTTGTCGGCTCCCGGATGTTTCTCTTTAGTTAAAACTTTAGCTGTTATAACGTCCGTCCACGAGCATCCGCCCGAGGCAATGGAAGTTTCAACGCCTATAGACGTAAGCATAGAAGAAAGATCCCCGGGTGACAAATCAAATTCGACAAATTTCTTCAGCCAGTTATATGATACTTTCATTTCGTTTCCTTTTTTGAACTTTGCTGTTTTAAAACTGTTTTAAAAACCTCAAATCGTTTTCGTAAAACAAGCGTATATCGTATATTCCGTATTTCAACATCGTTATTCTTTCAACGCCCATGCCGAACGCGAAACCCGTATATTTCTCAGGGTCATAATTTACCGCTTTCAACACATTCGGGTGTACCATTCCGCAGCCCAGAGTTTCAATCCAGCCTGAATTTTTGCATACTCTGCAGCCTTTTCCTTTGCAGAAAAAGCACTGCATGTCCATTTCAGCCGAAGGTTCGGTAAACTGAAAATGCGACGGTCTGAAACGTATGTCTAAATCCTGCCCGAAAAATTTATGCGCGAATTTCGTAAGAACGCTTTTTAAATCCGCGAAAGTTATATTTTCATCAACAGCCAAACCTTCAATTTGGTGAAAAGTCGACGAATGCGAAGCGTCCGAAGCCTCGTTTCTGTAAACTCTGCCCGGGACTATAACCCGCACGGGCGGCTCTTGTTTCTCCATAACGTGTATCTGTCCGGGAGAAGTATGGGTTCTGAGCAGGTTTTTCATTCCTTCAATATAAAACGTGTCCTGAGTGTCTCTTGCGGGATGATCCGAGGGAATATTTAAAGCTTCGAAATTGTACCAGTCAGTTTCAATCTCCGGGCCTTCTGCGACTACAAAACCGAGAGATTTAAAAACCGCGCTTATGTCTTCTATTGTTTTTAAAACCGGATGCAGGCTGCCTTTTGAAAAAGGAAAATAAAAAATTTGCGAAAAATCGACTTTTTCTTTGGCCATTTTTTCGTCAAGAGCGGCATTTTTTAAAAACTCCCCTCTTTGTTCAATAGCGGATTCAATCGAATCTTTCGCTCTGTTCGCTTCGGCGCCTATTTTTTTCTTTTCTTCCGCGGAGTACTGCGAAAGGGATTTGAGAATCTGCGTGACAACTCCGTTTTTACCTAAATATTCCGCCTTTAAAACTTCAAGTCCGGAAATATCGGAATTATTTATTTTTTGCAATGCGTCCGAAATAATTTGTTCGATATTATTCATCTTCAAGTCCTATAAGCCTGTTTAATTTTTCTCTTGCCGTTTTATAATCTGGATTGATGGATAAAGCTTTTGAATACATTTTTTTAGCTTCGTCGGTATTGTTTGAAGTTTCGTTTATCAAACCTATATTATAATAAGCTTCGGCGTTATTCGTGTTTAATTCCAAAACTTTTTTAAATTCCGCCACTGCTTCGTCATACTTATTGTTTAAAAAATAAAACTTGCCCATTTCCATAAGGTCAGTTTCATTTTTAATATTATTACCGCTCATTTAATATCCTTTATTTTTTTAATTTTTTCGAGAGAACTATGAGAACCTACCACTACTAACACGTCATTTTGGTTTATTTCGTCATCGGCTCCCGGAACCATATTTATTTCTTCTTTTATGTCGGTATGCCCGTTATCGTCTACAATGGGAATTTGTTTTCTCACCGCGATGACGTTTATGCCGTAATTGTTTCTTATGCCGGAAGTTTTAATTGTTTTTCCCCAGAATTCTTTAGGAGCGACTATCTCCAAAAGATTATAATCTTTTGAAAGTTCTATCTGCTCTAAAATATTAGGAGTAATTATGCTGTCGACAAGTTTTTTTGCCATTTCAAACTCAGGGTAAACCACGGTGTCCGCGCCGAGTTTCGCCGCGACTTTGGAATGCCACAAACTTACGCATTTTACTATAACGTTTTTAACGCCCAGTTCTTTTACGATTAAAGTCGCAAGTATGCTGGTTTCTATGCTTTCGCCTATTGAAATAATCACGCTGTCGCAGTCGGCAATCCCCGCGTTAAACATAGCTTTTTCGTCCGTCGCGTCAACGACCAAAGCCTGAGTGACGGATTCGCTTATTCTGTTGATTATCTCCGTATCATTGTCTATGGCGAGAACCTGCATGCCTTTTTTTGCAAGCTCTGCGGCGACGTTAAATCCGAAAGTTCCAAGCCCTATAACGCCAAATTGTCTCTTTTTCATACTTTACCTACCCTACAAGTACTCTTGCTTCAGGGTACTTTATATTTTTTCTTTTTACCGTAGAAGTTACCATTAAAATTAGAATAGTCAAAATTCCGATTCGTCCCGTTATCATAGACGCTATGACAATAAATTTTCCTCCGGCCGACAATAGAGGCGTAATGCCCGAGTCTAAGCCTGCCGTCCCGAAAGCCGAAACGGTTTCAAAAATCATATCAACGGAAGCTTGGGAGGATTCAAACATAACAAGAATTGCCGAAAAAACCGCCATTGCCGTAAAATATATTATAAAAATAGTTAACGCTTTTTTTATTAAATCCCAAGGAATTCTTTTTTTAAAAAGAACATAATCTTCTTCTGATTTAACCGAGCTTCTTACAAAAACAAAAACAAGCGCAAGCGTAGTAATTTTAAGGCCGCCCGCGGTGCTTCCGGGAGCTGCGCCGATAGACATAAGAAAAGATAATATCACTTTCGTAAAACGGTTAAAATGTTCGGCAGGAACCGAATTAAAACCCGCCGTTCGCGCGCTTATCGACTGAAACAGAGAATTATTGACGGCATCCAAAACGCTTGCGTTTTTCAGAAGCCCGAAAGCGTAAACCTTTTCCGACAAAAAGAAAAATACGAATCCGAAAATAATAATCGCGGCGGAAATCGAAAGAATAACTTTGGTATTTGTTGTCAAATGCAAACGCTTATATCTGTATGTATCGTATAAATCCACTATTACAAAGAACCCTAAACCGCCAAGCAATATAAGAAACATGATCGTATAAAGCAAAACCGGAGAGCCTGCGTAACTTATCAAACTGTCGGGAAACAAACTAAAACCTGCATTGCAAAAAGCAGATACCGAATGAAATATACCGAGATAAACCGATTTCAAAAAAGAGAATTGCCGCATAAAAAACGCCGTAAGAATAATTGCCCCGATAAACTCTATAGCTAGAACAAAAAACACGGCTTTATAAAGGAGCTTTTTTAAATCGCTAAAAGACGAAATATCGAAAATTTCCTTCATTATGCGTCTGTCTTTTAAAGCCATTTTGCCTATAAGCAAAGTGACGACGGTTGAAACAAACATATAACCCAAACCGCCAAGCTGTATCAAAAGCAATATTACGGTCTGACCGAAAAATGAGAAATATTCACCTGTTGGAACGACCGTAAGACCTGTTACGCTTACAGCCGAAACGGAAGTAAAAAAACATGTCAAAATTGAACAATCAAATCCGGAATTTCTTGAAACAGGCAACAACAATAATACCGTTCCCGCGGTTATTAGAACGAGAAAAAACAATATTAAGGTTTTTGCCGGCGAATAATTCATTTTTTATTTTATGCGGATTTTGCTATTTGGACAAGCTGCTTAAAAGAAGCGTTGTCATTAACGGCTATATCCGCGAGCATTTTTCTGTCGATAACGACGCTGGCTTTTTTAAGCCCGGAAATAAACCTGTTATAAGACATTCCTTCTTCCCTTACGGCCGCGTTCAAACGGATAATCCAGAGAGTTCTGAAATTGGCTTTATTGTCTTTTCTGCCGACATAAGCATAATCGAGAGATCTCTCAACCTGCTGCATTACCATTCTCCAGCGGTTTTTCTTCGTGGCGTAAGAGCCTTTGGCGATTCTTAAGTATTTTTTCTTTCTTTGTCTTGTATAGACGGAACTTTTCGTACGCATTTTACATTACCCCTTCCTAATTATTGACTATTAATTGTTGTTTAGAAGTTATATGGCAAATACTTCTTCATAGTGTTCATATCAGCCTTATCGACTATTGAGGCTTTTCTTGATTTTCTGTTTTGGTTTCCCGAATCTCCGGTTAACAAGTGTCTCTGCCCGGGCTTTTTATATTTTACTTTTCCGGTTCCGGTAACTTTAAAGCGCTTTTTTGCGCCGCTGTGCGTTTTCATTTTAGGCATAGTAAATCCTCCGATATTTGTTATTATTTATTTTGAAAGTTTTTTCTTCGGAATCAAAGTTAAAAACACTCTGGTTCCCATTGAAGACGTTCTACCTTCCGGCTCGGCAATGTCCGATAAAGCGTCTTTTATTCTGTCCATTATTTTTATACCCAGCTCTTTATGCTGCATTTCTCTGCCGGAAAACATAGCGGTAATCTGGACTTTATCGCCTTTCTCTATAAATTCCCTGGCGTGTTTTATTTTCACTTCCAAATCATGTTCGCCTATGCGCGGCCTTATTCTGACCTCTTTAGTATGCGTAATTTTTTGTTTTTTTCTCGCTTCTTTTTCTTTCTTTTCCATTTCGTATCTGAACTTGGAAAAATTGACTATTTTGCACACAGGCGGAACTGCCTGCGGAGAAATTTCCACTAAATCCAAACCTTTTGCCTGAGCCATAGATAAAGCTTCTGAGGTTTTAACAACGCCTACCTGCTGCCCGTCGGAATCAATAAGCCTGACCTCCGCTACCCTTATGAACTGGTTGGTACGATATCTCTTGTTTTCGACGATGTCCTCCCTCTGCCTTTGGCAGAATTTAAATAAAAAAATCGGGACGGAAAATCCCGCCCCGTGATTATGAGATACAAATTATTGCCTGTTTTTTAACCTTTTTCCTATAATTTCATTTTGGTCAAGGTGAGCCGGGACGGCTTCTTTATTATTAATATTTAAAAATTATACAATAACTGCAATAGGTATGTCAATGCTCTTTGAACTTTTCACTTTACACTTTGAACTTTGCCTTTAAAGTTCGTTTACGCCGGGAATGCTTTTTTCTTTTAAAAGGTTTATAAAATCGTCAATTTTAATTACGCCTAAATCTTTGTTTCCCCTTGCTCTTACGGCAACAGAACCGGCTTCTTTTTCTTTGTTTCCTACAACCGCTATATAAGGTATTTTCTGCATTGCGTTTTCCCTGATTTTATGGCCGATTTTTTCATTTCTGTCGTCTAAAACAGCTCTTATTCCCTCTTTTTTCAATTTATCCAGCAACTCTTTACAATATTCGCTCTGCTCATCGTTGATATTAGCTATAGCAACTTGTATCGGCGACAGCCATAAAGGAAGCGCGCCCGAATAATGCTCAAGTAAAACGCCTGTAAATCTTTCAAGCGAACCCATTAAAGCTCTGTGAATCATATAAGGTCTTGCTTTTTTTCCGGATGAATCAATATATGTAATATCAAATCTTTCCGGAAGGTTAAAATCAAACTGTATAGTAGAACACTGCCATAGCCTGCCTATGGCGTCTTTTATTTTTATGTCTATTTTGGGACCGTAAAAAGCGCCGCCGCCTTCGTCAAGTTCATATTCATAACCTGTTTTTTTCAAAGCGCTTTCTATTGATTTTTGAGCTTTTTCCCAATCTGAAACTTCTCCTACGTATTTTTTTTCAGGTCTTGTGGCAAGATAAATTTTATAATCGCTAAAACCGAAAGTTTTAAGCATATTTACGGCCATATTAAAAATCGTAAGCATTTCGCCTTCAAGCTGTTCCGGAGAAACTATTACATGTCCGTCGTCCTGCGTAAACCCCCTGACGCGTAAAAGTCCGTGCAAAACGCCAGATTTCTCAAACCTGTAAACCGTTCCGAGCTCAGCGTACCTTATCGGAAGCTCCCTGTAAGAGTGAAGCTTTGTTTTATACACCATTAAATGCATGGGGCAATTCATGGGTTTTACGCGGTATGGTTTGCCCTCTATTTCCATCGGCGCGTACATATTTTCGGAATACGTCTGCAAATGGCCGCTTATGCTGAAAAGTTCTTCGCTTGCTATATGAGGCGTAAGCAACAGCTCGTAACCATTGTTAATATGAAACTGTTTCCAGTAGGTTTCGATTATATCTCTTAAAAGAGCGCCTTTTGGGTGCCACAAAACAAGTCCTCCACCTACCGCGTCGTGAACGCTGAAAAGGTCTAAATCTTTTCCGAGTTTTCTGTGGTCTCTTTTTTGTATTTCTTCAAGTTTCTTTAAATATTCGTCTAAATCTTCTTTTGTAAAAAACGCGGTGCCGTAAATCCTTTGCAGCATCTCTCTTGAAGAATCCCCTCTCCAGTACGCGCCGGCAACGGAAAGAAGCTTAAAATTTTGTACTTCTCCCGTCGAAGCGACGTGAGGACCTCTGCAAAGGTCGGTAAAATCTCCGGATTTATAAATACTGACTTTGTCATCGGGAATTTCCGAAGCTATTTCGGCTTTGTATTTTTCGCCTTTTGAGTTAAATTCTTTGACCGCATCGTCTTTTGGCACGGAAGAACAAACAAAAGGATGATTCTCTTTTATAATCTCTTTCATTTTTTCTTCTATTTTCGACAAATCTTCGGGGGTAAACGGCTCGGGTCTGTCGAAATCGTAGTAAAAGCCTTCTTCTATGGAAGGGCCTATCGCGACTTTTGTATCCGGAAAAAGTTCTGTAACGGCCGCAGCCATTATATGCGACGCGGAATGTCTCAAAGTATCCAATGATTTTTGTTCTTTCATTTTATTATCCTGTTTATAAAGACAGTCAGGAGTTCGGTTAACTCCGTGCTGTTTTGAATTTGCATATTATACAAAATTTTCAATTAAAGCAGGCAGGCGCCGCTAATCAATTATTCGCCGTACGGAAAGTTCGGAATCGTTTATTTCTATTATTTTTGAAGGAACGGCATTTACTATAAGGGTATTATGAAGCACGGTCTGCTGTATTTTTTTGCGATTTTCATGAATATGCCCGTGAAGCCAAAGCAAAGGTTTCATTTCCGAGATAAAATTTCTGAAACACTCGAATCCGCTGTGACATCTGTCGGGCTTATCATGAACGCCCGCGACCGGAGCGTGCGTTATAACAATTATATCTTTCGTTTTATTCGAAGCCATTAAATCGAAAAAACGGCGACGCTTTACCGCCGTCGTCGTTTTCCTTACTATTTTTTCCATTTCGTTTTCTTCAAATTGGAATTTTCCGGGATTATATCTCTTAGAGCCGCCGAAACCTACGACAATATAATTTCCGACAACCTCGAATCTGCCGTGCATATCTGTTCCGCCCAAACCAAAATCCGATTCTTTTCCGCCGTCCTGGTAAAACTGCGAAACAAAATGGTTTCCGACCACATAATATAAATTTTTATTTACGCCGTCGGTTATGTACTCAAGATATTTTTTCGTCAAATCGCCGCAGGAAAAAATACAGTCTATTTTTCCGAGTTTATCCTGGCTCGTTTCAATAATATGCTTTAGATAAACGTCTTCATCGTCTGAAACGCAAAGAATTCTCATACCGAGTTATTCCTTAAAGTCTTTTATACGTTCCTTAATTCCGTTTAAAATATCTTTTATTTTCGACGGTATAAGATGCAGAGGCTTCACTTTTTTATATTTTCTGAAAAAATCGTGCGCGGTAAAATCGAACCCGACGTCGTGACCGGCTTTTTGGCTGAGGTAATATTTATGCTGCTGTATCCAGACATAAAGATCCGTGTAAGTTCTTTTGCGAAACCCGCTCAATACGTCTTCTTCTTCCATAACCGACACGGACGGAAGAAAACTATGCTCATACCAATGATACGAAGCAAAAATCGTGTGTTTCTTGCTGAATTCGCCTTTATTATAGCTGGCTTTATAATTTTCTATTTCCTCAAGGAGTTTTCCGTAACTTTTAAGCTCGGTGACTTTTAAAGGATATTTTAAAACAGCGTTTGACAAATACGTTTTTGACAAAAAAGAGTATTCTTCAAGTTTAATCAAAAAATCCTTGGCGCTTTTAGTATCGTACGAATAATTCTTTGTCGTGGAAATATCGAACTCAAACTTAACCTCAAAAACTTCGGCGTCGATAAATTCCGCGTTAAAAAGTCTTTTCGCAACGGCAGCCCTGTGATGTCCGTCTATTATAAAATAGCTGTCAAGTATCTGGTAAACCTGTATAGGAGGCAGATTAACTCCCGCGAGCAAAGCTCTTTCAATATTGGCGTATCTCATGCTTGAGTCGCCTCTGTAAGGAAGCAGATTTTCGGAAAAATCATTGTACCTGTTAATGCTCCCGACTATCTTTTCCGTCTCTATAGCCTGAATTCCTTTGTTTTTTACTTTATATTTTTGTAAATTTTTCTCTATTGAAGCAAAATCAACGAGAATATCTTTTTTTTCACTCATATTTTTTCCTTTTTACTCAAACAAAACACTAATTTATATAGTTTTTTTGCAAAGGATTTTGATATTTTTGCGACGCTTAAGACGGGTTGCCACGCGACGAATAAGGAGCGTAAGTCTGGCAACGGACGCGAGATGTGAGCGCCCTATCCTTAGACTAAAACTAAATGAGCCGGAGTATAAGGAGGCAAAAATTCAAAAGCCAAAGCAAAAATGGGCGGAGAGGGAATTGAACCCTCACGGCTCTTGCGAGCCTCAGGATTTTAAGTCCTGTGCGTCTGCCAGTTCCGCCATCCGCCCACTTGAACAATCATTTCAAACAATCTAAAAACTTTCAAATTATCTTTGCGGATTATACTACATTTATAATGTTTATGCAAACAACACAGCAGAAGATGAGATGCGGAGAAGATGGGATGCAGAGCAACGGCTTTAAAGGCTGTTTTCTTCGCATCTTTGCATCCCCGTATCTCTGCATCTCGTTTGTTTGCCGTGATTTGACTTAAATTTCCTAAAATCCTAAAATAACAATGTTTTATATAAAAATTTAAAGGTTTTATGTTATGCCCACAATTAAAATTAACGCCGAGAAATGTAAAGGCTGTAGTTTATGTTTAAAAGCCTGCCCAAAGCAATGCATATCTTTTTCAGAACAGTTTAATAAAGCCGGATACCGCTGGGCAACGCTTGAAAAAGAAGACGCATGCATAGGCTGCGGATTCTGTTATTTGGTTTGTCCCGATGTATGTATAGAAGTATATAAATAGAAGATTAGAGGCATAGACGCACGGAGGCATGGGAACTGCTTTTGTAGTTGCTATGCATTTGAAAGGTATAAAATGAAAAAATTAATAAAAGGTAACATTGCTCTGTGCGAAGGCGCTATAGCGGCGGGATTACACGCTTATTTCGGCTATCCGATAACTCCTCAAAATGAAATCCCCGCTTATATGTCCAAAAAGATGGTTGAACTGAAACGCGTTTTTGTTCAGGCTGAATCGGAAATCGCGGCCGCTAACATGGTTTTGGGCGCGGCGGTAACGGGAAAAAGAGCAATGACTTCATCGTCGTCTCCGGGAATTTCTTTAAAACAGGAAGCAATTTCTTATATGGCGGGATTGCAGCTTCCGTCTTTAATAGTCAATGTTCAAAGAGGAGGGCCGGGACTCGGAAATATTTCAGGTTCGCAGTCCGACTATTTTCAGGCGGTTAAAGGCGGCGGACACGGGGATTACAGACTTATAGTTCTCTCGCCGAATTCCGCTCAGGAAATGTATGAATTTGCTTATGATTCTTTTGATTTGGCGGAAAAATACAGAAGCCCGGTTATGATTCTTACCGACGGAATAATAGGGCAGATGATGGAACCCGTAGAATTTAACAAATCCGAAAAAAAAGATTTTAACGACAAAAACTGGGTTTTGACAGGCTGCAAAGGCAGACAGCCGCGTTCCGTACAATCGCTTCTTATGAAAGACGGAGTATTGGAAAAACATAATATTAATTTGCAGGAAAAATATAAAATTATCGCCAAAAACGAAGTAAAATATGAGACTTTTATGACTGACGACGCGGAAATAATAATAACCGCTTACGGAATTTCGTCGAGAATAGCCAAATCCGCAATAAAACTGGCAAGAAAAGAAGGTATAAAAGCAGGTTTGCTTAGGCCAAAAACCCTTTGGCCTTTCCCATCACAAATTATAGATTCATTGGCAAAAAAAGGAACGAAGTTTCTGTCTGTAGAGTTAAGCCACGGACAAATGATTGAAGACGTAAAACTTGCCGTAAACGGGAAAGCTCCCGTCGAATTTTTAGGCAAAGCCGGCGGCGGAATAGTCACTGAACAGGAAATACTCGTAAAAATTAAAGAGATGGCAAAATAATGGAAAAAATATTATCAAAACCGGAAAGTCTTAAAGATTCTGTTTTATCTTACTGCCCGGGATGCGGGCACGGAATAATACACAGGCTCGTAGCGGAATGTGTAGACGAGTTAAATTTAAGAGAAAAAACAATAGCCGTGGCTCCGGTAGGCTGTGCGGTTTTTGCCTACGATTATTTTAACTTTGACACCACCGAGGCTCCGCACGGCAGGCCTCCGGCCGTGGCAACAGGAATAAAAAGGACAAATCCCGACAAATTCGTATTCACTTATCAGGGCGACGGAGATATAGCGGCAATAGGCATGGCCGAAACCATACACGCGGCAAACCGCGGAGAAAACATAACGATAATATTCGTAAATAACGCCAACTACGGAATGACAGGCGGACAAATGGCGCCTACGACTTTAATCGGACAAGTAACCGAAACAACGCCTTTCGGCAGAGACCCTAAAAGAGAAGGATATCCTATACATCTTTGCGAACTTCTTGCGACTCTTGAAGGAACAACATATCTTGAAAGAGTATCGATATACAATCCGCAAAATATAATTAAGGCGAAAAAAGCCATAAAAAAAGCCTTTCAATGCCAGTTAGATGGCAAAGGTTTTTCGCTTGTTGAAGTAATTTCTAACTGTCCGGTTGACTGGGGTATGACGCCGCTTGATTCAATCAAATGGACGGAAGAAACGTTTATAAAAACTTTTCCTCTCGGAGTTATAAAGGATAAAACAAATGTATGATGAAATAATAATCGCGGGATTCGGCGGACAGGGCGTTTTGCTTGCGGGAACTTTAATAGCACAGGCGGCGATCGAACAAGGATTACATACTACATGGTTTCCGTCTTACGGAGCGGAAATGCGTGGCGGAACGGCAAATTCCACCGTAATAGTTTCAGATGACGAAATCGGTTCCCCCATTGCTTTTAACCCTAACGCGCTTATAGCTTTAAACGAACCGTCTTTAAATAAATTTATGCCGAGAATGACTGAAAGCTCGGTTATAATAGCCAATTCTTCGATAATTCCGCAGAACAAAGAATACAGGATAAAACTTTATTTTGTTCCGGTAACCGACATCGCGGATAAAGAAATAAAAAATGTTAAAACCGCAAATCTTGTCGCCGTAGGAGCTTTGATAAAAGCCCTTGAAATTAATTGCGCAAATCCGCGAAGACGAAGCGCCGGGAAAGAGGGAGATATTTGCGAACTTGAAGACGCAAAAGTTCTCACTTTGCAAAGCGCGTTATCGGCATGCGAAAAAGCCTTTTCTTCAAAGCCCGAATTTGTCGAAATAAATAAAAAAGCAATTCAGGCAGGATATAATTTCGTAAAGTAACATTCGTTACAATAAGCAGTGCCTCAAAAAGGAAAAATCATGAAAATTCGTCCGGCAAAGGTCACAGACGTAAAAGAAATACATAAACTTGTCGAACATTATGCAGACAACAAAGAAATGCTGCACAGGTCGCTCAATTCAATATATGAAAATATTCAGGAATATGTGGTAGTCGAGGATGACAACGGCTCAATTATAGGCTGCGGAGCGCTGCATGTGGCGTGGGAAGATTTGGCGGAAGTAAAGGCTTTGGCCGTTGCCGAAAAATATACAAAACAAGGGATCGGAAAACAAATAGTTTTGCAGCTTCAGCAAAACGCGAAAGATTTGGGCGTAGACAAAGTTTTTGCATTGAGTTTCAAACCGGATTTTTTTCAAAAGCTCGGATACAATATTATTCCAAAAGAAATGCTTCCGCATAAAATATGGAGCGAGTGCATAAACTGTCATTTATTTCCTGACTGCGGCGAAGTTCCTCTTTTAATTTCTCTTGATAAAAATAACGCGTAAAGCGGTAAATCCGTTTATGCTGAATTTCTTTAAAAATAAAAAAATACTTATCACAGGCCATACCGGTTTTAAAGGTTCGTGGCTTTGTAAAATTTTAAATTTTGCGGGCGCGCATGTAACAGGCTATGCCCTTTTGCCTTCTGAAACCCCCAATCTGTTTAATCTTGCTGAAATTTCTAAAGACATAGATTCTGTTTTTGCCGACATAAGAGATCTCGTCGCTCTTAAAAAAACCGTGTCAGCCGTTAAACCCGAAATAATAATTCATATGGCGGCGCAGCCTCTTGTCAGAGAATCTTACAAAAATCCCGCCTACACTTATGAAACAAACGTTATGGGAACGGTAAATATTCTTGAAGCCTCAAGAGAATGTAAAACGGTAAAATCGTTTTTAAACGTCACGACAGATAAAGTCTATAAAAACAACAAGTCCGGACAAGTTTATAAAGAATCGGACGAATTAAACGGACAAGATCCTTATTCAAATTCAAAATCCTGTTCGGAACTTATAACGGAAAGTTACAAAAAATCTTTTTTTAAAAATACCCGGACCGCGATATCTACCGTACGTTCGGGAAACGTAATAGGCGGCGGAGATTTTTCAGATCACAGATTGATTCCGGACGCCGTAAAAGCTTTGTCTGAAAATAAACCTCTTATCTTGAGAAATCCCGGTTTCGTAAGACCTTACCAGCATGTTACGGAAACTATTTTCGCTTATCTGCTCATAGTAAAAAAACAATATGAACATAAAAAGTACGAAGGCAATTATAATATAGGCCCCGAAATGTCAGAATATGTAAAAATCGAACAACTGGCAAATATGTTTTATTCGCATTTTAAAGAACCGCCCCGGATTTTACAAAACCATAATGAACAGCAGCCTTTTGAAACGGATTTACTTATGCTCAATACTGAAAAAATAAAAACGATATTAGGCTGGAAACCGTCAATAACTCTAAACAAAGCCGTTGATATGACCGCCGAATGGACCAAAGCGTATATGGACAAAAAAAATTTTAACGAGATTATGGACAGTCAGATAAAAGAATATTACGGATTAATTAAGGATATTTATGAATGAAAAAACAGCCCGTAAACAGATCCTAAATCTTGCGGACAAATACGCGAAAGAATTTCTTAAACCTGAAAAATACAAGAAAGGTTCGAAAATAAATTACGCGGGCAGAGTGTTTGACCGCGAAGAAGTAAAAAATTTAATAGACGCTTCTTTGGATTTTTGGCTTACATCGGGAAAATATACCGATAAATTCGAAACATCTCTGGCAAAGTTTTTAAATATCAGGCATTGCCTGTTTGTAAATTCGGGCTCGTCGGCAAATTTACTCGCCTTTACGGCTTTGACCTCTCCTCTCTTAAAAAACAGAGCCATAAAAAGGGGCGATGAAATAATAACCGTCGCGGCCTGTTTTCCGACAACCGTCGCTCCGATATTGCAATTCGGAGCCGTGCCTGTTTTTACGGATATAACGATTCCGCAATATAACATAGACGTTAATGTTTTAAAAAAAGTTCTCACAAAAAAAACAAAAGCGGTTATGATTGCCCACACGCTTGGAAATCCGTTTGATTTAAAAGCCGTAAGCTCTTTTTGTAAAAAAAATAATCTTTGGCTTATAGAAGACAATTGCGACGCGCTAGGAGCAAAGTATAAAATCAACGGGAAACTCCGTTATACAGGTACAGTCGGCGATATAGGGACATCGAGTTTTTACCCCGCCCATCACATTACTACAGGCGAAGGCGGCGCGGTATATACTAATAATCCTCTGCTTCACAAAATTATGCTTTCGCTGAGGGACTGGGGAAGAGACTGCTCATGCCCTTTGGGAAAAGATAATTCATGCGGACGCAGGTTTGATTCTAAATACGGTTTATTGCCCGAAGGATACGACCATAAATACGTTTACTCTCATTTCGGATATAATCTTAAAGCCACGGAAATGCAGGCGGCCATAGGCTGCGCCCAGTTAAAAAAACTTCCGTCATTTATAAAAAAACGTAATGAAAATTGGCAGTATCTGCGTAAATCTCTCAACGAATTTTCCGACGTATTGATACTGCCGGAACCCGAAAAAAACTCAAAGCCCGGCTGGTTTGGCTTTTTAATAACAGTAAAGGAAAATTCAAAAATTACAAGAAACGCTTTAGTACAATATCTTGAAAAAAATAATATTCAGGCAAGAATGTTATTCGCGGGAAACATAACAAAACAACCCTGCTTTGACTATTTTAGAAAAGATAAAAAATCGCACAGAATATCGGAAAATTTAAAAAACACCGAAACAGTTATGAATAATTCTTTATGGATAGGGGTATATCCCGCAATAACTAAAAAAATGCTACAATTCATGGTAGGCAAAATAAAGAATCTGGCAAGGAAATAAAAATGGTTTTTAAAGAACTCCCCATAAAAGGGGCTTTCGTGATAGAACCAGACAAGTATAAAGACCACAGAGGTTCTTTTTTCAGATTTTTTTGCAAAAGAGACCTCACGCTCCATGACATAAGTTTTAACGTCAAACAATGCAACATGTCAAAAAATAACAGCGCCGGCGTTTTACGCGGACTGCACTATCAAAAAGAACCGTTTACAGAACAAAAAATAGTTTCATGCATGAAAGGTTCAAGTTATAACGTAATAGTCGACATCAGAAAAGATTCGCCGACTTATTTAAAATGGACCCATGTCGTTTTATCGGAAAAAAACGAAGCAAGTATATACATTCCCCCTATGTGCGCGCACGGTTTTCAGACGCTTGAAGACGATACCGTTTTATTTTATATACTCAGCGAATTCTTTATGCCCGATTATTACGCGGGAATAAGATGGAATGACCCGAAAATAGGCATTAAATGGCCGGATCGCAAAAACGTAATAATAAATGAAAAAGATAAAAACCATGAACTTCTATAAAAAATTAATTTTAACAGGCGGTTCGGGACTTATAGGCAAAGAAGCGATAGAACCTCTTAAAAACTCCGGGTTTGATATTTATGCGTTAACCATAGACAAAGAAAATCCGGACAACGGCGTCAATTGGATAAATTGCAATATTTTTGATGCGGACAGCGCCAGAAAAGCATTTGAAAGTATAAAGCCGTCGCACCTTTTAAACTTCGCATGGGCGACAACGGAAGATTATTTAACGTCCGATATAAATTTCGATTTTTTGAAAGCAGGGCTTAATCTGTTAAAATATTTTACCGAAAACGGCGGGAAAAGGGCCGTTTTTGCGGGAACTTGTTTTGAATATAAATTTAAAGACACGCCTCTCAAAGAAACGGACGAAGTCCGTCCGCAAACCGTGTACGCCAAATGTAAAAATTATTTAAGAGAACTTTCAGAGCTTTACTGCGCCCAAAACGGCGTAAATTTCGGCTGGGGCAGAATTTTTTACGTTTACGGCCACGGTGAAAATGAAAAAAGGCTTACGGCGCACATAATAAAAAGCATTAAAGAAAACAAAGCAGTCACGATAACAAACGGCAGTTTAATTAAAGATTACATATATTCAAAAGATATCGCGAACGGTTTTGTAAAATTTTTAGACGGCGATGCCGAAGGCATAGTAAATATTTGCACCGGCAAAGGAGTAACTCTTGCGGATTACGCTTTGGCCATAGCAAACAAACTCGGACGCCCGGACTTAATTAAAATTTTAAATGAACCTACAAACCAGCCGCCGGTTATAGTCGGCGATAACTCGCGCCTTACAAACGAAGTCGGATATCATATACAATACTCTTTAGACCAAGCGATTGACAATATATTAATTTCCATGTAAAAATGCAAAGAAGGAAAAATAACAGTGTTTTATTTCAAACTGCTTTGGAAAGATTTAAAAAATATAAGATTATTTATAAATAATCTTAATTTTAAAGTCTGGCTTCTTTTTCTAACGCATCCTGTAATTGTCAGGCGGTTTGTAATAAGATTAAATGCAGCATTTCAAACCTTTAATAATGATTTAATTGTAACAATTGACGGCGACGAAAACCGTAAAATAAAATTTCTCGTTAAAAACATTTCGGATATTAAAATCATACTTGAAATTTTCTATGAGTTAAACTACAAAATAAACACAAAAGACGAATGTGTTGTAATTGACGTGGGAATGAATAAAGGCGCAGCATCGCTTTATTTCGCATCTCAGCCGAACATAAAAAAAGTCTTCTCTTACGAACCTTTTAAAGAAACTTACGAATCAGCTATCCGCAATTTTGAACTTAATAAAGAGTTAAAAGAAAAAATTTATCCCCACAATTTCGGAATTTCGGACAATGACGCCGATATATCCGTTAATTATTCGTCAAAAGATCAGGGTTTAAATACCGTAACCGACGTAAATTTAAAAAATCTGACTCCGAATGTAGGAAATACGACAAAGCAAACCGTAAAACTCGCGGCTGCCGATAAAATCTTTTCCGAAATTATAAATTCCGCTTCAAAAGAAAAAATTATTGTAAAAATGGACTGCGAAGGCAGCGAATATAAGATCTTTGACTGCCTTGATAAAGCCGGATTATTTCCTAAAATAAGCTATATACTTCTAGAATGGCATTTTAAAGGCGAGAATATTTTGATTGAAACCCTTCTTAAAAACGGATTTGTTTCTTTTTCAAGAAAACTGCATGTTATTTTAGGTTTTATTAAGGCTGTAAACGTAAAAAACTTATAGCTCCTCAAAAGCGGAAAACACTATGTCTTATAAAAAAATATTGGCTATAACATACTGGGGGCTCGGAGATTTTATATGGGCTACGTCCGCTTTTGCAATCATAAAAAAAACTTTTCCAAAATCGGAACTTACGGTATTACTGCTCAAAGAATTTGAACAGCTCGCAAAAAACAATCCGGTAATAGATAAATATTTTTTCTACTATCATTCCAGAAACGACTCTTATATAAAAGACAGACTAAAAAAATCCCTGTGGTTTTTAAGATATTTTTTAAAACTTGTTTTCGGCGGATATGAAGCATGTATTTTTTTTGACAATTCGACCCTGCTTACGCTTATAGTTAAAATGGCAGGGATCAAAGTTATAGCAGGACCCGATATAAGAGCGGGAATCAAAAACGCCGCCGAACCGTCAAGAAAATATTTCACGTTCACGGCTCGTCTGAATCCTGATGTAAAGCATTTTCATATGTCGCAAAGATATCAAAATATAGCCAGACAATTTTTAGAAAGCTATAATCTGGCGAAACCCGTGCTTACCGATACTAAAAATCTATCGGATAAAGCTTTGAATTTAATCGGCGAAAAAACGGGATTTACGGTATGCATAAATTACCGAGGACAAAAAACATTGCCCGACGAAAGAATAATAGAAATAATAAAAGCTTTGAGTTCGCAAATACCGTCTAATTTTTGTTTATTGGGAGATAAATCAATTTTTGATAATTCCAAAAAAATCGTAAATTCACTAAAAGACGTAAGTATAAAAAACCTATGCGGTAAAACGGATATTTTGGTTTTAAAAGCCGTGTTGGAACAATCCGACTTATTAATCTCCGTTGACACGGGAACCGTTCATTTAGCCGCGGCCGCGGGAATAAAAGTGATATCGCTTCACGGTCAAACCCTTCCGGACGAATCCATGCCTGTTACGCACAAAGCCGCAGCATTATGCTCTTATGAAAAATGTTCGCCGTGTTCATACGCAGAATGTCCAAACGGATTGAAATGTTTATATAATATAAGCGTTAAAGAAATATGCGAAACCGCAAAAATTTTATTAAACGAAAAAAGCGAATAAATTATGTTAAAAAAAATAAAACGATTTATAATAACGAATGAGACGGCATATAAGATTTCCGTTATTCTTCGCATAAAACAAATTAAAAATTTTTTTGAGAAAACGCTGAAATTTAACAAAAAAATTGCCGCCTCTGATTACTTTATAGAAGACATACATTATCATATAATAGACAGATGCAACTTAAATTGCAAAAACTGTTCATCCTTCTCCCCTATAGCCAAAGACAACGTCACGGACATTAATACATTTACAAAAGATTTAAAAAGGCTGGCAGAGCTTACAGGCGGAAAAATCAAAAGATTAAATCTTACCGGCGGAGAACCTTTACTGCATCCGGATTTATTAAAAATGCTTAGCAAAGCAAGGAATATTTTCCCGAACATACAAATAAGAATCGGCACAAACGGAATTTTGCTTCCGAATCAAACCGACGAATTTTGGGAAACGCTGCAGCGTGAAAAAATATCTTTAATTATAACAAGATATCCGATAAAATTAAACTGGAAAACCATTAACAAAAAAAGCGACGATTACAAAATAGACATCGACTATCAGGGACTGGAAATCGGGAAGAAAACTTCGCATCATTTCCCCCTTGACACAGAAGGCGGGCAAGACGGAAAATACAATTACGAGAATGGAAAATGCAACGGATGTTATTATTTAAAAAACGGAAAATTTTCAATATGTTCGATACCCGTTACCGTAAATATATTCAACGAGTATTTTAATAAAAATATTCCCGTAATGGAAAGCAGTTTTATAGATATATACAAAGCTTCCGATATAAAAGAAATTCTGGATTATATTTCAAAGCCTATTGACGCCTGCCGTTATTGCGCGGTAAAGAAAAGAACCTATAACAGCTTATGGGGCGTCTCAAAAAAAGAAATAAGCGAATGGATATAAAAAGCGCAATTACTACACCATTTAATAAAATCCCGCCCCACTTATTTGTGGCTATTAGCGGCTGGATAAGCAAAATAATAATCGCGTCCGTGCAAATAATAAGCATTCGGGCGCTGTTGTCTTACTTAGGAGAAGACAGATACGCCGTATATGCCATCGCTTTTTCCATCGTATCATGGTCTGCTCTCACGGAATTAAGTATCGGAACATCACTGCAAAACTTTATATCCGAAAGCAGAGCGAAAAACGAAAATTACGATAAATATTTAAAAGCCTGCCTTCAGATTATAATAATATTATTTGTTATTTTTTCCATAGTTATAATATTTATTTCAAATCCCGTACAAAATATAATATTTAGAAAATTCACTAATATTTCCGAAATACAAACAACTCATATTATCCTGACAGGGGCTATGATATATCTTGCCTACGCATTGACATTCCCGGTTTATAAAGTTTATTATGCTTTGCATAAAGGGTATGTTTCAAACTTTCTTCAGGCTCTTTCCGCGATAATATCTATGGCTGCCATAGTTATATTTAAAAGACATTATCCCGAAGGGCATAGTATTACGACGGCGTTAATAATCTTTACTCTGCCTCTTTTTCTTTGCGCGGCGCCTCTTTTTATAAAAATATTTGCCTCGTACCTGCCGCGTATTTTTGAATTTGATATAAAAACAATCAAAAACATATTTATACGAGCCGTTAAATTTCATTCTATCACAATCTTTACTCTTATCTTTTTACAAACCGATTATCTTGTAATGTCGCAAACTCTAAAACCGGCAGATATAGTAACATATAGTATTTTTATGAAAGTATTTATGTTTATCGTATTTATTTATATCGCCGTTCTTGCGGCCGTATGGCCCGTATTTAGCGAAATGTATGTGAGAAAAGAATTCAATCAAATCAAATCTATGATAAAAAAATATAATCTGCTGGTTTTAATTTTATCAATTGCAGGAACAGCCTTCATATATATTTTTTCGCCGGTAATTATTAAAATTCTCGCTCCCGGAACGCAAATAGACGCATCTCCTTTGCTGATTTTGATGTTCGGGATTTTTATATTGCTGAGATGTTATTGCGATACTTTTCTGACTTTTCTTCAAAGTATAAACGCGCTGCGGACGCTTTTTATATATATGCCTTTTCAAATAGCGCTAAACGCATCGGCTCAATATTTCCTCTCAAAAAATTACGGGGTAAAAGGAATCCTGGCGGGATTAATTATTTCATTGGTACTTACCGCTTTTTGGATACTGCCGTTAAAAACAAAAGCGGTTTTAAAAACAGAGTTACCTTAATAAAAACGGCCGCGCAACGGATTTTATAAGCTTTATTACGACTATTTTCACGCATACCGTTAAAAAGCAATACAAAATTCCTTTGTTTACTCTTTTTATAAAAATTTTTTCCGGTTTAGACAAAAGCGCGTTATGCATTACGGTATCGTCTATCGCAACTTTAATTTTTTCATAATCCGATAAGAAAGTTTTAGCGTTAAAATTATAGCGTAACTGATAATAAAGACAGTAAACCGGCACTTGCCAATTGTCTTCCAATTTATTTTCCCTGTAAAAATCCTTAACCAAATTGTATGCATTTATAAAAAATTCCGGAGTTTTACCGGTTAAACCTCTACTAACCTGAGAGGACGACTGTCTGTAAAAATATTGTCCTTCATAATTAACCGCGATTTTACCTGCAAACGGCATAACGCACCAGCAAAAATATAAGTCTTCTGAAATTATAATATCAGGGAACTTAACATTTATCTTTTTTAATAATTCCGATTTGAAAAGTTTATTCCAAAGATAAACATTTTTTAACACTTCGGATATATTTTGAGGAGTAACAAAATATTCTTTTTCTTTATATAAGTTTTGAGGCATTTGTTTACGAACATTCGTATATAAAAGCGTAATGTTAGGGTTAATCACAACCGAAGCGTTTGTTTCCGCAGCAACCTTATAAAACCCTTCAATGTAATCGGGAGAGATATAATCATCGCTGTCAAGAAAATAAACATATTCGCCTTTAGCGTTTTCCAGACCGGCATTACGGTTGTCATTTATTGTTCCCGCGGTTTTTTTAATAATTATAAAGCGAAAATCTTTGGAGGCGTATTCTTTGAGTATTTCCAGGGAATTATCCCCTTCGCTGTCTATAACGCAGATGCATTCAAAATCCCGAAACGTCTGCCCTGCAACGCTGTCAAGGCAATATCTTAAATATTTTTCCGAATTATGAACCGGTATTATTATAGAAATCATAATACTTTCCTTTCTTTCAACAGTCTGATTTTATTGTCTAAATTCTACTAAATTGATAAAATCAACACAAAAGAACGGAATTAACTATGACAAAATTATATTCAAAATTCAAACAAATATTACATTATAAACATTATGCCCCTATAGCAAATCCCAGGCTTATTATGACAATACTTGCAAAAAATGAAGAGGACATAATTGAGCGGCAAATATTGTTTAATAAAGCGCAGGGAGTGGACGCTTTTATAGTCACGGATAATAACTCGTCGGATAAAACTTTAGAGATTTTCAGAAAATATAAAGATAAAGGCTGGATTTTAGATATAATCGAAGAAAAAGGCGAAAATCACGATCAGTCGGCATGGGTGCACAGAATGATTATTCTTGCTAAAGAAAAATATAATGCCGACTGGATTATAAACGCCGACGCCGACGAGTTTTGGTATGCTAAAAGCGGAAATTTAAAAAACGAACTGTCAATAACCGCAAGAAATAAAATTTTTATACCAAGTTATAACATGCTGCCCGAAGATGATTCCGATTATATAAATTTTTCAAATAAAATAATTAAAACATTCCCTAAAAAAACAGAAGCTTTGCTGGAAAGGCAAAGCAAACTCTCAAAATACAGTCAATTTTTAAAAACCATACCAAAAGTAATACACAGAGCAAAAGATTATACAATGATTTTAGAAGGAAATCATGATGTTCTTATGAAAGGTTTTTCTTTTCGTCATATTTCAAAGGATATTTCCATATGCCATTTTAATATCAGAAACAGACAACATTTTAAACGAAAAATGATCGACGGAGCAAAAGCTGTGGAGAAAAACTTAAAACTCGGAAAAGAAATAGCCTGTCATTGGCGTTATTTTTATACCGGTTATATAAATAATACTTTGGATTTGGACACAGAGTATGATAAAGCCGTCGGAAAATTTTGTAAAGACGAAATAAAAAAATATAACATCCTTGAAAAAGATACGAAAGTAAAAGATTTTTTTGAAAAAACAGCGTAAAAGCGGAGACAAATCTTGGAAAAATTAAAAAACTGTGTGCAAAAATACATTCCGCGATTTATACTTGACGCCCGTCTGAATTTTATACGCGCTCAGATGAAGCGATACGTAAAAAATTTAGCCGAAACTTCAAAAGACAAAGAAATTGAAGAAATATCGGATTTTTTAAAAAACAATCCCGTTCAGCTCTTTCCGTACGAATGGATAAAACACTATAAATCGGAAAATATAGACGCGCATTTTGACGAAAAATCTCATATGTATTTCGTATATGCGGGCGCCAATAAACTATACTTTCCTAAAAATTTTTCAAAACAAAAATCCGCAGACTATTATAACTCGATACTTATCGAACAGGATGAGCATTCGCCTCACAGATACGAAACAGGGCAGTTTAAAGTATCTCAGGGAGACGTCATAGCCGAAATCGGCGCTGCAGAAGCATTTTGGACATTATCCAATATTGAAAAAGTAAAAGAAGCTTACATTTTTGAATGCGAAGAGTCCTGGATAGAAGCTTTGCAAAAGACTTTTGAACCGTGGAAAGAAAAAGTTTTCATAGTCAAAAAATACGTATCGGACTTGACCGGAACAAATACGGTATCGCTTGACGATTTCTTTAAAGACAAAAATTTAGATTTTATAAAAGCCGATATTGAAGGCGCGGAAGTTCTGATGTTAAAAGGCGCGGCGGAAATACTTAAAAGAAACAAATTTAAAGCAGCTGTATGCGCGTATCACAGAAATAACCACGCAAAAGATTTAAAACGTATTTTTGAAAACAACGGATTCAAAACCGAATATTCAAAAGGCTACATGATGGTGCCTTCTTTAAGAAGAGGCCTGATAAGAGCGGAGAAGACGATATGATTTGCGCTATTATAGTTTCTTTCAACTCTAACAAAGTTTTCAGATGCTACAATTCGATAAAAAATCAGGTTGATAATATATTGATTATTGACAACTGCACGGAAGACGCAAATATAATATCCGAATTAAAACGGCTTGAAATTACCGATGATAAACTGAAAATCATTTATAATCCGGAAAATTTCGGCATTGCAAAAGCGTTAAATCAGGGTCTAGATTATGCCGCAGATATAAAAAGAGATTGGCTTTTAACATTAGACCATGACAGTGAATTGCCTGAAAACTCCGTGTCGGAACTTTTTGCGGATTACGGCAAACTTGCACAAACAGAGAAAGATAAATGCGCTGTTATAGCTTTAAAATATGTTGAAAGAAATATCAACAATTTTCACAGGAATGACAACATAAGACCGTTTAAGAAAATAAAACACGCAATGACTTCGGGTAATTTTATTAAATTATCAGCCTCGCAAAAAACAGGCGGTTTTGAAGAAAAACTGTTTATAGACCAGGTTGACAACGATTTTAATTTCAGGTTAAGAAAAAACGGATTTACTATTCTAGAATCTAAAAACAACTATATTATTCACGAAATAGGACAATCGCAAAAAAAGTTCGGATTTACGATAAGAAATTATTCCCCGCTTCGCAGATATTATCTTTCCCGCAATTGCGTTTATATTCTAAAAAAACATTTGTTTTTTGATCCGTTAAGCGTCTTGAGAATTTTCATCGGCTCTATACTCGGCGGACTTTTCAAAATAACTTTTTTTGAAAAAGAAAAATCCCGAAAATACAAACACATATTTTCGGGATTCAAAGACGGAATTTTTAACAATTACGGCAAAAAACACAACTAATAGTCCGATTTACTGCAGCAAAGAAAAATCTATAAACCCGCCGAATATATTTTTTACGGAATTTAAAAGCGCGATTCTGTTTTTCTTAACATTTTCGTCTTCTGCCATAACCATAACTTTTTCAAAGAAAGCGTCTATATGAGGTTTTATTTCAAGAACTTTATCAAAAACTATGTTATATTCGCTTTGTGAAATATATTTTTCAACGCCGGACTTGACGGATTTTGATTCGTTATATAAAGATTTTTCAGCTTCGTCGGAAAGCAAGTTTTCATCAACAATCGCCGAAATTTCAATATTTTGTTTTTTAGCCTGAGCCAATATATTGTTTATTCTCTTAAAAACTTCCGATATCGCGGCAAAGTCTCCTTTTGTTTTCGCTGTTTTTAAAGCGTTAAGCTTAGGCAAAATATCGCCAATATTCTTCAGTCCTAAGATTTTCAAAATACTGGAAACGGATTTTACTTCGTCTGAAGAAAAATTCTGCGCTTCATAAAGGCTTTCAATCCTTTGTGTCAGGAAAGATTCCAGCCTTTGCCTAGCCTGCCCGAACTTAGGATTATTTTTCACTTTTTCAGGCATTAACAAAAAAGACTGCTCTAAAGATTTATTTAAATCGGCATTCGGGAATTTTTCAATTATAATTCTCACCAAACCTATGGCGGCTCTTCTCAAACCGTAAGGGTCGGCCGAACCGGAAGGCTCGAGGCCTATTGCGAAGTTCGCGGCAAGAGTATCTATCCTGTCCGCGATTGAAATAACCGCTGCGATTTTATTTTCAGGAAGAATTCCGCCGGCGCTTAACGGGTAATAATGTTCCTGTATGGAAACTGCAACGTCCGGGTTTTCTCCGAGTTTCTGGGCGTATATTTTTCCCATAACGCCCTGAAGTTCGCCGTATTCAAAAACCATTTCGCTTACCAAATCCGCTTTAGACAACAAAACCGCTCTGTCCAGCAATTTTTCATCGATGTTTACGCCGAACTCTTTATTTATAAAGGAAGACAAAGCCCTCACACGCTCGATTTTTTCGTAAATTGTTCCGATTTCTTTATGAAATACGACTCCTTTTAATTTTTCTATATTGCCGTCAAGCCCTTTTTTAAGGTCATTTTTATAAAAGAATTCCGCGTCGGAAAGCCTTGCGCCCACGACTTTTTCATACCCCTCTCGCGCGATTTCCTGATATTTTGAAATACCGTTTTTAACGTCTATAAAATAATTCGAAAATTTCCCGCTCTTATCTATGACGGCAAAACATTTCTGGCTTTTTTTAATGCACACGGTAAGGGCTTCGGGCGGAAGATCAAGGTATTTTTTATCGAATTCGCACAAAACCGCCGTCGGATACTCTACAAGATAATTTATTTCGTCAACAAGAGATTCGTCTTCTATAACGCTTCCGACGGATTTAACGGTTTCGTTAACTGATTTTTTTATCGCTTCTTTTCTTTCATTCTGATCCGCGATAACGCATTTGTTTTTCATCTTAATAAGATAATTTTCAGGCAAATCTATTTTTATTTTGCTTTTATCGGCAGTATGCAGCCCGATTGTCCAATTGTCGGACTTAACGTCCGCAATTTTAAACTTAATAACCTTTTTACCATACAAAGCTATTATTGTTCTGACTGGCCTCGCGAACTTAAATCCACTTTCTTCCCAGACCATGGTTTTCGGGAAATAAATATTTTTTATTATCTCCGGAAAGATATTTAAAAGAAGTTTTTCCGTTTTCTCGCCTTTAGTTTTTTTGACAAAACAAAGACGTTCGCCTTTTTCGGTATTTTTTATATCAAGTTTTTCCGCAACAGTCCCGTTTTTTGAAGCAAAACCAAGAGCCGCCTGAGTGAAATTACCGTTTGCGTCTTTTGCAGCCTGAACGGAAGGTCCCAAAATTTCCTCGGTTTTATCCGGACTTTTAGAATCAAGGTTTTCGACAAACAAAACAAGGCGTCTGGGCGTAGCGTAAGTTTTTATAACGCCGTATTTAAGACCCGCGGCATTAAAAGATTTGACCGCAAGTTCCTCAATTTGTTTTAAAGCCGGCTCTATATAAGACGCCGGAATTTCTTCAGTTCCTATTTCAAGTAAAGCGTTATTGATGTTTTCAGTCATTTTGATTATTTCCTTTTTATGTGTCATTGCCTCACTCTTTTTGTCATTCCGGGCTTGACCCGGAATCCATTGTTGCTAAAAATAATACGTTATTCCTTATGTCTTTTAACGACAAACGTGGATCCCCGATAAAAACACTCGGGGATGACAGACAAGGATTTAACTCTGAAGTTTCAGGTATCCTTCAGCTACAGCCTTTGCTATGGTTCTTACCCTTAAAACGTAAGCGACGCGTTCCGAAACCGATATCGCGCCTCTTGCCTGAAGCAAATTAAACAAATGGGAACATTTCATTACCGCGTCATAAGCCGGAAGAGGCAGGTTGTCCGCAACAAGTTTTTGGGCTTCTTTTTCCCAATCGTTAAAATGCCTTTTAAGCATCTCGGTATCGGCTTTTTCAAAATTGTAGCAAGACCATTCTTTTTCGTCTTCAAGATGAACGTCTCCGTAAGTCACGCCGTCAGTCCACTCTAAATCGTAAACGTTATTTTTCTTTTGAACGTACATGGCAAGCCTTTCCGTCCCGTAAGTTATTTCAACCGAAATAGGATTAAGATTTATGCCGCCGGCCTGCTGGAAATACGTAAACTGCGTGGCTTCCATACCGTCAATCCAGACTTCCCAGCCAAGCCCCCACGCGCCCAGCGTCGGAGATTCCCAGTCGTCTTCCACAAATCTTATATCGTGTTTTTTCGGATCAAGTCCTATTGCTTTTAAACTCTCAAGGTAGATCTGCTGTATATCTTTTGGAGCTGGTTTCATGATAACCTGATATTGGTAATAATGCTGCAATCTGTTAGGATTTTCGCCGTATCTGCCGTCGGTAGGCCTCCTTGAAGGCTCGACATATGCGACATTCCAGGGTTTTGGCCCTAAAGCTTTTAAAAACGTAGCAGGGTTAAAAGTTCCCGCGCCTTTTTCCAAATCATACGGCTGCCATATTAAACAGCCTTTTTTCGCCCAAAACTTATGAAGCGCCATAATAATGTCTTGAAAATTCATATATTCTCCAGAAAATTAGTTATCTTTGCCTGTCATACTGAGGGACAAAGTCCCGAACGTATCCATTACTTTAATCCTTCGGCTTCGCTCAGGACAGGCTTCTGGATTCTTCACTTCGTTCAGAATGACGGCAACGACAGAGCAATCATTAATGTCTGCGAATTTATTTATTTTATCAAATTAAAGATTAACTTTCCTCATAAACACGCTCACCGATGGGCGTTTTATGTAATTTGTCAAATAGCCTTCGACATAATTCCACGTTTTATTATCGTCAAAATCAGATAGATTATCCGCGTCGCTGCCGGAACAGCGCGAAAGCTTTACCACGGCATTTTCAATTTGTTTGTCGGCGGCAGAAATATTATTTTTAATATAATCGCTTAAAGAATATCCTGAAAGTTTAAGAAATCTTAAAGTAAAAGCCGTTAAAACTCTTTTAGGATATTTACAATCGGCAAACAACTCCCAGACTCTTGATATAAGCTCGTATTTTTCGGCGTTTTCCATATTGAAAGGCGTAAACTTATCTGCGATTTCAGCCGCGTAAAGAGCGTAAAGGTTTTTGTTAAAATCCGTTTTAAGCGCCGAATTATTTTTTATTATTAGCGCTCCCGTGATTTTAGGGCGCATTGACGTATGGCTTTGAAAAACCATAAATTCGCTTTCGGTCAGAGGTTCGGTCGCGGACGCGAGTTTCGCGTTGATTTTTTTCGCGCTGGGAACAACAGCCTGAATTTTCCCCCACTCGTAAGAATAAATCACGGCAATTTTATCGGTTTCGCCGTAAGTATTGGAATTTAAAACAAGACCTTTTATTTGGTAATACATTTTACCTCAAAAGGAGGAGGGATAAAGTAGGAAGTAGGAGGTTTTGCCTCCTACCTACTCCTTTCTACTTCCTACCTGCCGTAATATGATTCTGTTCACTTTTTTATCGTCCGCGTCCTGAATTTCTATTTCAAAGTTTTGCCATTTAATTTTCTCGCCCGCATCGGGTATTTTGTCAAAAAGCTTTAAAATCCAGCCGTTTACGGTAGAATAATCTTCGTCTTCCGGAATATTTATATTCAGCTCTTTATTCAAATTCAGTACGGATTCCTGGGTTTGCACCAGGTACGAGTTATCCCCGTAAGGGACTATAGTTTTTTCTTTCATATCGTACTCGTCCCAAACTTCGCCGACGATTTCCTCAAGCAAATCCTCAATGGAAAGAATGCCAACCGTAGAACCGAATTCATCAACGACTATAGACACATGGTGATGTCCGGTTTTAAATTCTTTAAGCACTTTATCGACTCTGGCGCTGTCCGGAACATAATGAGCCGGCCTTATCAAATCCTCTACTACGATTATATCCGAATTCCGCCACGCAATAGCCAAATCTTTGCTGTATATAATGCCGATAATATGATTTAGCGTACCCTTATAAACGGGAACCCGCGAAAATTTGGTTTCTATTATTTTATTTATTATATCTTCTTTTTTATCTTCAATGTTAACGGCGAATATTTCCTGCCGCGGAACCATAACCTGCGACGCTCTCTTTTCGGAAAAATCCATTATATTGCTTACAAGTTCTCTTCCTTCCTCGGAAAGCGGCGAAGTAGTCTCGTTTGAAAGCAAAAAATCTATTTCGTCGGCTTTTACGGACTGAGTTTCTTTTTTCTTTGAAAATATTTTTATGATTTTATTAGACACGCCGGATAAAAAACCCACGATCTGTTTAAAAAATTTAGAAAACATTATTATAGACGGCAAAACCGCAATTCCGATTCTTTCCGCGTTATAACGCGCAAAAGTTTTCGGAAAAATATTTCCGAAAACCAAAGCTAAAAATATCGCGGTAACCGGTAAAAGAACGATTACAACGCCGTTTCTAATCGCATATGCTTCGCTGATACCGGTCGCAAGGGAAGAAGCCGTCACGCCCATGCCGACGATCGACAAATTCATCCCTATAACCATGGTAGTCATTATTTCGTCCGTATGCGTTTCCCAATAAATTACGGCCCGCGTTTTTTTACCTCCCGTTTCTTTATATCTTCTTAAATAAGACACGGACAAACTCGTAACCGCGGTTTCCGCCCCGTTAAAAAAAGCGTGAAATCCCATAAGAACAAAAAATATAATGATTTTAATTATTATTGCCGTAATCATTCGTTAAACTCGTACTCGTCGATAATTTCGCCTACGACCTCTTCCAAAATATCCTCAAGCGTAACCATGCCGGTTATATTGTTGTTTTTGTCTTTGACAAAAGCTATATGGGTTTTACCGCTTTGGAATTCTTTAAGCAAATCTTTTATTTTTTTGTCTTCGCTCACGTAATAAGGCGGTTTAAGAAACGACCTTATAAAATGCCCTTTATTTTCTTTCCATCCCCATAAAATGTCTTTTATATGAATGTAACCTATTATGTTTTCCTTGTTTTTTATATAAACCGGTATGCGGCTTCTTGAAGTTTCGACCGCTTTGTCGAGAAAAATCTCTTCGTCAAGCGATAAATCCACGGAATCTATATCTTCAAAACGCGTCATTATTCTTTTAACCGAAAGGTCTCCGAAATGCAAAGTCCTTTCAAGCATATATCCCGTTTCTTTATCTATGGCGCCCGTATGTCCGCCCTCGGAAAGCAAGCCTTCGATTTCTTCTTTGCTAAGCTCGTTTGACAAACCGGAAGAAGTTTTAGGAGATAAAATCTCGGTAATCTTTATTATAGGATACAAAAAAGGTTTTGATATTTTTGCGACTTTGTCCAGGACAGGCACGGAAAAAACCGTCATTTTTTCGGAATTAGCCCTTGCGTAAAATTTCGGCACTATTTCGCCTATGATAAGCAAAACAAAAGAAGTCATTGCCCATGTAACGATTTCTACAATGTGCCTGTTTATCATAAAAAAAACGTCAGTCATAACCGTCGCGGATAAAAAACTTATAAGCATATCGGTTATAACGCTGACGGTTAATATTACCGTTAAAAGATAATATGGAGATTTAAGCCATGAAGACAACGGAGCGGAAAGTTTAGGAGTCTGTGCGATAAGTTTTTTAACTCTGTATTTTGAAAGGCTTGTTATGCCGATTTCAGCGGCCGATGTCCATGCCGCTACTACTACAAGAATGACAAGGCAGATTAACTCTAAAAAGTTAAGCATTTAAATATTTTATCCTGTTTTGCAAACATTTCGGCTTTGTTTTCCGGGTCGTAATCCGTATATCCGCAAAGATGAAGCGTTCCGTGAATGACAAGATATGCAAGCTCCTCAAGCCAGGTGTTTCCGTACTTTTTTGCCTGTTTTTGAGAACGCCTTTTTGAAATGTATATGTCGCCGGCGAAAAATTCGGGAACGACCATAAAAGAAATAACGTCGGTAATACGGCGCGTTTGTCTGTATTTGATATTGAGTTTTTTTATTTGCGCGTCCGAAACCATAATAAAATTAATTTCGCATTTTTTTATTTTTTCGGATTCTAGCGTCCGTAAAACGGCTTTTTTTAAAACAGGCTCGTAATTTTTAGGAAACTCAATAAAATTTATTTTTTTCATTTTACATTTTGTATTTTACTTTTTACCCGCTGTTCCGCCGCTTCTTTATATTCGATTCTTGCATGATATATTCCCACAAGAGTCGAAGTTACGCTGTTTCTTATGTCTTCCAAATCTTTTAAAGTAATGGGACAGTCGGAAAACTGTCCGTCCGTAAATTTATTATTTATAATTTTTTCTACGGTTTCCTTTACTCTTACCGCCGTAGGTTCCTCAAGAGCCCTGCATGCGGCTTCGGCGGAATCGGCAATCATAATTATCGCCGCGACTTTTGTCTGCGGTTTAGGACCCTGATATCTGAAAGCCGTCCCGTCCGTTTCGCTGTTTTTTTCCAAAGCTTTATGATAAAAATAATTCATCATCGTTGTGCCGTGATGCTGCTCTATATTGTTTATGATTTCTTTGTCAAGATTATATTTTTTAGCCAGAGAAACTCCGTCTTTTACGTGAGACATCAAAACCAACCCGGACATAGCCGGAGTAATCGAATCATGAGGATTTATTCCGGTACTTTGGTTTTCTATAAAATATTCCGGGTTTTTTAATTTGCCTATATCGTGATAATATGAACACACTCTGGCGAGAATGGCGTTTGCTCCGATGGCGTTTGCGGCCTGCTCGGCTACGGCGGCAGTCCATAAAGAATGATGATAAGTGCCGGGAGCTTCAAGCATAAGCCTTTTTAAAAGCAGGTTATTAAAATCCGCAAGCTCTATAAGCTTAATATTTGTTGTCCTTGAAAACAGTTTCTCAAAAACGGGCATTAAAGCCAATAATATTACCACTGTTACAAGCCCGTTTAAAACGCCGAATTTCAAATTGGCAAAATACTGCGCAAAACCGTATTGTTTCAAAAGAAAAAACATCGTTATTATTGAAACGTTTACAAGAGCGGTTTTTAAACCCGTTATTAAAAACCCTGTCCTGCTTCTTATTATATCTGCGTCTGCAATACAAACCACGCTGCTGCAAAGCATGGTAAGGAAAACATCAAATCTCATATTGCTCAAAAGTCCGGCGTAAATGCTTAATATCAGCGCATACAACAATCCTATTCTCGGAGACAAAAGCATAGACGCCATCAGCGCAAATGCCGACGCCGGAAAAATAAACGGAGACAGCGATTTTTCGTAAACCGATAATTGAAGCGTCAAAACACTAATTATAAAAATAAGGCACATAAGCACAACCGCGTTATTATCCGACAAAATATCTTTTTCTTCTTTATGGGTATTGAGCGCGAAAAAAACTATTATTGCCGCTGTAAAAATAGCCACGGAAAGCAAAGTCCTATAATTGGCCCCCAAACCCATGACAAACATAAAATAAATTATGATTATCGTAATTCCTATGGAAATGAAAACCGGAATTCTGATTTCATTTAAAAATATATTTTTGGTGTTTCTTATGGCCGGCGCGACATATTTTTCAGAACCCAATTCTCTTGCCGCCATAAGAAATAATCTTCTTAACGATGCTTTTATCTTTTTATAAAAATTCATTATTTCTCCAAATTATGATGCATAGATGTATGGACGCACGGATGCACAGCAACTACTTTTACTTTTTGATAGTTGTGCTTTTACTATGCGTCTATGCCTCTACGCATCTAATCTTCTTCAGTTCTTAGCCTGTTTAACTACAATTCTTATTCCGAGTTCTTTTAACTGCTTCTCGCTTACCTCGGACGGAGCGTTAGACATCGGGTCTAAAGCTTTTTGCGTTTTAGGAAAAGCAATGACTTCCCTTATAGACTCTTCTCCGGCAAGCAAAGCGCAAAGCCTGTCAAATCCTAAAGCCACGCCGCCGTGCGGAGGAGCGCCGTAAGTCAAAGCGTCAAGCAAAAACCCGAACTTCTCTTTAGCCGAGTCTTCCGAAATATTTAACAGGTCGAAGACCTGTTTCTGTGTTTCGCTTCTGTGTATTCTTATAGAACCTCCGCCGAGTTCCACGCCGTTTAAAACCACGTCGTAAGCCTTTGCTTTGGCTTTTCCCGCGTTTTCGGAAGTAAGCGCTTCGCCGTCTTTAGGCGACGTAAAAGGATGATGAAGCGCAGACCATCTCTTTTCATCGTGATCCCACTCAAACATCGGAAAATCCACTACCCATAGGAAATTAAATTTGTTTTTGTCTATAAGCCCGAGCTCTTTGCCCATTTTAAGCCTGAGCGCTCCAAGCCCCTGTGCCACTATTTTTTCCTCATCTGCCAAAAATACGACAAGATCTCCGGGTTTGGCGTCAAGTTTTGAAATAATCGCTTTTATTTCTTCGTCTTTAAAATATTTGACAATATTTGATTCAGCGCCTGCTTCGGTAATTTTCATCCACGCAAGGCCTTTGGCTCCGTATTCGCCGACAAATTTCGTAAGCCCGTCTATTTCCGAACGCGAAAGGCTCGCTCCTTTAGGTATGCACAAACCTCTTACTATGTTGCCTTTAGACAAAACATTGGCAAAAACGCTGAAACCGCTGTTTTTAAGCTCTTCGCAAAAATCTTTTATCAGCATTTCAAATCTGGTGTCAGGCTTGTCCGAGCCGTAACTCAGCATGGCTTCAGAGTAAGACATTCTGACAAAAGGCGTTTTAATTTCAATATTTAACGCCGCTTTAAATACTCTAGCGAGCATTCTTTCTATAACGCCGATAACATCGCTTTCTTCGACAAAAGACATTTCAAGGTCAACCTGCGTAAACTCAAGCTGTCTGTCGGCTCTTAAATCTTCGTCTCTGAAACATCTGGCTATCTGATAATATTTATCAAACCCCGCGATCATCAAAATCTGTTTAAAAATCTGGGGCGACTGGGGCAAAGCGTAAAAACATCCGTGGTTAATTCTTGACGGAACCAAAAAATCCCTTGCCCCTTCGGGCGTGGATTTTGTTAAAAACGGAGTTTCTATTTCAAAAAACCCTTCATCGTTTAAAAAATTTCTTATTTCTTTGGAAACTTTATGCCTCATTATAAAATTTTTCTGAAAAACCGGGCGGCGCAAATCCAAATAACGGTATTTAAGCCTTAATTCCTCCGAAGTGTCGGTATAATCGGATATTTCAAAAGGGAGAACCGGAGAAGCGTTTAATACTTCAAGACTGGAAACTACAAGCTCTACCTTTCCCGTAGGCATATTAGGATTTACGGTTCCTTCCGGGCGGTGCCTTATAAGTCCTTTTACGGACAAAACGTACTCGCTGCGTATATGTTCCGCTACGGAAAAAATTTCTTTATTTTCAGGCTGGAAAACTATCTGTAAAATGCCTTCCCTGTCCCTTAAATCTATAAAAATTACCCCGCCGTGGTCTCTTCTGGAATGTACCCATCCGCAAACCGCGATTTCTTTGCCTATACTGTCTTCCCTTACGTCGCCGCAATAACAACTTCTTTTCATGATTTTCCTCTTCCCAGAATAAGATGATGAGATGTTGAGAAGGTGAGATGTTGAGCAACGGCACTAATTCTTTGTCGTTTCTCAACTTCCCATCCTCTCATCTTCTCAGCCTCTATTTTAAAATATTTTCAAAATATAAAAGCGCGATAACGGTTTTAGAATCCATTATTTCGCCTCTTTTTACCATATCAAGCGCTTCTTTAAAATTGACTATTTCAACGGAAACAAACTCATCGCTATCGGGGTTTGTTTTCCCTTTCTTAAGACCGAATGCCGCAAATACATGCAAAATTTCATCGGAAAAGGCTGTTGTGGGATAAAAAGAGATAAGTTTTTCTATTTTTTTTGCCCTAAAACCGGTTTCTTCTTCAAGTTCTCTCGTAATACACTCAACAGGCGTTTCGCCTTTGTCCAACTTGCCCGCAGGAATCTCATAAGTGACTTTTCCAATGGGATATCTGTACTGTTTTACCAAAACGATATTGTTTTTGTCCAAAAAAGGAAGAACCGCGGCTGCTCCGGGATGCCCCAGATATTCCCTAGTTGCGGTTTGACCGTTTGGAAGCTGTACTTCATCACAGTAAAAATCTACGGCTTTACCCTGATATATTTTGTTCTTTTTTATCAGTTTTTCAATCATATATCGTATATTTTACAATATTTTTACCGCATTGTCATTCTGAAAGGCAAAGCGGCTTTGCCGCAAGCCTTGAAGAATCCGCAATTTCACTCAAGACAAACTTATGGATACATCCGCTGTATAAAACAAAAAGAACGCTTTAAAAGCGTTCCGGTTTAAAAAAAATTATAATTTGCGCTGCATAGGAATTGAACCTATAACCTAACGATTAAGAGTCGTTTGCTCTACCAATTGAGCTAGCAGCGCTTTATTAACGGAAAAATTTTAACAAACTGAAGCTGAAAAGTCAATTTTTAGTATAATATCTCTATGAAAAACATAGAGATTCTTGCTCCGGCAGGTTCAAAAGAGGCTTTTATAGCGGCAGTGGAAGCCGGAGCCGACGCCATATATTGCGGATTAAAAAATTTCAGCGCGCGAAGCAAAGCTCAAAACTTTACAGCCGCCGAATTTAATAATTACGTAAATTACGCCCACGGTAAAAATGTTAAAGTTTACGCGACATTTAATACTCTTATAAAACAAAACGAAATAAAAGACGCCGTAAAACAGATAACCTCTATAGCTCAGGCAAACGCCGACGCTATAATAATACAGGATTTAGGCATCGCAAATATAGTAAAAAATTATTTTCCACAGCTTAAACTTCACGCTAGCACGCAGTTATCAATACACAACAGTTACGGAGTCTCGGAAGCGGAAAAAGCAGGATTTAAAAGAATAGTTTTGGCAAGGGAACTTTCGCTTCAAGAAATAAAAAATATAAAAGCAAAAACAAAAGCGGAACTTGAAATATTTTGTCACGGAGCTCTGTGTTTCGGCGTTTCCGGACTTTGTTTAATATCCAGCTTTATAGGAGGACTAAGCGGAAACCGAGGAATGTGCGCGCAGCCGTGCAGAAGGCGCTGGCGCGTTTCCGACACTAAAACCGCTAAAGACGGTTTTTTCATTTCGCCAAAAGATTTGGATTTATCCGCGCATATAAAAGAAATAGAGAACTCCGGAATAACTTCTTTAAAAATCGAAGGAAGAATGAAAAATCCGCAGTACGTTTATAAAACCGTAAAAGCCTATAAAATGCTTGTAAATTCAACCGATGAAACGACAATTAAAGAAGCAAAAAAGCTTTTATCCTCGGATTATGCGCGTTCTAAAACTACTTTTAATTTCATACAAAAATCAAAAGATATTTTTACCCCGGATATGCCAAAACAAATGGGCGAATTTCTCAGCGAAATTATTTCAATAAAAGACAATATAATAACTTTAAAAACGCAAACGCGGTTAAACAAAACCGACATTTTAAAAGCAGCCGATTCAAAAGCCGACATTTACTTCAAAATAAATATATTGGATATTAATAAAACAAGCGAAGCTTGTGAAATTGAAACCGATACAGCCGGATTAAAAACCGGAATGCAGGTTTTTAAAACAGCCGACGGCAATTTTGAAGAATTTTTACAAAATATCGTTAAAAACACGGAAATAGAAAAGAAAGAATTTAAAGTCACGGGAAAAAGCATTGCTTTTCCGAGATTTAAAAAAACCGAGTCGCAGGGAAATTTATTTATAAAAATTAATGATTTAAACTGGCTGCCTTTTATTAAAGGATCTCCATCTCTGTGCCACCCTGAACTCGTTGGCGGGACACGTCACCCTGAACTCGTTTCAGGGTCTCGTAGTTTTAACGGCGCGATGCTGAAACAAGTTCAGCATGACACGTCAATAATTTTTACTCTTGATAAAGAAAATATCAAACACGTTCAAAAAGCGTCTGAAATTAAATATTTTGAATTACCGCCTTACATTGACGAACAAGACCTGGCTGTTTTTGAAGAAACCATAAATAAACTTAAAAGCAAAGAATTTTTCTTAAACAATCTCGAGCATTTTAAATTTTTTAAAAAAGAAGCTTCGCTTCACGCGGGCAATTTTTTATACGTTTTAAATTCTTTCTCGGCGGACTTTTTATTAAAAAACAAAATCGTGGATTTTGTACCCTCAATTGAGGATGATTTCAAAAACATATCGGAGCTTGCCGGCAACGGTCTAGCGGGACGCGCGATATTTTATCTGTCCGGATTTCCCGCACTTGCCGCGTCGGCAATGACGCAGCATTGCGAATTGTCAAAAAATAAAAATATAGAATCATTAAAAGATACTTTTCAGGTTATACACAGAAACAACAAGGTAACTATTATCCCTCAGTATCCCGTAATGCTTTTCAATAAAAAGAAACGTCTTGAAAAACTCGGAATCAATAAATTTATTATAGACCTTTCTTTTATAGTTCCGAACAAAACATATCTTGAAACGGTTTTAAACGCATATTACGGTAAAATTCCGCTGCAAAACGGCTGCGAGTTTAATTTTGAAAGAGGGTTGAAGTAAAAAGATTGGAATGTGTCATTCTGAATCCCGAAGGGATGAAGAATCCATACCTTTAACGGCTGGATACTTCACTTCGTTCAGTATGACAGACAAAGGCAACATATAAAAATAAAAAAACAGGCGGGGTTTATTCCGCCTGTTTTTTATTGTTTACAAACTTGGATTCCCGCTTTCGAGGGAATGACAAAAGAATGGTTTAAAATCTGCTTTTGTCAATTATTAAAACTTATACGTTATGCCGGTTGTAACCATAGTCAGATTAAGATTGTCGTCAAAATCGTCAAAAGCATTCCCGATTCCGAAATTAATGGTGATATTTTCCGCATACGCGTATTTCACAATAAAATCGATTTCGTACATAGATTCATCAGCTTGGTCTCTTTGGTTAAACCTAAAAAAGTCTAAGCCGAACGTATATTTACTATACACGTAATCAGCTCCGATATTCCAAAGTTGAATACCCGGATATCCCATGAAAGCGCTTAACTCAGCTCCAAATATCATACTGGGGACATAATTCCCGAAAGCAATGAAGGGGTCACCATTATCGCTGCCGCCGGCAAAATAGCTCAGCCTGGGAGTGAGGTTTAAGTCCTTAAAATCGTAAGAAACGTCGAATTTTACAAAATTCGTATTGAAATACTCATTGCTGAAAATTAAATCGCCGCCGAAATTTTTCGCGAATTCAAGAGATGCTTTCAAATTGTCCATTTTGAAAACAGGTTTTACGCCAAGTATCGTATAATACTTCAAGCCGCTACCCATGTCTATATTTTCAAAATTATACAAATATGCCTGAAAGTCAAACATATTCATATCGGCAATATTAAAATATTTAAAATCCGCGCCTTTGATGGTCATATTGTCTTCACCGGTATTATTGCTGCTGCCTATAGCGTAAACAGCGTTTGCTTTTATATTTCCTTCTTCATAGTAAACGGACGCGCCTTCTATGGAACTTATGACAGAACCCGCAGGTCCGCTGATCATACCGGGCGCTGCTGAGGTTATAAACATTAAGAGAGGATTTCCTCTTCTTATGCCTAAATACACCACCATGCTGTCTTCGTCGCCGTAATACTGGCGCCCGACTTTCGCGCTAAGCCCGTCTACGTTAAAAAGCTTATCAATGTTTACGTTTGCTTCTACGACTCTTATAAGGTTCAAATACCCGTCGCCGCCGCCGGATATATGCCTTCCTTCTATTCCATAGCTTCCCCAATAGTTTTGATAACCCAACGCAAGCGTTGCCGTTATGTTTTCAAAGGAAATCGCCGCGCCTAAAGTAAAATAACCGGACGTCGCGCCGATACTCTCGCTTTCGCCATTAAGGATAAAACCTTGAGCCGAGCCTTCTCCGTAAAATTTTACATCCGGAAGACTCAAATCTACCGCAAAAGACAACGACGAAAACAAAGCTAAAATCGCCGCTAATGCAAATATTTTTTTCATTAACATATCCTTTTTGTTTTTTTCATTTCTCGTCATTGCGAATAACCGAAGGTTATTCGCAATGACGATACAAACTTGGATTCCCGATTACAAACCTCGGGAATGACAAAAGAATGGTTTAAAATCTGCTTTTGCCAATTATTAAAACTTATACGATACGCCAAGCTGCGTTGTTGACACGTCGGTACCATTATACCAGTCGTCGTTCATGAAAAGATGTCCGATTATAAAATTAATGCTGACATTGTCCGTGTACGCATATTTCACCGTAAAATCAACTTCGTTTCCTAAATTAAAGTTATCACCGTTGTCTCTTCCGTTGTAGTTGAAAATATCAAGAGCGAAGCTGTATTTTTCATATTTATAATCTGCTCCGATATTAAAAATCGCCTCATCATAAAAGGAAAAGAGCTGGTCTCCCCAATTATTAAAAAGAGCAGTCGCTACCAATCCGCGGGGAGTCGCGTTTCCGAAAGGAGCGTAAAAACCTTTACCGTATTCGCCGCCGCCGACGAAATAGCTCAGCCTGGGAGTAAGATTTATGTCCTTAACGTCGTAAGAAGCGTCAAGTTTTATAAAATTCGTATTGGCATACTCGTTGCTGAAAATTTCATTGCCGCCGAAATTTTTCGCGAATTCAATAGAGGCTTTGAAATCGTTATATTTAAAAGTCGGCTTCAACCCGAAGATCGTATAATATTGATACCCTGTGTGTTCAAAAGAATATAAATACGCCTGCGCGTCAAACATATCGGCAATATTAAAATATTTAAAATCCGCCCCTTTAAGAGTCTGATTATATTCGCCGGTACTCTGATTGCTAAACATTCCGTAAATGGCGTTTGCTTTTATGTTTTCTTTTTCATAATAAAGGGTCATCGCCTCTATGGAAGTTATGGGCGCTATCATATTTGCGGGTGACCAACCATGCATGTTGAAAAAATTAGTCGCGGTATTGTTTCTTACACCAAGAAACATCACCATGCTGTCTTCGTCGCCGTAAAACTGGCGTCCGACTTTAGCGCTGAGTCCTTCCACGTCAAAAAGATTTTTCAAAGCTATATTTGCTTCGACGACTCTTATAAGGTTCAAATAACCGTCACCGCCGCCGGATATATGCTTTCCTTCTGTTCCGTAACTTTCTCCCCAATAATTGTAATAACCCAATGCCAGCGAAGCCGTTACGTTTTCAGCTAATGAAATCGCCGCGCCTAAAGTAAAAACGCCTACCGTGCCGCCTAAATTCCAGTCGCCGTCCATATTATCAATTCTGAACGACTGTATCGAACCTTCACCGTAAAGCTTTACCTTCGGCAAAGACAAATCCCCTGCGAAAGATGATGATGTAAACAATACCAAAGCTGCGAATAATGCCAATACTTTTTTCATTTACAATTACCCCTTTTATTTTTTTTATTAAGACTTGCAAAATACAAAACCGGCGATTTTCACCCCCCTGTTTTTTATTTAACAAAATATTAACACATTATTAACATCATTAATTAAACATTTTTTTTGGCTTTTTGTCAAAATTTTTTTAAAGCTTTTTATTTGGGAATTATTACTTTAAACGCATGTGCCCTATGTTGTCACCCTGCGCGAAGTCGCAGGGTCTATGAAATTTATAGATTCTGCGATTGCTTCGCAACGCAGAATGACATCTGTGTGCTTCAATGGATACTTTCGTTTTATTTTATCAAAACACCGTCTATTTGCAAAACATTTCCAAATATAGTATTTTAAATAAAATTTTATTCGGAGGAGTAAAAATGTACAAAATAGTTTTGATAAGGCACGGCGAGAGCATTTGGAATAAAGAAAACAGATTCACGGGCTGGGCCGACGTGGATTTGTCGGAAAAAGGAAAAGAAGAAGCGTTAAAAGCCGGAGAGCAGCTTAAAAAAGACGGCTTTACTTTTGATTTGGCATATACTTCAGTCCTTAAAAGAGCAATAAAAACTCTTTGGACTGTTACGGAAGTTATGGATTTGCTTTGGGTGCCTGTTATACGCAGTTGGAAACTTAATGAAAGGCATTACGGCGCGCTGCAGGGATTAAATAAAGCTGAAACCGCGGCAAAATACGGAGAAGATCAGGTGAAAATCTGGAGAAGGAGTTACGACATTCCCCCTATGGCGCTTACGGAAAACGACGAGAGATATCCGGGCAACGACCCCAGATACGCGGGTCTCGCAAAATCGGAAATTCCTTTTACGGAATGTTTGAAAGATACGGTCGCAAGAGTTATCCCTTACTGGGAAAAAGAAATAGCGCCGCAGATTAAAGCGGGCAAAAAAATTATAATTGCCGCTCACGGAAACAGCCTTAGGGCGCTGGTAAAATATTTAGACAATATAAGCGACGCGGATATAGTAAACTTAAATATACCTACGGCAATGCCGCTTGTGTATGAGCTTGATGAAAATTTAAAACCTATAAAGAACTATTATCTCGGAGATCCCGAAGCCGTAAAAAAAGCAATGGAAGCCGTTGCTAACCAAGGAAAAGCAAAATAACGACATCGTAATAGTTAACAAATGAAAAAACCTGTGTTTTTAATTAAACGCAGGTTTTTTATTTTGCATTAAAGCAGGTTTTATCAAGTATGCATGTCGTTAAAGGCTTAAAAGTTTGTGGATAAAATTGGTTGTTTTGAATTTTTTTGCAAACGGTTTTGGATTCTTGCGGCGCTTGCGAAGACAATTTGTTTTTAAAGGCAAAGTATTTTGAGTTTAGGCGAGGCATTGCCGCGACGAAGTTTACACAGTTGTGAAACATAAATGAGGAGCGGCATAGCAAAGCATAAACTCAAAAGGCAAGCCGTCTTAATAGTCGTTAAAAGAGGATAATGCCGAGGGCGGGACTTGAACCCGCACGCCGCCTAAGCAACTTGAGATTTTGAGTCTCACGTGTCTGCCATTCCACCACCTCGGCTTAAAGAACTTCAGAAACAAAGTTTCGAAACTTTGTTTCAAACAGAAATGTATTTTATAATAAAAGAGATTTTTAGTCAAATCGACAAAAGAAAGCTGTTATTCCTCTCTTTTGTCGTCCACGAGCGCCTTAATCGGGGATCCATGTTAAACTTGGATTCCCGCTTTCGCGGGAATGACAGACAAGGATCGACTGCGGATTGGAAAAATCTAATCTGCTTTTTCTTTTTTTGTATTGCAAGATATATTTATTATAGCTATAATAGTCAGAAATAAATAACAAAAAGAGGTTAAAAATGTTTCGTAAACTTAAGATGTTTATTCAAAATAATAAGATATGGGTAATAATAGGTTCTATAGTTTTTGTTCTAATTGCCCTTTCTATTTACGGTATGAGCAAGCTTGAATCGTTTTACCGTACGATGACTTTGGCGCAGATGCCTATGCAGCTTATTCTTGCTATGGCAAGCGCTGCTGCTTTTGTGTTTATGTACGTTACATTTTTTCGCGGCGGCGGTTTCGGCAAAGTAAAAAAAAGCAGAATTAAAAGCGACAATATAAAAGTATCTTTCAAAGAAGTTATAGGCCTTGAAGGCGCTAAAAAAGAAGCTATGGAAGTTGTCCAGCTTATAAAAGACAGAAAACAGCTTCAGAAAATGGGCGGAAAAATAATTAAAGGCCTTCTTCTTATGGGGCCTCCCGGAACAGGAAAAACTTTGCTTGCAAAGGCCATTGCTACCGAGAGCGGCATTCCGTTTATATCCATGGCGGGCAGCGAGTTTGTGGAAGTTTTTGTGGGCGTCGGCGCGGGCAGGGTACGAAACCTCTTTAAACAAGCCAGAGATTACGCTTATACGGACGGCGCGTGCATAATCTTTATAGACGAAATAGAAGTTATCGGCAGAGGCAGAACGTTTACGTCGTTTGGCGGAGGCGAGGAAACAAACAGCACCCAAAACCAGCTTCTTATCGAAATGGACGGTTTGGAAAGCAAAGGAAGCAATATAGTAGTGATTGCCGCCACAAACGCGGATGTAAGCGTTTTGGATAAAGCCCTTTTAAGGCCGGGCAGATTTGACAGAAAAATAAATATTACGCTTCCTAATTTAAAAGAAAGAGAGCAGCTTTTTGAATTCTATCTTAAAAAAGTTAAAATTTCCGCAGATTTAAATATAAATAGGCTTGCAAAAAAAGCGGTTTACAAATCTCCGGCCGATATAGAAAATATAGCAAAAGAAGCGGCTTTAATCGCCACGCGCAAGGGAAAAGAAACCGTTGATATGCAGGATCTTTCCGAAGCTATGGACAGAATAGATTTGGGCTTGGAAACGCATCTTGAAATGACTCCTCAGGAACTTGAGATGACCGCTTACCACGAAGCAGGCCATGCGATAGCTCTGTATATGGCTCATCCTACGGACGATGTTTTTAAAATTACGATAAAATCGCACGGCAACGCTTTGGGCCTGGTCTCGCATTATCCGAAAGAGGAATTTCATACCGCCAATAAAGAAAAATATATAGCGGATATTATAGTTTCTCTTGCAAGCCATGTCGCGGAAAAACTTAAATACGGCACTACTTCAAGCGGAGTGTCCGGAGATTTTAAAAACGCCATGCAAATAGCAAACCTTATGGTTTGGCGCGTCGGCATGGGAAACAGCGGTTATGTAGGCGACTTTTCCGCGATACCAAAAGAGCTGATGTCTGAGAGTTTAAAAGAAAAGCTCAATAACGAAACTATAGACGTATTAAATTCCTGTTATACTAAAGCGGAAAGACTTTTAAAAGCAAACTGGGACGCGGTTGACGCTGTAGCAAAAAGACTGTTGGTTGATAAAGAAATGGATTTTGACGATTTGGAAGAAACTTTAGATAAAATCGGAAAGAAAAAGCTGCATGTGCCTGATGCCGAAACTCAAAAATCCGCTCCTTCTGTAGAGGGACAAAATTGACGTGGTTGTCATTCCGTTGAAAAACGGAATCCACGTTTAAGAAAAAATAGAATTTTTAGAAAAAATGGATTCCGGGTCAAGCCCGGAATGACAAAGACAACCAATTATGCGTTTATTAAAACTTTTCATCTTATCAATATTTTTATCCTGCTTTATTTCCTGCGGCGTAAGTTATAATAAAGAAAAACTTATCGAACAGCTTGAGGCACTTGTAAAAAAAGAATGCGACAGCGATTCTAAAGCTTCCATATTCGGTAAAACTTTGTATCTGGATATGGAGCTTGACGCGCTTACTTCAAAAAATCAGGATCAAGCCGTTGAAGCCGTAAAAAAGATGCAAAATGCCGTAATATCCATTACAAGGGTTGTTTTAAGCAGCGATTCCGAAATACAGTTTATGGTCGTGAGCGTTTTCGATAAAAATAAAAACGTTCTTTTCAGGATTATTCAAAATATTGAAGATATAAAAGCGTATTTTTATATGCGTATTTCAAAAGGCGATTACGAGTCGCGCAGCCTTATGGAAATAGAAGGTCCGGAATACGCAAAAGCCATGATAGAAGACAAGCATGACATAACTCTGGAAGAATATGTCGGCAGAATGATAGTTTCACAGATAGACATGGCTTCAAGATCTAATCCGTTTTTCGGCGCGCTGATATCCATGATCCGCTTAAGATACGAAGGATATGAAGATTCCGCGCTGATTTTGTCGACTGCGGCTGAAATTGACGATAAAACGGAAAGTCTGATAAAAGGTATGGTTGCCGAAGAAGTAAAAAAATATTCCGAAAAATACAATGTCGATTTTAAAACCTTCCGAATAATCAACCTAAAAGATAACAGTACCAGCTTAAACACAAACCCGCATTTATGAAGCTTTTAATATATCGCTAATCTGCTTATTTTCGAAAACAGTATTTGCCGTTATATCCGGCTGTACGCCCGGTTCGGTCAGGCTCACCAATTCACAAGCCGCATTGCCGCTTTCAGTATTTTCATTTTCAACCCACACAGCCGTATATTTTTTTACGGCGTCCGTAAAACGCATACTATCTTTTTCCAGAAACTCGGATATCAGGTTCAAAATATCCTCATTACCGTTAACTTCGGCAAACATTAAAAAACTTATTAATACGTATCCTATTTCATTTGTTACAAATTTTTTCACAGTGCTTTTTTCTTTAAATTTTTTAATAACGGAAAGAAACATTTCTAAAGTATCCGTTTCGTTATTTTTTAATATATCTTTTAAAATTTTATGGAACAATGCTTTTTTTGAATCTTTTATTTTTTCTAAAGAAAGATTTGTTACCCCGCCGAACGACACGTTATCCTGCGTGTATAACATAGCGTAACTTACGGCAAACAATGCCCTGTAATATGCCCTTTCTTTTTCAGATAAACCGTAGCCGGCCAATGCTTTTTCCGAATTATTAACATTTTCCACAAGAATATTACATATAATATCTAAATTTATAACATCATTATTTACAACCAAAGACGTTAACCTTTTTATTATATTATAGTCGCTGTTATACATTCTTTCAGCGCTTGCAATATGTAAAAGTTCCGCATACACCGCAAAAGCATTTTGTATGCAATACAATGTTAACTCGTCATGCAAACCTACGGAAACTCTTACGGAATCCTCGTACCGAATCATTGATAAATCATTAAATCCGAAACTATTACGTATAAAACTATAAACCCCCGCGGATTTAAGTAATGTTTTTAAATCATTTTCCATAGATCCGGCATGATACTTATTTCCTTTTATAAAAAAGAACGGCGCTCCGAATAACGGGTTTAACAGCGTTTCATTCGCAAACATTTGATAATTAGGGTGTCTTATATTCGCCGGAGAACTTATTATTTCTCCTGAATGTATGCCAAAATTTTCAAGAATATTTGTTATTCCCGTAACAAGTTTTGCGGTATTTGAAAGTTTTGTTTTTATTAATGCCGGCATATTACTATCGCTTAAAACGCTTTTAACAGCCGTAATGGCGTATTTGTCGGGCATATAACCCAGATTTTTTCTTAAAAATGATATGTCATTGTAAAACCGTAAATTTTTATCCGCGTTTTCCGATAATAAAATAACGCCTCCGGACGACGCAAGATCTAAACCGCTTTGATGCAGTTTATGCAGGCTGCAATAAAAAACAACGCGCACGTTTTCGTCAAGCTTGGCGCCTTCCGTAAAATCCTCTATAGACATAAACGGGCTTAAAGTATTATCTACAAAAATATAAACATCTTCCTTAAAACGCTTGTTATTGATATTTTCCCTGAAAAAACCTCTTATGTCTTCCATACCCATATCCGGGCGGTTTTCTATAGGCTCAAAAAATACGGCGTTTACCGCCCCATGGTTTAAAAGTCCGGGTCTGTCGGAAAATATCGTTATAGTTTTTTCAAAACCGTTTTTGTTTACAACATTATTAAATTTTGAAATGACGCTAAACTCATAATAAGCTTTTTGCGGAACATAAATATTTACCGTTTTTTGTAAACCGGCAATATACATTAAAAATGTATTAGACGCGCTTGTAGCGCTCGGGAAAATAAGCGCTTTGGCGTCTAAACCCGCGGTATCAAGTATGCCTAAATCCAAATATTGCCGTTCCGTATTTTTTAACCTTGTGTCATAGTCGACATCGTCAAAAAACAGATCTGCAATAATTATATTTTTAAAATTTGCCAAAATCCTGTAATCTTCCTGAAAAGATAAAAATTCCGTTGTGCTTAAGGTTTCTTTATGCATCTTTACAAGCATATCGCGTAAATACGGCAGTATATCATTATTTAACATTTCTTTTATCAGTTTGTTTTTATCGTCAATGTTGTTAACAATATCTTCAAAACTTCTAATAAGATTATTTATATTTTGTATTATGTCGCCGCTTATATGCGCTTTGTTTGGTTTTAGATCGGTAATTTTGAATGCCGCATCGGTAATTATATTATCAAACATATTAAACAGCATAGTAATTGCATTTTTTACAAAATAACTTATTTTAAACCCGTATCTTTGGTCTATAAAAAAACCTTTGCTGCTTTTAACAATAAGTTTATTTGAAACGACAATACACGGAGCGTCCGGCAGAAGCTCGTTTATATTATCAAAAATGTCATTAATGTTATCTAAGCCCAAAACTATAAATACCTGCTTGTCATATGAAGATAAAAATTCTTTAAATTTATTGCCGAATGTCCCTATATTGCCTGAAGTTACGTTTATAAATATAACTTGCGCCGCAGAATCCCTGTATAATTCCAGCTCTGCCGCAATATCCATCTGACTTGGCGAAGCGGATTTTATAATAATATCCGCGTTATTATAGTCTTCTGCCGCATCAATACCGTAAACTTTAGAAAAAATATCATAACTTGCGTCGCTAAACACTTTAATTCTGGAACCGGTTGTATCGGATTTAAAAAGAAGCGAAGCGTACATTCCCGTTTTATTTTTAAATAACGATATATTGTAATAATGAAAATTACTATTTCCGCCTATAAGCAGATAATCTAATTTTGTGCCTATAAAAGCCTCTTCCATAGTATAATCGATGTACGATCTTTCATAAGAACTTCTTGCGTTTTGATAAGGACCTCTTACGCTGTCAAACTTTGTAGGAGAAATATATGTGGAAGATTGCACCATAAATAAAATCATTTTAAACATATCATAAGCCATATGTCCGACAGGTTTATTAGAATTAATATTGTCTATCAGGCTGCTTAATGAATTTTGATAATATTCATGTTGGAAATAAGGATTGACCTTTAAATTTTCGATTATTTTTTTAATTCTTTTTAATCTAAGCTTTTCTGCAACAATGCGATTTGTCTTATTAAGATTTAAATCGGCAAAATTTACGGCTTTCTTGTTTGAAATATTAAAAACAATACTTTGACCGTCCGCGTTCTCAAAGGATATATACGGCGTTTTAAAACTATCGGCAAATGGCTCGGAATTAATATATCCCAGCTCTTTTGCGGTATTTTTAACTGATTCTAAAGCTTTTTGCTCATTCAGTTCGTTAGTATAAACAACATTTAAAATGTCTACTGCCTGTAAAGAGTTTTCTTTGTCAATAAAAGGTTCCGGCGGAATTGACGCTCTTGATACTCCGCCGCTTTCGGAAATTAATTCCTCATAAATTTTTCTGTCTTCAGCCGAATGCTGCTTTACGTCAGGCGTTATTATAGAATACGATATGCCGTTTTCTTTAAAAAGAATCTCTAAAGCGTTGCTGTGAAACCCGCCGCAAAGCACGGCAATAGCGCCGTCTCCGGACACGCGGTTTAAAGCTTTTCGTATATTTTTCATGAAAACGTCATTTCGTGAAATATTGTTATCATAATAACTTTTATATAAATATGCCAGCTTATCGTCAACAAAAATACTTTGTTTGTTTACTATTTTTCGCCAATTTTCTTCAAAAGCGTCAACCCCGAATCCTTTTGTAAACTCGTACTCGTATTCGGTAATGAAACCGCCGTAATAATTTTTATACTTATCAAACATATCGCTTAATACTAAGAGCTGTTTTTCTTTTTGGCCTAAGGCATACGACAAGAAAATAAACTTTTCTATTCTTTTCTGAGCTTTCAGCAAAGTTTTATAATCCGTCGCCGACTTCATCGAATAAATATCGCTTACTTTTTTTATTTCCTTATAACCTTGAAGATTATTCTCGTTTATTATATTTGATATTACCGAGCAAAAAATTAGTTTATCGTCATATTTATTAAACGTATCTGTCAGCTCTTTATATACCTTGTAAGGAAAATCTTTTTTTGCGGCAATCAAAAAACTGTTAATTTCTTCGTTTAGTTTTTTGTAATTTATACTGCTAATGCCTTTTTGCGTGTCTATATAGCCGTTTAAAGCAGTGATATCTTCTTCAATATATAACGGTTTATCCGCTTTTATATGTTTGATTTTATTTATAAGAAAGGCAAAGTATTTAAGGGTTGAAATATCCGAAGATTCGTGCTTTTGCAGCATTTTTAAATTTTCTTTATTTTTTACGGAGTACAAACTTCTTTGAATACGCGATAAATCTTTCCCCATATCCGACAGAATTTTATTAACTTCTTCCTGAGAATCGATTATAAGCTTAAGTTTGTTTATATTTTCGTTATACAAAGCCTTATTTTCAAGGCCTGAAAGTTTGTATTCTTTATTATTCTTTAAAGCGTAATATTCAACGCCGTTAATACGCGAAGATTCGAAAAGTAAATCTAAAAATTTATTTTTATTTTGTATTTTTCCGGAAAGTATTGAGGGTTTTATTGTTTCCGAGGCGCCTTCAATAAGAATTTCTTTTATATTATTGTTTTTATCTACGGATTCTATAATTTCAGTTATGCTTTTTTGGGCGCTTAAATTTGCGTGTAAATCCTCTATAAGGTAAACGTCTATGGTTTTTTTGCCGTTATAGTTTTGTTTAGCGTAATAAACGGGCGCAATATCATAATCCGAACCGATAACGCTTATCTCTGCCAGCGCAGGCGGTATGTTATTTAGTAAAAATGACAACAATATTATAAATGATATTTTTTTCACTAGGCCGCTCTTAACATTTCACTAAAGAATCGGGTATTGATTATACGGCCGTCTTCCGTTTCATTACCTTGAGAATCTTTTGTGATAAACATCAAATCCGTTGACGCATCCGTCGTCCTTATATCGTTTGCAGCAATCAGTCTTTTAATATTAACATTAAATTCTTGTAAAATTCTGCCTATATTTGCTTTATCCATATCCCTGTTTTTAGAAATATCAATACCAAATTTTTCAGAAATTGCAGTTCTTATATCGCGCATTATATTCAGAGCAGGATCAATTTCGAGTTCTTTTATAATTCTCTCTGCTATGATTCGCACCTTATCCGATTCGGTAATATCAATATTGAGTTCTTCTAAAATTTTAACTATTATGTTACGTAATGTTGCCAAACTCTGAGCATTTTCCTCGGCAACGTAATTTTTTAAGATTTTGTCTATTAAAAGCGTATCTATGCCGAAATCTTTCATAAAGCTTCTTGTTTTATACGGGTGTATTTCTTTAGCAATTCTCAAATTTTTCATAAAAAACTCAAAAACATCGTCATTAGTATTTTCCATTATATTTTTAATCTCTTTTTTATACGAAGGCTTATTTTTATTGTAATAATTCTCATCTCTTTTTTCGTCAAAGCTTATCATGCTGACAGCTATGCTCGCTACAATAAACAATTTATGATATTTTTCATCGCCGTCTTTGACTTTTTGATGAGATATATTCAAAAGCTTTAATACGTGATTTTTAAACATAATCGTATCCATATATTGGCCGCCGGCAAGTATTTGCGTAATTTGTTCGGCAGCCGCACCGGCATCCATATTGTCTTCATTATCGGAAAATTTGCTTAACGCAAGCACTTGTGAAGTATATCCGGACAATATTGAAGCTACTTGATTTGCAATGAAAGCCGGATAATCGCCGGTTGCTACTCTGATACCTTTATCGTAACGCGCTAAAGTAAGCGAATCAAAACCGTAACTGTTCCTGTCCACGGCATCGTATATGCCCGCAGCCCTTAAAAGCGCAAGCAAATCCGCAATAGCGTCGTTTTCGGCAGCAGCCGGTTTCTGATTAGGATTGCTAAATGAATATTTATTTTTAGGATCTATTGCAATAAACGGCATTGCTAAATTCGGCATATCATCTGCCTGCCCGTTAATACTCACATGTGATACTATTTTGTTAATATACGGATTTATTGCGGCAGCTTCAGCCATTGCTTTTGCCACAGTTTCCGTATTAGAGGTTATTCTTTTTATCCTTTGTAATAGCATCCTTTTTCCTAAAGAAAAAAGCCTTTCAAAAGCATTAACGGCATAAACGTCAGGCACTTGTCCGCATGCTTGCCTGGTTACATCCATACCATCTGCGAATTTTTTATGCAATTCTAAATTATTGCCTGAAATTAATAAGGCTCCGCCGCCTGTTGCAAGTTCCCAAGAATTTTCATGAAGCTTCTGCAGACTGTTGTAAACAACCACATGAAAATTATCAGGCAATTCGTCGATTATATCAAAAATATTCCACAAAGGAACAGCCGTCCTGTCTATGCAAACATAAAAAGGCTTATCAAAAACTCTTCGCTCTCCGCTAGAGGGATCAATTAAAACTTTACGGAAAAACCCTTCAATATCATCTACGTTCATATCATATCTGTTATACACAGGCTCTAAAAGCACGAGATTTGTTTTGCCGTAATCAATCTCAACATCATCAAGTTTTTTGCCGTCTCCGTCGTAACCGCGTATTATATCAGCCGCCCCTTCCCAGTTTCCCAAGCCGATATTATTCAAGTACGGCATATATTCGTAGTAAGAAGAGCTTGTATTAAGTATTATGTTTGAAGAATCAAGACCGCCGGTGCGCAAAATATATTCAACCAAAGTAATAAACACGCCCATACCGCTTGTGCACAACATTGACGAAACTTCATTTCCTTTTGTATCGATATTGACTTCGCTGCTGTATTCATAAATATCCGTTAAAGCTAAATCCATATATGCTTTTTCAACCGTTTTAAGTTTTTCCGAAGTATCAAGCGCGTTATGAAAATTTGACGCTCTTAAAGCGTTAAATACAAATAAATTCCTTATCATTTTCATCACATCTAGTATAAGCTCCGGCCGAGAGCTGTCGCTTTTGAGTAATTTGTCAAGAGCTTTATTAAAAAGATTTTTTATTTTAATATTTAGATTCTGTTCGTCTTCGTTTATAACCTGTTCGCCTTCGTTTGTAAACAGATTTTCTTTACCGGACATGATGTCAAATGCCTTCCGGGCCCTGAAAGACAATAAACGCCTGAATGTTTCATACCCCTCTTTAAGTATTTCAGTACCCGGCGTATAATATTTTTCATTTTGTAAATAAGAACCGCTTTGCTCGGCATTAAGAAGCATAAAAATGATGTTTCTTACATAATTGCTGACGCGCCCGCCGGCATTTCTTTCCAAAAAAACTTTTTCTTTATCTAATTCATTCGGCATACTGTAATTACTAAGCACCACAAAAGGTTGGCTGGGCAACATCTGCTTTAAAAAAGAACCTGGACTAAAAGCCGAAACAACAGGAAAAAGCAAATAAATTTTAATGCCTTGCGATTCAAAATACCGTTGAAGTTTATCCCTTTGCCCGTCGGTAAGCCTTTCTATACTGTTAAGCTCAAAAAACACTTCTTTTCCTTCTAAAGACATATTATTTGCATTATATTGTTCTAAAACAAAGTCCATTTCTCTAAAAACATCGTCAATACCGTCTGTTTTAAAAAATATTTTGTCCGCGTTTAGCAAGTCTGTACGCTCTACAACGCTGTTTCTGTTATTACTGTTTTGATATCCGCTGATATACCCGATATCTTTGCCTTCCGGAATATAGATTTTTAATTTTTCTTTTTTTCTTGCGAAATAAAGGAAATACAACGCTTCTATATTCTTAAACAAATATATATTGCTTTTTTTGTTTTTATTTCCGAATTGTTTACTGCTCTCATCTTCTATCAGAAAATTTAATTTTTCGGCAATTGCCGTTTCTGCGTCTTCCGTATTAAGCCATGAACGTTCGTAACTGGAAGTGTTTCGGTCTTTCAATTGGTACGGCCCTATTGTGCTTAACGAATCCGTAGACGCCGACAGCCATGTTTTTGACTGTACTAAAAATGCCAGCATTTCAAAAGCCAGCATTAAGTCGTCTTCTGTCTTTATTTTTGGGATTGCATGCTTTACTGTTTCCAGCACTATAGTTGAAAATTCATCATTCAAAACATCGCTTTCTCTAACCTCTTTAGGGCTTTCGTTTTGAAATTTGTCTATAAGCTCTATAAGAATATCTACGCTAAAACTTCCGCGCGACATCGCGCTTGGCGTTATTATACTTGCGGGTTGTCTTGCAGACTCATTATAAGCATAGTGAGCCCCGTTGCCGATAAGCGGCACTGCAAACACTATGCCTAAAAAGAAAAGCTTTACATGCTGCTTTATATCACCGTAATAAACCTTATGCAAGCTTGAAAATAATGCCGCCCTCATTAAAACGTAAGCCGCGACGGCCATAGGCGGGCTAAAAATAAATATGCCGAACAAAAAGAATACGGAAGTAATGTCTAATATTTTGTCAAACGCGGAACTCTTTTCTACGGTAATATCAGAATCTAATTTTGAGCTTAATACTTTGTTTAAAGTTTTGGAACCGAATGCAAAACTTGAAAACGGCAGCATATATATCCATTCCCAAAAAGCCGCAAACTTCGTAATTTTTTGCGTTGCCCAGCCTGCTAAAGAGGCATAACCGCCTCGCGGTGTTCCGTCGTTAATATTAAAATTAACTTTCTCCTGTTTGCCGTTTAAAATTGAAGTAAATTCTATTTTTACGCTTCCGTCGGAATTTAATGATACCGACGTGTCTTGGATTTTTGCAAAATTTTCGGGTCTGTTTCCTGTTGCCTCGGCTATATCGTCTTCAGTAACATTGCTTATAATATTCAGCCAGCTGTTTAATTCGGATAAAGCTCTGTTTAATCCGTGACTGGCAAGAAGTTCCGCGTATTTAACCTGAAAAAGTTCTTTCATCTGCTCCGTATCGTTACGCTCCAGATATATTCGTAACGCTAACGTTTGGCTGTCTACGCTGTTTTTTAAATGTTTTAAGTAAACGTCTTTGGCATTTGACGATGTTTGAAATAAACTAGGAGTAACTACTTCGTAAGTAATATTTTTACTTTTTAGAATTTTCCCTACGCCGTCGCTGTGAAACCCGCCCATAACCGCGACAACTTTTCCATTATGGTTATTTAAACTTTCTTCAATTTTTTCCGCAAAAAAGATATTCCTTATAATATTTACGGTATGATATTTTTCATAAATGTCTTTATTTGATTTTATGGCTGCTATATTCGTATTAAATTTTTCAGAGTATAACCCGATAAACGCGTCCACGCCGAATTGGTTTATGTAATCGTAATCAAAATTCGTCGCCTCGGCAAGAAAATATTTTTCAAAATGTTTAAACGCTCGGCTGAACGCGACCAAAGCTCTTTCGGAATTGCCCGATGAATTATAATTATACAACTCCTTAATTATATATTCCTCGGCTTTTATCAGTTCCGTTTTATCTATATTGCGCTGCTCGGTATAATAAGATAAATATCGCCTTAAATTATTATACTCATTAATATAATTTTCTTTAAGTATTTCATTTAATACCGTATACGTAATATGCTCATCGGAAAAATTCTTTGTTTTATCTGTTATTTTGACGTAAGCTTTATAAGGCAATTCGTTTTTTAACTTTTTTATAAGGCTTTCAATTTCTTTATTAACCAAATCTGTTTGCAATTTGGCGGGAATTTCAAATGTTTTTAGCGCTTTATTTAAAACTTTTAAGTCTTCTGCGATTTTTTCATCGTTTATTTTACTTGCTCTTGCGATAATATAGCCGTAAAAATCCTTAGCGCCGCGTTTGCCGTTTAAATACTTTTCTTCAAAATTCAGCAATTTTTTATTTTCAGAAGAATAAACTTTTTTCTGCCTTGCGTTAATCGCCGACTTCATTAAAGAAAGTTCTTGTTTAATCTGGGGTTGAATATTTTGTATATCCTGCAGCCGTTTTATATTTGAAGAATGCAGGTATTCGTTTTCCAAACCTTTTAATTTGTTTTCTTTAGCGTTAGATAAAGCGTAGTATTCCGCTCCGGAAAGAAGCGAAGCGGACAATAAATCGTTTAAAACGGCGTTTTTGTGCTTATCGTTTAACCCTGTAAGCCAATTGTAGTTTATGCGTCCCGCCGCGCCTTCAAGCAATATTTCGTTAATATTATTATTTTCGCTTAAATATTCTATTATATCGCTGATATTTTTTTGTACGTGTTTATCGCCGTGAAGATCCTGTACTATAAAGACTTTACTGTTTTTACCGTCAGAACCTACATAAAAATCAGGGTGAATGCCGTCTAAAAAATCTATATTAAAAGATACAGACTTCGCCGGATCCGACAAAGCTCTGGCGAAGTCTGTAAATATAAAAGCATTACAAAAACACACTGTAATAACTACCGACAATGCTTTTAGAATTTTTTTACTTATAAACATAATTTTCACCTCAAACTATGTACAGCGTGAAAACTGTTTGCATGTGAAATACTTCTTTTCAAATTATGCCGCCGACAAGACGCTTCTTATTGCATTTGCCGAAGTTATGGTAGAACGTTTTGCAAATTCTTTAAAATCAACTTTACTCATTGCCGCAGCCGTAAGAGTCGACGCAGCCGCGATAGCTGTTTTATTCTTTACGCCGGCAACCGTAAATTCGCCTTTATTGACAACCTCGTCAAAAGAATCATCCATTAATTTTGCTATATCGTTTATAGTAAGATTAGCGAAATCCGCGTCTGAGGAGTCTCTGAGAGCTTCAACAAAACGATTCATATTTTCTTGATTTGCAGCGCCCTGCCAGTCTAATAAAGCTTCTCCTATATACTCCCTGACTCTGGCATTTTGAGCATTATCTTTATTATTCATAACCTGAACATATCTTTCTAACGACATTCCGAGAGCGTTAAGCCACAGTTTTTCCATATAATTTGCCGCGGCGCCTTTTATAAAGCCTTTAGCTTCGGATATAATCAATGCTTCTTGCCCGGCATCTCTCAAAGGCTCAAGAGAATCTGAAAATATCTTCTTAAGAACCAAATTCATTATTACAGGATTAGCTTTTGAATTTTCTAAAAACGCTTTCAAATCCTGCCTGGAAACTCCGGGATTATCAAGAATAGCCTTGAGGTCGCTTGCATTTAAGCTGCCAAAAGTAAACGCCGTTATCTGTTTGCTTTCAACTGCGGTACGGCGGCCCTTTCTGAAAGATTTATCCTGCCGGGTTACTTTCGGGTCTATTTTTGCGTCTCTCTTATAATCGCCTATAATCATCGCGCCGTTTGCAAGTTTCTCTGTTTCAATGAAATCCGCTTGTCTGTCATTCGTTTTTATAGTGTTATTCCTTGCAGGTATCTTATTATTCTTTGAGAGTTTAGATAAAGCTGCCAAAGCGTCTTTTATACCGGCATTATTCAGTTTGGAAACATCAAGGCTGACTCCGTCAAAACCAAGTTCAAAAAGTTTTTGAATTACATCTTCAAAATTGGTATCGGAAGCGTCAACAACAAGCGTGACTTTAATACCCTGGGCTTTGAGATTAAAGACAGCATTTATAAATTCAGGATTCACTTCTACAACATTGTTTTTAACGGTAATTCTGCCTTCGGCATTAACTATTAACCCCGTGGCTTCATTCGCATTCACGACAGTGTTCATCCTTTTTATCATGCTATTTTCAGTAAATCTCGCGGGAATAACGCAAGAACTCCATTGTTCCGGTTTAGCGTTATTATGTATTCTTTCGGTATCAATTGCGTTATTAATTACATTTATATCGCTTTCACCAGTAATACCCAGTTCATTGGTATCTAAATATTTTCTGAAATTAACTATTCCGCTAAAACCATCAATAGAATTGACATCAATATTATTTTCACTTATAGTGTCAACCATCGCGACTTTTCCGATGCCAAAACCTTTTTGATTTCCCTGCAATACAGGGTTGCCGTTTATATTGGCGGCTAAAGCGTAGAAAGCGGTTGTAATAAAGTTATCGTTTGTAATCGCCGCAGCCTCTTTTGTGCCTGCGCTGTCTTTTCCTCTTAAATATAATTGAATTTCGTGAGTTCCGTCTTCATTTTCAACAATATAATGTTCGGCTACAAAAGTTTTGCCTTGGTATTCGAAAGTAGTATTAGCCATAATTCTGACGTTTCTATATTCAAATTCCCCGGTTGCTTCATTTCTGATTGCGCCGGTTTTGGGTCTTACAACAGCTCTTGTTACAACAACGCCCGCATAACCGGCTTTTCTTTGCGCGGCAGCTAAATCCCGAGCTTTTTGTAAATTCTTTCCAGTACCCAAGAACAATCTTGATTCACTGCCTCTATAAGTATCTTCGGAAACAATATATTCGCGACCGCCGAAACTGTTAACAATAGCTACCGACGTATTGTGAGCGGCTTCTCCGGTAATAGCGCCTTTTGTGCTCATAGCGACATCGCGTCTGAGGGCTATTGAAGCATCCTCTTTATTAATACGGTTAAATTCTTTAGCTGTCAGATTATCTATATTTTTATCAGTATAGCCGATTCTTTCTAAGCGGCTTATTCTTGCCTTAAGAGTATTTAAAGGCATTCTCTGAATAAATTCCGGCAAGCTGCTGTATTCTGTACCGCTACTTACGTAACCTACAAGCAAAGTAATTTTTTCCGCTTCTATATTCGCTTTTTTCTCCGTCGCAATTCTTGTTCTTTCAGCTGCTTTTACTTTCGCCTTTTCTGCTGCTTTTACAATCTTATCATGTTCTGTCTTAAACAGATCATAGTTTTCAGCCTTTACGGTAAACTGTATGGCATCGTGTCCTTCATTTATCTCGGTTTTAGACGACAGTCGTGAAAGCCGTGACCTATCCTTTTCAGTCAAATCGTTTATATTCATTGTCCATATAACATCTGGCTGCTGTTCAGGTGTCACGTCAATAGATTTAGACGCAGCAATAGGATCTACAACCTTACCGTCAATTTTGACTTCCGAAATTTCTCTTCCGTCTACGCTAATTGTTATTGAAACATTTGTAAGTATATTCCCGGGATTAAAGTAACCGTCGTAACCGACTTCAGGATTCAAATCAAACGGGGCAGGTTTCTCTACCGGTTGCTGCACGAATACTATATTTCCGGCTTCAAAGTAACTGCCATAACCGGCTGCTTCAATAGATTGAGAATTCAAATCAAATGCCGCACCGCTATTATTGATAAGTTCTATATCACCTTTCAGAGCTAAATTAGATATCTGAAATTCTCCAACTTGATTTATATTGTTTAATTCGGAAGTATTTAAATAAGTCCAATAATAATACGGAGCAAACAAATAATTCGACATATCGCCGCTAAAACTAAACGACAATGGGTTTACTTTGTCATATGGCAGCCATTGACCTTCTCTAACTTCACCGCCGAACAAGAATAAATCGATATCCGTTACGAATTTATACGGAGTAAATCCTATTTCTTCTCTTTGGTTATCATCTGCCACAACAAGCGTCGCAAAAGGCTGGTTTTCGCCAAGCAAATTATTCATTAAATTATTTACTTCTTCTGCCTGTTTTTTTGTAAATTCCGGATTTTCTCCCTTTCTTAATTTTTCTAAATTCATACTCGTCCAGAGTATAACTTGCCCTATAGCCCATTCGTTTTTATCAACTTTTGTCCCGTCGGCAGATTCCACAAAAATTACAGGAGGAGCCATAAGTTCAAATGTTTTCTCATAACCTATAATGGTTGTTAATTCCGCAAATAACGCCCCGACTTCAAAAGCGCCCCATTGAGAAGTATTTGTATTGAACGGATTCGGATTTTTACCGTATTCGTCTTTTAGTCCGAATTTTTCAAATACTTTTGTCATGGGACCTGTAAAATTAGCAAGTTCCAATAAATATATAAAAGCTTCTTGAAGCAAAACAAATGCTCCGCCTTTTGCATCTATAGCTCTTCTCGGAACCGCATACATTGATATCGCGCCTTTTCTTCCTTTAGGACCTGAATTTATACCATCGCCGTTTGCAAAAACAATATCACCGAAATATCTCATAGCCTCTTTCATTTGTTCAGGAGTCATATCTTTGAAAGATAAGCCGTTTGCCTTCATATATTGTTTGTATGCTTCAATTAAACGACTTGCCATTGTAAAAAATACCGGACCATGGCTTGCGTGTGTCATTTTACTGTCAAAATCCAAGGAATATTCTTTATCTCCGGTTGCATTTTTTGTTATCTTCCAAGGATATATCCTATCGGAATTTGTTATTCCGTTCGCAATATCTTGCCCAAGACGAGGACCTATCAATTCGGGATTATTTATTCCGCCTGCGGTAGAATCCTGAATATCCTTTGCATTAGCTTCGTCGCCGGCGCCTACTATTTGGACTACTCCCGCGTTAGCATGATACATAAATTCTTGCGCTTTTAATGCTATTATAGACTCAAATGCTCCGTTTATTGCGTCAACTAAGGGAGTATCCGTGGCTTTTCCGGTAAGAACCGGGGCTTTAATTTTCACGATTGTGCCGTTTATTGTTATTTCTATTTTTCCTTCTGCGTCGGCTGCTTTAGCTTTTAAAGATCCGTCCGCTTGTCTGTCATAGAAATCAAATGGATTTATCTTTGCAAAGCCGTATATATTTTCCCCGTCAGTCAAGCCCTGTCCAAAAATATCATTTCCTTTGGCTATTGCAGATAATCTCTCTACAGCGATTCTATCTTTTTTCTCAATAGCTTTGGCTAATGCGTCTTTCCAAGATTTCAAGGCGTAAATTACAGCTTCTCTTCCTTTAACGGAGGCGCCTATGCCGCCGTTAAGCCACAAATAAATCATACTAACAGCTTCTTTGTCCTTAATATACTCTTTTAACTCATTATAAGAAATCATAAGATTTTGAGCTAACGGAAAAGTTTCGTCTTCGGCAATAGGCTGCCAATTTTTTCCTAATTCAAGTTTATCCGAAACACCGGAAAGTTTTCTTAACCTCAAACCGTTTAAAGTCAGCAGTTTCCAGGTTAATACGCCTATTTCGTCAAAGCCGTACTCTCTTCCGTCAACTTCATATCTCATTCTTGACATAGCGTCTGCCAAAGCATTAACTCTTGCGATGCCTATATTCACATCGTCTTTCGGGTTAATTTTAACAGCCGCCATTGTTTGCTGCAGATTTCTAACATCATCCATTGTTTTCGCGCTGCTATCATAAGTTGTAAGGGCTTCTTTAAGAGCCGCAACAGATTTATCTTCGGCGGCTTCAGCTTGTTCTACGAAGGCAGGTGCTTCTAATGTCAAAGTAACCTGGCTCGCATTGCCTGAAGCAACAACATCAAATTCAGCCTGAAGCCTGTTTACAACCGCTTCCATTACCGTATCAGTAACTCTGAGATTTACAACGCCATCTTTACCTAATTGATAAGAAGCTACTATATAAGTTAGAGTTTCGAGTATCTGCAGGATATATGCGTCTTTATTTAATTTGTTTAATTCTTTTGCCGCATTAGATATAGCGCTTATTTTTGCTTGAATAACTTCTCTAGAATCTTTGTCATTTATCTGAATATCGGATATAGCTTTAGTTAAATTTGCCTGCAATCGGGCAATGGCGTCAGAGTCGCCTTCTGCTAACGGTCTGCTGTATTTATATACGTCAACTTCCGCTTTAAATATATCCACCATTGCAAGATCAAATTTTTCCTTGTCACCTTTTCTATTTAACGCTTCTACTTTTGCGCGGAGAGTTTTAAGTATCCCGCGGATATATGCGTCTTTATTTAATTTGCTTAATTCTTTTATCGCATTAGATAAAGCGTCTATTTTTGCTTTAATAATTGTTTCGGAATCTTCGTCATTTATCTGAATATCGGATATAGCTTTAGCTAAATTCGTCTGCAATTGGACAATTGCATTGCCCTTTGCTAACGGCATGCCGTATTTATATACATCAACTTCCGCTTTCAATACATCCGATATTGCAAGCTCAAATTTTTCCTTGTCAGATTTTTCCTTTGCTTCTTCATATTTTTTCCTTGCTTCTTCAGCTTTTTTCTTTGCTTCTTCATATTTTTTCCCTGCTTCTTCAGCTTTTTTCTTTGCTTCTCCTATGTCTTCTTTTAGATTAGTCAGAAGCAAATATATAGCGGTAGCAACAGGAAAGGATACAATGCCGATTATCGCAACGGCGGCGAACCCGCCGATCGCAATTCCAACCGCAAGAAATACTGAAACCGTTATAACAATTGCAGCCCAAAATCCGGGCTTATGGTCATTTTCTCTGACAGCTCCGAAAAATGTTCTGCTTGCGCTGAGTCTTTCTTTTTCCGCCCTTTTGTAAAGGCTTTCGGCTTTCTTAGCGGCTTTTTTAGATTCCGCCAATGACTTATTAGCAGACTTCTCATCAGTTTCTTGTAATTCTAAATATTTTTGATATTCATCCTCAGATTTTTGTTTACTTTTATCTGCTTCTTCTACAGTTTTATCTGCTTTTGCTTTCTGTTTTTGTTCAAAATCAGAAGCGCTGCGTCCCCTTATTTTAACATTCCAGAAATAAGCAATTTCAGTAAAAATAAAAGCTAAAGGCGAAATAAACCACATTGTAAACCACATAAGTGCCATGTTTAGCATCAAATTAACCGACTCTCTAAAGTCAACATTCCCTTTAACGCCGTTTTTAAAGTCATTGAAATGCGAATATCCTAATAAAGGCATTGTAATAAAGCTGAATACGCCGTTCCAGAATGGATGCATGCCTATCCAATTTTCATAATCTTCTTTAATTTTTGCGCCAGTATCTCTAAATATTTTACCGAACAAGAAAGGAATTATTTTACCTGCGCCAATATATAAAGCGGCCATACCGAAAACAATAAAGGCAGTTAACGCGGGGAAGAAAATTATCGCCACGACAGCCCCGACAATCCAGGCAATAGGCACAAATACTTTATAATTTAAAAACTTATCGTTTGATATTTTAACATCTTCTTTAGTCGTTTTATTCCAATCGTCAACTTTCGTTTGAAAAGGAGTGCCGGCAGGGTTTAATATTGCTTGCCCTACAACAGACATTATCGGAATAATAAACATCGGCAGAGACCAAATTATGCCCACATTGAACCAAAGGACTATTGAGCCTATTATCAAGAAATTCATTATAGTTATTATATTTCTTGCTTTAGCGCCCCAAGCATAAACAGACGCGGGAGTCTCGCTGTTTTCTTTACCGGCTTCATAAAGAGCAAGATGTTTCCAAAGAATTCTTCCGGTGGCAACATAAGACGCTTTTCCGGTAAGCCCTGCTTTTACGCCTTGATAAACTCCGTTTGTATCTATAGCTCCGTAAGCTATTGTCGTTGAAATAATTGTCTTCAAGAAAGCCAGCATGCCTTTGACAAAACCTTTCTCAACTATCATATTGACCAGACCCGGCAAAGTAATAGACTGGCTTTGCAATAATGCCAGGAAGCCGAATAGTATAACGGACGGAACTGCAACAAAAGCGCTGAGTCCCAATAAATTTGTTATAAGTAAAACCGTCATTATGGTAAGCGGCACAATCAATTGCTTTAAATAAAAACCAATGCCTGCCAGCGCGTGAATAGAGGCTCTTGAAAACCAATTGTCCGCAACGTTAAGCCTTGCGACATGTCTTGTCATAGCTTGCTCCATACCACCGGAACCAAATTTATTGTTAATTCCCCAGAAACCTTGCAATACACCTTCTCTTCCCTTGGCTGCGCGGACACTTTCCACAAATTCAACATGACCGCCGTTCACAATTGCTTTATACGCGCCTTCTATGTCTTCGTTGACATTTACGGGCATTACTAAACCTATAGTGGTAAACGCCGTTTTGCGCACCCAGTCGGGATGTCCGTAATGAAATCTAACACCCAAAACATCTGCAACTCTTTGAGTAAACGCCGCGAAAGTATGGTCGCCGAACGCATGAGCCGCTCCAACGGTTGATTTATCCGTAAAAATCCTTTCGGGGTAGCCTAAAATTACAAGAGAAGGGTCTCTGAAAAACATATTCATCAGACCCGGCTGTTTGAACGTTTCTTCAAAATCTATATCCTGATTCATATCCATCATCTGCACAACTTCGCCGCGGACAAGTCTGAATATCGAATTTTGCGCGGTAGTTTTGCCCATAGCAATTAATGACTGTAAATCATCGGTAGGATGAATTACGGCAGTTTGTTTTAATTTTACTACTCCGTATTCATCAAATTGCACCCTGCCGTTTTCATCTAAATCTAATTCTACTAAACCGACATCTTGACCTGGTCCAAACGGTCCATTCTTGTCATATAATATTTTCAACCCGGGATACAAAGCAGGCATCATAGTCATATCGTAATATTGCTGCGCTCTTTTAAGATTAACTTCGTCATTAAGGTGATCTTTTATCAATTTGATTAACTCTTGCACCTCGGAGTCTTTTAAATTCCCACTAATAAATTTTTTATATACCTCAAGAATTTCCACGGAAGTTTTATTTTGAAAAAACGGAAACTTAAGGTGGTCTTGTATCGATTTGATTAACTTTAGCGCCTCAGAGTCTTTTAAATTCCCGCTAATAAATTTTTTATATTCCTCAAGAGTTTCCGCGACAGTTTTATTATCAAAAAACGGAGACTGCTGTATAGTATATTCAAATTTATCGCCGACTTTTCTAGCTATTTCCCTATCATATCCGGTTTGGTCTACATCCAAGCTTTGGGCAGTAGGATAATTAACTCTTGCAAAAAAGTCATATGTGTTTCTGTAATTCATATTGCCGCGGATAGTTCTTGACGCTGGCTGGTACCTGAAAGACGCCCAAAGCCTTATTTGCTGGACAAGCGGAGTAAGTTCCATGCCGATGCCTTCAATACCTTTTTTACTATCGCCTTTGGCAATATTTACGCCTTTATTTGCAGGCTGTAATAAACTCAACAAACTATCTCTCAATTGTGCGGTTATTTCTATGGGATTTCCTTCAATATCTTTGATTTTGCCGGCATATAATCTTTCAACAAAATTTTCCCATTCATCAGGATAATCTTTTATAAATTCATTAAGTCTTACGTATCCGTCTTTTTGCAAAGTTAAAAGCCCGTCGTAGTCGGATGCTTTTATACCGTCTTTATCCCACCAAGGATATATCACGACTTCTTCATTTGTCGGATTCGCGCCGCTAAACTGCGCTAAATTTTCCCAAACTTGCGTGTTTTCCAAATCCATAAACAGCGTTGAATAAAAATGGTTTAATCTATCCGCCGCTTCTTCATTTCTGGGAGCGACGGCAATATTCGGTTCTATTATGGTGAAATTATTTCCGTTTGAATATTTAGGCATTTCAAGATAATTAGCGGAATTATTCCAAATTTTTGCATCATCAATAAAAGACTTAAGCCCGTCAACGCCTATATATCTTTCTTGTCCGTTTTCATCAATAACTTTATACAAGTATTCTCTTAACTCTTCCATACTTATTTTATCGTCAATTCTCAATCTTAAGTAAATTAAATTATGCATTTTCATGGCGGCAATATTTTTTTCGTCTTCAGTTAAAGGACGTTTAAAGCCGTATTCGTCGGTGGTAAGCTGAGGAATAAGATACAGTTTGACTCTCTCTTGCGCTAAATGAAATTTCGTATCCTTTTTGCCGTCAGGACCTTCTTGCAAATCCGACAGCTGCCCAAACTTCTTGATGCTATACACGCCTATAGATTTTGCTTTTACATATCCTATTACGGAAAAAAGAATATCTTTTATTCCAAAAGCGTCCAATAAAGAGAATAATATTATAGGAGCGATAATCATAAGCGGTATTGCCAAAGGTCCGATGATTAAGCCCAAAGCGCCTATTACCGGCCAAACAGCCGTTGTGCCGGTTAAAAACGGAACTGCCACAAAACCGAATAAAAACACATTCCATAAAAGTTTTACAACAGCCGTTACAACACCAAAAATTCTCGCGTTTCTTATTTTACGCTGTTCATATTCCTGATTTTTTTGCGCTTTTACAAATTTACTGTCTTGAGGCAGCAACGGCTTGTATATCCCGCCCTCTTTGTTGGCTTTATTTTGTATACTGTCAACCCAGGTTTCAAAAAGTTGATTCAAAGGCTTATCAGATAACCAAAGCACTATTGTAGCGCCCAATATTATGGCCGGCCAAAGCATTGAGAAAGAAGCCAAGACGGCAATTGAAAAAGCTACTATAGACAGCGCAATTCCTGCAACTTTTAAAGGAGCCATAATCTGCGGTAAATATATGTAACTAAAAACAACCAGCCCTCTCCAGCCGCCCTTTCCTCCCGTCAAATCGGCAAAAGTTTTCTTGACTCCTCTTTTCCCGTCAAGACTGCTGTATTCCTTTAATGCTTTTTGGAAATCTTCAATGCTTCTTACTAATTCCGTTACATGCTGTTCTTCCTTACCTTTTTCTTCTTCCGCTAAACGCTTAAGCTCTTTTCCCTGTGTGAACAGCAAACGTTTTGAAAATTCATTTGTTCCGGCTATGCTGCCGTCATTTAAAATAAGATTGCCTGATAAAAAGAAACCGGGATACGCCGCCTGAATAACAGACGCCCTTGCCTGAACACTTTTTGCAAGACTCTCAAGGCGGTTATTTATATTTCCTTGATTTGTTATGTATTCGTTTAGCTTTTGTTTTAAATCCCCGGTTTCATAAGCTTCTACAAACTCGGGAGTTCTAAACCAGTCTTCAACGTCATAATATATTATTCTGTCCTGCATATTGCTGATTATGCCCATATTCCTCAGCTGTTTCAAAAATGACATTTTCAGAGGACCAAATCCTGCCACGTCGTTGAGCTTAACGATTTGCGCAAAAGTATCAACTATGCTGTCAATGTACAGAGAAATGTTGTTTTCAGAAAAATTTTCTCTAATATCTTTAAGTTTAGCGTCAATATCTTCTTTTTTGAATTTTTTTAATTCAAGAGTGTTTTCAACGTTTGCAAGCTGCTCGCGCGCTTTCTCGTCGCCTTCGATAGCTCTGAAAATATTTTCAAGCATATAATGTTTAATATTTCCGTTTGTGGCGGCAAAAATAAAAGCATTCTTTTCAATCAGGTATTTTATATACATTTGTTTAAGAGAATATTCATGTCTTATTCTGCCTTCTCCGTACATTTGCTCAAGGTAAGGGTTCATATATCTGCCGACTTCTTTCATGGTAATTTCGGATATGCTTAAGCCGCGAGCCAAGTCAGTGCGTATTTTAGGCACCCACTCGTTTATTGTCAAGTCGATTGTATCAGGGTTATTTGCCTCAAAACCGAATTTTCCAAGCTTTATTAAATATTCTCTTACAAGATATTCTTTTATATCCAGAGAATTGCGGAAATTGTTATTTTTAATAATTTTGTTAATATCGGCTTTTATTTGCTCGTTAGTCTTGCCTTTATAAAGACCGTCTTTTATTTCTTTATTCTCATCAAGCCAAGCCGAAATAGCGCTAACGCCTATTGTGCTTTTAAACTCTTTTACAAGCGCTTCTTTTAAGTTTCCGACATTGATATGAGAGTCTTCTTTGTATATTGACAACAAATACCTTTCCGCCGCATTTAATTTCACATTAAGCAATTGACGTTTTGCATTTGTCAATTCTTCTTTTTTAAGAGTAATGCTTTTTTCAATGCGCGCTCTGTCTTTCAGTTTGTCTGCGTTTATTTTTTGTTGTTCAAGATCAGAAACCTCCGCTTCAATACTTTCAATAATGCTTATTACTCTGCTTGCTTCGTTTTTTGAAGCTGCGTCTTTTGAAATAACAAAAATATCGTCTATCAAATCGTCATTAATGTTTCTTTCTTTAGGATTTCCCGTACTATCCCTGAACTGCAGCATTAATTCTTTAACTATAGTTTTATCCGTGCCGGGCTCGTAGTCATTATATCCTCCAATTTCTCCTTTTTTCTTTTTATCTTTTTTGTCCGTCTTTTTCTTATGACTGAAGGTAGCTATTTTGCCCGCAATCCAAGAACCGGCGATGAGCGCAAATAATGCCGTCACGATATATTTTAAGAAAGGAACAGTTCTATTCCACCAAGTACTCTCAATATTAACTCCGTAAATATTTATCATTCTGCCGTTGGAGTATATTTTTACGGTTTCGTTTTTCATACCGATAGCCATACCTTCGCTTTCGGTAATTTTTGTTTTAACAATCTGTTCTTTCCCGTCTATAAAACCGGCGCCGAAAAGAACTCTCAACCTCTCTAAAGCCCGCAGCACCACGCCGTCGTCCTTTGCGCTGCTTCTTGTCGTAAAAGTGTATTCATAATTGTCTTTCGTGGTAAAAAGCACAAGGCCGTTTTCCGTTTTTATGTCAAGCTCCGGGTATTTAGCTTTAATTTCGTCGGTATTCCAGCCGGGAAGCAGTCTGTCGGCAACTTCCGGCGAAACTCTTAACACGGCTTTTTCGGCTTGGTCAAACGACATATTAGCAGGATTAAAATATATCGTTTCCATTCCGGATTCGCCTTCATTTTCCAACAAAGCGCTTCCTGCGATACCCGACATCACCTGAGCCAGAACGTATAAATAACGCTCTCCAAGCAATTTTCCGCTTGTCGAATATATGACATTCTTTTTCAATCTTTGTCTATAAACGTCGTATTCAACGCCCATTTCGCCTTTAAATTCGCCGTCTGCTCCTACATATCGTTTAAACACAACAAGTTCTTCCGGATCTTTTAATTTGCCGTGATCGTCGTCTTTTAATACAAAATACCCCGGTTCCACGCCAAGAGGAGAGTCTCTCTTTTCAATATTTCCGCTCTCGCCTTTTAATTCCGTAAAATATTTTACGGAACCGTCTGCCTGCGGATGTACGTTTAATCCCCACAATACGACTACGACATCGCCTATACTTCCGTTTACTCCGGCGTATTTTGTGATTATTTCTTTTGTTTTCACAAAACCGTCGGGATATACGTAAACTTCATTGCTGTGTCCGGAATTTTGGGTAAACCTGCCGTCGCCTGTTTGCATTCTGGGCGTACTTAAAGACTTAATAAGTATGGCAGACTCGCCGCTTCCCTCGACAAAAACTCTTTCTCTGTTTAACCCCATAACGTCGTAAATATCTCTGCCCATTACCTGTTCGCTGAATTTGTTCTTAAAATCTTCGATAACGTTTCTTCCGAGATTTTTCGAATCTAAAGCTTCGACCGCCGTAACGGTTTCAACAAACTCATAGTCCCCTGAAACTTCGTATCCGTATTTTTTGCCATAAACAATGTCAAAACCTTTAAGGCTTGAATTTATGTCCAAATATCTATACAGCACGGGGTTTTGTTTTTTCGCTTCTTTTGTCAAGAACTCGTAGTTTATTTTTATACTGTCGATTCTTCCGTTATAACCGTATTGGATGGCAATTATATTTCTCTGTTCGCTATCGCCTCTTATAGTATAAATTATATTGTCATCGCCCATTTTTGCGGACGTTCTTCTGACTCCTACAAACTGAACTGTGCTCAAATTTATAGGTCTGCCGTTTACCATTATGCCTTCCAGCTGATCTATGACTTCTTGAGGCAATTTTCCGTTAGGGAAAATTTGCGACAATGTAGCCGTTTCTGTCGTTATCTTATACCCCATCTCATGAAGTTCTTTATAATTTTGCGCTATTTCTCTCGCTTCGGCGATAAGTTTCTCTTTAATTTGATTTTCGGTTAAATTTCCAAACAATTCTTCGTCTTTTACCGCAAATCTTGTAATATCATATTCCAGTATAGAGCGGATGACATTAGCTTCTTCTAAACTCATATTGTTAAGATTCCCTTGGAACCTATAGCCGCCCAACATTTCGGAATAAACATCGGCAAAAGCCCTTAATGCCTCTTCATCATTATATATTTCTCTCCAAATATCCTGAGCTCTCAATTCTCCCGTCAGAGGTGCGCTTTCAAACACATAAGCTGGTTCAGATTGCTGCCGCTGTTGCTGTTGTGCGGGAGCGGACATTCCGCTTTCGTGATAAAATTCAGCCTCAGACTTTGCAGCTCCGTTAGATAAGTACATTACCGACGAAGGAACCATATCGCCAAGCGAGCTCCTTGTCATATTGGTTAAATACATTGACGAAAACTTATAAGCATCGTTTGGCACATTGGCTAAAGATGTTGACGGCTGCGCAGAAACCACGCCGATCGCGTTCCCTAATATATTTTTGCCGGAATCAGGAAGCTGTCTAAACGCATTTCTCAATATTCCAAAAGGCGCAAACTGTTTTCCGTTTTTATCGAGCAAACCAAAATCTCCCAGAATATCGCCGGTTTTATCATTTAATTGAAAATAATAAAACCCGACCTCAGGATGTTTTAATAAAGTCTCGGCAATAATTGAAGCGCCGTAAGCATCGGTTTGATTTGCCCCTATTTCCGCAAAACCTAAATACGGCATTTTGCCTTTTTTGTTATCGGAAATAGCCTTTTCAAACGCCAAACGGGTTTCAGTTATCGCATTATAATCGGTGCCGCTTCTATATACGTTCAATTGGACGGAATCCAGCCCTAAATCAAGATATTTTTGTATATGCTCGGCATCAGGCACTTCGCCGCTGACAGTACCGACTATCGTATTTGAATTTGCCCTTACAACGTCTACCGCCTTGCTCAAAGTATCAAACCACTGCTGTTTAGTAAACCACCCCTGTCCCTCGAACCCTCTTACAGGCTGATCGATATAATGGTAATTAAATTCATTTCCTATTAAATATTGCAGAACAACTCCCAATCTTTTTGAAGAATCATTCTTATTATCAAATCTTTTAATAAATTCCTCAAGATTTCCCGAAGACAAATCTCTGTCGTTTGCGCCCACTGAAATTGTAATGCCGGCGTCTTTAAACGCCCGCAGCATTTCTTCGGTAGCATTCCAGTCAATTTTTCCGTTGACGTAAGCAATAGGCAATCTGTACGTCCTTACGGTGTTTGCTCCCAACAATTTTGCATTCTTTATTACATCTTTGTAATTCTGATAATATGTATATACGTCGCCATTACCGTCAGCCGGTTCGCCCCAAACTATACCCTTTGATATATAGTCATCTTCTATTCCGTTTTGATTTTTAACTTTCAATCTACCGTCAACAACTCTTGCTGACTGGATTGACTGCACATATCCGGGTTGAGACGCGCGGTCAACATATTCCGTTATCTGTTCAAAAGTTGAATCTGCTCCTTCAGTAACACCTTGGGCTGTCAAGTCTTGTATCGCTCTTTCTATTTCTCTGAGCAACATACCGCTTCTAATATTCGGATCCGAGAGTAAATCTCTTAAACCTCTGATATTGCCTGCCTCTTTATAAGCTTCCATAAGCCCGATTGTTTTTGAAATATACGCGAGCTCTCCGTATTGTCCGTATAAAATTGTTGTTTTGTATTCTTTTCCTGTCGCAGGATTATCGAATATATAGCTTAAGAATCTGCCTGTGTCAGGATCATTCAAATTTTGCTTGAATCCATCTTTATGTCCGGCGTATGAAAACGCTATATTTGAAATGAACGATTGCCCGTCTTTTGTCTTTACCGTATTTTGATTTATATATAAAGCGTCTCCCGTTATATAACCTCTGCCGTCTTCGTTAAATTTAAATCTGCCTTTTTCTTTTAATGTCCATCCGCCCTTGCCGTCAGACGCATAGACGGAAATTGTCCTCTCCGCGCCTGTCCCTTCAATGACAACATTCATATTATTGCCAATTTGGAACGCTGTATAGTTATTTCTCATAATATCGGCAATATAGTATAATTCCAATCCGCCAAAATCATTACTCAATGCTTTACGAACAGCGTTTTCTGAATCCGTTGAAAGACCGTTTATAGAAATTGTAGATGTATCCCATTTTTTAATTAAGTTATCTATGTCTTCCGGGAACCACGACTCGTAAATTTGTCTGCCGCCGCCGTTGTCATACTCAACATACCACGACTGGCTGTATTCGCCGTTATACATAATATATTCAGTATAATACTGAACTATAAAATCCCCTTCTTTTCCGTAACCTTGTTCCTCTTCTTCTTTTGTTATTTGCCTTATCCCCTGTCCGGGCATCCATTGACCTGCGACTCTGGTTATTTTTGTACCAACTTTTTTTCCGTCTTTATCAAGGATATCCTCTACTATCGGTTCTAAATCTTTAACCTTTGCTTCCATAGCAGCATAAGATACTAACTCATCTGATAGCGACGTTTGGGCAGGAATAATAACATCTTTATTAAAATTACCGAAAATTGCAAAAAGTGCTCCGGTCAATCCAAGCGCCATTAATACCGCAGGAAATGCCAGCAAAACTCTTGACGCGGCTTTTGCAAAAGTAAATCCGCCTATAACAAGCGCTCCGATTATAAGCAAACCGCCACCGACCAACAAAGCGATTCTCGCCGCATTCCAGTAACTCTGTTTTTCAGTACGCTGCTGCGATAACTGATTTAATTTTTGCTCTGTCAATGTCCCGTTTCTATAAGAATCCAATATTTCGTTCACCCGATCGCTTAAAGGTTTTAAACGAGCGTCATCTTGCGGAGTAACATGTATATATGCTCCTGTATTCGAGCCGGGATTTTCAAGATTATATTTGACAGCCGCTATTTGGCCGTCAAGTCTTTCAAAAAATATTCTTTTTACTTCGTTATTAAGCCATTGGCCATTCCTGTCAAGATAATCGCCGAGTATGAATTTGCCGTCCTTGTCAAACGGATAAAATTTAAACACTCCGTCTATAAGGAAATACATCACATCTTTACCGATCTCTTCGTCATACTTTACATACGCCTTTATTCCGGGGAAATTGTTTTTTAAATGATTGTACGCTACTAACGCGTCCCCGGTTAACTCGCTCTCGCTCAACTCTATCGCTTCTCCCTTTGCTGTCTTTAACAATCTGTCCAATGCTATCGGATTTCCTTCTTTATCAAACGGATACACTCTGCCGTTCGGAGTCTTAAAATTAGGATGCGTAAAATACATCACTTCTTTCTGCATTGCTTCGTCATACTCTACCCACGCTTTCAATCCGCTAAATCCGTTGTTCTTTAAATGATTATACGCAGCTAACGCGTTCCCCGTTAATTCGCTTTCGCTCAACTCTATCGCTTCTCCCTTTGCTGTTTTTAACAATCTGTCCAATGCTATCGGATTTCCGTCTTTATCAAACGGATATATTCTGCCGTTCTGCGTCTTAAAATTAGGATGCGTGAAATACATAACTTCTTTACCGGTAGCTTCGTCAAATTCTACCCATACTTTCAAACCGCTAAATCCGTTGTTCTTTAAATGATTATACGCCGTTAACGCATCCCCTGTTAACTCGCTCTCGCTCAACTCTATCGCTTCTCCCTTCGCTATTTTTAACAATCTGTCCAATGCTATCGCATTTCCGTCTTTATCAAACGGATATATTCTGCCGGTAGACGTCTTAAAATTAGGATGCGTGAAATATATAACTTCTTTACCGGTAGCTTCGTCATACTCTAGCCATACCTTTAGTCCGGAGAATCCGTTCTTACTTAAATAATCATATCCTGCCCATGCGTCTCCTAACGTTGTCGCTGTCGGGTTCGTTATTTCCCACGCTTCGCCTTTTATCTTCGCAATCGCAAACTCTATTTCCGATTGCGTGAAAAGCGTTGTGGCATCTTTGTACAAGTATATTATTTCTGTTTTTCCGTTGTACGTAAACGATACAAACATTCCGATTTGGTTTTCTTTTAACTGCACGTTCGTAAAACCTGCGGTGTTGGCTATCTGATTGTATCTGTCACGTGCCGCTCCGGTTA
>WQYI01000001.1 GCA_009781315.1 Candidatus Endomicrobium embiratermitis | reverse complement strand
TACTTGCAATAATATACGCTGTGTCCTTGTTTCCGTAGTTCCATCTCTATATTATACTACAAAGATTCAGGTCTTTATTCCCCCACGGGCTCACGCCCGTGGTACCTCTGCGGTTTAATGGATACCCGTTTACACGGGTATGACAAACACAAACAATTAAAATTTTGTTAATTATATAAAAAGATGTCGTTCTTGTCAAAATTTATTAATTTATGTATAATTTTTGAAATAAATTTAATATAAATCGGGGATTAAAATGATTTATTCTGAATACATCAACCGGGAAACAAAAGGTTACACGGACATTTTTGATATTACCGACGACATTAAGCGTATTGTTGTGCGTTCCGGCGTTTCGAACGGTTTGCTTACTATTGCGGTTACAAGTTCCACATCGGCAGTTTCTACGCTTGAATTTGAACCGGGGCTTGTGTCGGATTTACGAAAAGCGCTGGATGTAATTGCTCCCGAAAAAGGCGTTTACGCTCATGACGAAAAGTGGCATGACGGAAACGGTTTTTCACATATACGTTCGTCATTAATAGGCACATCAAAAACCATTCCTATAGCGTCAAAATCTTTAATGCTCGGCACATGGCAGCAGATAATTTTAATCGATTTTGACAACAGACCCAGAAGCAGAAAAGTTTTCGTACAGGTTTTCGGAGAATAATAAGTGACATTAAAAGTTATAGCAGGAGACGCCCGCGGGAGAATATTAAAAACTTTGCCGCAGGACGATTTATCTATACGTCCTATGCTTGGCAGAATGAAAAAATCCGTCTTTGACATTATACAGTTCAAAGTTCCGGATTGTGATTTTCTCGATTTGTTCGCGGGGGTAGGTTCGGTCGGAGTTGAGGCTCTTTCAAGAGGGGCAAACAGATGCGTTTTCGCGGAACTTAGCGAAACGTCTTTAAAACTCATAAAACATAATGTAACTATGCTCGGATATAACGACAGGGCTGAAATATTGAGATGCGACGTTATCAGAGATTTTGAAATACTTCAAAGAAAATACGATATTGTTTTTATGGGGCCGCCTTATAAAGACGGGGATAAAAGAGCGTTAGCATTGACTTATCCCGCGTTAAAAAATGTCGTAAAGTATGACATATTAAAAGAAGATTCGGTTTTAATAGCGCAGAAACATATAAAAGAACCTGTCGGTAAAGTCGCGGGGCTTGAAAATTACAGAACGGAAAAATACGGCGACACAGTCGTTTTGTTTTACAAAAGAACATAAAACAAAACGATAATTACGAGTTCAAAATTACGAATTACGAATCAACGGCAAATACAAATAACAATATAATTGTTAACTGTTAATTGTAAATTGTTAATTGGAGTTTTTGTGGTTTGGGAAGATTTTAAAATAAGTTATTCGAGGATTAACGCTTATTTGTTTTGTCCTTACAAATATAATTTGGTTTATGTTGATAACGTGCATATCCCGATAAATCCCGATATAACTTTCGGGCACATAATTCACGCCGCTCTTGAAAAATATCATTCAAAAAACGGCCGCACGCTTGAAGAGTTGATGGAATGTTACGACGAAAACTGGAAAAACGACGGCTTTGAAGACCCTAGGGATATTTTTGAGTATTACGAGCGTGGCAAAGTTATGCTTGAAAATTATCATAAATCTTTTATGCAGTCTGAAACGGAAATTGTATACACGGAAAAATCTTTTGACGCCAACATCGGTAAATACAGATTTATAGGAATTATAGACAGGATTGACAGGTATCCCGACGGCAAATACGAGGTTATGGATTACAAAACGCACGCTAAAGTCTGGCCGCAGGAAAAAGTCGATAACGATTTGCAGCTGACAATATACGCGTACGCGTGTAAAAATGTTTTCGGGTTTAATCCGGATAAAATATCGGTTTATTTTTTATCGGAAAATAAAAAAATATATACGCAAAGAACTCAAGCCCAGATAGAAAATGCCGTAAATTTATGCCTTGAAACGGCCGGTAAAATAACGTCTGAAAGTTTTGACCCGGACGTCACAAAATGCCCGATGTGCGATTTTAAGAATAAATGTAAATTTTCAACGGCGAATGAAAAATAGCTCGTCGTGTCATTCTGGCCTCCGTGCCGGAATCCATGTTAGCCATTAAAAAATATAAGGAATAGATTGCGGATCAAGTCCGCAATGACAATAAAGTCAACGATAGAAACGGAGAATATAGATGAAACAATTAACGGTAGTGAAATTCGGAGGAAGCCTGACTAAGAATCCAAAAGCTCAAAATAAGTTTTTAAAAGAGCTTGCGGGGATTTCACGAAGACAAAACATAATTTTGGTTCACGGCGGAGGCCCTGAAATAAATCTTCTGCTTGAGAAATTTTCCATAAAAAGCAAATTTGTCAACGGATTGAGATTTACCGACGCTCCGGCTTTAGAAGTCGTGGAAATGGCTTTAAGCGGAAAAGTGAACAGAGTTTTAACTACGGGACTTATTAAAAATAACGCGAACGCCGCAGGCATTTCCGGTAAAGACGGAAAGAGCGTGGTTTGCAGACAGGTTAAATCTTTAGGTTATGTAGGCGAGCCGGTAAAAGTGAACAAAAAGCTCATTGAAGTCTTGATAAAGGCGGACTTTTTGCCTGTGATAGCTTCAATAGCTTGCGACGCAAGAGGAAACGTTATGAATGTCAACGCCGATACTCTGGCTACGGCAATCGCGGTTGCATTTAAAGCGGATAAACTTGTTTTTCTTACGGACGTAGCCGGAGTTTTGGATAAGAATAAAAAGACTATAAAGGAAATAAAAGTTAAACATATAGAACCGCTTATAAAAGACGAAACAATAACAGGCGGAATGATACCCAAAATAAAAGGCTGCGCGGTTTCCGTGAAAAAAGGCGTAAAAGAAGTTTGGATTGCCGACGGAGTAAGCGGTATAAAGAATATTAAAGGAACGGTTATAAAAAAATGAACATAAAGCAGATAGAAAAAAAATATTTTATGCCTACCACAAGGCGGGCGGATTTGATTGTTAAGAAAGCCAAAGGGCAGTTTATTTGGGACGATAAAGGTAAAAAATATCTTGATTTTTTTACCGGCGTAAGCGTTTGTAATCTGGGTCATTTAAACGGTGTTGTTGTTAAAGCCGCAAAAAAGCAGCTTGACGAATACGCGCACGTTTCAATTCATTATTACACGGCGGCGCAGATGAAACTCGGCGAAGTTTTGGCGAAAAAATTCGGCGGAAGGGTCTTTTTGTCAAATTCAGGGGCGGAAGCCAATGAATGCGCGATAAAATTAGCGCGTAAGTTCGGCCATGTTACAGGCGGGCGCTATGAAATCATAGCGTTTAATAACTCTTTTCACGGGCGCACCGTTATGACAAGCGCCGCGACCGGACAGGAAAAGTTTCACGAATATTTGAAACCTTTGCCTCCTAAATTTGTTTTTGCGGATATTAATGATATAAATTCGGTTAAAAAGCTTATAAATAAAAAAACAGCAGCCATAATAATCGAGCCTGTTCAGGGCGAGGGCGGCATTTATGCCGCTACAAAAGAATTCTTAAAAGGTTTGCGCGCTTTGGCAAATAAGCATAATCTTGTTTTAATTTTTGACGAAATACAGTGCGGTATGGGAAGGACCGGCAAGTTTTTCGCTTACGAACATTCCGGAATTAAACCCGACGTTATAACGCTTGCGAAAGCCATAGCCAACGGTTTACCGCTTGGCGCGACTATCGCGAATAAAAAATTCGGCGAAGTGTTTACTTACGGAGACCACGGTACGACTTTCGGCGGAAATCCGGTTTCCTGCGCCGCGGCTTTGGCGGTTATTAAAATTTTAAATAAAAAGTTTTTGGACAATTCCGTAAAAACCGCAAAATATCTCCGACAAAAGCTTGAAAGCTTAAAAGCTAAACATGAGATAATAAAAGAAGTCCGCGGACTGGGGCTGATGGTCGGCATAGAACTTACGATTCCCGGAGCCGCCGTCGTTGCGGAATGCCTTAAAAAAGGGTTGATTGTAAATTGCACCCACAATACCGTTGTAAGGATGCTGCCTATGCTTACGATAACGAAAAAAGACATAGATGCGGCCGTTAAAATTTTGGATGGCGTTTTAAGCAAAGCGGCGAAATAATAATGCTATAATATAAAAGAATTTTTTAATCGGTATAAAGGAGTCATTTAAAATGGCAAAGGGCGGTTCTGTTAAAAAAGTAGTTGTCGCGTATTCGGGCGGTCTTGATACTTCTATAATTTTATCTTGGATTAAAGAAAATTATAAATGCGAAGTTATAGCGGCATGCGTTGACGTAGGACAGGGGAAAGAGCTTACAGGCTTGGAAGAAAAAGCCAAAAAGACAGGCGCGTCAAAGGCTTATATTATCGACGCAAAAAAAGACTTTGTAACCGATTATATTTATCCCGCGATTAAAGCCGAAGCTTTGTATGAAAATAAATATTATCTGGGTACTTCGCTCGCAAGGCCTGTTATAGCCGAAAAAATCGCTGAAATCGTTAAAAAAGAAAAAGCCGACGCGGTATGTCACGGCGCTACCGGAAAAGGCAATGACCAGGTGCGTTTTGAACTTGCGTTTAAAGCGTTAATTCCCGGAGTAAAAATAATCGCTCCGTGGAGAGAGTGGAATATCCGCTCAAGAGAAGACGCTATAGATTACGCTAAAAAAAGAGGAATACCGGTTCCCGTAACAAAATCGAAACCTTATTCTTCCGACGCAAACCTTTGGCATATTTCTTACGAAGGCGGCGTTATGGAAGATATGAAAAACGAATATGACGAATCAATGTTTAAAATGACCGTTTCTCCGGAAAAAGCGCCTGATAGAGCGTCTTATGTTACTATAGCTTTTGAAAAAGGCATACCCGTTTCAATAAACGGAAAAAAACTTGCTCCGGTTGAACTTATTGAAACTGCAAATAAAATAGCGGGCGCCAACGGAATCGGCAGAACGGATATGGTTGAAAACCGCCTTGTCGGAATGAAATCAAGGGGAGTTTACGAATCTCCGGCGGCGGTTCTTTTGTATGAAGCGCATCATAAACTTGAAGAACTGGCTTTAGACAGGGATACTTTTCACTTTAAACAAAAACTTTCGCACAAATGGTCCGAGCTTGCGTATTACGGTTTATGGTTTTCTCCTTTAAGAGAAGCTTTGGACGCTTTTATAGACAATACTCAAAAATATGTTACCGGAGAAATCAAACTAAAGCTTTATAAAGGCAATATGACGCCTGTTTCCAGAAATGCGAAATATTCTCTTTACTGGGAAGAGCTCGCGACTTTTGAAAAAGACGAAGTTTACAACCAGAAAGACGCCGAAGGTTTTATAAATCTTTTCGGACTGCCTACGAAAGTACAGGCATTAATGAGAAATAAAAAAAATAATTAAAACCTGACGACACGGCGTATTGCAGGGGAGATATATGAAAAACATGGATTTTGAAGAGTTTATAGGATCTTTTTCTTTTGACGGGAGGCTTGCCGAAGTTGATATTTTAGGTTCAATCGCGCATGTTGAAATGCTTGCGAAATGCAAAATTATAAAGCAGGCGGAAAAAGATAAAATAATCTCGGAACTTAACTCCATACTTAAAAGTGTCCGCAGCGGCTGGAAATTGCCGAAAGAAGAAGATATACATTATGCCGTTGAAGCGGAACTTATAAGAAGAATAGGTCCTCTCGGCGGAAAAATGCATACGGCAAGAAGCAGAAACGATCAGGTTTCTACGGACTTAAGGCTTTATCTGCGTTCAAAAACCGATGAGTTTGTAAATCTTATCAATCAATTCCAGCAGATACTTGTAAAGAAATCCGAAGAGAATTCCGATATTATAATGCCGGGCTTTACTCATTTACAGCCTGCCCAGCCCGTTTTGGCGGCTCATCATTTGCTTGCGTATGCGTGGATGATGCAGCGCGATAAAGAAAGACTTTTAGACTGCCGCAAGAGAATAAATATTCTTCCTTTGGGAAGCGCGGCTCTTGCCGGAACGTCTTTTAAAATAGACAGGCATTACACGGCCAAACTTTTAGGTTTTGACAAAGTCTGCGAAAATTCATTGGACGCGGTAAGCGACAGGGATTTCGCGATAGAGTTTGTATTTTGTATGTCGGCAATCGCTTTGCATCTTACGAGATTTTGCGAAGAAATAATATTATGGATGAACCCGGAATTTTCCTATATAAAAATTGCCGACAAGTTTACGTCGGGTTCGTCGATAATGCCCCAAAAAAGAAATCCCGACTGCGCGGAAGTCATAAGGGGAAAATCAGGCAGGGTGTTCGGCGATTTGTTTGCGATGCTTACAATAGTAAAATCTCTGCCGCTTGCTTACAACAGGGATTTACAGGAAGACAAGCCGCCCGTATTTGACGCTGCAGACACCGTCAAACTTTGCATGGAAGTCGTAAATGAAATGACTGCGGGTATGAAATTTGTCAAAGAAAACACTTTAAAAAGCACTGAAAAAGGTTTTATGGCTGCTACGGAAATAGCCGATTATCTGGCAAGGAAAGGTATTCCTTTCAGGGAAGCGCACGGCGTTGTTCGAAATATTGTCGAATACTGCATAAAGAATTCAAAAACTTTAAGTTCTCTTTCTTTGCAGGAGTATAATAAATTCTATCCTAAGCAATATCCGATTTTTAAAGACGATATTTTTAAGTTTGTAAATCCCGTAAATATAATCGCCGCGAAAACCTCTTACGGAGGAACTTCAAAAAAATCAGTCGCAAAACAGATTGCACTGATGAAAAATATTTTGAAACGGAATGTAAAATGAGAAAAACAATATCTTTTAAAATTTTTATTTCTTTAGTTTTTATATTGACCGTATCCTTATCTTATGCGAAAAATTATGAAAGGGTGCTGACGGAAGATTCAAGCATACAGACGGCTCTTGCCATTAACCATGATATTTTAATCAAATCGCAGAACATCGAGTTTGCCAGACAGAGAGTAAGAGAATCGCAATCTTTATATCTTCCGAAGGTAGATTTAAATCTCAACGTTTCGAGATTTAACAATTCGGAGCCTATGATAATAACGGGCGAACTTTCTCCGTCGCCCATATTTATGCCGGGCGTTCATAAAGACGTTTATTTTTCCACAAGGCTTTCCGTGTGGCAAAGCCTTTACGCGGGCGGAAGAATAAAAACCACGAACAGGCTTGCCGAAATAAACATAAACAAAGTAAAAAATGAGGAGAACCTCGCAAAAATCCGCGTTGTTAATAAAGTAAAGATCATTTTCAACGATTGTTTGTTTTTTAAGGAAAAGATCAGATATTACAACTCTGTTTTGTCTGGTAAAAAATTGTCTAAAAACGAAATTGGAGAACTTGACAGGAAAATCGAAATAGCGCAATTTAATTTAGATAAAGAAAAGCTTAATCTTTTAAGCGCCATAGGCTTGGAATTAAATACGATTGCCGACGTTTCCGGAGATTTTAAGCCGCGGATTAAAAATCTGGATTTAAACCGGTGTCTGCTTCTTGCCTATCAGTTTAAACCCGAAATACAGATGACGCAGTATCAGGAAAGCATAGACATTCTTATGGTAAGCCTTCTTACGCAGCAAAAATATCCGACCATTTCCATAGGAGCGGCGCAGGAATGGATAGGAGACAGAGTTATAGGCGACGAAAGCAGCTGGTATGTTTCGTTAAACGCCAATATTCCTATATTTGACGGCGGCGGAATGATAGCAAGATCGAAACAGGGGAAAATCAGCGCGCGAGAGGCGACTTTAAAGAGGTCTAAAACCGAGGAAAACATCCGGCTTGAGGTAAGCAAAGCTCTCCTTGAATATAATTTTTGGAAAAGACAGGCTGTTTCGTCCAATCTTTTGGAAAAATACGGCAGTTACACGGAATCCGATTTGGAGATAATCAACAATTTAAATAGAAGTTTCTTCGCCCTTGAACTTGCCGTAGGAGTTCAGCTTGATTCATATTAACGCCATAAAAAAAATCATTATTTTATCTTTAATTGTTTTTTGCGCCGCGCAGGTTTCAGCCGCGGATGCGGATTTTGTTTTTGATTTTGACGAAGAAGAATTTACCGTTAATTCCATTTGGCGCAGAGTACTTGAGCTTCCTAAGGAAAAAAGGCCTAAAATAGCGTTGGTTTTGGGCGGAGGCGGCGCAAGAGGTTTTTCCCATATAGGAGTTTTTAAAGCTTTACAGGAAGAGCAAATTCCCGTCGATTTGGTAGTAGGCACAAGCATAGGCTCCATAGCGGGCGCTTTTTATTGCGCGGGAATACCAATGTCTAAAGTCGAAGAATTGGCTAAAGACGTCACGTTAAAATCCATATCAAATTTAAACCCTGTGTCCATTTTATCGATGCTTTTTAGCGAAAATCTGCTGTCAAATGAAAAAATTGAAATCTTTTTAAATGAAAATATAGGCGATTTGCGTTTTGACCAGCTAAAAATTCCTTTGGTCTGCGTGGCTACGGATTTAAATACCGGCGAGAGGATTCTCTTAAGGGAAGGAAGCGTAAGTTTTGCCGCAAGGGCAAGCGCGACGCTGCCCGGCTTTTTTAAGCCCGTAGAATACAGGCAAAGATATCTTGTCGACGGAGGCCTGTCCGAAAACGTTCCGGTAAATATTGCAAAACTTTTCGACCCCGATATTGTAATAGCCGTAGTTGTTCCCGCGGATATTACTAAAAATAACACCGATAATGTCTTTGAAACTCTGATGCAGTCCATATATATACAAGGCAAGGTTTTAGACGACGAAAATCTCAGGCAGGCCGACGTCATTATACGCCCGGAAGTCGGCGACATAAAAGCGGTTGATATGGATAACGCGTACGCTACGATAGACAAAGGGACTATTGCCGCAAAAAAAGCTTTAAAACAGATAAAAATGATAATAATAAATAAAACTCTGGAGAAAAATTTAATTGAATAAATTGCGTTTTTTACATCTTGCCGTTTTTATGTTAATTCCTTTTTTGTCGTTTGCCAAGGCGGCGGACGGCGATTCCGATTCCGCTCTTAAGTCGGAAATAAGCGGAATATACTCTTCTATAAGCGCGGCTAAAAGCAAAAAAGAAAAGAAAACATTGACCGAGCTTCTTGCCGGAAAACTTGCCGAAGACAAGCAATATGAAGAAGCGGAAAAGACATATAAAAATCTGCTTGACGCCAAGCCTTCAAAAAAGAAAAGTTTTGAATATTATACGAAACTCGGGGATATAGCGGGTTTGAAAAAAGATTTTGCTTTAAGTTTGGATTATTACGGCAAAGCGAAATCTTTATATAAAAAAAACGCGGGAATAAATCTTAAAATAGGCGACATTCTTTTAGCAAGCAATTTGTACAATCTTGCTGAAAAAAGTTTTTTGGAAGCTCTTTACGCTGATAAAAATTCCAATTATGCTAAAAAAAGGCTGGGCGACGTATATTTTCAAAGAGGCCTCTATTCAAAAGCAATAGAATATTATGAACAGATAGACAATATAGAAAACAAAGGACTTGTCGCCAACATGGCGGTTTCTTACAGAAATATTTCCGAAACCGATAAAGCTTTAAAACTTGTCGGCGAGTATCTGTTAAAAAGCGAGGATGCCGAGATATTTTTTCTGTCGGGTTTGTTGCACCTGGATAAGAAAAATTACGATTTGGCTGAAAGAGATTTTCTTAAATCCGTGGAACTCAACGACCAAAATTTCGCTCCTTACATTCATCTGGCTTTGATTTATTATGATGCCGGGGACTATAAACAGGCCAAGTTTTATATAGACAAAGCTTATGTGCTGAATCAGTCTTTTGCCGCTACGGATTTGTTGAACGCCGAAATATCTTATAAAATGAAAAGAGTATACGAGGCAAGACGCTATGCCCATAACGCGTTTACTAAGGCTAAAACTCCTTTCATGAAAGAAAACGCCCAAAAGCTGATGTCTTTACTTAAAGAAACAAAAACCAAATGACCAAGGATACGTAGGAAATGATAGTCTGGTCGTTTTAATATTAATGGGGTAACTTATGAAAAAGATTGGATTTTTTATTTTTGCTTTGGCTTTAATTAGTTTATCATCTTGCGCAAGTGCTCCGAAGAATAATGTTTCCGAAAATGTAAAAGAAGATGTTGCTAAATCCGTTCCGAACTACAGTAACGTAACATTCTATTTTGAGTCAGGAGGAAAATCCGTTTTGACATTCTGGAGAAAAATCAATGATGACGGTTCAAAAGGCAAGCGGTTTTCTATAGGAGGAGCGTCTAAAGCGGCGTTATTTATGAACGGCGGTTTTAGAGATCCTTTCCCACAGACGGTGAAATTAAAACCAGGAACATATTATCTTGATTCGTTTCAAACAGCTTCTGGAATCGTTAGTCAGAAAAAACATTATCTTCTTAGAAACGGATGGGATGATAAAGAAAATAAACCTTTATTTTTATCATTTACGATTACGGATAATCAGTCGATTGTTTTGCCAAAAGTTGAAATTATTCCTTTAAAACAGTCTGATAATACTTATCGTGTTGAATTTAAGATTGATGAAAATAAAGATATTTTTACTTTAGGAACTTTAGCCGTAAAAACAGATGTAAACGACAGTCAAGAATAAATCATCGGTGGCTAATAGACCGTGTGTTGACCGTCCCCTTGACCAGAGGAGAAACGCTTGAAAAAATTAGTATTAGCAGCGATTGCGGTTGCGGTAACGGCAGGTTTTGTTTTTGCCGGCGAAATGAAAGTTAAACTCGGTTTGGATACAATAGGGAGCGCAACTTTTATTTACAAGGAGAACGCAGGTTTTAATTACAAAGGCGACAATAACTTTTACATTGACTCGGAAGTGGGAGTAGGAATGGCCCTGGAATTTTTATTTCCGATTTTTGGTATTGTAAAAATCGGACCCGGAGTCGGATACTCATTTGAAAGGGGGCTTAAATTAGACGGTTCCATGAAATTAATTAATGATAGTTATATTGGTTATGACAGCTATATTGATAAACAATCTTATAGTTTTATTCCTACTTATTTGACAATTGAAGTTAATCCGATTAGATCCGCGCCTGAAGTATTTTTTAAAGGTAATATAGGAGTTAATTACGGAACAATAAGCACAAAAGGGACAACACCCGCGTGGGGATCATTTCCTGCTAAAACTTATAGTAATTCAGAGTATCATCTTGGTTTTTATTATGGATTTGGCGCAGGTTACAACTTCCCGTCAGGTTTTTTCTTAGACGCTCTTTACAGCTGGAATTCATTGTATGAACCTGAAGGTTATATGACTTACAGCAGACTTGCTATCAGCGCGGGATACAAATTTAAATTTAGCAAGTCAGTATCATAAAAGCGGAATGAGTTTAAGCTTTACCATCCCCTTGACCAAAAGCTGATGTCTTTACTTAAAGAAACAAAAACCAAATGACAAAAGAAAGGATTTAAGCCCTGCTTTTGTCGATTGAAAAAACATGTCGAAAATACTATAATCTACTCTATGAAAAGAGTTTTTTTTATAGTATTTTTTTTAATTATTTCAAACGTTGTTTTTGCTCAGGAAATCAAAAATATTCAAGAACCTGTAGTCAGCAATATTTATTTGGCTGTCGATTATGATTTGTATTTCCGAGCGGCTTCTTATTCTAATTTGGATTATACGTCGCCAAGCAGCGTGTCGGGCGATATATTTTCCCAGTATCTTACGTTAAACATTATCGGAAAATTCGACAACAAAATAGAAATGTCCGCTAAACTCGCGTCTTTCGGAATTTCCGGAAAGCCCAATCCCGTTTTTTTAATGCCTTATGACAACAATAACAACTCTGTTTTTTTACAAACCGCTTTTTTAACTTATAAGAACAAAGACGTAATTCCTTTTACCGTTTATGTGGGAAAACAAGAGATAACCCAAGGCGACGGACTGATTATTGACGGCAATAATAACGGTTTAACCGGCGTAAGGGGAAATGCGGATATTTTAAATTACGCCGATTTGGATTTATTCATTGTTAAAGACAACGACCGCGACGTTACGGTTTTAGGAGTTAACGCGGCGGTAAAAGTATTACCGAAAGTTGAAATCGGGATATATCAGGAACGCAACAATTCGGGCTTTATGTATTCCAAAGGGATTTGGGACGAAAATCTGCCGATAGATTACGATAATAAAACTTTTTACAGTATAAGAATAACGGACGAAAATTCAAAATACGGTTATAAAATCGAAGCTGCGAAACAGACGGGCGAGCTTGTAAGAAGTCCGGCAGATACGGTAGACTACGACAATTTCGCTTTGGCTTTTGAAGGTTCTTGGAAAGGAAGAGTTTTAAACAGGGATTCTAACGCGAAACTTTTGTTTTCCTATGCGAACGCAGAAGGGGAAAATTCTTTTAATCCGTCTTTTGCAAGGCGTTATAACGGCATAAAAAGAGTAGGTTACGGGGAACTATTTGCCGCAAATAACGCTGATTCTTTTCTTACGCTTCCGGATGGTTATTACGGAATAAACACTTTAGGCGCAATGTTTGATATTAAGCCTTTCGGATTTTTGCAGACAGGAATCGCGTTTTATTTATATTCGGCTTCGGACTTTCGGGGGGCAGGTGATGCCGGCGACGCAGGATTATCGTCTTTGTACGGAGCAAAAGCGGATTTGGGAAACGAGTTTGATTTTTTTGCTAAATACGGTTATAAAAAATATTTTGACGTCGGGTTTAATTTTGCCGTTTATACTCCGCCGTCAAATACGCAAAATGTTTTTGGAAATACCGGACCGTCATATTTATTTCAAGTAGAGGTTAGTTCAAGGTTTTAATTTTTTTACTCTATACATTGCAGGCTTGTTACAAAAACGTCACCGTCTGTCATACTGAGCGAAGCGAATGTATCCAGCCGTTAAAGACGTGGATTCTTCACTTCGTTCAGAATGACAACTCGGAATCTTGATATAAACGCAAAAGGGACGCGCTATTCAAATGAAGAAAATTTATCTTGCTTTCTTATGGCACCAGCACCAGCCTATGTATAAAAACCCTTCGACAAACGTTTACGAACTCCCGTGGGTAAGGCTGCACGCGACAAAAGATTATTACGATATGGTCGCCATACTTGACGATTACCCAAACATCAAATCAAATTTTAATCTTGTTCCGTCTTTGCTTGTCCAGCTTGACGAGTACGCCAAAGGATTGGCAAAAGACAAATTTCTGGAACTTACGCTTAAATCCGCCGACGAGCTTACCAACGATGAAAAAGTTTTTATACTTTTGAATTTTTTTATGGCAAACTGGGACAATATGATTTTTCCGTACAACCGCTATTTACAGCTGCTTGAAAAACGTGGCAGACAAACCAACGAAGCCGAAATCAGAAAGACTTTGAACTATTTCAAAGTCGAAGACTTCAGGGATTTACAGGTGTGGTTTAATTTGACGTGGATGGATCCGTACTGGCGCAAAACCGACGAATTTATCGACGGTTTATACAATAAGGGCAGAGATTTTACCGAGGACGAAAAAAACGAACTTGTAAGAAAGCAGCTTGAAATCTGCGGCAAGATAGTTCAAAAACACAAAGAAGCCCAGGACAGGGGGCAGATTGAAGTTTCAATAACGCCTTTTTATCATCCTATACTTCCTCTTTTATGCGATACAAACGCCGCTCATCAGGCTACTCCGAATATGGCTCTTCCTGCAAAAAGATTTTCTCATACGGAAGACGCCGTATGGCAGATAAATAAAGCCGTAAAATATTATGAAGAAGTTTTCGGGCATAAACCCAAAGGAATGTGGCCGTCGGAAGGTTCGATTTCAAACGAAGCCGCGTCGCTTATAGCGGATGCCGGAATAAAATGGACTGCTACGGACGAAGCTATTTTGTTTGGCGCGAAAGACGGCGTCAGCGACAGAAGAGCGTTATTCAGACCTTTTAATCTCCGCGTCGGAGGCAGCAGTTTGAATATGCTTTTCCGCGATCACGGGCTTTCTGATTCCATAGGCTTTGTTTACTCCCGATGGGACTCTGAAGACGCGGTGAACGATTTTATCAATAAAATAAAAAATATAGGAAATTTCGTAGGTAATTCTTACGACGCTCCTTTGATATCTGTTATTTTAGACGGCGAAAATTGTTGGGAATACTATAAAAACGACGGCTGGGATTTTTTGACTAAACTTTATGAAAAATTAAGCGCGGATAACAGTATTGAAACCGTGAGGATAAGCGATTATCTTGAAAAATTTCCTCCTAAAAATACCATAACAAATCTTACGGCCGGTTCGTGGATAAACGGAAATTTCGGAGTTTGGATAGGTCATCCCGAAGACAATGCTTCATGGGATTATCTCACAATGACGAGAGACTTCCTTACGGATTTTATCGAAAAAAATCCCGCGTTAAAAGATTCGCAGCAGGAGAAAGAAGCTTGGGAAAATCTTTACGCCGCGGAAGGTTCGGACTGGAATTGGTGGTACGGAGACGACCATTCTTCCGGCAATGATGCCGCTTTTGATTATATTTACAGGCAGCATCTTATAAAAGTATACGAATGTATCGGGCAAAGGCCGCCGGATATTTTGTATAAGTCTATAAAGAACGCTCCGAAAAAATACAACGTTTTCAAACCGACGTCTTTTATAAATCCTGTAATCGACGGTAAAGTTACAAGTTTTTTCGAATGGAAAAACGCGGGGTTTTACGAGGTCGGACATTCCGGCGGGTCGATGCATCAGGTGTCGACGGCGCTAAAATCGTTTCATTACGGTTTTAATATGGATAATTTTTACGTAAGGTTTGATTTAAGCGGCGATATAACGATGAAATCGCTTGAAGAATTGACGTTTTATATAATATTTTTAAATCCTCTCAAATGTAAAATCGCAATTAAGTTTAGTTCCGAGGGGAATGTCGTAAAATTTACTTTAAAAACGGATTTTTCGGAAAAGGCTCTTGACGTGAGTAACGTTTCGTTCTCAAAAATTATAGAAGCGGCGATTCCGTTTAAAGACCTTGAATTTCCCCAGAATTATGAAAATGTCGAGTTTACCGTAAGCGTGGATAAAAATGATTTGGAAATAGAAAGATGGCCGTATCAGTCTACAATAGTTTTTGCAAAACCGTCGGAAAAATTTAATTTTTTGAGTTGGACTGTTTAAAATCAGAGTGAAAAGTGAAGAGTGGAAAGTGGAAATAACGGCAAAAGATAAAATGCAGATAAAAAATATAATTGTTAATGGGAAGAATTATCAGGCTTTTGAAGGGGAAATCGCTCCCGGAAGCAGCCTTGTTTTTATTAAAGGCTCGAAAGGTTTTATTATGTGCGGTTATCTGAATTTGGAAACAGCCTATAAAATGAAAAATATCGCGGCAATTGCCACCGGCGTAAAGACCGTTGACGATATGCTGGAAAAAAATATTGTTGCGCTGACTCCATACGCAAGGCAGTCGGGAATAACGGAAGGTATGCCGGTAAAAGAAGTTTTGGAAAAAATATACTGAAATGATAAAACTAGAAACTCCTTATTATTTAATAGACGAGCAAAAACTTCTCAAGAATATGAAAAAAATAGAATATGTCCGCAAGAATTCAGGGGCTAAGTCTGTTTTGGCGCTTAAGTGTTTTTCGACATGGTCTGTTTTTCCTTTGATGAGCAAATATATGGACGGCACGACAAGCAGTTCTCTTTATGAGGCGAAACTAGGATACGAAGAATTCGGCAAAGAAACGCATGCTTTCAGCGTAGCCTATTCCAAAGACGACATAACGGCATTAAAAAAAATATCGGATAAAGTGATTTTTAATTCGATATCGCAGCTGAATATGTTTTATAAAGACGTCAAAAATATTAAATTGGGACTTCGCGTAAACCCGGGAATAAGTTATTCTCATTTTGATTTGGCAAACCCTGCGCGAAAATATTCGCGGCTTGGCGAGCGCGACGTAAAAAAAGTTGTTTCGGTTTTAGATAAAATCAGCGGAGCGATGTTTCATTATAACTGCGAAAACGGAGACTTTGCCTCTTTTTCTAAAATGCTTGATTTTATTTCAAAGAAATATGAAAAAGTTTTGCGTAAAATTGAGTGGGTAAGTTTAGGCGGGGGATTGTATTTTACAAAAGACGGTTATCCTTTAGACAAATTTTGCGATAAATTGAAAAAATTCAGCAATGAATACGGCGTTCAGGTTTATTTAGAGCCCGGCGAAGCCGCGATTACTCAAAGCTGTGAGCTTGTGACAACTGTTTTAGATATAGTAAAAAATAAAAAAGAAATTGCGATTGTCGACGCTTCTACCGAAGCCCATATGCTTGATTTGCTTATATATCAAACTCCCGCAAAAATTGCCGAAAAAGCTGGCAAAAACGAATATATCATAGCAGGGCGTTCGTGTCTGGCCGGGGATATTTTCGGCACGTATAAACTTGCCGAAAAACTTAAAGCAGGCTCTAAAATACGTTTTGCCGACGCAGCTGGTTATACTATGGTAAAGAAAAACTGGTTTAACGGCGTGAAAATGCCTTCAATCGTTGTGAAAAGGTTAAACGGAAAAACCGAACTTATCAGAAAATTTGGATATACCGATTTTATAAAAAACTTATCCTAAGGGGGACACGGATTTGGAAAAGAAAAAAAATGTACTTTTGATAGGAGCCGGAGGAGTTGCCCATGTGGCGGCTCATAAACTTGCCCAAAACAACGATTTGTTCGGCAATATTTATATTGCTTCGCGTTCTTTAGACGCCTGTACTGATATTTTAGAAAGTATAGAACGTAAAAATAATTATAAAGACCCTTCAAATAAAATAACCGCAAAAAGAATTGACGCTTTGAATGTTCCCGAACTTGCCAAATTGATAAAAAAGTGGAATATCGATATTACAATCAATCTTGCTTCCGCTTTTTGTAATATGTCTATACTTGAAGCATGCATAGAAAGCGGCTCGGCTTATATAGATACGGCAATTCACGAAGAGCCTAACAAAGTCTGTGAAAATCCTCCATGGTATGCCAATTACGAGTGGAAGCGCAAAGACAGATGCGATGAAAAGCAAATAACCGCAATACTTGGAGCAGGTTTTGACCCGGGCGTTGTAAACGCTTACGCTGCTTACGCGAAAAAACATTTTTTTGATACTATCGACACAATCGATATAATGGACGTAAACGCGGGCAGCCACGGCAAATATTTCGCGACGAATTTTGACCCTGAGATTAACTTCAGGGAATTTCACAAAGTCTGGGCTTATATAGACAGAAAATGGGTTGAAAAACCAGTGCATTCCGAAAAAATGGTTTATGATTTTCCGGTTGTCGGAAAACAGACGGTTTATTTGACGGGGCATGATGAAATTCATTCGCTTTCAAAATATATGGACGCAAATTCTGTCAGATTTTGGATGGGATTTAGCGACCACTATATCAATGTTTTCACGGTTTTAAAAAATATAGGGTTACTTTCAGAAAAACCTGTAAAAACCTCGGAAGGACTTGAAGTTGTGCCTTTAAAAGTTGTGAAAGCTTGTCTGCCTGACCCGAAAACTCTTGCGCCTAATTATACGGGAAATACCTGCATAGGCGATTTGATAGTAGGAACTAAAGACGGGCGCAGAGAAGAACTTTTCATATACAATGTATGCGATCATAAGGCGTGTTATGAGGAAGTTGAATCCCAAGCGATAAGTTATACCGCCGCAGTGCCTGCGGTTGCCGCGGCAATTTTGGTGGCAAAAGGCGATTGGGACGCCAAGAAAATGGTAAATGTCGAAGAGCTTGATCCGGACCCTTATCTTGAATTGCTAAATAATATAGGTTTACCGACGGAAACTATAAAAGTGAGCTATTCAAAAAAGAGAGCTCCAAAAAAAGCAAGTAATAAATAACAATTTACAATTAAATAATTAAAAACTGCATGTTAAGTATTTATCTTTAATTGTTATTTATAAATTATAAATTGTTAATTGTAGTTCACGGGTGCCCGCAAGCGGGAAGCTTGCTGTATGACGCTAAGAAAGTGTCAGGGCTGAGATTAGACCGTATATACTTGAACCGGATAATGCCGGCGTAAGGAGAAAATAATGGAAAAAGTATTGTCGTCCGTTGTAAAAGCCGTAAACGATGTAAAAGAAACAAGTCCTCTGTCCGGGTCGTGGACTAATTTTGTAACAATCAATCTGGTTGCCAATGCCCAATTGGCTGTTGGCGGAAGAGCCGCAATGTGTTTTCTGCCCGACGAAGCAAAACCCCTCGCATCAGTTTCAAAATCAATTTACATTAATGCCGGAACTCTTGAGCCGATAGCAAAACAGGCTTTGGCAGATGCCGCAAAAGCCGCTGTGGAGCTTGGCAAACCATGGGTTTTAGATCCGGTAGCGGCAGGGCTCGGCGATACCCGTAATTCTTTACTAAAAGACCTTAAACAGTATAAACCAAACATAATAAGAGGAAACGCATCTGAAATTATTGCTTTGGCAAACCTTTGGGAACTTCAAACCAATAAAAAAGGCAATGTGGAAGGGGTTGATTCTACCGATACGGTTGACGCGGCTTTAGATTCCGCAAAAGCTCTTGCCGAATGGACAGGCGGTGTTGTCGCGGTTTCAGGAGAAGTTGATTTGGTTTTAAATGAGAAAGAAATTTATCGCGTAACCGGCGGCTCTGAAATGTTGAAAAAGATTACCGGAGCAGGATGTTCTTTAGGCGGCATAATGGCGGTTTATTCGTCGGTTGCCGACCCTCTTACTGCCGCTTTGGCAAGCTCAGTCATATATAAATGGGCTTCGGAAACTGCGGCAAAGTCAAACAAAGGCACATTTTCGTTTCAAACGGCATTTATAGACAATTTAAGTACTATTGACGCGGAAATAATAAAAAAATATGCCAAAACGGCAATTACAAATTAAAAAAATACCAAAATAAGGAATATAACGATGAACAGTTTAAGAAAGACGTTTGATTTATCATTTTATTTTGTTGTCGGCCCTGAAAATACTTGCGGACGCGATTTCAGAGAAGTTATAAGACAGGCTATTGAAGGCGGCATAACGTTTTTACAAGTGCGTTCTAAAGTTGTCGAGACCAAAGAATTATTAATGGATTTAGGTCGTATTGCCGCTGAAGAAATTGCAAAAGCGGGTAAACAGGATAAAATAGCTTTGGTTATAAATGACAGAGTTGATGTTGCAAAAGAATTAAGGCTTGAAGGGGTAAAAGTTGACGGCGTTCATTTAGGACAAAGCGATATTCCTGTTGAAATTGCAAGGCAAATTTTGGGAGAAGACGCTATTATAGGACTTTCAGCCAGAGCCAAAGACTTGTTTGAATATATAGAGGATTTCAAAACAGGCATTGTAGATTATTTCGGCGCAGGGCCTTTACGCGCAACGCCGACAAAACCCGACTGCGGTTTGGTTGACGGCGTTGTTTTAGAGCGTACTTTTGACGAAATTAAAAAATTAAAAAACTTGAGTCCTATTCCCGTAGTAATCGGCGGAGGGGTAAAAGCGGAAGATTTGCCTGCCTTGAAATCAACGGGAGTTGACGGTTTTTTTGTTGTTAGCGCAATTGCCGGTGCTTCTGATCCATTTGTTGCAACAAAAGAACTTTTAAAAGAGTGGAAATAGATAAATTTATTTTATATCATAGGTCTTCTTTATGCTTTTCTGTAATAATTTTGCATTATAGATATTATTTGTTGAATCATCTATTTACAGCGGCTTCTGCGGCACGTAGTAATGCCATACCCTGTACCATTTGAAAATCTACGTAACCATACAAACCTCTATTATTTGCTTTGCTGACATAAATAGGCAAATAGTGTTACAGCCTGTCATAAATATCAAAAACGCTAATAAATATAAAATTAATTTTTTCATAAAACATCCAATCTATTTGTATCAAAATACTATTGGTATTTCCGCATATTTCTCTCATACTCTGACGTACAGATAGTATAGAATATAATACTAAATATTATCATTCCTACCATTACTGTAAATGGGTTTACTTTAGTTTCGGTATATTTATAGTTATAGTAACTATAAAGGTTGTCTCTTAGTGATGAGGCATTATATAAAAATAGCGTTGGAGTTGCTTCATTTTCAAATTCAAAGCATTTTATTGTTGAAGATTGGACAAAATAATCTATGCCGGTATCGTATTGATCATAAACATATTGTTCTGAATTAGGACCTATTACGGCAAAGTAGCTAAAACCGTTATTTAATGTAACTTCTGCGGCTCGCAATAGAACCATATCCAATACTTCTTTTTGTGGCATTCTATATATGCCTTGATAGGTTATTCTGTAAACATCTTGCTGAAGTTGGGTATCAGAATAGCCGTAATTTATGCCTTTTGCTTTGCTATCGTAAATAGGGTAACTTATAGTGGTGCAACTTGTAAACATCATTGAAAATAGAAGGATAAAAACAATAGATTTTCTCATAAAGCCTCCATGTAGATAAAAATTAAATTCAATTAAGTAACGATTAAAATAATTTTTTTATTGCTTGCTCATGGTTATTTGTTGTTACCGCAATTTCCGCATCAGCAAACCCTTTAGAAGCAGCAAAAAATTTAGCGCAAATTTGGAATAAATCGTAATTTTGTTATCTTAAAAAGCAAAGATTTTACGACCGTACTGCGTTAATCAGGTAGTACGGTTGTTTTATTGATTTAAAAAAGTTTGCTAAAATATAGACGAAGTTTAGCTGTAAAGGAAAATATGAAAAAATTTTATATTATCGATGGCAACGCGTATATTCACAGGGCTTATCACGCTTTGCCGCCGCTTTATACGTCTGACAGCACGCAGGTTAACGCCGTTTTCGGATTTATAAAGCTTCTTTTGAAAATCAAAAACAATTTTAAACCCGATTATATCGCGGTTTGTTTCGATTATCCCGCTAAAAACTTCAGGCACGAAATCTATCAGGATTATAAAGCCCACAGAAAACCTCTTGACGAAGCGCTAATAAGCCAAATGCCTTTGGCGCGGGAGGCGGTTAAATCTTTAAATATACCCGAAATTGAAATTAAAGGTTACGAAGCCGATGATTTAATAGCATCTGTTGTTGAAAATAACAAAAAAAATGAAATTTATACCGTTATAGTGACCGGCGATAAAGATATTTTGCAGCTTGTAAAAGACGATGTCGTCGCGGTGTGGAACGATTCCAAAGACATAATGTATGATGAAGAAGAAGTCGAGAAAAAGTACGGCGTTACACCAAAGCAGCTTATTGACATTTTCTCTTTGATGGGGGATGCATCCGACAATGTACCGGGGGTTAAAGGAATAGGCGAAAAAACAGCCGTAAAACTTGTTAAAGAATTCGGAAGTTTGGAAGAAATATTAAAAAATTCCGCGGCTATATCCGGAAAAATCGGAATTCTTATTCAAAACGGTTTTCATGACGCTTTAATGAGCAGGAAACTTATTGAATTAAATAAAGAAGCGCCTTTAAATTATAACCTTGAAAATTTTGAACTCAAAGACCTTGATATAAGCAAAGCTTTGCCGTTTTTTGAAAAGTATGAGTTTAAAAGCCTGATTAAACAATTCGCTCCTCAATCCGTGTCATCCCCGAGTGTCTTAATCGGGGATCCATTTTCGTCTTTTATGCCTGATAAAGACAACGGCAACGTGGATTCCAGATTTCTCGGGAATGACAGAAAAATTGATTTTAAATCTGAAATTATTGATAATAAAGAAGGAGCTTTGCTCCTTGCAAAAGAAATAGAAAAAGAAGGACGGGTTGTTTTAAAGACGGTCGGAACAACGGACGATTCTTTAAAAACAGGAATAACGGGAGTTTCTTTTTATACATCGGGAAGAAGCGTTTATATTCCGCTCGGTCATAACGATATGACCGTAAAACAAATGAGCTTTGACGATTTTAAAGATATTTTTTCAGCCGTCTTATCATCCGATAAAATAAAAAAAACCGGCTGCGATTTAAAAGAAGAAAGAAACGTATATCATTCTTTAAACATCGCTCTTAACGGAATATATTTTGACGTGATGCTCGCGTCGTATTGTTTAAACCCGTCAAAATCCCACAATATAAAAGATATGGCGAAAGAATATCTGAATTTTGACGCGGGCGATGACGCCTACCTCGGAAAAGCTTCGAAAAAAATATCTTTTGCCGATTCAAGCATGCATGAAACCGCAAGGTATGCAAATTCGATAGTTTACGCCGCATATAATATTTACGGGCTGTTTGAAAAAGAAATAAAAAAGCATAAACTTGAACCGCTGTTTTTTAATATTGAAATGCCTTTGATAGAGGTTCTTTCGGAAATGGAAATAGCGGGGATAAAAATCGATACGGATTTTTTGAGACAATTTAACGAAAAAATCGTGTCGGCAATAAAAGGCGTTGAAAAAAATATTTATGGTATCGCGGGAACAGAATTTAACATAAATTCTCCCAAGCAGCTTTCGCATATTATGTTTGAAAAGCTTAATTTGCCGGTCATAAAGAAAACTAAAACCGGCAACTCCACGGATGAAGGCGTTTTGACCGAACTTTCTTCTTATGAGTTTGCTTCGGAAATTTTGAAATACAGAGAACTTCAAAAAATTAAAAGCACTTATATTGACCCTATAACGGATTATTGCGCGTATTACGGCGACCGCATACACACCGTTTTTAATCAGGCTGTTACGACAACCGGCAGGCTTTCGTCAACCGAACCGAATCTGCAGAATATTCCGGTAAAATCCGAATATGGCAGGGAGTTTAGAAAAGCTTTTGTCGCTGAAAAAGGCAAAATTTTTATTTCGGCGGACTATTCCCAGATAGATTTAAGGGTTTTAGCGCATATTTCCCGCGACGAAAAACTTATCGAAGCTTTTAAAGCGGGGGAAGACATTCACTCTGCTACGGCAAGGGAAGTTTTTAACGTTCCTAAAGGCGATAAAGTCCCGGATGACTTGAGAAGCGCGGCAAAATCCATAAATTTCGGAATAGTTTACGGCATGTCTCCTTTCGGGCTTTCAAGGCAGTTAAATATTCCCTTCGGCAAAGCCAAAGAATATATCGACGGTTATTTTGAAAGATACGCAGGCGTAAAAAAATGGATGTCCGTTGTTGTCGAACAGGCAAAACATAACGGTTATGTAAGCACTATTACCGGACGGATAAGGTATGTGCCGGAATTAAAAGCCGCAAATAATCAGGTAAGAGCGGCAGGCGAAAGAATGGCTTTAAATACTCCGGTCCAGGGGACTTCGGCGGATATAATAAAAATCGCTATGATAAACATATACAATGAAATAAAAATTAAAAAATATCCCGCCGTTATGCTTTTGCAGGTTCACGACGATTTGCTTTTTGAAGTCGAAGAACACGCAAAAAGTGAATTTGCTGTTTTTATAAAAGAAAAAATGGAAACCGCGCTGAAATTAAGCGTGCCTCTGTCTGTCGATGTTAAAATCGGTAAAAACTGGGGAGAGATGACAAAAGCATAACGTAATTCCTCTCTTTTGTCATCCCTGAGTGTCTTAAGAGTTTTTTCAAAACTCTGCCTTCGGCAGTTGCGGGGATCCAAGTTGGTTGTTAAAAGACATAAATGGTAACATATTATTTTTAGTAACAATGGATTCCGGGTCAAGCCCGGAATAACAAACTTCTTGTATTTAAAAAATAAAAGGAAATCATAGATGATAATAGGTTTAACAGGCGGAATAGCAACCGGAAAAAGCGAGAGCGCGAAACATTTTAAAGAACTTGGCGCCTATACTATAGACGCCGACGCGATTTCGCGCGAGCTTACAAAAAAAGGAAAGCCCGCGTTAAAAGAACTGGTAAAATATTTCGGCAAAAATATTTTACGCGCTCACGGTGCGCTGGACAGGAGAAAACTTGCCGAAATAATTTTTACAGATAAAGAAGCAAAACTTAAAGTTGAGAAAATTCTTCACGCGTATATAATTTCCCGCATAAACGAAATCATTTCTGAAAAAATAAAAAAATACGACATAGTTATAAACGCCCCTTTGCTTTTTGAAGTAGGACTGGACAGAATTTGCGATATAATAATCGTCATATGGGCGCCTTACAACATTCAGGCGCGCAGGCTTGCCAAAAGAGACGGGCTTAACAAAGAACAGGTTGAAAAGAGAATATCCTCGCAAATGCCGATTGAAGAAAAAGTAAAAATGGCGGATTATACGATTGACAATACCGGCTCAAGAAAAGCTCTTGCCAAACGCGTGAGAGATTTGTACGCGTTGTTGACAGCCGAAAAAAAATAATATACAATTCAGTAACTTAATTAACATCTATAAACTAACATTTAACTAACATTGTTCAAATCAAAAAACCCAAATGGAAAAAAAACTGCAAATCTGATAACTAAAAATCTATTTATGCATTCCTTAAAAAACAACCTATCATCGTTTTTTATCATACCAAAACAACTCTGGAGGAGTTAATGGAAAAAGAGAAATCTGTCGCCGGCGCTGACGCATCGGTGTTGTCAAAAAGTACAATGGCGGAACTTACGAAACTTGCCAAGGAATTGAAAATCGATACCGTTGCGGGTTTAAGAAAACAGGAACTTATCGCAAAAATCCTTGAAGCCAAAACAAAAGAAAACAATCTGGTCTACGACGAAGGCGTGCTTGAAATTTTGCCGGACGGTTTCGGATTTTTACGTTCGCCGGATTACAACTATCTGCCGGGTCCGGACGATATTTACATATCTCCTTCGCAGATAAAAAAGTTTGCTTTAAGAAAAGGCGATACGGTTGCCGGATATGTGCGCCCTCCGAAAGAGCAGGAAAGGTTTTTCGCTCTTTTGCAGGTAAAATCCATTAACGGTCAGGAAAACCTTGAAAATATAAGGGAACGTTCCCTGTTTGACAATTTAACGCCTCTTTATCCGGATGAAAAAATAGTTCTTGAAACCGCTCAAAAAGAAGTATCTACCAGAATTATAGATATGCTTGTTCCGATAGGAAAAGGTCAAAGGGTTTTGATAAACGCGGCTCCCAGAACCGGTAAAACAGTATTGCTTCAGAAAATAGCCAATGCCATTACGGAAAATAATCCCGATATAATTCTTATGGTTCTTTTAATTGACGAAAGGCCGGAAGAAGTAACCGATATGCAGCGCTCCGTAAAAGGGGAAGTAGTATCTTCCACTTTTGACGAACCTTCCGACAGGCATATACAGGTTGCGGAAATGGTTATAGAAAAAGCCAAAAGAATGGTTGAAAACGGAAAAGACGTTGTCGTTCTTCTGGATTCCATTACAAGGCTTGCAAGAGCTTATAATACCGCTATTCCTTCAAGCGGAAGGGTTCTTTCAGGCGGTCTTGATTCAAACGCTCTGCAAAGGCCTAAAAGATTTTTCGGAGCCGCCAGAAACATTGAGGAAGGCGGCAGTCTTACGATTATAGGAACGGCTCTTGTGGAAACCGGAAGCCGTATGGACGACGTAATTTTTGAAGAGTTTAAAGGAACCGGAAACTGCGAAATCTATCTTGACAGAAAACTTGCCGACAGAAGAATTTTCCCGGCTATAGATTTGCTGCGTTCGGGCACAAGAAAAGAAGAACTTTTGTTAAGCGAAGACGAGAAAAACAAAATGTGGATTTTAAGAAAATGGATGAATTCGATGAATTCCATAGAAGTTATGGAAGAACTTACCAAAAGAATGATGACTTCTAAATCAAATAAAGATTTTCTAAAGCAGATGGAACTTTCAAGTCTTGAGGGGCTTTAACGGCAAGCAACAAGTAAAATGTAAAAAGTAAAAACGATGCATATTTCGTCGCCATTGCGAGGAGGAAACCTTATTTCCGACGAAACAATATAATTGGTGTTCTATGCCGGAGCAACCCAATGGTCGTGCAAAAAAGCGCTTCGCTTAATGTTGTAAGCAAGATTTTTTAAAGCTATTAACTCTTGCGCCCGCTTAAATGTCCTGCACCTTATATATCCTTTAGCGTCTAACTGCCGGTTGAATTCCTCAAATAATTCTTTTAGATGACCGCCTATAGTCAGCTTTTCCCTGAATAACCATATGGTTGTTGCGTCAGGGATAGAGCTGTCCATATCTAATCCTAAAAAACGCTGAAAACTTATCCTGTCGTTTATCATAATTCCTCCGTACTTAAAATATCTTTTTATCGTCGGAAGATTATAACATTTTAAAAACGGTATTGTATACAATACCGTTGGTTATTGACATAACCAACGGCAATAATTTATTAAAGGCGTTTTTAAATGACTCTTTTTTTTTAAAAATATCAGGTTTTTCAAGATGCCCATATATATACTATGTTACAAATAGCGTATGTTTTATAAGTTTTAACAATTGGAACTTACAAAAAGGAGAAAAAGAATGTTTATAAAAGATTTAAGGTTTAAAGCGTTCTTATTAGCGGTAGCCGCGTTTGTTTTTGTGAAGGTTGATTATACGCATGCATATGATGTATATGACTTTAACGACCTTTCAAATGCCGTAAGCGCCGCTACGACAACCATAACATTTGCCACAACCTCCGTAAATTATACCGCTATTCTTTCGTCAATCAATTATGCCGGGCCTATTGATATTTACGGCAACGGCGTAACATTGGACGGCGCCGGCCTTTACAGAATATTTGCTTTTGAAAATACAAACGTTGCGTTTCACGACGACATAAATTTTGTCGGCGGCTTTTTTAACGGGAACGGCGGAGCGATATATAATATCAATAATTCGTCAATAGCTTTCGTAGACGCGAATGTAGTTTTTGACGGCAATATTGCGGTAAGTTCCGGCGGAGCGGTATTCAATGAGCAGTCATATATATCATTTACCGGAAGTACGGTAACTTTCAGCAGTAATACGGCAACACGTTCCGGCTCCGTCGGCGGAGCGATGTACAATGCTTCTAATTCAAGTGTCTTGTTTACGACAAGTACGGTAATATTCAGCAGCAATGTGGCAGGCGTCGGCGGAGCAATATACAATGATTCTAATTCAACAATAACATTTGCAGACGGCGATATAACATTTGCCGGAAACATAGCTAGTTTTTTTGACTACAAATATGGCGGCGGAGCGATATACAATGGTTCTAATTCAAATATTTCATTTACGTCAAGCACGGTAATATTCAGTAGCAATACGGCAGGTTTCGGCTCCGGCGGCGGAGCGATATCCAATCGTTATTCAAATATCTTATTTACATCAAGTACGGTAATATTCAGCAGCAATACGGCACATTACGGCGGCGGAGCGATATTAAATCAAGATCATGCGACAATGACATTTACAAGCGGCGATATAACATTTGCCGGAAACATAGGAGCGGCGATAAGCAACAGAGATAATTCAAATATTTCATTTACGTCAAGTACGGTAATGTTCAGCAGCAATATGGGAAGCGCCGATTTCAACGGAGCGATATCCAATTATGATCATGCGACAATGACATTTACAAGCAGCGATATAACATTTGCCGGCAACAACACTCTGGATAACGGCGGCGGAGCGATATCCAATGGTTTTAATTCAAATATCTTATTTACGTCAAGCACGGTAATATTCAGCGGCAATACGACAATTTACTACTATGGCGGAGCGATATACAATAATTATATTGCAAATATCTCATTTACTGGAAGTTCGGTAACTTTTATCGGGAATACGGCAGGTCGGGGCGGCGGAGCGATATACAATTCTAATGATTCGACAATTTCATTTACGTCAAGCGCGGTAATCTTTAGCAACAACGATGGATGGAACGGCGGAGCGATATCGAATATAGGGGTCTGGTGGAATAGCACGGCAATGTCGTTTACGGCAAGCACGGTAACCTTCAGCAACAACGATGGATGGAACGGCGGAGCGATATACAACAGTGATAATTCAAATATTTCATTTACGTCAAGCACAGTAATATTCAGCAGTAATACTAGCGCTGAGCTCGGCGGGGCTATATTTAACGAGCAGAAATCAGAAATGGAGTTCGCAAACAGCGATATAAAGTTTATAGATAATACGTCGGGCAAAAATGGGGGCGCGATATACAGTTCCGATGACGCAACAATAATATTTACAAACAGCAATGTAATATTTGCCGGCAATACGGCGTCATTTGACGGCGGCGCGATATTTAATAGCGCCTCGACAATGACATTTACAAACGGCGATATAACGTTTAGCGAAAACGAGGCAAATTACGGCGGGGCGATATACGGCGATAACGGAAGTCTAATAAATTTTGAAATGTCTTCGGGCGATACGCTAATATTTGAAAACAACGAGGCGGCTTACTTCGGCGGGGCAATATACGGCGAAGATTCGATAATGACGTTTACAAACGGAGATATGAAGTTTACCGGAAATAGCGCGTATTTAGGAAGCGGCGGAGCGATATTCAGTAAAAATGGTTTGGTAGATTTTAAAATGTCTTCGGGCGATACGGTAATATTTGAAAACAATACTTCAAAAGCCGGCGGCGGCGCGATATACGGTTACGGCGCCCAAATAAATTTTGAAACGGTTTTGGGAAATACGATAATATTTGACAGCAATACGTCGCAATGGTACGGCGGAGCGATATACAACGAATATTCAACTATGACATTTACAAACGGCAATATAATGTTTAGCGGAAATAGCGCGGAAGAGGACAGCGGCGGCGCAATATTTAACGGCAGCGCCCAAATAAATTTTGAAATGTCTTCGGGCGATACGGTAATATTTGACGGCAATACGGCGCAATGGTACGGCGGAGCGATATATAATTGGAATAATTCGACAGCGGCATTTGCAAACGGCGATATAACATTTAGCAGCAATACGGCGCAGTATGGCGGGGCTGTAAGCAACTGGTATGATTCGGAAATAGATTTTATGCCGTCGTCGCTGCTAAGTTTTATAAACAATAGCGCGACAAATCAAGGCGGCGCGATATTTAATTATGATCATGCGGCAATGGCATTTACAAGCGGCGATATAATGTTTATTGGAAACAGCGCGGCTTCTTACGGCGGAGCAATAGTCAATTATGATAATGCGGAAATGACATTTACAGGCGTCAATGTAATGTTTAGCGGAAATAGCGCGGGTTCCGACGGCGGAGCGATATACAACGGACTGAACAGCCGGATAAATTTTAATATGGCATCGGGAAGCTCGGTAACGTTTACAGGCAATACGGCTGCTTTCGGCAGGGACATATATAATGCTTCAGGCGGCACAATAAATATAACCGGAGCTGGCAATATAATATTTAGCGGCGGGATAGAAGGCGACGGCGACATAAATAAAACCGGAACCGGAAAAGTGCATTTTGAAGCCGGGTCGAAAACGGATATCGGAGGGAGCTTTAATTTAGCCGGCGGAAACGTGTATTTTTCAACGTCCGCAAAAATAAGCAGCATGGAAATAGGCGCGGCATCGCTTACTTTGGACGTAGATTTTATAGGTTCGCTTACAAGCGTACTGTATTTTGACGATATAACGATAAACATGGCAGACAGCAAACTTTATGTCAATAATATATCGACGGGAGCGCTTGTCGGGTTATACAGCAGGGCGATATTTTATTCAAACAGCGCAAATAACGGGACGTTTGACGACAGCAGAATATACGACGCGGTAAACGAAAACGGATCTTACAATTTGGTATGGCAGACGGGAAGTTATGACTACGGGTACAGTTATATGGGACTTTTAATGCTGGACAGCATGGGCCCGTGGAATCAGTTTGTAGCGGCGTATAAAGCGGTGACAGCGGGAAATACGATATATTTAGACCAAAATATAATAGCGACGACAAACGATGAAAATCCGTTTGGTTTTCCCGATTTTACAAATATAACAATAGCGGGCTATAACGGCGGCGTATACATAATAGATTCAAACGGACGCGCGGACAAAGGTTTGACAATAGCGTCTACGCAGACAATAAACATAGAAAATCTGACATTTCAAAACTTTAACAAAACCGGAAACGGAGGAGTAATACTCAGTTCCGGGGGAATAAATATAGGCGGCAACGTATCTTTTATAAATAATACAGCGTCGGGCAACGGCGGAGGAATATGCAATTATAATTCGACAACAACCTTTGCAAACGGCAATATAATATTTGCCGGAAACAGCGCGACAGGCAGCTTTTTGGGCGGAGCGATATACAGCGGCAATAACAGTTTGATAGACTTTAATATGGTTTCGGGAAACTCGATAACATTTTCCGAAAATACGTCGGGAAGCGAGGGCGGAGCGATATTAAATACCGCTTCAAAAATGACATTTGCTAACGCGGACATAATGTTTACCGGAAACAGCGCGACAAGATTAGGCGGAGCCATACTCAATTATTATATGTCGACAATGACATTTACAAACGGCAATATAACATTTGACGGCAATAGCGCGCAGCAGATTGGCGGAGCGATAAACAATACTTCTTTTGCGGAAATGTCATTTACGACCGCCGGTTTAATGTTTAGCGGCAATAAGGCAGGTACCGGCGGAGCGATATACAATTACTCACGTTCAAAAATGACATTTACGGACGGCGATGTAACATTTATCGGAAATAGCGCGGAAAATTATGACGGCGGCGCGATATTTAATACGAACAATTCGATAATGACATTTGCAAACGCCGATATAACGTTTACAAGCAATACGGCAAACAGCATGGGCGGAGCGATATTGAACGGCGATAACGCAATGATAACGGTTACCGGCGGCAATGCGGCGTTTACGGGCAATGCCAGCGGCGGCAGCGGCGGGGCGATATATAATTATACCGACGGGCTGATAGATTTCAATGCGCCTTCAGGGGGTAATATAATATTTAGCGGTAATACGTCGGGCAACCACGGCGGAGCGATATACAATGAGGCTGCCGGTATAAATTTTGACGGCAAAGCAACGTTTGCCGGAAATACGGGATATGCCAGCGGAGCTATATGCAATTATAGAAATTCGGCAATTACCTTCGCAAACGGCGACATAATGTTTAGCAGCAACACGGCGCTCAACACGGCGACATCTTACGGCGGAGCGATATACAATAGCAGCAGTCTGATAAGTTTTGACGCCGGTTCCGGAAACAGCGCGACATTTGCCGGAAATACCGCAAAAAACGGCGGCGCGATATTTAATTATCTGGGTTCGGTGATGGAATTCAAAAGCGGCAGCGTAGTCTTTAATAAAAACACGGCGTTTGCCGGCGTAGCGGGAGCGATATACAATTATAGCGGTAAAATAAATTTTGAGATGTCTTCGGGAGACGCAATATCATTTACCGGAAATACCGCAGATACCAACGGCGGCGCGATATACGGTTATAATAATTCTATAATGACGTTTACCGGCGGCAATGTAACATTTATCGGAAACGGTGCGTCAAGCAATAGCGGCGGCGCGATATACGTCAATTCTAATTCGGAAATAATATTTACAACAGCCAATGTAATATTTAGCGCCAATAAAGCAAATACCAGCGGCGGTGCGATATTCAATACTACCAGTTCAAGTATTTCATTTACGGGAAGCGCAGCAACATTTAACGGCAATATCGCGCAGCAACTCGGCGGAGCGATATATAATTTCAACAGCGGAAATATAAATTTTACGGGCGTAACGGCAGCGTTTGCGGGAAATACCGCAGATACCGGCGGAGCGATATATAACGGCGCGAATTCGTCGGTAATAATGGAAGGCGAAGGAACTTTTACTGGGAACAAAGCGGTAAACGGAAACGGCGGAGCTATATACAATGCCGGACTTTTAGAGTTGTCGGCAGCAAGCGGCAAGAGCATATTGTTTACGGGAAACAGCGCCGGCGGACAGGGAAACGACATATATAATACCGTGCAGGGAACGATAATGATAACCGGATCGGGAACCGTAACAATAAACGACGGAATAAGCGGTTTGGGATTAATAGAAAAAAGCGCGGGAATATTTAACGTAAACGGAAACAGCAGCGGATACACAGGCGTATTTTCGCAAACAGGCGGAAATACGGTAGTAACGAGCAATACATTTGCGGGCGCGCATAATATTAGCAGCGGAAGCGAGTTTGAATTGGCTACGGGAGCGGCGATGAGCGCCGGATCAAATTACGCGTTAAGCAGTGCGACGATGACAATAAGCGCGGGCAATAATTTAGCGTTTGGCGGGCAGATAATAGGAACCGGCCTGATAGACAAAACAGGAACGGGAAAAATGCATTTTACGTCCGGAGCGGATATCGATTTCGGAGGGAGATTTAATTTAGCAGGCGGAAACGTGCATTTTTCAACGTTCGCAAAAATAAGCAGTATGGAAGTAGGAGCCGCCGGAGCGCTTACTTTGGACGTAGATTTTATAGGCTCGCGCACAAGCATACTCTATTTTGACGATATAACGATAAATACGGCAAACAGCGTATTGTATGTCAATAATACGTCTACCGGAGCGCTTGACGCCAGAGTATACAGCAGGGCGATATTTTATTCAAATACTCAAAACGACGGGACATTTGACGACAATAATATATACGACGTGGCAACGGGAAGCAGTATTTATAATTTGGTATGGCAATCCGGCCTTTATGATTACGGGTATACATGGATGGGACTATTGACATTAGACATGCTTGGCCCGTGGAATAAGTTTGTAGCGGCGTATAAAGCGGTGACTACCGGAAATACGATATATTTAGACCAAAATATAACGGCGGTAACAAACGATGAAGATCCGTTTGATTTTCCTAATTATACAGATATAACGATAGCGGGCTATAACGGCGACGTATACATAATAGATTCAAACGGACGGTTCAACAAAGGGCTTACAATAGCGTCGACTCATACGATAAACATAGAAAATCTGACATTTCAAAACTTTAACACAAGCGGTGCCGGAGGGGTAATAAACAATAACGGAATAGTTAATATGGGCGGAGAAGTATCTTTTATAAACAATACGGCGGTAGGCAGCGGCGGCGCGATATACAGCTGGAATAATTCAACAATGACTTTCGTAAACGCCGATGCAATGTTTATCGGAAACAACGCCGCTTCATTGGGCGGAGCGGTATATAATGCCGTTAATTCGGAAATAACATTTACAAACGGCGAAGTGATGTTTGACGGCAATGTGGCGGTAAGGTCAGGAGGGGCGGTATATAACAGAGACAATTCGCATATAGACTTTGCGTCGACTGTTGTAAATTTCATAAACAACGGCGCCGGCATCAGCGGCGGAGCAATATACAATACGGTCAATTCGACAATGACGTTTACAAACGGCGAAGTAACATTTGACGATAATGTAGCGGTAAGTTCGGGAGGGGCGGTATATAACAGAGACAATTCGCATATAGACTTTGCGTCGACTATTGTAAATTTCATAAACAACGGCGCCGGCATCAGCGGCGGAGCGATATACAACACGGCCAATTCGACAATGACATTTACAAACAGCGAAGTAACATTTGACGATAATGTAGCGGTAAGTTCGGGAGGGGCGGTATATAACAGAAATAATTCGCTTATAGATTTTGCGTCGACTATTGTAAATTTCATAAACAACAGCGCCGGCGCCAGCGGCGGAGCGATATATTCCGAAGGCGGAGCGAATACGAGTTTTTGCGGCGGGACAGTGATATTTGAAGGGAACAAAGCCGTAGGTAAAGGCGGAGCGTTGTATATAGCGGACAGCGCAATAACATTTGATACGGACGGAGGGAGCGTAACATTTAGAGACAATATGGCGGACGGAAAAGCAAATGACGTGTATATGGATATAAATGCGAAGTTAGGAATAAGCGGAAGCAATGATATAAGATTTGAAAGCGGAATATTAAGCGAGGCAAGCGGAAGCGGGATAGAGATAAACAAGTACGGGACAGGAAAGATATATTTGGGAGGCGAGAATGAAGTGTGGGGAGATTTTAATATAAACGGCGGGGACATAATAATGCTGGCAAGCGCGACATATAAAGGAAAAGCGCTTGAGCTTGGAAGCGCAAGCTCGCTGGATATGCATAACAAAACGGTGAACACGGTGGAAATAGCCGGAGATTTTAGAATCGCGGACGATATGAATTTGAAAATGGACATATTTTCAAACGGCAAAAATGACATAATAAAATCATCGGGCACGGCATACATAGGAGGCAGCAATATATACATCTATGCCGGAATAGGAACATATACCGCAGAAGAATATAATTTGATAATAACGAACAGCAGCAGCACTTTGGACGGAGTATTTGCAAGCAGCACGATAATCGTATTAGGCAAAAGCTATCTAAACGACTATCAGCTGAGGTATATTGACGGGATAGTAAAGCTTATGTTAGACGGCAGCATATTGACGAATTTTAGAAGTTTGGAGCCGCTGACGTATAATCAGAGTGAGACGGCGAGAGCGTTTGACATAATTTCCGAACAACCCGGAAACTGGGAGACGATATTTAATGAGATGATGATTAAATTGGACAACGGAACGGATAAAGATATAGCCGAAATAAAAGATTTTCTGGCGAGAACATCGGGATATTTTTTATCGAATGTAATAAGAAACATAGCGGCGGACAGCCCGAATAACGAAGTGTATGACAAAATAAGAAATCACAGGGAAGAGCATGAAACGAATTCCGGGCTATGGGTGCAGTTGAAAGGCGGAATGGAAAGTTTTTATAAAGACGAGAATTCACTGGAAGATTACGGAAATATATCGATGGGAGTGATGTTTGGATATGACAGATATATAAAGAGGGATTCCGGCGGAGATATGATGTACGGAATATACGCAAGGATAAACAAAGATAATATAGAGCAGGGGGAGCATAAAGCCGACGGGAACAAGAACGGATTGGGCATATACGGAGGATATTTGAGAAACGGCTGGGAATTGAAAGGCATGTTGTTGGGAAGCTATGATAAGTTTAATACCGAAAGAATGACATATGCCGGGGACGTGGCGAAAGCGGATATAAACGCTGTAACCGTAAGCGCGGATATGGAGCTGGGGATAAATATATGTTTGGGCAAGGTCATAACAATGAGGCCGTACGGAGGAATAGAGGCGGCCAATACTATGTACGGGGCGTTTAAAGAAAAAGGGGCGGGGCAATACAATTTGGACGTTAGAGAAGGAAATTATTTAAGAAGCGCGGCAAGAGTAGGATTGGGATTGGGTTATGAGAAAGGGAAATGGATATGGTACGCTAATGCGGAAGGAAAGTATAAGATAGATGGAACGAAGTATGAAATAGAGAGCGAGTTTGAGGATACGGGAGTGAATTTTTACAGCAGAAGTTCCGAAGAAGGAAATATTGAGATAGGAGCGGGATTGGGAGGAGAAGTAAGGATAGCGAAAAACTGGAAAGGATTCATAAACGCGAAGTATTATGCCGGAGAGAGATATGAGAATGCGTACGGGAATATAGGGATAAGATATTTATTTGGCGGCAAGAAAATCGAGGACATAAAAGAAGCGGTGGAAGCGGAAGATAACGCGGACGAGAAAGCCGCGCTTGAAGCGGCGGAAGAAGCGAAAAAAATAGCGGCAGCCGCGGCAGCGGCAGCGACAGCGACAGCCGAAAAAGCAAAGAAGCAGGCTGAAATAGACGCGGATAATGAAGCGGCGATGGAACAAGCCCGCAAAGAGGCAAAGGCAAGAAGAGAGAAACCGGTATTAAAGTCGTTTAGCATGGATATGGCCAATTTTGCGATAGGAAGCGCGAACTTATCGGCCAGAGCAAAAGAAAACATAGCGTTACAGGCGAAAGAGATAAAACAGTTTGAGTATAAGAATATGACGATAGAAGGACATACGGACAGTACCGGAAGCGTAGGATTGAACAAGAGATTATCCACGCAAAGAGCGAAAGCGGTATATGACGAATTTGTGAAAAACGGAATTCCGGAAGAAAAGTTGACCTATATAGGGTTTGGGTTGTCGATGCCTAAAGCGAGCAATAAGACCGCGGCGGGAAGAGCGCAGAACCGCAGGGTAGAGATTTTTGTGGAATAATATCAAGACAGAAAAGATAGTAGATAAAACAACGGGCGGCACGGCAAAACGAAGAGAAATAAATAAAAAGACTGTCAAGAAGATTGTGTAAAGATTGTTAATTTTTGTACCCTCCCCTCTCACGCTGCTTAATTAAGCAGCGTGAGAGGGGAGGGGTAATTTTAAATTACCATATCTAATTTTTTCTTCAATACAGTAAGCTGATCTCTAAGTTCCTGAGGTATTTTATCGCCGAATTTTGCGTAAAATTCTTCAATCATTACTACTTCTTTTTTCCAGTCGTCTTTGTTTAATGAAAGCAGTTTGTCCATAGTTTCTTTTTTAATGTCGAGATCTGTTGTGTCTATCGCGTTATCTAGAGGAAATAATCCTATGGGGAATTCTTTCGCGCCTGCTTTGCCTTCGATTCTTTCAATCATCCATTTAATTATTCTTGAATTATCTCTGAATCCCGGCCACATAAATTTGCCGTTTTCGTCTTTTCTGAACCAGTTAACCATAAATATTTTAGGAGGATTTTTTAATTTTTTGCCTATGTTTAACCAGTGTTGGAAATAGTCGCCCATATTGTAACCGCAGAAAGGAAGCATAGCCATAGGGTCGCGTCTGACGTTTCCGACTTGTCCGCCGGATGCCGCCGCCGTGGTTTCTGAACCTATAATCGAAGCGGTAAATACTCCGCTGTTCCAGTCTTTGCATTCATATACGAGAGGAATCGTGCTTTCTCTGCGTCCGCCGAAAATAATGCCTGAAATAGGCACGCCTTGGGGGTTGTCATATTCTTTTGAAAGAGTAGGGCAATTGTAAATTGAAACCGTAAATCTTGAGTTCGCGTGAGCCGCGGGTTTTCCGGAAGCTTTATCGTATTTATTTCCTTGCCAGTCCGTCATATCGAACGGAATTTTATCGGATAATCCTTCCCACCACGGAGTATTGTTAAAGTTATCTAACGCGGTATTTGTAAATAATGTCGGGAAAAAATTATCATTTTTAAGAGTGTCAAGCATTACCGGGTTTGTCTTCATACCTGTTCCCGGAGCAACTCCGAACATTCCGGCCTCCGGATTGATTGCGTAAAGCTGTCCGTCTTCGCCGACATTAATCCAGGCTATATCGTCGCCGATAGTCCAGACTTTATATCCGGGAAATACCGGCTGTAAAAGCGCGAGATTGGTTTTTCCGCAGGCTGAGGGAAAAGCTCCGAGAAAATACGTGACTTTTCCGTCAGGAGCTTCTACGCCTATAATAATCATGTGTTCCGCAAGCCAGCCTTCGTTAAATCCGAGATAAGAAGCTATTCTTAAAGCGTAACATTTTTTTCCGAGAAGCGCGTTTCCGCCGTAACCGGAGCCAAAACTCATAACGCAGTTTTCCTGAGGAAAATGCATTATAAATCTTCTCTCGGGATTAACGTCTCCTATTGAATGAATGCCTTTGAAAAAGTCCGGCGAATCGCCTATTCTGTCGGTCGCGACTTTTCCGATTCTGGACATAATTCTCATGCTTAACACGACGTAAAGAGAATCTGTTATTTCAACGCAGTTTTTCGCGTATTTTGATTCGGGATTTCCCATAATAAAAGGAATAACATACATAGTTCTTCCTTTCATGCAGCCTTTGAATAATCCGTTCATTTTTTCTTTGGCTGTTTTGGGATCGATCCATTGATTGTTTGGTCCGGCTTGTTTTTTGTCGGGAGTGCAGACAAATGTCAAGTGTTCGGTTCTTGCGACGTCGTTGGGGTTTGAGCGGTGATAATAAGAGTTAGGGGAAAATTTATCGTCTAATTTCTTTAGTACGGAATTTCCTTCGCCGTCTTCTTTACAGGCTTCTTTCACAAGCCTTTTTGCTTCTTCTTCGGAACCATCGACGATATAAATATTATCCGGCGTTGTAAGCTCCGCAATTTCCTGAATAAATTTTTCCATCGGTGTTGCCATTCGCGTGTCCTTCCTAATTAAGTATAGTTCCTTGCCCCCGGTTGTTATAAACAACTGACAAGCTTTACGGGCGTACTGCGCGCAACTTTACGACCAGACTATTTCTTTTTTGTTAGGCGTTATGACTTCTTTTGTAGGATACAGGTTATTTCCCATTTCTTTTACTACTTCCTCAGGTTTAAACCAAAGTTTTATTTCTCTTTCCGCTTCGCTGACGTCCGACGAGCAATGAACGACGTTTTCATAAACGCCTTTGGTTGTAATTCTGCCGTATGCGCCTCTTATCGAAACTGGGTCTGCTTCCTCAGGGTTTGTGGCGCCCGCTATTTTTCTCATTCTGGCTATCGCGTCTTCGCCCTGATATACGAAAGCAAGAACTCTGTCCCACGGCTCGCCGTAAAGTTTTCCCTGTATATAATCCACAAGCTCGCTAAAAAACGGCTTGTCTTTTAAATGATAATAATGCTGTTCCGCCAGTTCTTTGCTTACTTTAACGACTTTTGCGCCTATGATGACCATTCTTGCTTCTGAAAGTTTAGTCAGAATATTTCCCGTTAAAGATTTTTTAATTCCGTCGGGTTTAATTAGAATTAATAATTGTTCTATTGCCATTTTAGTTCTCCTTTTATAGGCAGCGCATAAAAAATTGCAGCGTTATAAAAAATCATTACGCCGCAATCGGTTGCCGCACGATAAATTGATTTTTGATATAATACAAAAAATGAGAGTTTTTTGCAAATCTAAATTTGACTGCATAGGTTCATTTTGCTATAATTCCAATCCTTAAGTTAACGTATGCGAGAGTCTCCGTAGCTCAATTGGATAGAGCAACTGCCTTCTAAGCAGTAGGTTAGGTGTTCAACTCACCTCGGAGACGTTTTGGCTTCGTCTTTTGAATTTATACTTCGTCATAGGCTCAGTCATTTGCTTTTCAATTGCAAACTTTCTTCGCCTCTTACTCGTCTAAATCCAAAATACTTCGCTAAAATATTTTATTTAATAAATTCCACGTTTTACTCTTCACTTTATCTTCATAGTTGGTGGGCGTAGCTCAATTGGTTAGAGCGTCGGTTTGTGGAACCGAAGGTTGCGGATTCAAGTTCCGTCGTCCACCCCATATTTTTAAAATTTATTGAAAAATCAGCATTTTTTGAGATTGAGAAATTAAATTCTTACAGTCTTTCACGATGATAAGTTGTGGAAGTTTTTTTTATGTCAAAATCCCATGAAGAGTAATATCGCCAAAACCTTCAGCAAAAGTCTATTTCTCTATTTTTAGCATATTGTGCATAAATATTTTTTTAAGGAAGGAATATAAAATGTTTGAAGGATTTATTAATGGAGTATTAGCAAACATAGTCTATGATTTTATTAAGACAAATAGACTTAATAGCATCAAAGATGTTAAGAGTGAACCGGTAATGGAAATAAAGGTTCCTTTTGTTGAAAAAACAAATAAATCATATAAAGAAGAGTTATCTGAAAGGTTAAGATTATCTATTCAATTGCTTTCATGTAAGAATGATCCTTTAATGTTAAGCAAGGTTCGGGATTTTTTGAACTATGGTTTGGTTGGTGAAATAGAAAAATATTTTGACGGTATAAAAGAAGCACCGTTGCCTTTTATAGAAAGATATGCGAAATTTTTTGGTTTAGAAAAAGCTTGGCTTATACATGGTGAAGGTAATAAGTTTGTAACTTATAGAGGACTTTATTTGTCTCCACGAAAGTATTTTCAAGTTATTGTAGATACCTGTGCAAAACAAATATTTTTTGTTAGAAGTAAAGATTGGGAAGTTGGTATTGTTTTAAAGCTTTCTGGCTGGGAGTTTATTATATTACCTTTAACGGTTAACTTTGCAATTGATGATGAGCAACCTGATAGAGCAAATATTGTGAATTTTTATGATACAATTAAGTATATATTAAATGATCCATTAACTAGAAGATGTCAGTTTAAAGGTATTTTAATGTCACAAAAAGATTTTTTAAAATTGTTTTCAGGAGAGTTGTATCCTAAAGAATTGGATTCTTTAAAATATTATAATGATAGCTGGTGGGACGATTTTTTAGATATTGAATACATATATAAAACTTCAAAAAATTATGAACAATTGTATGGAAGAATTTTTATTAGAAATCAAGAAATAGTAAAAGATAGATATGCGAAAGGATATGTGTCTTAGTCATTTGCGTTATCTTGAGTTATTATAATAATCAGAATGAAAATATTGTTACTGAAATAGTTAGTTTCAAATATAAAGCAATATCTTTGACTGCATTCTGATTTTTTATAATATTCTTTTAGATCATTATAAAATGTTGGTACTTGCAATAAAAAAACTGCTGTAGGTGTTATTTAATTGTAGTCAATTTTTAACCTTACGGGAGAAATTTTATGAAAAAACTGATTTGTTTATTATTATGTATTTGTTTTTCGTTTATACTTCTACATAACAAAAGCGGCGATGTAGTTGTAGATCCAGAAGAAATCCTCTATGTTGTGCCAATCAGATCAGGAGGGTCAGTAATTGTATTCAAAGTACATGGAAACAGTGTATCTGTAACGGAAGATGTTCAAGAAGTATTTCAAAAAATAAATCAGGCAAATAACTTGAAAACATAGACATTTTGAAATATACAATATCACTGAAAAACTTGTTAAACATTTTACTTGCCTTATTCTTTTATCTATCCTTGTTTAATTACTAAATTTCAATTTCTTTTTTGTATAATATCGGATATAAAATCCACAAAAGAAGCCTTATAAATGAATATAAAAACATTTTTTAGTTTTTTTGTTTTATTGTCGTTATGCTCTTGTGCAACTTTAGCAAGGGATGCTAAACAAGCAGGAAGATTTATTCCCAGTGACGGCAAAACTTATGTTTTCGGCGGACAAAATAACGCAGACAGCGATCATTTTGTCAAAATAAACGGAAGAGTGCCGTACGGGTTTATGATTTATACGTCGTTAAGCAGGCTGGAAGGGCTTGATGAAAACGTTGATCTCGGCGCGGGTGAAACAAGCGGAAGGCATATTCTGGAAAAGTATCCGGGCGCGGCGTTACAGATAGGATTATATCTGGCAGGGGACTTGCAAAAGGTTATAGACGGGTATTTAGACAATAATATAAGTAAATTTGCAGAATGGATTAAAAAAGCAAACGTTCCGGTATTTTTAAGAATCGGATATGAATTTGATTATCCGGAAAACGGGTACGATCCGGAACTGTATGTAAAAGCATACCAAAGAATAGTTGACAAATTTGACAAACTTAAAGTTAAAAACGTCTCATATGTATGGCATTCTTACGCGGCGCTAAATCCTCGCGGAATAGAGGCATGGTATCCGGGCGATGAATATGTTGATTGGTGCGCTATTTCTTATTTTACCAATCCTCAGTGGATTCCTATGTTAAAATTTTCGCAGAGGCATAATAAACCGCTGATGATAGCTGAATGCTCGCCAATGTTAGGGCATGATTTGAAGCCGGATGGAAAAATAAATTGGTATAAAAAACTTTTCAGATTCATAGAAAATAATAATGTTAAAGCATTGTGTTATATAAACGCCGATTGGGATGAACAGCCGATGTTTGTAAACTATAATTGGGGGAATTCCAGATTAGACGTTACGGAAGAGATAAAAGAATTCTGGCTTGAAAAAATATCAGATAAACGTTTTATTTTTCAATAGATAAATTTGTTCCCGTCTTGGCTGTCATACCTGTGAAAACGGGTATCCAAGTTGGTTGTTAAAAGACATAAGGAATAACATATTATTTTAGCAAAAATGGATTCCGGGTCAAGCCCGGAATGACAGGTCTCTTGTTGTTTTTCGACAGTTGGCGGTTATGGCTTTAAAAAACAAATTTTTGAAGAAATGTGAGTTTTGTTCCTGTTAGTATTACTATTCCGATAATACTTATTAAAATTAAAAGAAACAATGCAAGCCAGACGCGCCAGCCTTTTTTAATAGAATTTTTTATTCTTTCTAATCCCATAAAACCTCTTTTAAACCAAACGCCGCCGCACTATTTAAAATAATGCGGCGGCGTTTGCGTTAAATAAAAACGTTAAAACATGTATTTAAAGTTCAATCCTACAATATTGCTTGAACTGTTTTCATAGCTGACAGGCACGCTGTCTATAGGCGGTATGAGCGAATGAGCCGAAGAGCCGTTTAAATCGGCTGCTTTTAAATAAGAGTAAGAAAAGTCAATTCCCCAATTATCTTTTTTATAACCCGCTCCGATACTAAAAACGTTTCTGTCATGGGCAGGAACAAGCGTGTCCATATATTTGGGATTTACAGGCGACTGGTCATAATAATAACCCGCGCGAAGATCCCAGTTTTCCGTAAGTGAATATTCCGCTCCCAAAGCCAGCTTGAATACGTCTTTGTAATTTTTTTGTTCAACCAACGAGAGATCGGTATCATTATAATCTACTCTCAGTGTTTTAAAACTGCTCCAGAAAGTGCCGGTTATATTTGCTTCAACAATAAGTTTTTCTATAGGATTATGCGCTACGGCGAAACTTACGCTGTCGGGAAAAGTTAGCGGCGCAGTGCCATAGCCTGACGGAATAGACATAATCGTTGCAAATGCACCCGAAGTATTGACTTTACCTTGTACTACGTGTTTTACCTTTGTTCTGTATGTTAAAGCCGCGGCCCATTTTTCCGCCCAAGACGGGGTATAATAAGCTCCGAAATTTCCGCCCCAAGATATGCTGTCTCCTTCAAGCGTTAATTCGCCTACGGCTCCTAATGTAGTAGTATCTGCGTATTTCTTTTCACTGAAAGAAAGGGTCATGGCCTCAAGTCCCATGGCAAGAGATAATTCTTCATTAATTTTTACGGCTATGTTCGGATTTACCGAAAAAGTTTCTAAAAGAGCGGAGTGAGAGATTAACGAGCCTACCCAGGTTTTGTAATTTTTATAGTCTTCTCCCAGACCAAATCTTGAAAATAAGCCTACGCCAACATAAACGTTTTCATTTAATTTTCCGGTTACGTACGCGTTAGGAATGAAAAATATATTTCCTTCAATTTCTCTGCTCTGTCCGGCAACCGTTGTTTTTGCCGAAACGTCAACCAAAGTAAATCCGACTTGAGCCTGTGTTCCTTCCAATTTCGTAATCAACGCGGGGTTTGCCGCAATTGACGCGGGTTCCGCTTTGTTTGCCATTACTGCTCCGCCCATCGCGGTTCCGCGGGCGCTCCATTCATACAAAGAAAACCCTGCTGCGTTTACCGTCCCCGACATCAAAACTACCGCCAGCAACGATGATACTGCGATTTTCAAATTTAAACCCACTAGTGCCTCCTTTTTATTTATTTGCCAAAAAGGCAAATTTGAAATATTTTAGCAAAAAACAATTAAAAATAGCCAATTATTGAACGATAATTACGAATTACGAATGAAGAATTACGAATCAAAGACCCAAAAGCTGTTTGCTGTTGCCGTTGATTCGTAATTTGTAATTTTGAATTCGTAATTGACTTTTAACATGTAGTATGTTAAAATCCTTATAATAAAAAAATGCGTTGGATTATAACGCAATTATGGCAAAAAGCCATATGCGTTGTTTTTTTACATAGCATAATACATACATATAGTGTTATAGTGCGGACGTGGCGGAATTGGCAGACGCGTATGGCTTAGGACCATATACCGCAAGGTGTGGGGGTTCAAGTCCCTCCGTCCGCAAAACGGCAATAATAAAAAGTGAAAAGTTAAAAGTGAAGAGTGAAGATGTCGTGTTTCGGCAAAGCCGAAACAAATTATAAGTTTTCACATAGTGAAAACACAATATCTTCACTTTTCACTCTACACTTTCCACTTTGTCTTTAATATAAATATAAAGGGGAAATATAATGGCTCAGGAAAACGGTAAAATCGATTTTAAATCTTCGGTCGCGGATAAAAAATTGTGTTCAATAACAATAGATATTGAAGTGTCGTCTGAAATTGCGGGGAAGGAAATAGATTCGGCTTTTAATCAGCTTCAGCAGCAGGCAAGGCTTGACGGTTTCAGGCAGGGAAAAGCTCCGATGAATCTCATAAAAGACAAATATGCCAAAGAAGCGAAAGATAAAGCTATTGAAAATATAGTAAAAAATACTGTTTTTGACGCTCTTGCCAAAGAAAATTTTGTTCCGATAGATTTCCCGATTGTTGATGAATTTGAATATGAAATCGGGCAAGCTTTGAAATACCGTTTTACCGCGGAATGCCACCCCAAAATAGAAGTAAAAAATTATAAAGGCATATCCGTCCGGAAAGAAATATTTAAAGTTACGGATAAAAGCTTAGGCCAGACTTTGGACGCTTTGAGAGACAGGAACGCAAAGCTCGTTCCTTCTTCAACGGGAATAGCCACTGAAAAGAGTTTTGTATCCGTTGATTATGACGCTTTTGACGATAAAGGCGTTGTGCTTCCTGAAATTACCGCTAAAAATCATATGCTGGATTTGAGCTCTGAAAATACCTTAAAAGGTTTTGCCAAAGCGTTAAAAGGCGCAAAAGCGGGAGACGAGAAAGACGCGAAAGTCGAGTATCCGTCGGATTACCCGAATAAAACGCTTGCCGGAAAAACAATAACTTTTAAAACAAAAGTAATCGAAATAAAAGAAAAAGAGCTTCCCGAGCTTAACGACGATTTCGCGAAAGATATGGGAACCGAAAATCTTGAAGATTTAAAAAATAAAGTGAAAGAAAGCGTTGAAACGGAAGAAAAACGCCGCCAGGATATGGATGCGGAAAAACAGGTTGTGGAATATCTTGTCGAGAAAAATAAGTTTGAAGTTCCTCAGTCTTTGGTTGTGCAGCAGAAAGAGCATTTGATAGAAAGAATGAAAAATTACTTTAAAAACCAGGGAATGCCGAAAGAGTTTATTGAAAAACAGGTAGAAACAGGCGAAAATAAATTTAAAGACGAAGCCGAAAAAAACGTCAGGCTTTCTTATATTTTGAATACAATATATACTAACGAAAATTTAGCGGTAACGGACGCGGATCTTGAAGCCGAAAAGAACAAAATGAAAGAGTCCAATCCCGGAAGAACGGAAGCGGTTGACAAATATTTCGCGGAAAAGAAAGAAAATATAATGCTTTCGCTTAAAGAAACGAAACTTTTCAAATTTTTGCTCGATAACGCCAAAATAAAAGAAGAAGTGAAAGAGATGCCCCTAAAAAAAGAGGGTTAGATGATGGGAAGATGAGAAGATGGGTAAAAGCAAAGCCGTTGCTCAACATCCCAACTTCTCAACATCTCACCTTCTTCAACGGAGTTTAGTATGATAATACCTACAGTCATAGAAAGATGGAGCCAGGGAGCCGCGGTAACTTATGATTTATATTCGCGGCTGCTTAAAGACAGAATTATTTTTGTCGGCGGCCAGGGCGGGGCGGTTACTACTGATTCCGCTAACATTCTTATAGCCCAGCTTTTATATCTCGATTCCGAAGATCCGGGCAAAGACATAAGTTTGTATATAAATTCTCCCGGAGGAATGGTTACGGCGGGGCTTGCGGTTTATGATACAATGCAGTTTATAAAAAGTCCGATAACTACTATTTGTATGGGCATGGCAATGTCTTTTGGCGCGGTACTTCTTGCCGCGGGCGCTAAAAATAAAAGATACGCTTTAACGCATTCCAGAATAATGATACACCAGCCTTTGATTTACGGCGGCGGTTTGTCCGGCACGGTTTCGGACATTGACATTGAAACAAAAGAACTTGTTTCGACAAAACAAAAGCTGTCCGAAATTATAGCCAAGCATACGGGAAAAACAACCGAGCAGGTTTTAAAAGATACCGACAGAAACTATTATATGTCCGCGCAAGAAGCGAAAGATTACGGAATTATAGACGAAGTGATAAAGACAATTAAAAGTTAGGTTTATAAATGGAAACCACAACTATCGACAAACGTTGTATGTTTTGCAAAAAAGGCGCGCCGCATAAGCTTGCGGGGAGCAACGGCGTTTATATTTGCGAGGAATGCGCCAAAACTTCAAAAGAAATTTTTGACAGCATGGATAAAAACGCGATAAAAGAGATACCTTTAAAAACTCTAAAGCCCAGCAAAATCAAAAAATTTCTTGACGATTACGTTATCGGGCAGGAACACGCGAAAAAAACTCTTTCCGTAGCGGTTTATAACCATTACAGAAGAATAGAATTTACGTCTCAAAATTCGAGCGATGTCGAACTTCAAAAATCGAATATTCTGCTTATCGGTCCTACGGGCACGGGGAAAACGCTTTTAGCCCAAACTCTTGCCAGAATTTTAAACGTTCCTTTCGCGATTGCCGACGCTACGACTCTTACGGAAGCGGGTTATGTCGGCGAAGATGTTGAAAACATACTTTTAAGACTCATACAAAATGCCAACTTTGACGTAAAAAAAGCCGAGAAAGGCATAGTTTATATAGATGAAATCGATAAGATATCAAGAAAATCCGATTCTCCCTCTATTACGAGAGACGTTTCCGGCGAAGGCGTACAGCAGGCTCTTTTGAAAATTCTTGAAGGGACTGTCGCAAGCGTTCCTCCTCAGGGAGGAAGAAAACACCCTCAGCAGGAATATTTAAAAATTGATACCACAAATATTCTTTTTATATGCGGCGGAGCTTTTGACGGTCTTGAAAAGGTAATAGAAAAACGCCTTTCCAAAAAAAGCCTCGGGTTCATAAAAGACGCGGATTGCGACAACAGGGATAAATTTAAAAACAAGGATTTCGCGCTTTCCAAAGTTGAAAGCGAAGATTTAATAAAATTCGGGCTTATCCCGGAATTTGTAGGAAGGCTTCCCGTGATATCTACGCTTAACCATTTGACCGTTGAAGATTTAGTCCGTATTTTAACGCAGCCTAAAAACGCTTTGGTTAAACAGTATAAAAAAATGTTCGAGCTTGAAAACGTAGAACTTTCTTTTGAAAAAAACGCTTTGGAACTTATAGCCAAAGACGCTCTTAAAAGAGGTTCGGGAGCAAGGGGACTCCGGTCTATAATAGAAAATATTTTGACGGACACTATGTTTGAAATTCCCGATAACGATTTGATTGCGAAATGCGTTGTTACCGAGGACTGCATAGCTAAAAAAGAAAGACCAAATATTACGTTAAAGGAGACGGCATGAGCGAATTAGACAGGTTTAATAATGACAAAAACGAAGCCGTGAAAATTCCGGACACATTGCCAATGCTTCCTGTACGTGAAATAATACTTTATCCCGCTATGGTTTTGCCTTTGGCTGTCGGCAGGGAAAAGTCCATAAGGGCTTTGGAAGAATCAATGTCTTCAAATAGGCTTATTTTTGCCGTCACGCAAAAAAACGTTCAGGTTGAAGACCCTGCGCCCGACGATATTTACGCGATAGGCACTGTCTGCGAGGTTTTGCAGATTCTCAAAATGCCCGACGGTACGCTTAAAGCTCTTGTCGAAGGAATAAGCCGCGCGCAATGGACGGATTACAGACTTAACGACAGAGGTTATATAGAAGTAGGCGTTAAAGTTTTCGACGAGAAAGTTGAAAAAACGCCCGAAACGGAAGCCGTGATGAGACGCGTTGTTTCGCTTTTCGAGCAGTATGTAAAACTTAATCCCAGAATGCCCATGGAAATTTCAATATCGGTTAACAATATCGCAGATCCGGCAAGGCTTGCGGACACCATAGCCTCGCACCTTGCCATTAAAAACAACGATAAACAGATTATTTTAGAACTCGTAAATCCCGTAGAGCGCCTTGAAAAAATAATACAAATTTTAAACGCTGAAATTGAAATATTAAATATTGAACGCAGAATACAAAATAGGGTAAGAAACCAGATTGAGAAAACGCAGAAAGAATATTATCTTACCGAACAGATGAAAGCCATACAAAAAGAGCTTAAACAAAAAGACGACGCCCAAAAAGATTTAGACGATCTCAAAGAAAAATTAAAGAAAACAAAAATGCCCCAAGCCGCCAGGGATGCGGCGGAAAAAGAATTTTCACGCCTTGAAAAAATGATGCCTATGTCGCCGGAAGCTACGGTTATAAGGACATATCTCGACTGGATTGTAGAACTTCCCTGGGAAAAATCCACGCAGGACAATCTGGATTTAAAAAGAGCCAAAGAAATTTTAGACCAGGACCATTACGGCCTTGAAAAAGTTAAAGACAGAATTTTGGAATACCTTGCGGTATTATCCAGAGTCAACAAAATAAAAGGGCCTATACTGTGCTTTATAGGACCTCCGGGAGTAGGAAAAACTTCCATAGCAAAATCCGTCGCAAGAAGTTTGGGCAGAAATTTCGTAAGAATTTCCATGGGCGGAGTGCGCGACGAAGCCGAAATAAGAGGGCACAGGCGCACGTACATAGGTTCTCTTCCCGGAAAAATCATACAGTCTATGAAAAAAGCTGGCTCGAATAATCCCGTGTTTATTCTTGACGAAATAGACAAAATGGGTTCGGACTGGAGAGGCGATCCGTCGTCGGCTTTGCTGGAAGTGCTCGATCCGGAGCAAAATTACGCTTTCGGCGACCATTATCTTGACGTTGATTTTGATTTGTCTAAAGTTATGTTTATAACTACGGCAAATACTTTGCATAATATACCGACCACTTTGCTTGACAGGCTTGAAACAATAAGATTTTCAGGTTATACAGACGAAGAAAAACACCGCATAGCGCGGGATTTTATATTCCCGAAACAGCTTAACGAACATGGTCTTAAAAACGAGGAATTTATTCTTGAAGATTCGGCTTTAGACGCGATAATCAAAAGTTACACGCATGAAGCGGGCGTAAGGAATTTGAGCAGGGAAATAGCAAATCTATGCAGGAAAATCGCGAAAGAGCTTGCTTTTGACGGCAATATAAAAAAGATAACGGTGACTACGGAAAATATAAATAAATATCTGGGCGTTCCGGTATTTGAAAGAGAAAAAATTACGGAGAACGATATCGGCGTGGTAACCGGGCTCGCGTGGACTGAAGTCGGCGGGGAAACGCTTACCATAGAAGTAAACAGAATGAAAGGCAAAGGCGGTCTTTTTCTTACCGGAAAACTCGGCGACGTAATGAAAGAATCCGCGCATGCTGCGCTTACTTATGTGCGTTCATCTGCGGCAAAACTGGGTATAAATGAAGATTTGTTTAAAGAGACTGATTTCCACGTTCATGTTCCCGAAGGCGCGGTTCCTAAAGACGGTCCGAGCGCGGGCATAGCGCTGGCTACCGCTCTTGCTTCGGTGTGTATGAATAAAGCCGTTAAGAAAAAGGTCGCTATGACCGGCGAAGTTACTTTGAGAGGCAGGGTGCTTGGCATCGGCGGGCTTAAAGAAAAAGTTTTGGCCGCGTATAGGGAAGGCATTAAAACGGTTTTGTTTCCAGACAGCAATAAAAAAGATTTGGCGGACATTCCCAAAGATATAAAAGAAAAAATTGAAATGATTCCCGTATCGCATATGGATGAGGTTATATCTTTTGCTTTAGGCAAAGCCGAGAAAACTAAAAAACAGAAACAAAAATAAATACAATTAGGAGTGAGGAATGAGGAATTAGGAGTGTATGTGTTTTCGCAAAGCGAAAACAAGTTATAGGTTTCGCCGAAGGCGAAACACATTCATTCCTAATTCCTAACTCCTCATTCCTAACTGATAAAACGGAGGCAGTAAAAATGAAGAAGCATTATCTTTTGACTCCCGGACCTACGCCGATTCCGCCTGAAGTCGCCCTAAAAGAGGCGTTGCCCATACTACATCACCGCACAAGCGAATTTGCGGCGATTTATAAAGACGTTGCGGAAGGGCTTAAATACGTTTTCCAAACGAAAAATGAAGTATATATGCTTGCGGGTTCCGGTACTGCCGCGATGGAAATGGCGGTAATAAATTTGCTGAGCCCGGGAGATGAAGTTATAGTCGCCGGTTGCGGTAATTTCGGCGACAGATGGGTAAAAATTGCCCAAAGTTACGGAGCGAAAGTCATTTCCGCTTCCGCGCCGTGGGGAAACGTAGTTAAACCTGTTGAAATAGAAAAAGCGTTAAAAGAAAATCCTAACGTTAAAGCCGTTTATACTACTTTTACGGAAACATCGACGGGTGTTGCCAATGATATTAAAGCTATAGGCGAAATAGTTTCAAAAACAAAAGCTGTTTTGGTTGTGGACGCGATTTCCGGTCTTGTTGGTCAGGAATTTAAAACGGATGATTGGAAAGTCGACGTTGTAGTTTCGGGTTCTCAGAAAGGTTTTATGCTTGCTCCGGGTCTCGCTTTTATTACGCTCGGCGATAAAGCATGGAAAGCCGTTGAAGAATCTAAAATGCCGAAATTTTATTTCGACATAAAAAAATATAAAAAATCTTACGCGACAAACGAAACGCCTTTTACTCCTCCTGTTACTCTTATAGTTGCTTTGCAGGAGTCAATAAGGCTTATAAAAGAAAGAGGAATTGAAAATCTTTGGAATGATTATAAATTACTGGCAAAAGCCGCAAGAGCGGGTATGAAAGCTTTGGGGCTTGAAATTTACGGCGAAGTTCCGTGCGAAGTCGTTACAAGCGCGAAAGTTCCCGAAGCTATCGGCGGAAAAATAGTAAAAACTTTAAGAGAAAAATACGGGGTTTCAATCGCAGGCGGACAGGGCGATTTGAAAGGTAAAATCATAAGATTCGCCCATATGGGCTATATCGGCAAAGCAGACCTGCTTGTAGGTTTTGCGTGTCTTGAAATGGTTTTGGCTGAACTCGGAGTAAAGGTTGAAAAAGGCAAAGCCGTGGCAGCAGCGGAAGAAGAACTCTTAAAAAGCAATTGACAATTTACAATTAACAAATAATAATTAATTTTGTTAAACTGCTTTAAAAATTGTAAATTGTTAATTGTAATTTGAAAGGATTATAAAATGTACAAAATTTTAATGACTTACGACAGTATGGAAGGTTTGGACGCATTAGTCGCAAATAAAGAATTTAAAATTGAAGTTCATAATAAGCCGTCTCCGGAAGAATTTAAAAAACTCATAAAAGATTACGACGGTCTTTTGATACGCTCTGAAGTAAAAGTTACCGCGGACATAATAGAAGCCGCCGATAAGCTCAAATTTATCGGCCGCGCGGGAACGGGCGTTGATAACGTGGATAAAGCCGCTGCGACGCAGAAAGGCATAGTAGTTGCCAATGTTCCCGGAGGAAATACCATTTCCGTCGCGGAGCATACGATAGGGCTTATTCTTTCCATGGCAAGAAGTTTGCCCGACGCATGTACTTCAATGAAAGGCAAAAAGTGGGAAAAGAAAAAATTTATGGGACATGAAATATTCGGAAATACTTTAGGCCTTATCGGCCTTGGAAGAATCGGAACCGAAGTCGCAAAAAGGCTTTTGTCTTTCGGAATGAAAGTCGTTGCATACGACCCTTTCGCAAACGCCGACATAGCAAAAAGCCACGGAATAGATTTAACGTCTCTTGACGAAGTTTTCAAACAGTCGGATTATATTTCCATACATTCGCCTCTTACGGATGATACCAGGGGAATGATAAACTCCGCTAATATCGCGAAAATGAAAGACGGCGTGAGAATAGTCAACTGCGCAAGAGGAGCGATTATTAACGATAAAGATTTGGCTGAAGCCGTAAAAAGCGGAAAGGTAGCGGGGGCGGCGCTTGACGTTTTTGTAAAAGAACCTCCTGAAGATTGGAGTCTGATAGAAACTGAAAACATTATAGCAACTCCTCATCTTGCAGCTTCCACGGAAGAAGCGCAGGTTAAAATCGCCATTGAAATGAGTGAAGTTATAATAGACTTTTTCACCAAAGGCCTTATAAGAAACGCCGTAAACGTTCCGACTGTAGACTGGGAAACTTACAAGCAAATGAAGCCTTACATAGATCTTTCGGGAAAAATAGGCTCGTTTGCGGGACAGATTACCGAAGGCGCGATTAAAGACGTCGAAATAAGATATTTCGGAAATATCGCGGATTATAACGTCAGTCCTCTTACGATTTCGTTTCTGGAAGGAGTGCTCTGCCGTATCCTCGACATAAAAGTAAATTCCGTTAATGTCCCTCTGATAGCCAAGGAAAGAGGAATAAAAGTAAAAGAAATTAAAGATAACGCCGCCGAAGATTATACGGGTCTTATCAGCGCGAATATAGTTACCGATAAAGCTGAAATCGCCGTGTCTGCGACGCTGTTCGGCGATAAGAACGCAAAAATCGTAAAAATAAACGGACTTAACGTCGACGTGGCTCCCGAAGGCGGCAAAATGCTGATTGTCAATGACGATAAGCCGGGCGTAGTAGGCAAAGTCGGCGTGGCACTGGGAGACAGCGGCATTAACATAGCGGGAATGAACGTCGGCAGGAAAAACGCGGGAGGGGAAGCTCTTACGATTATAGAAGTCGACAGCGAAGTCCCGGCTGCGACTACCGAAAAGATTCTAAAAATCCCCGGCATTAAAAAAGCAAAATACATAGCTTTGTAATATGAATAATTCAAAAAAGGGCAACGGAAAAAATAACCGCTGCCCTTTTTTTATTAACGGATAAAATGAAAATCTTAAATTTTTTAAAAAATCATAAAACATTTATTTTTATTTCCGTGTTAATACTGCTTATTGCCGTGGTGTATGGGCAGAGCCTTATATTTGATTACACTTATTTTGATGACAATGAACTTATTTTGGAAAAAGTTGATGTTTTAAAAAATTATAAAAATATCCCTGGATATTTCTTAGAATCTTACGAAGCGTTTTACAGACCTTTACTTACAACCTCGTTTGCTATTGAGTCTTTTATTTCAGGCGCAAACCCTTTTCTCTATCATTTGACAAACGTAATTTTGCATATCATTTCCGCTATTTTGATGTTTATTTTGCTTAACAGGTTAAATTTTAACAAAACTGTAGTTTATTTTTTTACGCTTTTATTTGCCGTTCATCCCGCTTTTGTACAAGCTGTGGCTTGGATACCCGGAAGAAATGATACTCTTATTGCCATATTTACGTTTGCTTCTTTTATTTTTTTACATGATTATTTTGATTATGGCAAAAGGAATATAAAAATTGTTTTGTTTTTTGTAATGTGTCTGTTAGGGTTATTTACCAAAGAAACTATGGTTGTTATGATTGTAATAGTTCCTGCGTTTATGTTTTTGTTTTGCAGAAATGTTATACGCCGGGATTATTTTGTAATTATGGCAGGGTTGCTTATCTTGTCGGGAATTTACTTTACTGCCAGATTCTATGCCCTTTCAGGATTAGGAGTTTCTGCGCATGCAATTTTAATTAATATTAAAAATTCTCTGCCTTTATTTTTAAGTTATATTGAATTTGCTATTATACCTGCAAGAATCTGCCTTTTTAATGTTGAAATGCCTGTTGATTTTTTAATCTTAGCTTCTCTTATTATTGTTCTAATTCCTTTATCATCAACTCTATTTTTTAAGAGAGAAAGAAAGAACATAATAATCTTCGGGGCTCTTTGGTTTATTATATTTATGCTTCCCACTTTTGCCTATTCTGTCAAACTGAATTATTATTATTCTCATAGATTATATCTGGCGTCATTCGGAATAATAATAATGTTTCTGGAATTTTTTACGGTTTTACTGCAAAAGTATGAATTTTTAAAAAAATATTTTGTCATACTGTTTTCTGTTTTAATATGTATATTTTCAATATCTTCTTATTGGCAAAGTAAAAAATTTACAAATAGACTATATTTCCTTTCAAACGCATTAATCGAATCGCCGAATATAGCGGATATTCGTTCCAGAGTCGCATTATATTATGCTGATAAAGGTATGTTTGAAGAAGCTAAAAAAGAAATATTTCGCGCTTTAGAACTTGCGCCTGACAAACTGATATATTATGAAAACTTAGGTTGTATTTACGCATTGGAAAAAGACTATGAGCGCGCAAAAGAAGTTTTTGAAACTGTTTTACAAAAAAATCCAAACAGAAAAATTTCTTTATATACTTTAAGCCAGTTATATTATATTTCCGGAAATAAAAAAGAAGCGTTGGACTTTGCCGAACGGCTTATAAATTTGTATCCCAAAAATATCCGTTATAAAACATATTATGATAAAGTTAAGGAAAATATAGAGTGAAGATCGTAAATTTTTTTATTATAATGCAAAGCGGACTTATTTGTCTTTAAACCTAAAAACATCTTTACGAATCATCGCTCAAAATAATAAAATGTCGACTAATACTATTTCTTGACATTTCGTCGAAAAAACGATACAATCAGCACGTTATTTTATTGAAAAACAAATATGTTTTAGGAGTTTGATATGGCTCATAAAGTTACGCTTATTCCGGGTGACGGCACAGGCCCCGAGATTACCGAAGTTACCGCAAAAGTAGTTGAAGCGACGGGCGTTAAAATAGACTGGGAAATTGCGCACGCCGGCGTTGACATAATGGAAAAAGAGGGGACTCCTCTTCCGCAAAGCACTTTGGATTCAATAGCGAAAAATAAAGTAGCGTTGAAAGGCCCGATAACCACACCTATCGGCACGGGTTTCCGTTCGGTTAATGTCGCGATAAGAAAAGAACTTGATTTGTTTTCCTGCCTAAGACCCTGTAAAACTTATAAAGGCGTAAAATCAAAATATGAAAATATAGATTTGGTCGTAGTCAGAGAAAATACCGAAGATTTGTACGCCGGGGTAGAATACCCCGAGGACTCCGAAGAATCTAAAAAAATAATCGAATTATCTAAAAATAAAATAAGGGAACATTCCGCAATATCCATAAAGCCTATTTCCGCTTTCGGGACTGAAAGAATAGTCCGTTTTGCTTTCGATTACGCGGTAAAACACAACAGGAAAAAAGTCACCGCCGTTACAAAAGCCAACATTATGAAATGTACGGACGGGCTTTTTTATAAAACAGCCAGAGAAGTGGCTAAAGAGTTTGAAGGAAAAATCGAATACGAAGAAAGGCTTATAGATAATATGTGCATGCAGCTTGTCCAAAAGCCGGAACTTTACGACGTTATAGCGCTGCCTAACCTTTACGGCGACATACTTTCGGATTTATGCGCGGGTTTGGTGGGAGGGCTTGGCGTTGCTCCGGGCGCTAACTTCGGAAAAGATATGGCGGTTTTTGAAGCCGTTCACGGCTCTGCTCCGAAATATAAAGGATTAAATAAAGTTAATCCGACGGCTCTGATATTGTCCGCGAAATTAATGCTTGACTACTTGGGCGAAACAGCCGCCGCTTCAAGGCTTGAAAAAGCCGTCTCGGAAGTTATTGCCGAGAAAAAACAGGTGACTTACGATTTAGGCGGTACTGCTGGCACAAAAGAGATGGGCAATGCCATCATAGGTAAACTTAAGTGATTGAAAGAACATGCGTAATAATTAAACCCGATGCGGTTTGCCGTAAATTTTCCGGAGATATAATAAAAAAATTTGACGACGAAGGATTAAAGCTTGCGGGTTTAAAAATGTTAAAGCCTGCTAAGCCGGAAATGGAAGAGTTTTACGCCGTCCATAAAGGCAAACCGTTTTTTGAACCTCTTATAAGTTTTATATGTTCGGCTCCGGTCATAGTTATGGCATGGGAAGGGGAAAACGCCATAATGAGAGTAAGAAACATTATAGGCGCGACAAATTCTAAAGAGGCGGCTGTGGGAACTTTAAGAAATCTTTTCGGAACGGACGGCAGAAAAAACGCCCTTCATTCTTCCGACAGTCCGGAAAACGCAAAAAAAGAAGTTTCTTTCTTTTTCAAACCCGAAGAAATAATGAATTACGATTATAACGACTGGAAATAGAGACAATTAACAATTAATAAGTAATAATTAACAATGTCGGAGTTTCGGCAAAGCCAAAACATATTTAGCAGGTTTTCGTAAAGCGAAAACACAATAATTATTAATTGTTCATTGTTAATTGTAAATTGTAGTTTAAAAAGAGGCGGTAATATGAAAGTTTTAGTGGTCAATTGCGGTTCGTCTTCCGTAAAATATACGCTTTTTAAAATGGATAATGAAAAAAAGGTAGCTTGGGGGATAGTGGAGTGTATCGGTCTTCCCGAGGCATATTATAAAAGGCAGTCTGCTGGACATGAAGAGAAAGAAGATTCCGTAAGAGTAAAAAATCATACTCAGGCGGTGGAACTTGTCATAAAAGAACTGCTCGATAAAGAAAACGGCAGCATTCAAAGCATAGACGAGATTGCCGTTGTCGGGCACAGAATCGTCCACGGCGGGGAAAAGTTTTCAAAGCCGGTTTTGGTAACTGAAGAAGTAAAAGAAGGTTTGAAAGAATGCTTTTCCATAGCCCCTTTGCATACTCCCGCCCATTATGCAGGCATTGAAGCCGTAGAAAAAATGCTTCCGGGAATACCGTCGGTTTTAGTTTTTGATACTGCTTTCCACCAGACAATGCCCGATTATTCTTATATGTACGCGCTTCCTTACGAGTTTTACGAAAAAGATCATATAAGAAGATACGGATTTCACGGGACTTCGCACAATTACGTTTCTCAAAGAGCTGCGGTAATGCTTGGCAAACCTTTAAGCGAACTTAAACTTATTACTGCCCATTTGGGAAACGGCTCGAGTATTACGGCTATAGAACGCGGTAAAGTTATCGATACTTCAATGGGCTTTACTCCTTTGCAGGGCGTTGTAATGGGCACAAGATGCGGGGATATAGACCCTGCGATAATCGCTTATTTGCTTGAGTTTTATCCGGAATATAAAGACGCTGCCGCATTAAACATTTTACTGAACAAGAAAAGCGGGCTTATGGGCATATCAGGACTTTCCGGCGATATGAGAACCATAGTAAAAGCCGTAGCTGCGGGAAACAAAAAAGCGAAGCTTGCTTTCAATATGCTTTGCTACAGCATAAAAAAATATATATCCGCGTATTTCGGAGTTTTAAACGGCGCCGACGCTCTTGTTTTTACCGCGGGAATAGGGGAAAATTCTCCAACGGTAAGAGAACAAATTTGCTCGAATTTTCAGGCTTTAGGCATAGAAATAAACGTTGAAGAAAACAACAAACCTTTAAACAGCGAAAGATTTATATCCACTCCCGAATCTAAAGTTAAAGTTATAATAATCCCTACAAACGAAGAATTGATGATAGCCAGAGAATCTAAAAAAGTCTTGACAAACGAATAGACAATTTTTATAATCAAATAGTTTATACTTTTGTATGAAACAACTTATAATAAATACATCGGATTTTTTAAATTCCGGCACAATTGAAAGAAGGATAGAGAAGTTTGAAGGCGATGTAGGTTTTACGTCAAATATTGCTGTATGGTTCAAGACTTCTAAAATATCTGACGATAAAATATATGTCAGCGGGGCGGTTGAAGGATATATAGACATAGAGTGCTCCCGCTGTCTTTCAATTTACCGTCACCCTGTTGAAATTGACATAGAGTCCTCTATGGACCTTTTAAACGGCGAAGCTGATATAGGCGATGAAATACGCCAATTGATAATTCTTGAAATACCGTCAAAGCCGTTGTGCGGTCCGGATTGTATTGGAATATGTCCCGAATGCGGAAAACATAACAAAGAAAGCGATAAATGCGATTGCTCGCAGCAACAAAACGAAGATTTTGCAAAACAAAGATGGGAAAATTTATTAAATAAGAATAACCGGAGGAAGTAAAAATGCCAAATCCAAAGAGAAAACACACCCCTCATCGCAGGGATTCAAGAAGATCGGCAAATTCAAAACTTGCCATGCCTAATTCAAGCAAATGCTCAAATTGCGGAGCGGCAAAACAGCCTCACAGAGTATGCCCCGAATGCGGATTTTACAACGGAAAACTCATAGTTCCCAGAAAAGTAAAAAAGACCGCTAAGGATAATCAGCAGCAAGAGGCTTCTAAATAAATGATAATCGCCCTTGACGCTATGGGCGGAGACAATGCTCCTCAGGCTACGGTTGAAGGAGCGGTTCTTGCCGCCAAAAGCTCAAATCATAAAATACTTCTGGTAGGTCCCGAGAAATTAATTTCCGGAGAACTTCTAAAGTATCATAAAAAGTACGACGTAACTTCGCTTGACATTGAAATAATCAATGCCACTGAAGTCATCGGCATGGATGAACATCCGGCCAAAGCCGTAAGGCAAAAAAAGGATTCGTCTCTGTCGGTGTCGGCAAAGTTGGTCGCAGACGGCAAAGCCGACGCGTGCGTTTCCATGGGAAATTCAGGCGCGGCAATGGCTGCGGCGTTATTTTATTTAAAAAGAATAGACGGCGTTTTAAGACCTGCCATTTCCACCGGATTTCCTACCGTTAACGGCAGTTGTATAATCGCCGATATGGGCGCAAACGCGGACTGCAAAGCGGAACATCTTTTCCAGTTTGCCATTATGGCAAATATTTTTTGTAAAAAAGTTATCGGTATAGAAAAACCAAAAATCGGTTTGGTTTCTATAGGTGAAGAGTCCACTAAAGGCAATGAGCTTACTTTGGGAGCTTTTAAACTTATGGAAAAAGGCAAATTTAATTTTATAGGCAATGTTGAAGGCAGAGATATTCCCAAAGGCAAGGCCGACGTTGTAATATGCGACGGTTTTGTCGGAAACATCATCTTAAAGTTTGGCGAAGGCTTAGCTGAAATGATGTTAAAACTTATAAAAAAAGGATTTAAGGATCATCCCATAGCTTGGGCTTCTCTTCCTTTTTTATGGTTTGCTTTAAGCGATTTAAGAAAAAAAGTCGATTACAGCGAATTTGGCGGAGCTCCTTTGCTGGGAGTTGACGGAGTATGTTTAATAGGTCACGGCCGTTCTGAAGCTAAAGCCGTTAAAAACGCCGTGTTTTCCGCCGCGCGGGCAGCCGAACACGATATCACGAATGAAATTAAAGAAGCAATAGCAAAATACGGCAACATAAGCGGTTAAATAAATGAATAAAAAAACAGGCGTAAAAGTTTTAGGCACGGGTTCATATTTTCCGAAAAAAGTCCTTACGAATACTGACTTGGAAAAAATCGTTGAAACCTCGGATGAATGGATAAGTACGAGAACCGGTATAAAAGAAAGGCATGTTTCGGAAAAAAACGAGCTTACTTCCGATATTGCCTGCGAAGCTTCTAAAGAGGCTTTGAAAACCGCCGGGATTTCGCCCGAACAAATAGATTTGATTTTAGTAGCCACCGTAACTCCCGATATGCTGTTTCCTTCAACTGCGTGTTTTTTACAGAATAAACTTGGCGCGTATAATGCCGCTGCTTTTGATTTATCCGCGGCATGCAGCGGTTTTATATATGCTATAGGCGTAGCAAAAGCTTTTATAGAATCAGGAATTTATAAAACGGTTTTACTTGTAGGCGCGGAGGAGTTGTCGAAATTTACCGACTGGTCGGACAGAAATACATGCGTTTTATTCGGAGACGGCGCGGGCGCTATGGTTTTGGCCGCTTCACAAGAAAATAATGATATATTGTCCGTGTTTATGGGTTCGGACGGTTTACATTCCGATCTTTTATATCTTTCGGCCGGCGCGTCCGCCAATCCGGCAAGCGCGGAAACGGTTGAAAAGAAAATGCATTATATAAGAATGGAAGGGAAAGAAGTTTTTAAAACAGCGGTGCCTAAAATGGTTTTAGCCGCTCAAAAAGCGCTTGAAATTGCAAATAAAATTATCGATGATATAAAACTTTTTATTCCTCATCAGGCAAACATGAGAATAATTGAAGCCGTAGCGAAAAGGCTTGAAGTTTCAATGGATAAAGTTTTTGTAAATATTCATAAGACAGGTAATATTTCGTCCGCAACAACGATAACAGCTTTGGACGAAGCCATAAAAACAGGTAAAATTCAAAAAGGCGATTTAGCAGAACTTGTGGCTTTTGGCGCGGGTTTTACTTGGGGCGCCGCAGTAATACGGATATAGAAACAGAAGATGAGATGATGGGAAGTTTGGAAGTTGAGCAAAGGCAAAAATTTTTTTGATGTTGTTGCTCATCTTCTCATCCTCTCAACATCCCAACTTCTTAATTTTTACGGAGTAAAAATGAAAATAGCATTAATGTTTCCCGGGCAGGGCAGCCAGACAGTAGGTATGGGAAAAGAACTTTATGATAAGTATCCGAAAGCCAAAGAAATAATAGATTCGGCAGGCGACGAACTTAAAAAAATCATATTTGAAGGTCCGGAAGAAACTTTAAAAATAACAAAATATACCCAGCCCGCGATTTTCACGGTAAGTATGGCGGCTTTTGAAGTTTTGAAAGAAAATATAGACGTTTCAAAATATGAGTTTGTTTCGGCTGGTCATTCTTTGGGCGAATATTCGGCTTTATGCGCAGCGGGGTTTTTCAGTTTTCAGGACGGTTTGGCTATGGTAAAAGCCAGAGGCGAATTTATACAAAAGGCTTCCGAAGCAAATCCCGGTACAATGGCCGCCATAATGGGTATGGAAAAAGCGGCGGTTGAAGATATATGCAAACAGGCTTCGGTTTTAGGAGTATGCGAAGCTGTAAATTTTAATTCTCCCGGGCAAATAGTCATAGCCGGAACGGTTGCTGCCGTTCAAAAAGCAGTTGAACTTGCGGCAGCCGCAGGCGCCATGAAATGCGTAATTTTAAACGTTTCAGGCCCTTTTCATTCTTCTTTAATGTCTTCAGCCGCAGATATGATGGCTGAAGAACTGAAAAAGCATACATTTAATAATCCGTCTTTCGGCACTTACACAAATTGCGACGCAGTATTGACAAAAGACTCTACAATTGTTAAAGATAAACTGGTAAAACAGATTAAAAGCGCGGTAAAATGGGATGAAAGCATACAAAATATAATAAGTTCGGGCTTTGAAACTTTTATAGAAATTGGCCCCGGAAAAGTTTTGGCCGGGCTTTTAAAAAGAATAGACAGATCTAAAAAAGCATTGAATATAGAAGATGAAGCAAGTTTACAAAAAACAATACAGGAGTTAAGTAAATGAGACTTAAAGGTAAAACAGCAGTTGTTACGGGTTCGGCTCAGGGAATAGGCAGAGCTATTGCCGAAGCTTTTGCGCAGGAAGGCTCAAATTTGGTAATTTCTGATATAAACGCGGAACTTTCGCAGAAAACCGCGGATGAAATAAAGTCGAAATACGGCGTTGAAACCATAGCCGTGGCATGTAACGTTGCAAAGCCTGAAGATTGCGAAAATCTCGTCAGGTCCTCGCTTGACAAATTTTCTAAAATAGATATACTTATTAACAATGCCGGAATAACAAAGGACAATCTCGTTTTAAGAATGTCCGAAGCCGAGTGGGACGCGGTAATAGCGGTTAACCTTAAAGGAGTATTTAATTGTATAAAAGCAGCTTCAAAACCAATGCTTAAGCAGAGAGAAGGCAGAATAATAAATATAGCTTCTGTTGTAGGTCAGATGGGAAATGCGGGACAAATTAATTATTCCGCTTCAAAAGGCGGAGTAATCGCAATAACAAAAACATGCGCGAAAGAGTTTGCTTCAAGAAATATCCTTGTCAACGCAATAGCTCCCGGGTTTATCCGCACCGCAATGACCGACAAGTTAACGGAAGACCAGAAGAAAGCAATGGCGGACACAATTCCGCTTTCAAGACTGGGTGAAGCGTCCGATATAGCTAAGGCCGCTCTGTTTTTCGCAAGCGATGATTCATCCTATATAACTGGCCATGTTTTAGCGGTAAACGGCGGAATGTATATGTAACATCAAAGTGAAGAGTGAAGATAAAGACATTTCTCACACTTAATTAACTAGAAGCAAAATAAACAGAACAGTTGTAAAAAACAAAAGGGAGGAAGTAAAAATGGCAGACTTTGAAGCTAGAGTGAAGGAAATTATTGTTGAGCAGTTAGGCGTTGATCCGGCTGAAGTTGTAGCAGGAGCATCTTTTGTTAATGATTTAGGCGCTGACTCGTTAGACACAGTTGAGCTCGTAATGGCTTTTGAAGAAGAATTCGGTATTGAAATTCCGGATGAGGAAGCTGAAAAAATTCAAACCGTAGGAAATGCGGTTGAATATATTAAAACGCATGCCGGAAAGTAAAATATCAAGGCGTTAATAAAATGAAAAAGAGAATAGTTATAACAGGTATAGGCGTAGTAACGCCTATAGGCATTGGAAATGCCGAATTTGCAAAAGCGTTAAAGGAAGGAAAATCCGGTATTTCCGCGATTGAACATTTTGACATAAGCGCTTTTTCGACAAAAATCGGCGGTTATATAAAAGATTTTAACCCCGAGCAGTTTGTCGATAAGAAAAAAGCCAAAAGAATGGCGAGATTCACGCAGGTAGGTATGGCTGCCGCAAAGCTGGCTATTGAAGATTCCGGTCTTGATATTTCAAAAGAAGATATGTCAAGAATCGGCGTTATAACCGGCACGGGTATGGGCGGGCTTGACGTTATCGAAGAAGAAGAGAAGGCTCTTCTTGAAAGAGGTCCCAGAAGAGTGAGCCCTTTTCTTATTCCTATGATAATAACCAATATGCTTCCCGGCGAAATAGCCATACAGCACGGTTTTACCGGGCCAAATTATTCAATTAGCAGCGCTTGCTCTTCCGCAAACCATGCTATGGGCGACGCTTTGAACATGCTTCGCAACGGTTATGTGGATGTTATGGTTTCCGGCGGAGCCGAAGCTGTAATTACGCCGCTAGGGCTTGCGGGTTTTTGCAATATGAAAGCAGTTTCGTCACGAAACGACGAGCCTCAAAAGGCTTCCAGACCTTTTGACAAAAACCGCGACGGTTTTGTCATGGGTGAAGGAGCCGGCATTATTATTTTAGAAACTTTAGAACACGCTTTGGCGAGAGGGGCGAAAATTTACGCCGAACTCGCGGGTTACGGGGCGTCTGACGACGCTTATCATATGACCGCGCCGGAACCGGAAGGTAAAGCCGCTGTTTTGGCTATGGAAAACGCTATAGCCGACGCAGGAATTTCAAAAGACGAAGTAGATTATATAAACGCTCACGGAACGTCAACGTCCTTGAACGATAAAACCGAAACTTTCGCGATAAAAAAAGTTTTTGGCGAAAGAGCGTACAAGATTCCTATATCGTCGACAAAATCGATGACGGGACATCTTTTGGGAGCCGCCGCGGGAGTAGAACTTGCCGCGACCGTGCTTTCAATGCAGGGCGGTTTCATCCATCCGACGATAAATTATGAAACTCCGGATCCTGAGTGCGATTTGGATTATGTCCCTAATAAAGCAAGAGAACAGCAAATTCATTGCGCTATTTCAAATTCGCTGGGATTTGGCGGACATAATTCGACCGTAGTTATTAAGAAATATGAAAAATAGAGAGATTGAAAAACTTCAAAAGGTTATTGAATATACGTTCAATAACCTTGAAGTTTTAATAACGGCTCTTACGCATAAGTCGCATGCTGCCGGGTCGGGTTTTAAAAATTATAATGAGCGAATGGAATTTTTGGGCGACAGTATTTTGTCCGCGGTTGTCGCTGACGCTCTCTATAAAAGATACCCCGAAGAAACTGAGGGTAAACTCTCGCAATTAAAATCGCAAATCGTTTCAGCCCAAAATTTAAGCTCTTGGGCTAAACTTATAAATCTCGGCGATTTTATTTTTTTGGGCAAAAGTGAAGACAGCAAAGAAGCGCGAAACAGAGAAGGTTTGCTTTGCGACGCTTTTGAAGCCGTCAGCGGAGCTATCTATATAGACGGCGGTTTTGAAAACGCGAAAAAGTTTGTCTTGAAGTTTTTAGACGGACAGAAAGAAATAGAAATTACGGATTATAAAAGCAGGCTGCAGGAATCTTCACAGTCGGACTGCAAAGAGCTTCCAAAGTATAAAATAATAAGAGAATTCGGTCCTGACCACGACAAAAAATTTGAGGCTGCAGTTTATATAAAAGACAGGCTTTTGGGAAAAGGCGTCGGGCACTCAAAAAAAGAGGCCCAGCAGGAAGCCGCGAAAAAAGCATTGGAAAACATAAAAAGACAAAGTTAAAAGTGAAAAGTTGAAAGTGAAAATAACGTCAAGACACAATGTTTTTTATTTTCACTTTTCACTTTACACTTTACACTTTGCAGTAACTAAGGGGTTTTAAATGGTAATGGAATATTTTTTGTCTGAAGAAGAACAGATGATGGTTGAGACGGCAAGAACCATCGCTATTGAAAAAATGAAACCAATGAGGGAACACTACGACGAAAAAGAAGAGTTTCCGTGGGAAATGGTAAAAGAATTTGCGCAGGCTGATTTGTGCGGGCTTTATATCCCCGAAGCATACGGCGGAATGGGTTTTGGTATTATGGGTTTGGTCTTGGTTGTAGAAGAACTTTGTAAAGTTGACGGAGCTGTCGCTTTGTCGATTGCGTGCACGGCGCTCGGAACGCTTCCCATAATAATAGCCGGAAATGAAGCCCAGAAGAAAAAATATCTTCCCGATATAGCTTCAGGAAAAAAACTTGCAGCTTTCGGTTTGACCGAAGCGGGCGCGGGTTCTGATGCTACCGGAATGACTACAACTGCGGTTAAAGACGGCGATTATTACGTTTTAAACGGCACAAAATGCTTTATAACTAACGGCGGCGACGCTGAAACATATACGGTTTTTGCGAAAACCAATCCTTCAAGAGGCGCGAGAGGAATTTCGTGCTTTATTCTTGAAAAAGGAATGCCCGGTTTTGAGTTCGGCAAAAAAGAAAAAAAGATGGGTATCAGAGCTTCTTCAACCAGAGAATTGATATTCAATAATTGCAGAGTTCATAAAGATCAGCTGCTCGGAAAAGAAGGTCACGGACTGATGATTGCCCAGGCTACGCTTGACAGTTCCCGTCCGGGAGTTGCCTCGCAGGCTTTAGGTATTGCCGCTGGCGCTCTTGACGAAGCCGTTGATTACGCGAGAAAAAGAGTCCAGTTCGGCCAGGCAATAGCTTCATTTCAGGGAATACAGCATATGTTAGCCGACATGGCTACAAAAGTTGAAGCTGCAAGAGCATTGCTTTATGCTTCCTCAAGAATGATAGACGTGGCAACAAACAAGCTCACAAAAGAGCCTGAGAAACGCACAAGTAAAGAGTCTGCGATGGCGAAACTTTATTGCTCCGAAGTCGCTATGGAAGTTACTACAAATGCCGTTCAGATTTTCGGCGGATACGGATACAGCAGAGAATATCCTGTTGAAAAAATGATGAGAGACGCCAAAATTACGACAATATACGAAGGCACAAGCCAGATACAGAAAAATGAAATTGCGCTGAACCTTATAAAAGAATCAGCTGCAAAGACGAAATAGAAGATGAGATGATGAGAGGTTGAGAGGAGCTGTGGCTGTTTAAGTTTTTGCCGTTGCTCATCTTCTCAACCTCTCACCTTCCCAACATCGTAGTTAATTAAGAGGGTTTTTAATATGAACATAATAGTATGCATTAAACAAGTCCCAAACACAACAAATGTGCAGATTGACGCGGAAACGGGACGTCTTAAAAGAGAAGGCGTTGAATCTATAATCAATCCTTTTGACGAATACGCTATAGAAGAAGGCGTACGTCTTAAAGAAAGAACCGGCGGAAAAGTTATTGTCGTGACAATGGGTCCTCCCCAGGCTGAATCGGCTTTAAGAGAAGCAATTTCAAGAGGAGCCGATGAAGCTGTTTTGGTAAGCGACAGGGCTTTTGGCGGAGCAGATACTCTTGCCACGTCTTACGCTTTGGCTTCGGCTATAAAAGCAATAGGCGATTACGGCGTGATTTTTTGCGGAAAACAGGCTACGGACGGCGATACGGCGCAGGTAGGCCCCGGAATAGCCGAAATGCTTAATATTCCTCACGTTGCTTACGTCAAAAAGATTGAAGCCATTGACGATAAGTCCATAAAAGTCGAAAGAATGATGGAAGACGGTTATGATTTAATCGAATCTCCGGTTCCGGTTCTTTTAACCGTCGTTAAAGAAATAAATAATCCGAGGATTGCCTCTCTTAAAGGAAAAATGGCGGCAAAGAAAGCCGTTATTAAAACCTTTACGGCAACTGCTATAAACGCGGACGCTCAAAAAATAGGACTAAACGGTTCGCCTACCCAGGTTATGAAAATATTTACGCCGCCGCAAAGAGCGGGCGGAGAAAAATTCAGCGGAGAACCCGCCGTTGTAGCAAAATCTTTGGTAGATAAGTTGTCGGAGACAGGCGTAATTTAAACAACAAAGTTGAAAGTGAAGAGTGAAAAGTGGAAATGTTGTATTTCGGCAAAGCCGAAATTTATTAAATGTTTTCGCTTTGCGAAAACACAATAATTTCACTTTTAACTTTACACTTTTCACTTTTCTGTTAAAGGAGTATTTTAAAATGTCAAACAGTATTCAGGTTTTAGCAGATAAATGTATAGGCTGCAAAATGTGCGTGGACGCTTGTCCGTTTGGCGCAGTTTCTATGGTCGAAAGGCCGGAACATCCTAAAAAAATGAAGTTAGCCGTTATAGATTTAAACAAATGCACGTATTGCGGAGCCTGTAAGGAAGCGTGCAAATTTGCCGCGATAGAAATAACTAAAGACGCCCCGAAAGCAGATGTTGATAAAAATCAGTATAAAGGCGTTTGGGTTTACGCCGAGCAGAGACACGGCGAAATTTCACATGTTGTATATGAGCTTTTAAACGAAGGTTCAAGGCTTGCAAAACAGCTTGGAGTTCCTTTAAGCGCGGTTTTAATAGGCGATAATATAAAGTCAAAAGCTCAGGATTTGATAGACAGAGGCGCTGAGAAAGTTTATGTTTTCGATGATCCGATTTTTATTGAGTTTCAGGATGATCCTTATGCTTCAATCCTTACTCAGCTTATAGAAAAAGAAAAGCCTGAAATTATTCTTATGGGCGCGACAAATATAGGACGTTCTTTTGCTTCAAGAGTAGCCGCTAAAATCCAAACCGGTTTAACGGCGGACTGCACGGCTTTGGATATAGACCCGCAAACAAGAAATCTCCAGCAAACCAGACCTGCTTTCGGCGGAAATATTATGGCGACAATTCTCACTCCGAGACACCGTCCCCAGATGGCTACCGTAAGACATAAAGTTTTTAAAGAGGCTAAAGCCGAAACAGGAAGAAAAGGCGAAATAATTGAAAGCAAATTTGACGCAAAGACATTGTTAAACAGAACGAAGTTTTTAGGTTTTATAAAAGATTCCAGCGCTCATATAAATATCTCCGACGCGGACATAATAGTTTCAGGCGGCAGGGGATTGGGTAAACCCGAAGGGTTTAAACTGATTGAAGAATTTGCCGAACTTCTCGGAGGAGCCGTAGGTTCGTCAAGAGCTGCGGTAGATTCCGACTGGATACCTTATTCACATCAGGTAGGGCAAACGGGCAGAACCGTTGCCCCGAAGATTTACATAGCCTGCGGAATTTCCGGGCAAATCCAGCATATGGTCGGAATGAGTTCCTCAGATACAATAATCGCGATAAATAAAGACGCGACTTGTCCTATGATGCAGACCGCGACATATGCTTTGGAAGGCGATTTGTACGAAATAATTCCTAACATAATAAAAGAAATAAAAGCCTCAAGATGCGCCGTTTAAAGACGGATGCATAGATTATTTACCGATTAAAAATCAAAGGATCCGTTTCTCAACCGAAACGGATCCTTTTTTGTTATAATAAATTAATTTTATAAGCGGAGGAGAAAATGCACGAACACGGAATTGCAAAAGAACTGTGGAAAATAGTTTTAGCCGAAGCGCAAAAAAATAATATTTCAAAAATTACAAAACTTACAATCGCTTTAGGCGAAGCTTCGGGAATAGAGAAAGATTTTTTAAACCATTCTTTTGTTGATCATATTTTTATGGAAAATGAAATCGCAAAAGGCGCTGTCATAGAGTATGAATTTATGCCTCTTGCGGCAAAATGCAATATATGTTCTTTTGACGTAAAACCTTCGGATATGTCGGAGCTTGTCTGTCCGAATTGTAAGTCAGGAGACATAAGCGTAATTTCAGGGCGCGAAACATATGTGAAAAGCATTGAGGGTGAGTAAAAAAGTGAAAAGTGAAAAGTTGAAAGTTGAAATAAGAAGCGTAAAAATTAAGGCTTTCGGCGTTGTTCAAGGGGTTGGGTTTCGTCCTATTGTTTTTAATTTGGCAAAAAGTTTTAATCTTTCCGGTTATGTGAGAAATACGGGGTTTGGAGCGGAAATTTCAGTAAGCGGATCTTATAAAAATATAAGAAGTTTCTTTTCGAAGTTAAAAAAATCGTCTTTTGACGCTTCGTATAAACAGGAAAGAATTCCTTATGTTAAGTATTGCGGTTTTAAAATAATAGAAAGTAAAAAAACAAAAAACTTGTCGGAATTTCCTCATGATTTAGCTTTGTGTAACGATTGTAAAAAAGAACTTTTCTCAAGCTCCGACAGACGCTATAAATATCCTTTTATTAACTGCGTTAAATGCGGTCCGCGTTTTTCCATAATAAAAAAACTTCCATATGACAGAAAAAATACTACTATGAATCGGTTTGAAATGTGCGCGGCATGCGAAGCCGAATACTCTAATCCTTCAAACCGAAGGTTTCACGCGCAGCCTAATGCTTGTTGCGAATGCGGACCGCGTCTTTATTTTTATGACGGTAATAAAAAATTAATTTCGGAAAAAGGGAATGCTTTTGACGATTGCGTCGGCTTATTAAAAAAAGGTAAAATCGCCGCGATAAAAAGTATCGGCGGTTACCATCTTATATGCGATGCCTTAAATATAAATTCCGTTAAAATTTTAAGGCAAAGAAAGCAAAGGCCGTTTAAACCTTTTGCCGTTATGGCTGAAATAAAAACAGCATTAAAGCTTTGTGCTGTAAACGGTTATGAGAAAAAAGCTTTACTTTCGGATGCGGCGCCGATAGTTCTTTTAAGAAAAAACGGAAACAGTCAATTTCAAAAAAATTTAGAAATTATCGCGCCAAGCAATAATTCAATAGGCGTAATGCTTCCTTATGCTCCGCTGCACCATATGTTAATTAAAGAAATTCCGATGCTTATAATGACTTCCGGAAACCGTTCCGACGAGCCGATATGCTCAAATGAAGCCGAAGCTTTTAAAAATCTTAAAGGAATCGCCGATTGTTTTTTGACGCATGACAGGGATATAGAAAACCGCTGCGACGATTCTATTATCGGATTTTTGCCGGATTCCGGCAAAAATATAATTGTCAGAAGAAGCCGCGGTTTTGTTCCCGACCCGATAGACGCGGATTTACCGGACGGTATTTTTGCCGCGGGCGGAGATTTAAAAAATAATTTCTGCGTAACGAGAGAAAATAAAGCTTATATGTCGCACTACATCGGCGATTTATCCGAGAAATTAAATCTGGATTTTTACGGCGAAAGCGTAAAAAAAATGAAGAATTTCCTTGAAGTAAATCCAAAAAAGGCGGTTTGCGACGCTCATCCGCAGTATTTTTCATCACAATATGTAAAAAGTAAATATAAAAAAACATGCGAAGGCCGGCACCATTACGCACATATAGCTTCCGCCATAGCCGAACATAAATTAAGAGGAACGGCGTTAGGTTTTAGTTTTGACGGCAGCGGTTACGGGGAAGACGGAAAAATATGGGGCGGGGAAATCGTTTTTTATAATAGTAACAGATTTGAAAGGCTTGCTCATTTGGATTATTTTAAACTTCCAGGCGGAGATGTTTGCATAAAAGAAATATGGAGAACGGCATTGTCTCTTCTCCATAAATACTCAATGATTGAACATATGCCTGAAAGTTTTAAAAAGTTTGATTACAAACCGGTGTTAAGAATGCTGGATAATAATATAAACTGTCCGCAAACCTCAAGCATCGGAAGATTGTTTGACGCGCTTTCCGCTTTATTGGGAGTAAAATATATTTCTACTTTCGAGGCAGAGGGCGCTATTGCGTTGGAATCTCTTGCAGCGTCGAAAAGCAAAAAATTTTATCCTTTTGAAATAAAAGACGGGATTATTGATGTTGAACCTGTAATCAGAAATATAATTTCCGATTTGGAAAATAAAATTTCAAAAAACGATATAAGCGTTAAATTTCATAATACGGTATGCGAAATTATAATTAAATCGGTTTTGTTTTACGCTCGGAAATATAATATCAGCCAAATTGTTTTAAGCGGCGGGGTTTTTCAAAACATGTTTTTGCTTAAAAACTCGGTAAAAAAGCTTAAATCGCACGGCTTTAAAGTTTATTTTAACGAGAAAGTTCCTATAAACGACGGCGGGATTTCTCTAGGGCAGGCATTTATGACGCGCCGTTAAATTTTATATTTTGCTAAAAATGTAATTTTATTATATAATATGCGAAAATTTATTTAATAAATACGTAATAAAGAGGTTATATGAAAAATTTTGCGAAGTTAATTTTTATTTGTCTTTGTTTTTGTTTTTTTGTATTTGCATGCGATAATACCGGAAATATGCTTGATAGAGCCGATACTTATCACAAAAACGGCGAATACGATAAGGCTGAGTCGGTTTATCAGCAGATTCTAAAAAAGAAACCGGATCATCCTGATGCATTGAAAGGTATGGGAAATATAAGACTTGCTCAAAAAGATTATACTTCCGCTATAGATTATTATAAAAAAGCCGTTGAAGCAGACCCGCGTCTTGCTTCAAAAGAGCTTGTATCTTTTATTGCGTACAGAGAACCTGAAATTAGAAACGCGGTTATGAATGCTATCGCTTCTTTAAAAAATAGTAAAGCAAAAGAAAGAGTCGCAAGAGAAATAATATCGCAAATGAAAACAGCCAACCAGTATGCCTTGCCTGACTATTTAGAGGCTTTAAAACATACGGGCGGGGCAGTTTCTAGCTTTGTTCCCGATATTCTTCCTCTGCTTGATCATGAATACGACGAAGTAAGAAAATCCGCGCTTGAAGTGTTAAGTTCTGCAAATCCTTCAAAACTTAAAGAGCTCGGCGTAATTCCAAAAATAGCCGAACTTGTAAATGATCCGAATACTGATGTTTCGGAAACAGCTCTTAGAACCATTGTTACTCTAAAATCAGCGGCATCTGAAGTTATACCTGTAATAATACAAGAATTGGCCGGTACTAATTCGGAAAGGAAAAGAGCGGCAAGATCGGCTTTATCGGAGATAGGTCCCGGAAATAAAGCCGCGATTCCGGGGTTAATTGGGCTTCTTGTACCTTCAAACGTAAAAGAAGTAAGAATTGCCGCTATGGATTCGCTTGCTGCAATGGGGAGTGACGCCAACAGCGCAGTGTACGCTTTAATTCCCTTGCTTCAAGATTCCGATAACGATATAAATCTTACCGCTGCCGCTGCTTTGAATAAAATAGGAAGACCTTCCGCAGATACTATTCCTAATTTTATAAATCTTTTAAAAGACGGCAATGTAAATACCCAATTAAGGGCTATTGCCGAAATTTCCGAAATGGGTAAAGCCGCAATTTCTGCCATTGACGCTTTATCAGAACTGGCCGAAACTTCTAAAAACGCAGAAGTAAAGTCCGAAGCTCAAAAGGCCGTTGAAAAAATAATTGAGGCGCAGGAGTAAATGTGTCTTGCAGTCGTAGCCAAAATAATCAAAATTGACTCAAACGACGCTGCCACGGCAGATTTCGGCGGCAGCGTGACTTCCGAAATAAAAACAACTCTTGTAAACGGTTTAAAACCTTTGGATTACGTTTTAGTTCACGCTGGTTTTGCCATAAATAAAATCCCCAAAAAAGACGCTTTGGAAATTATAAAAGTCTCTAAAGAATCCGGTCTTATATAATGAGCGAAAGAATATGCGTTTTTTGCGGTTCAAGCGCCGGAAAAAACAAAGTTTTTATTGAAACTGCCGTTGAACTCGGCCGGTTTATAACTTCCGAAAAAATGGAACTTATTTATGGCGGCGGAAAAACAGGGCTTATGGGCGCGCTTGCGGATTCCGTTTTGGAAAGCGGCGGAAAAGTTATAGGGATTATCCCTGAGTTTTTAAAGAAACGCGAGCTTTGCCATGACGGACTTTCCGAACTTATAATTACCGATACAATGCATGCCAGAAAAAATAAAATGTACGCCCTTGCCGATTATTTTTTGGTTTTGCCCGGCGGAATAGGCACTTTAGATGAGTTTGCCGAAACTCTTACGTGGTCGCAGTTATCCCTTCACAGAAAACCTTGCGCTTTGCTCAACATCAACGGTTATTACGATTATCTTTTAAAATTTCTTGATAATATGGTAGCGCAGAATTTTTTTGAAAAAGAGAATTTGGAATATTTAATTATTGATACTTCTTTTGAAGAAATTTTAAAGAAATGCCGGATGCTAGGGTGTGTCGACATATATAACACGCTTGCGTTTGGTCAAAAAAGGGACAAATCCTAGGCGCGGTGACGAAGCAATAGCGGTGCCTATTGATAGGAGCCGCAACAATGGAGTTGGCGCTTTTTTGGCCAAACCCTTCGGGCTGCGCCAGCTTTTCGGTAAATTTTAATTTTTTTACTCTTTACATAGCTTTGGCTATGCTCGTTATAAAAAAATTAAAATTTCCTAAAAAATCTGAGCAGCGCAAGCGCGTTATATATGTCGACACACCCTAAGGAAATTGCCGTGAAAAAAAATAAAATTATGGAAGTATGCGGAACTCACACCGCGGCAATTTCTAAATTCGGGCTGCGCAATTTCTTTGACGGCGTTGATATGGTATCGGGCCCAGGCTGCCCCGTCTGCGTAACTCCTTCGAACAGGATTGAACAGTGCGTTGTTTTATCGAGAAACAGAAATATAATAATAGCGACTTTCGGCGATATGTTAAGAGTCCCTTCTATTACATCGTCGTTTGAAAAAGAAAAATCTTCGGGCGCGGATATCAGAATTATTTATTCCGTTTACGATTGTTTAAAAATCGCTTCGGAAAACCAGAAAAAAGAAGTCGTGTTTGCGGGCGCGGGTTTTGAAACTACGGCTCCGGCGGCGGCTGTTCTTATAAAGGAAGCATATAAAAGAAAAGTTAAAAATTTTTCGGTATTTTCAATGTTTAAAAGCGTTTTTCCCGCTTTAGAAAATATAGCGAAATCAAAAGATTTAAAAATAGACGGTTTTTTGCTCCCGGGGAACGTAGCTTCCATAACAGGTTCCGACGATTTTAAATTTTTAAAAAAGCCTTGCGTTGTGTCGGGATTTCTTGAAAATGAGATAATTTCCGCCGTGAATATTTTAGAACGTCTTATAAAAGACAAAAAAAATAAAATCGCAAACGCCTACGGTTATGCCGTGTCTCCGGGCGGAAATAAAAAGGCCAAAAAATTTATTAGCGAGGTTTTTGACTTGGGAGACGATTATTGGCGGGGTTTAGGAGTAATCAAAAAAAGCGGTTTTAAAATAAATTCAAAATATGAAAATTTCGACGCTGATAAAAAATTTTGTATAAAACCCGTGTCTTTTCGTAAAGACGCGTGCCTTTGCGGGAAAATAATGAAAGGAATTATAACGCCTGATAAATGTCCTGGTTTTGCGAAAAAATGCGTTCCTGAAAATCCGCTAGGGCCGTGTATGGTTTCGTCTGAAGGAATTTGCGCGGCATATTACAAATACGGAGAAAGTGAAAAGTGAAAAGTGAAAAGTTGAAAGGTAAAATAACTATGGCTCACGGAGCGGGAGGCAATGCTTCCAAAGAGCTTATTTCTAAAGTGTTTAAAAAACACTTTTCAAATAAGATTTTGAATTCTTTAAACGACGCGGCTGTTTTTAATATACAAAATACCAAAATAGCATTTTCAACGGATAGCTTTGTTATAAATCCGGTTTTTTTTAACGGCGGGGATATAGGAAAACTTGCGGTATTCGGGACAGTCAACGATATTTCAGTTATGGGCGCAAAACCTGTTGCAATGTCTGCGGCTGCCATTATAGAGGAAGGTTTTCCTTTAAAAGATCTGGAAAAAATAGCTAAGTCTATGGCAGAGGCTGCAAGAAAAGCCGGAGTAAGCATAGTTACCGGCGACACTAAAGTCGTGAAAAAAGGCGAAGCTGACGGGATTTTTATAAATACAAGCGCGATAGGAATAGTAAAAGACAACGTTAATCTTTCCGCTTCAAACGCAAAACACGGCGATTCGGTTATAATAAGCGGAAATATCGCACAGCACGGCATATCGGTTATGCTTTCAAGAGATAATTTCGGTTTTAAAAATAATATAAAAAGCGATTGCGCATGTTTAAACGCTTTAACTGCCGACATTTTAAAAGCTTCGCGCAATGTAAAAGTAATGAGGGACCCTACAAGAGGCGGAGTAGCGGCAGCCTTAAACGAAATTGCCGAAAGTTCAAATACCGGAATTATCATTGACGCTTCGGTATTGCCTGTATCCAAAGATGTCGCCGCAATTTGCCGCATTTTAGGCTTTGACCCTTTATATGTAGCCAATGAGGGGAAAATTATTTCTATACAAAAAGAAGCTGATACTGAAAAAGTTTTAAACGCCTGCAAAAAAAATATTTTAGGAAAAAACGCCGCAGTTATAGGTAAAGTCGTAAAAAGCCCGAAAGGCGTTTGGATTAAAACATCTTCGGGCGGTTTAAGGCGGATATTGAATACGGATATGGAACAGATACCGAGAATTTGTTAACGGCAAATAACAATTTACAATTAACAGTTAATAATTACTAAACTATTCATTTTTATTCATACTGCGGTGTCGTTAATTGTTATTTGTAAATTGTTAATTTTAATGAGGTTTTATTATGTCAAAAATTTTGCTTACCGGGGCAAACGGGTTTGTAGGCAGTCATATAGCAGAAGCTTTAGTTGCCGCTAAGCATCAAGTTACCTGTATAGTCAGAAAAACGTCTAATTTGAATTGGTTAAACGGGATTTCCGTTTCTTATAAGTACGGCGATTTAAGCGATGAGAAGTTTTTGAATGAGGCAGTAAAAGATGTTGACGCTGTAATACATTGCGCCGGCGCCGTCAGAGCTATGAACATAGAAGGATATTTTAAATCCAACGTTGGAAATACCAAAAAATTGTGCGAAGCTGTTTTGAAATCCAATCCGAATCTGAAAAAATTCGTGTTTATTTCTACGCAGGCCGCTATGGGACCGAGCGTTTCCGAGACCTTGAGAAAAGTAAACGATAAAGAGAATCCCGTGTCGGATTATGGTTTAAGCAAACTTGAAGCCGAAAGGGAATTAAAAAATACGCTTAACAGAAAAGTTCCTTTTACTATATTAAGGCCGGCGTCGGTTTACGGTCCCAGAGACAAAGACATTTTTATATTTTTCAATCTGGTTCACAAACATTTGAGACCAATAACAATTAAAAAAAGGCTTATTCAGCTTGTCTATGTGAAAGACGTTGCAAAAGCTGCGGTTTTATCCCTTGAAAATTCCAAAACCGATAACAATACTTATTATGTAGCGGAAGAAACTTCTTATACATGGTCGGATGTCGGCAGAATTATAGCTGAAAGTATGGGCAGAAGGACTGTTCCCGTGCCTCTGCCGGACTTCATTTTTAAGCTTGCCGGAATAGCAGTCCAATCTTTTTCTTATATTACGAAAAAGGCGGCAGTTTTAAATAAACAGAAAATTACGGAAATGCTTCAGGAACGTTGGACTGCAGATAACAGCGCCGCGAAAAAAGACTTAGGTCTGGAGTTTACAAAGCTTGAAATTGCTTCTAAAATAACATACAATTGGTATTTATCGAATAAGTATTTCTAAATAAAGGGGACTTGCATAAAAATGAGCGCGGATATTTTTGAGAAATGCCTTGATTTTCACGGTGCTAACGATCTTAAAAAAGCAGGTGTCTATCCATATTTTCACAGAGTAGAATCGCAGCAGGGACCGGAAACTATAGTTGACGGCAACAAAAAAGTGGTTGTATGTTCAAATAATTATTTGGGTCTTGCAAGCCATCCCAAAGTAATAGAAGCTTCAATGGAAGCGGCAAAAAAATACGGGACTTCGGGAACAGGTTCGAGATTTCTTAACGGAACGAGCGATTTGCATGAAAAAGTTGAAAAAAAGTTTGCGAAATTTGTGGGTAAAGAAGACGCGATTCTTTTTACGACGGGTCATCATTCGAATTTAGGTTCTTTGTCGTGTCTTGTCGGCAAAGGCGAAATTTTAGTGACCGATAAACTTGACCACGCTTCAATTATAGACGGCTGCCGTTTGTCTTTCGGCGATATGGTCAGGTTTCGCCATAACGATATGGCGGATCTTGAAAGGGTTCTTAAGAAAAACGAAGGCAAAGCAATTCTTATAGTAGTAGACGGCATATTCAGCATGGAAGGCGACATAGCCAATCTGCCTGAAATATCCAAACTTGCCAAAAAATACGGCGCGAGACTTTTTGTCGACGAAGCTCATTCCATAGGCGTAATCGGTAAAGACGGAAAAGGAACGGGTTCACATTTTAATTTGGAAGAAAATGTCGACGTTTTGATGGCGACGGCTTCAAAGTCGCTTGCTTCAATAGGCGGATTTATTGCAAGCAGAGCGGAAGTGATCGATTATGTAAAACATGCGGCAAGACCTATGATTTTTACCGCAAGCCTTCCTCCCGCGTGCGTAGGAGCGATAGACGCGGCGTTGGATTTGATGATTCAGGAGCCGGAAAGAAGAGTAAAACTTATGGATACGGCAAACAAAATGAAAGAAGCGTTTAAAGCAATGGGCTACGATACCAATCATTCCCAATCTCCTATAATTCCTTTAACGGTCGGAAGCGATATGGTCGCTTTTAAAATGTGGAGAATGCTTTTTGACGAAGGCGTTTTCGCGTCTCCGGTAGTAACTCCCGCCGTGCCTGAAGGCCAGGCTATAATAAGAACGTCTTATATGGCGACGCATACCGATGAACATTTGGATTTCATTCTGGATAAATTCTCAAAAGTAGGAAAAGCGCTGGGAATAATTTAACGACAACTGAAAAGTTCAAAGTTTAAATGCCGGGGTAATATGAAAATAGTAAAAGTTGAAACAAGTAAGCAGTTCAGGCAATTTATCCGTTTTCCGTGGAAAATATATTCCGAAGACAGCCCGTGGGTGCCTCCTTTAATTTCAGAAATAATAGATATGCTTTCCGAAGATAAAAATCCTTTTTGGCTCCATGCAAAACGCCAACTGTTTTTGTCTTATGACGAACACAATAACATAACCGGAAGAATCGCCGCCATAATAGATTACAATTACATAAATTTTCAGGATGATAAATGCGGTTTTTTCGGTTTTTTTGAATGTATAGACAATGTTGAAACCGCAAAAGCTCTTTTTGATGCGGCAAAATCCTGGCTTAGGGGAAACAGCATATATAAGATGATGGGTCCGATGAATCCTTCGACAAACGACGAATGCGGTTTTTTATCGGAAGGTTTTGAAATTTCACCGAGCATTATGATGAGTTATACGCCGGAGTATTATTTGAATCTTGCACAAAAGTCCGGTTTGAAAAAAATTAAAGAGCTTTACGCGTATGATATGGACGTTGTAGGGGATTCAAGAGTCGGCAGACTCGGGCGCGTGGTGGAAATGGCAAAAAAGAAATTGCCGACTTTGAAAATAAAAAATCTCCAAAAAGCGACTTTCAGCGAAGATTTAAAAGCCGCTATATCCATATATAACCGTGCATGGGAAAAGAATTGGGGTTTTGTTCCATGGACAGACGAAGAATTCGTTTATATAGCTTCAAAACTAAAAATGCTTGTGGACCCCGATATGATTATAATTGCCTCTGTCGCGGGTTCTCCGGTCGGGATGCTCATATCTTTGCCGGATTATAATCAGGTTTTAAAAAAATTAAACGGCAGTTTGCTTCCTTTCGGGCTTTTTAAGTTTATGTATTACAGAAAAAAAATAGACAGTTTAAGGCTTATGGTAATGGGCGTCATAAAAGAGTACAGGCATAAAGGCATTGAAGCGATAATGTATGAAAAAGGGCTTAAAAACGCTTTGAAAAACGGCTATAAACACTGCGAATTATCATGGGTTCTTGACGACAATATTATGACTCAGCGTACCGCGGAAATGATGAACGGGAGAATATATAAAAAATACGCGATATACGAAATGAGCTGACCATTTAGAAGATTAGAAGTTGCGAGGCTGAGAAGTTGAGCAAAAACAAAGCCGTTGCCCAACTTCCCATCATCTCATCATCTCAACTTCTGTTGTTAAAAAACAATTGATTTTTTAAATGTAAGTTTGTAGAATTAATGTCATAGGCGTGGCGTGAATATGCGCCATAATTTTATTTTGGAGGACTTAAAAATGGCAACAAAATCTGTTAAGAAAAAAGACGCGCAGGAAACTATATGTCAAACTGCGGAAACAAAAACAAAAACTCCTGCAAAAAAAAGAGCAGCTTCAAAAAAAACTGTCGTAAAGAAAGCCGTTAAAACGGCTGTAAAAAAAGACGTAACCTTAAAAAAATCTGCTCCTGCTTCTGTGAATACAAATTCGAATGCTCATTTATATATAGATTACCCCGTTAATTCGGAAACAATCTGTGGTCAGCATTATGCGATACGTGTAGGTGCGTCGCAAGACGGCTATGTCGAAATATCTTTCAATAACGGCGAATGGATTCCGTGCAGATTCGGCGGAGGATATTGGTGGTTTGACTGGATATATTTTACTCCGGGCAAATACTCCATTGCAGCAAGGCTTGTCGCTCCCGACGGAAATACCATTTTAAAGACTTCTCCGAGGAAATGTTCGGTATGTTAAATAAAAGCAAATCGTCTATAGACGGTTTTTGCGAGTGTTTAGGCAAGTTTTTTCTTGCTTCCATGGTCGTATGTTCGACTGTAGTTTTGGCTGTGACTGCATGCAAGCGCGGTAAAAATAACAACGAAGATTATCAGGAACGATTGAGAAAGGCCTATGAAGGCCTTTCTCCCGAAGAATACTGAGAAATCAGGGTGAAGATTGAAGAGTTAAGAGTAAAAATATTACAAAATTTTGATGTTATATATATAATTTTTGCAGTTTATGATTTTTTTGACGTATCTCCACTCTTAACTCTCTAATCTTCATTCTTTCATTTATAAGGGAAAATAATGTATTTAAAGAAAGTTGAAATATGCGGCTTTAAGTCTTTTGCCGACAGAACGATTTTGGATTTTGAACCGGGCATAACGGCGATTATAGGTCCTAACGGGTGCGGAAAATCCAATATTGCCGACGCGGTACGCTGGTGCCTTGGCGAGCAGAAAGCCAAGTCGATGAGAAGCGCGCATATGCAGGAAGTCATATTCGGCGGCACCCAGACCAGACCCACGACAGGTATGTCCGAAGTTTCTCTTATCTTTGACAATTCCCAAAACGTTTTGCCTATAGATTATTCCGAAGTTATTGTGACAAGAAGGTTATTCAGAAGCGGTGAAAGCGAATATTATATAAATAAAACACAGTGCAGGCTCAAAGACATAAAAGATATGTTTTTGGATACCGGCATCGGTTCCGACGGATATTCCATAATAGAGCAGGGAAAAGTCGATTTTTTGACAACCGCAAAACCCGAAGACAGAAGAGAACTTTTTGAAGAAGCCGCGGGCGTCGCAAAATATAAAGTCCGCAGGGAAGAAACTTTAAGAAGGCTTGAAAAAATCGACGGAGATATGGGACGTCTTTCCGACGCTTTGGCCATACACGGCGACCAGATAAAAGCGTTGGATATTGCCGCAAAAAAAGCCAAACAGTATAAAAAGTATCAGGAAGAGCTTGCTAAATACGAAGTAGCGGCTCTTGTTCAGCATATAAAATACGGCAACGAGGAAATAGAGCGTTTAAAAAAGGATTTGGACCCGAAAATCAAAGAGTTTGAATCCAACAATACCGTTCTTGCCCAAACCGACGCCGAAATACAGGAAATGCGCTTAAACCTTGACGAGAAAAACGAGCAATACGTCAGCCTCAACAGAGAGTTAAGCGAGATAAAAGCAAATATAGCTATTTCCGACAACACAATACAAAACTCGTCTCAAAGAGAAAACGAGATACGCGCGGAGCAGGAAAGGTTTTCGCAGGAGCTTGTAATAAACCGAGAAAAAGTTTCGCAGTACGAAATTCAGCTGAATTCGCTTGACACGGACGACAGTCCTCTTTTAGCGGAAGCGGAAAATCTTGAGAAATCATATAAAGAAAAAGAACAGCAATACAACCTGGTAAAATCAAAACTTTCGGATGCGCAGTCTAAAGAAAGTTCAATCCGCGCAAGGCTTGCGGAACTTGCCGACGAAAAAGAAACGCAGATTAATTTAAAAGCCGAACTTTCAGAAACGAAAATACATCTCGACGCGGAAGCTTCGTCGCTTCAGAGAATTATATCCAGGCTTGAAAACGACATAGAGCCCGCGAATAAGGAAATCGCGAATATAGCAGCCGAGCTTGTTGCAGCGCAGCAGTCTTTGTCGGATTTTGAATCCAAGAAAGAGGAAATAAACAAAAACGTTCTTGAAAATGAAGCAAAAATCGACGCTTTAGAGGACAAACTTTCGCAATATAAAGAAAATATAGCCTCAAACGGTTCGAGAATAGAAACATTAAAAGAGTTTGACCAGCAGGACCCCATACGTTCGTCAATAAAGGCGGTTTTAAATTTAGGCATAGCGAGAGGTCCGATAAGCAGTCTTATAGACGCCGATGACGATAAAGACGAGCTTATAGCTTCCGCTTTGGGTGAAAAACTTAATTACTTGGTCTGCGACAGCGCGGAAAACGCCGAAGCCGCTATACGCTTTTTGGAAGAAAACGGTTTAAGCAGACTTTCGTTTATAATTTCCGACAAAATATCCGACACATATTCTTCGCCCGTCGGGCTGCCCGTCGGATATACGGAACTTATAAAATATATAAGATATTCTCCTGAAAACGAAAAAATAATAAGGTTTGTCTGTTCAAACGCTATAGTTTCCGGAAATAAAATATACGGAAACGTCATAGTTCAGGGCGGAGGGAAGCCTGCTTTTGAAAAACCTGTTCTTATCGAAGAGCAGATAAAAAAACTTCAGGAAAAGTCCGAAGAAATAAAACAAAATATAACTTTAATTCAGGCTGAAATAGAAAAAATTAACGATTACCAGATAAACTCTAAGCTTGAAAAAGAACGCTTCGGTTTTGAATCCGTAAAAATCAAAACGCAGGTAGAAAGCAGGCAAGCTCAGATTGAAGAAAAACGCGGCGATATAAAAAATACCGTTGAAGAAATAAACAGGCATAAAGAAGAAATCGCTTCAAAAAACGCGGAACTTGAATCTTTTAACGATAAAATATCCGTATATGACGGACAGCTTGCAGGAATTGAAGACGAGGAAAACAGGATTTACGCGGAACTCAAAGATATCGAAAACGATATAATTTCTTTGAGAAAAGACGAAGAGCTTATTGCGCCGGTTATGATGGAAGCAAGAAGCGTCTGGGACAAGAAATCCGCCGAGCTTGAAAACAGGCAGAAAGGCCAGCAGTATATTTTAGACAATATTGAAAATATCAAGAGGCAAATAGAATATGCCGTAAACAGAACGGCGGCAAACGAAACAAAACTTTCGGAAGTTTTAACTCTTCAGGAAACCGAAACCGTAAAAATACGGCAGTTGTACGAGGAACAGGCTAAAAAAGAATCCGAAATACAGCTTTCGCTTAGCGATAAAGAAGGATTTCAGGAAAACATAGATTCCAAAACAAGCGCATGGCATGATTTGAGAAATAAAGTCGACGCGTTAAATAATGAAATGAATTCAATGCAAGTCGATTTGAAAAATTTTGATTACCAGAAAAACGATTTGGAAAAACGCCTTCTTGAAACTTACGGAAAACCTTATGAAGAAATAAAGAATGATTTTGACGGCGTGGAAGTGAATAGCGAGGAGATCGCGAGAATAAAAAGAAAAATGGAATCTCTGGGATCCGTAAATCTCGCGGCCCAGGAAGAATACGACGCTTTGGAACAGCGGTACAATTTTCTTTTAACGCAGCAGCAGGATTTGCTTAAAGCCAAAGACGATTTACATGAAGTGATAAAAAAGATTAACCGCTCGACAATAGAAAATTTTAAAAAGACTTTCGACATAGTGAGGGGAAATTTCAGGGAGCTTTACCGCAAGCTTTTCGGCGGCGGGGAAGCGGATTTGATGCTTACCGACGAAAATAATCTTTTGGAAAGCGGCGTTGATATTTACGCGCAGCCTCCCGGAAAAAAACTTCAAAATATTTCTTTATGTTCCGGAGGCGAAAAAGCTTTAACCGCGGTAGCTTTGCTTTTTGCGTTTTTTATGGTAAAACCTTCTCCTTTTTGCATATTAGACGAAGTCGACGCGCCTCTTGACGAGGCGAATGTCGGCAGATATAACGCTATGGTTAAAGAATTCGTCTCAAAAACGCAGTTTTTGGTAGTAACGCATAATAAACGCACAATGGAAACCGCGGACATCCTCTATGGCGTAACAATGGAAGAACACGGTGTCTCTAAAATAATATCGGTAAGAATGAATAAGACCGATGCGGTTCAGCAGGAAGCCTAGAACGGCAGATGCATAGAGGAATGGAAGTATGGATGCGTAGAAAATACAAAAAAGAACAACGGTAAAACGCAAAGGCTGTTTACCATGCATCCGTGCGTCAATGCATCTAAGCATCTCAGGAATTATAAATGACAAAAATCAGTTTGCTTAAATGCGGCGATTATAATAAATCAAATCCTGCCGTCAAAGAAACGCTCAGGCTTCTGGGCGGAATTTCTAATTTTGTGAAACCCGGCGAAAAAATCCTCATAAAGCCTAACCTTTTAAGCCCGAAAGATCCTGAAAAAGCGGTTACAACCCATCCCAAGATAGTAAAAGCCGTTATACAGCTTGTAAAACAAGCAGGCGCGACTCCCGTTGTAGGAGACAGCCCCGGCGGAGCCATAAGGGACATTAAAAATTTATGGAAAGTCACGGGTATGGAAGAAATATGCAAAGAAGAAAATGTCGAACTTATAAACTTTGAGGCCGCGGGTTCTCAAGAAATCGACATAAACGATAAAAACGTAAAAAAAGCGCATTTTTCAAACGCGGTTTTAAACTGCGACGGAATTATAAATCTGCCAAAACTAAAAACGCATTCCCTTATGCTTTTTACCGCGGGCGTTAAAAATTTATACGGCTGCATCCCAGGATTAATGAAAGTAGAGTATCACAAATACGCTTCAAAAAATAAAGAATTTGCCGATTTGCTTACGAATATTTATTTGTTTTTAAAAGATAAAATCAGATTTACCCTTATTGACGGCATATACGGGATGGAAGGAAACGGTCCTTCGGGAGGCGAAGTGCGGAAAATGGGAATTATAGCGGCTTCAGCCGATACGCCGGTTTTAGACGCCTATATTTTAGACGCTTTAAATTTCGATATTTCGAAAAATTTTATTTCCCAAAATCTTGGAATAAGCAAAAAAAGTATAGAAGGCTTGGAAGTTATAGGAAACGATATAAGAGATTTCAATCTTGAAAATTTTAAATTCCCGCAGACAAGAGCTCTTGATTACATTCCCAAATCTCTTGTAAAGACTCTGGGGTCTTTTTTATGGGTTAAAGCTAAAATAAATAAAAATAAATGCGCCAAATGCATGCTTTGTGTAAAATCCTGCCCTGTTAAAGCGATAGAGGTTATCGGTAAAAAACAATATCCGCATGTATCTGATTCCGATTGTATAAGCTGTTTTTGCTGTCACGAAGTATGTCCTTATAAAGCCGTTAATTTTAAAAAGAGTTTTCTCGCCGGTCTGTTCATCAGGGAAAATTGACAAAAGCAGGCTGTTAATCCTCTCTTTTGTCATTACGGGGAACGGAGTGACGTGGCAATCCAAAAACAGGTTGTAATTCATCTTTTTTGTCATCTCCAAATGTTGTAATTGGGGATCCATGTTAAATACAGAACAGAATGGATTTCAAATAACGAATTTCAAGACATATCAGTATAGTATATTTTTAGAGGTTCTCTTACCTTGAAAAGAACTAAAATCCAAAATTACACCGAATATTTCGCATTAAAGTCCGCGATGTTTTTTTTACGTTTAATTCCGAGAAATTTAGCGCATAAGATAGGAAGAATTTTTGCGGTTTTTGCCTATTATTTTATTCCGATAAGAAAAAAACACATTATTGATATGCTTACGCTGTCTTTTCCCCAAAAAACCTTGAAAGAAATAAAACGTATAACTAAAAAAATCTATATAAATTTTGCCGGAACTTTTATAGACATAATGTTTTTTCCGAAAATGTCGGATGACGAGATAAAAAAACTTATGACTTTTGGCTCCGGAGATGAAGAAATATTTGAAAAAATACATAAAAACGGCAAAGGCGCTATTTTAATGTCCGCGCATTTCGGCAACTGGGAGCTTACCGCGCTTTCATTTTCCAAGAGATATCCTATGTCGGTTATAGTGGCTAAACAGTCTAATGAACTTGTCGACAAACTTATGAACGAAATAAGAACTAAACAGGGATTTCACGCTATTTATAAGGACCCTCCGGGCACGGCTTTCAGAAACGTTATAAAAGCTTTAAGAAATAATGAGTTTGTAGCGGTTCTTTCCGACCAAGACGCAGGCAAACAAGGCGTTTTTGTTCCTTTTTTCGAAAGGCTGGCGTCCACTCCTAAAGGCGCGGCGATTTTTGCTTTGAAGGCAAAATGCCCTATTATAACGGCTTTCGGCGCAAGGCAAAAAGACGGTTCAATGAAAATGAAAATAGGACAAATTCCGCTGCCTGATTCCGGAAATGAAGAAGAAGATATAAAAACAATCAGTACAATCTATTCTCAACAGCTCGAAGCTGTTGTAAAAGAATATCCGGAACAATGGTTCTGGTTTCACAGAAAATGGAAAACACGCCCGCAAGGCGGTACATCCTGGGAGACAATATGAAATTAAGAAACGTTTTTTTAATTGCAATTTTAATTTCTTTCAGCGCTTTATTTTCCTGCGCGTCTATTAAAGTAAACAAAAAGGACGGAAAATTCGTGTTGAAAGACGAAGACAAGCCTTTTAAAGTTTCAATCGAAGATAAAAAAACAATAGACAACTGCGCGGAAATAACAGAAATTAAATGACTTAAAAGACATACGCGTTAATTGCGGCAGGGTTCAAAATTTACGTCTATGGTTGAATAGATGACAGTATATGAACCGATATTTTTATTATCGTTGCGTATAGTTTATTTCGGTCAGCTATTGACATTACGGTAATTTCGTATCCTTCTGAAACAGACTCTATTTCTTTTCCGTTTCGTTCTGCGGCTTTGTAGACAAGTTCTATGATGTTCGGATTTAGCGACGACTCCACAATGTGTTTGCCTTTTTCAAAATCTTTTTTCAAAAATTTTCCGGTTTTATCGTAAGCAAATACGATATTGTTTGACGAGTTAAGTATTATAAGCGCCCGATGTCTTGAATCCGGCGCGTATAAATATTCTATAATCTTTGTCAAGCTTTCCTTGTCCGCCACTAAAGCGTTTATTGCCTTGTCGTATTTTTCCCTTTCAGTAGCAAAAATGTCTGTAATTTCATTGTACGCGCCTTTTTTTATTTCATTGGCGGTGCTTTGCTCGAGAGATTTCTTCATTCTGTTGAAAGGAAAGACTATCAAAAGCTTGGCAAGCATATAAAATATCGCGGTTATTAAAAACAACATTACGGCGGCGATTGTAAAATATTTTATTCTCCAGTATCTGGCGTCGTCTTTCGCTTTTTGGACTGAAAATACGCAGCATAAAGTATAGCTTTTGGCAATCGGGGTTGAAAACAGCATAAAATTATCGTCCGGCATAAACTGAATAAGTTCGCCGTCATACTTTACCGCTCTGTCGTATATGCTGCCTTTCTTTACCGAGTTCCATTCTCTTGTATTATTGTGTATAATAACTTTGTTGTTTTTGTCCAGAATAAAACACGAGGATATATTTTCGACTTTCGCTATGTTTTCTATGTATGAAATAAGGGCTATATCATCGGAATTTCCAACGGCCCTGTTTATTGCCGGAATATTGATGGTTACAACTGCTTTGGATTTTTCAATAATAAGTCTTTCCAATTCCGATTCTTTGTTTTTTGAAAGCAAACCGGTTAAAAGATAAAAAATTCCTCCGAGAATCAGAAATACTAAAAACGTTAAAGCGAAAATATTTTTTTTCATAAAAGGATTATACAAAAAAATTAATATTATGGAAAATATTAAGATTGTAAAAGCAGAGAGTTTTTGGCAAAGGTTTCGCGGTTTTATGCTGAAAAAAGACGCGGATTACGCTTTGCTTTTTGAAAATTGTTCGTGCATTCACACGTTTTTTATGCTTTTTAATATTGACGTTTTATTTCTTGATAAAAACGGCAAAACGCTGAAAATTAAAGAAAACGTAAAACCGTGGCGTATAGCAATGCCCGTAAAAGACGCAGTTTCAATAATTGAAATTCCTTCAAAATTGACACTTTAGTGTCATCCCCGAGTGTCGGTATCGGGGATCCACACTGGCCATTTTGAAAAACAAACCCGCCTCGGCGGTTTTAAAAAACAGATTGATTTTTTATACAAATTCGCAAAATATAAATTTTGACTAAGAAATCAAAAAAATGCTATAAATTAGAAGTTTAGATGTATGGAGGCATAGACGCATGGAAAAGACAAACGCCGTTGCTATGCATCCGTGCATCTATGCATCCAAGCATCCAAATAAAAGGTGATAAAAATGCAAAATAAAGAACAGGCGGCTACAGATCAAAATACGGCTCCGATTGAACAGATAATGCAGCAGAGAAAACAAAAAGCCAAAGATTTTGTAAAAATGGGAATAAATCCTTATCCCGCGCAATATAAATATGAAAAAAACATAGCGGTTCTACAGCAGGAGTTTGCGTATCTTGAAAAAGAACAAATGGCGGAAAATGCTCATATAAAAGCGGCCGGCAGGGTTATGACGTACAGAAATATGGGTAAAGCCGCGTTTCTAGATATACGCGACGGTTACGCTAAAATACAAATTTATGTCCGCGCGGACAAATTGGGCGCGGAGCAATATAAACTTTTCAAAGATATGGTTGACCTGTCCGATATTGTTGCGGTTGAAGGAATGCCTTTCAGAACTAAAACTAACGAATTAAGCATAATGGTAGAAAAGTGGCAAATGCTTACAAAAGCTTTCAGACCTTTGCCCGAGAAATGGCACGGTCTTAAAGACATTGAAACAAGGTACAGGCAGAGATATCTGGACTTGATAGCAAACAACGAAGTCAAAGACGTCTTTATAAAAAGAGGGCATATAATTTCGGCTATAAGGCATAAACTTGAAGAACTTAACTTTGTCGAAGTGGAAACGCCTGTTTTGCAGTCTTTGGCCGGCGGAGCTAACGCAAGGCCTTTTACGACTCATCACAATGCTTTAGACATTGATTTATTTTTAAGGATTGCGCCCGAATTGTTTTTGAAAAGGCTTGTCGTAGGCGGAATGGACAGAGTTTTTGAAATAGGCAGAAATTTCAGAAACGAAGGCATAGACAAAAATCATAATCCTGAATTTACAATGATGGAACTTTACCAGGCGTACGCGGATTACAACGATATGATGGATATAACCGAAACTTTGATAAAAACCGCGGCTGAAAAAATCGGTTCGCAGGTCAATCTGAATTTCAGACGCGCGAAATTGTTTGATTTAATAAAAGAGCATACCGGGCTGGAACTGCTTCCTTATGTAGAGACCGGGAAAATGTACGGCGTCGTTAAACATTTAAATCTCGACTTGCCTGAAAATGCGCCGGACAAAAAAGTCTTAGATCAGATTTTTGACGAGAAAGTCGTGCCGCATTTGACGGAACCGACTTTTGTTATGGATTATCCTGCGGTGTATTCGCCGCTTTCAAAAGTTAAATTCGACAATCCCGAGATTGCCGAAAGGTTTGAGCTTTACATAAGAGGCATGGAAATAGCCAACGCATACTCCGAGTTAAACGATCCTGAACTTCAGAAGCTTCGTTTCACCCAGCAAATGGAAGCCAAAAAGAAAGGCGATGACGAAGTTATGCCTTTTGACGAAGATTTTATATTCGCTTTGGAGCAAGGGTTGCCTCCTACGGGCGGGCTTGGAATAGGGATAGACAGGCTTGTTATGATTTTGACGGGCGTTGAGTCAATAAGAGAAGTTATTACTTTCCCGGCAATGCGTCCAGAATAACAGGATAAAAAATGAAACTTTCGCCGGAAATTTTTATAGCCATAAGGTATTTAAAAGCCAGAAAAAAAGGCTTTTTCTCGCTTCTTACCACTTTGATTGCCGTCGGGGGAACAACTCTCGGCGTTGCGGCTCTTGTCATAACTTTGGCGGTTATGAGCGGTTTTCAAAACGATATAAGAGACAAAATACTCGGCATTCAGCCGCATATAGTAATTACGAGGATTGACGGCGAAGCTTTTAAAAACTATAAGGCTGTTGAGGAAAAAATAAAAGAAAATAAATCCGTCGTAAATTTCTCGCCATTTATTTACAAACAGGGAATAATAAGAGGTTTGGCTTCGTCCGCTTCTACCGGAATAATATTGAAAGCCATAGATTATGAATCGGAAAACAGCATAGTAAATCTTTCAAAGCAGATTACGGTTTCGGATACGCGTTTTGACGGAAAAACAATAGGCGAAAAAAGCATAATGCTCGGCAGCGAGATTGCAAAAACTATTGCAGTTACAGCAGGAGACGAAGTAGTTTTGATGTTTCCCGGGAGTTTCGCAAGCATGCCTAAAATGTATAAATTTACGGTTTCGGCTTTGATACATTCCGGAATGTACGATTTTGACTCGTCTTTAGGTTTTATCGATTTAAGCGAAGCCCAAAAAATATTTTCCATGGAAGGCGAAGTCAGCGGAATAAGTGTCCATACCGATAATTTCGATAAAGCCGTTGTCACGGCCGCAAAACTTCAGAACTCAATATCGTTTCCTTACAGGGCGAAGGCATGGATAGAGTTGAATAAAAATTTGTTTTCCGCTCTGAAACTTGAAAAAATAATGATGTTTCTGATTTTAGGTCTTATAATACTTGTCGCGGCGTTTAATATTATTTCAAATCTTTTGCTGCTTAGCGTTCAAAAATCAAAAGAAATAGGAATAATGTCGGCTATGGGATTTTCGAAATTTTCAATAGCCAAAATATTTTTTTATGAAGGAATCGTAGTAGGCACTATCGGCACGATTTTAGGAATTATTATAGGCGCCGGAATAAGCCTGTTCCTTAAATATTTCGAAATTTTTAAACTCCCGCAAGGAGTATATTATGTTGACAGACTGCCGATAGTAATAATGCCGTCGGACATTTTAGCGGTAGCAATAAGCGCGTTTGCTATAACCGTATTAGCGGGAATTTATCCCGCGTATCAGGTTTCTAAACTCGACCCGCTTGAAGCTATAAGATACGGATAAGGGCAATTATGAATTTCAAATTACGAATTACGAATCAACATCAACGGCAGTTACGAGTAACGAATTAAAAAATGAACATAAAAGCGGTTAACTTAAGCAAACATTATAAAAAAAAAGATTCTCCGGACGTAGAGGTTTTAAAGAATATAAACCTTGAAATAAAGTCCGGAGAGAAAGTCGCTTTTACCGGGCCTTCGGGAGCCGGAAAAAGCACGCTTATACATATTTTAGGCCTTATGGACAGACCTACTTCCGGCAAAGTCTTTGTTGACGCAAAAGACTGTTTTCTATCAAATGACGACTATTTATGCTCGATGAGAAAAGAAAACATAGGTTTTGTTTTTCAGTTTCATTATTTGCTTTCGGATTTTACCGTTTTAGAAAATGTCCTGCTTCCGGCGTGGAAAGACAGAGAGGAAAAATTGAAAAAAGCCGAAGACATTTTGGGAAAAGTCGGGCTTTCACACAGAAAAAATCATTTCCCGAACGAATTGTCCGGAGGGGAACAGCAGAGAGCAGCTTTGGCAAGGGCATTAATAAACGACCCTAAAATTATTTTTGCCGATGAGCCTACCGGAAATCTGGACAGAGCTACGGGAGCGGAGATAGAAAAACTTTTATTTGAAAGTTCGGCGGAAAGAAATGCGACGTTAGTGTTGGTTACGCATAACGAGAGCCTTGCGGCAAAGTCTGACAGAATAATAAAGATGACCGACGGACATATAGAGACAAAGTGAAAAGTTGAAAGTGAAAAGTGAAAATTATGTGTTTTCGCTTTGCGAAAACCAATTAATTCTATTTCGGCTTTGCCGAAATTCGTTATTTTAACTTTTCACTTCTAACTTTTCACTTTGCAGTTAAAAAGGGGAATAAGAAATGAAGATTTATCTTGACGGGAAACTTGTTGAAAAAGAGGATGCGAAAATTTCCGTTTTCGATCACGGTCTGCTTTACGGAGACGGGATTTTTGAAGGAATCAGAGCTTATAACGGAAGAGTATTCAGGCTTAAAGAACATTTAGACAGACTTTGGATGTCGGCTAAAGCTATCAATCTTACAATACCGATGACAAAAGCCGAAATGGAAAAAGCCGTGATAAAAACTCTTTTGGCAAACAAAATAACGGAAGGCTATATAAGACTTATCGTCACAAGAGGCTGCGGAGACCTGGGGCTTGACCCTAGGAAATGCACGGAGCCGCCGTCAGTAATTGTTATTGCCGACAAAATAACTCTTTACCCCGAAGAATTGTATGAGAAAGGCGGCGAAGTCATAACGGTTTCAACAAGGAGAATACGTCCGGATTCTTTAAGCCCCAATGTAAAATCGCTCAATTATTTAAATAATATTATGGCCAAAATGGAAGCGACAAGAGCGGGAGTTATGGAAGCCATAATGTTGAACGCCGAAGGTTATGTCGCGGAATGTACCGGAGACAATATTTTTATCGTCAAAAACGGAATTCTATATACTCCTCCGGCTTCGGAGGGCGCTTTAATAGGAATAACCAGAGATGCGGCCATTGAACTTGCTAAAAACAAACTTAAAATATCCGTGAAAGAAGAACGAATGACTATTTATAACGTCTATACCGCGGACGAGTGCTTCCTTACGGGAACCGCCGCGGAAATTATACCCGTTGTATGCGCGGATTCAAGAGAAATAGGCGACGGAAAACCGGGGAAAATTACGGCAAAACTTATAAAAGAATTTAAAACTTTGACAAGGCTTACCGGCGTTCCGATTAAATAATTACCCGGATTTTACAGCGGCGGCGTAATGAAATAATTTTTGCCGCCGCTTCGTTGTTTACTTGTCGATAATGATAAACTGTCTCTCTCATGATATTGCTTCGGTTTTATTAAAAAAATGTGGAAATTTATAAGATATATCATATATATAGCGGTGCTTATAGCGGTTTTTGCCGCGGCGTATAATGTGCGCAATGCGATGCTGGTGCCTTATATCCAAAATTACATACAAAAAAAGACCGGCAAAGATATGCGGTTTAACAATTTTTATATTTCGCCTTTTAACAAAGGAATTATTATAACGGATTTTAATTATGAAAATAAAGTTTTGGCAAAAAGAGTTTTAATAAAGTTCGGAGTACTTAATATCGTAAAGCATATTAAGACTCCGCTGAACTACATAAAAAGCATCGAAATTTCCGACGTCCGGATATTGCTTGATAATATACAAAAAAATGCGCCGTCCGCCGGAAATATTATTGAGCCCCGAAACAATTTTTTTCCGCTGCCTGAACATCCCGTAGATATACAAGCCGACAGAATATCTCTTATAACAGGTTCTAACAGCATCAATATTGATAATACCCGTATGTCGGTTTCGCGTCCCGCCATAAGTCTTTCCGCGTCGTATTTTATTTTAAACTCGTCGATTACGCTTAACTCGTCCATGACTCTTAAACAAGACGGACTGTACGATTCCGATATATCTTTGTCGTCGGAAGGAGACATCGAAGCTTTAATTAACGCACACGGAAACTTTGATATTTTTTCTTTTGATTTAGATCAGAACATAAACATTGAAAAAATGTCTTACAAAGCTTTTGACATAAGCGACATATCGGGAACGGCGATAAAAAAAGGAAATGATTTTAAGTTTGAATTAAACGGAAATTTCGGAAGAATTGAAATCTTATCAGAAACAGCGGGAGAATTCGGTGTTTTGGCGAATATAGATTTGTCAAAGATCAATCAAGAAATAGAAGCGATGCTTGACATTCGTTTTTCGCGCAAAAATTCGGAAAACAGAATAAATGTCAAAGCCGATGCCGTCAAAACTTTGAATTTTAATATCGGAGGTTTTAGCATAGACGGCGAAATCGGCAGAAACGGCGAATTCAATATTTTGTACGCAAGAGGCGGGGTTTTTATAAATTATTCTCAAGACGGAGATTATATTGCCAAGCTTGTATCCAACGATAAAACAACCGGAACTTTTACCGGAAATATTAAAACGGGCGAAATCAAAGCCGATATGAAAGAAGCAGATATTTCCAAAATGCCTTTTGCCGCGCTTCTTGGAGCGGATCCTAAAGGAAAAATCACGGTTCAGGGAGAGATTGACGAGTACAGCGGAAAAATTAATTTTGTTTTAAGAGATTTTCATACGAAAACCATAGATAAAACCGACGTTTACGGCTCTATCGCGCGAAACGGGGGAATGTATGTGTTTAATTTTTATAAAAGCGATAATTCCGTGGTTTTTAACAGCGTTATAAAAGACAGACAGATACTCTCTACTGATTTTAAGTTTGTAAATACGGATATTGCAAACGTCTTAAGAATGTTCGGACGTTCGACAAATAAAATTAAAGGTATGGCAAACGGCCGCATAAAATATGAAAAAGACGGCACAACGGAATTTGACTTTAAGGCTTTTGACGGTTTTATATACGATAATAAATTCAAAAAACTTGAAGCCAAAGGCGACGTAAATCTGAACAGAATTTCAATAGAACAGTTTGTATTGAAAGACGATAAAAACGTTGTTCGGGCATATATAAACGCTTTATTTGGTTTTACGGAAGACAGTCCGGATTCGTCTTTTGATATGAATTTGAAAGATATTAAAATCGCGGGCGCTAAACTTAACGGCAGAATTTTATTTAACGGAACTCTTGCGGGAAACCGCGAAGTCAAAGGTAAATTTGAAGGCACTAATGTGAGCGTTTCGGGAATTTCTTTTCCCGCGCTCTCGGCAGATTCTGTAATTTCCACAAAGAGATTTGTGATTTCGGAGTTAAAGTCCGAAAACGGTTTGTCGGGAAATTTCAAAGCTGATTTTGTAAAGAAAAACCTGTCCGGAACGATAAATTTTAAAAATACGGATATTAAAGGTTTTTATCCCGAATTGTCCGCGGCTGTGAATTCTGCCGTGAAACTTAACGGCAGTTTTCAAAACCCGTCGGCGCGAATTACGGCAAACATTAAAAAAGCCAAGTACTCAGGAATTCCGTTTTCTTTTGACGCGGATTTTATAAGCAGGAACGGAAAAATCAGCGTTAAAAAATTTGATTTGGTTTCCGATAAAACAAGAATATCTGCAAGCGGGGTTTATTCGAAAATCGGAAAACTCAATATTGTTTTCGAGAAAATTCCGGAGAAGCTAATAAATAAATTCGTAGGATTTGTAACTCCCGTCAAAGGGGATTTTTCAGGTTCCGGAACTCTTATACAAAGAAACGGCAGAAAACACCTTAAAATGTTTTTGACCGGAGAAAATACATCTGTCAAAAATGTCAAAATCAGCGGTTTTAAATCGAATTTCGAAATATATAAAAATAAAATTTCTTTAAGCTCCGCTTCGGCAAAAATCGCCGACAGCGAAATAAAAGCTCCGAGCGGCAGTTTCAATTTGAAAACAGGCTCGTACGGGCTTGAACTTAAACTTGTAAATACCCACGTAGGTCCTGTTGACGTTTTCGGCAATGTAATTTTGTCAGGCAGCATGAAAAAGAAGAAAGGCGGGTCGGAATACAGAGGAACTATAACTCTCAACAATTTTTGGATAAACAGATACAAGCTTTTACAGTCGGAATTTAATTATCATATTCACAATAAAATTTTTGAATTTGCAAGCGCGAATTCAAAGCCTAATATATTCAAATCATCCGGAACGGTTGTCTTCGGCGAAGGGGTTTTCATAAAAAATTTTATAGTCGAGCATGAGAAATCTTTGTTTGTAATGAATTCCGGCATCGCCAGCGACAATATAGAAATAGATATCAAAGGAAAAGATTTAAGTCTGGATTTTATTACCGACGCGTTCGGTATCCCCGTTTCTATGTCCGGAACGGCAAACCTCAGAGTGGATTTTGAAGGTAATCCTTCAAATCCTTCCGCGACAATTAAAACGCAGTCTTCAGGCGGTTCAATAAGCGAAATACCTTACGACAATTTTGAAGTCGAGATAGTTTCCAAAGACAACAGGGCTGAAATAAAAAAAGCCGTAATTTATAAAAAGAACGAAATTAACGTTTTGGCAAGCGGTTTTTTCCCTTTTTGGATAGATTCAACTTTAAAAAATAAAATGAGGAAGCTGCCGGTAAATATAAGTTACTCCATAGAAGACCCTAAAATGACAATTTTTAAATATATTTCACAAGGGTATGTGGAACCGCTTTCAGGCAAATTAAGTTTAAAAGGATCCGTTAAAGGCACTTTCGATAAAATTTCAAATAACGGACAGTTCACCATAACCGGCGGTTCTTTGGACGTTAAGAGATATTTGGATAAAATCAAAGATTTTAACGCGGACATTTCGATTGTTGATAATTTGATTACGCTAAACAAACTTTCAGCCAAGTCGGGGACCGGTAAAATTACCGGAACCGGAACCGTATTTTTGGAAGGTTTTACGCCGCAAAAGTTTGATTTACGCTTTTTTACGGAAAATAAAGGCATTCCGGTTAAAATTCCCGAACTTGCGATACCGAGTTTTATAGGTTCTAAAGTCTTATTACAGGATTATTCGAGCGGCGAACCGCGTTTTGACATAACATTGACGGGATCTGCCGAAAAACCTAAAATCGCGGGCACGGTAATTCTTGAAAATACGCGTTTTACTTTTCCGTCGGCAAATAAATCTTCCGGCGGAGATTCGGCTCTTCCCGAAGATACGGAATTTGATTTGGAGCTTAAATCCGCGAAAAATACGAGGTTTGAAAATTCTTTTGCCGACGCATGGATAAACGGAAGCGTATTTTTAAAAGGAACCAAAAACAATATAAGAGCAAGCGGGATTATTGACTCCCAGAGAGGAAGCATACAATATTTGGGTATAGAGTTCAATATAATCAATGTCAAAGTAGAAATAATGGAAGATCATTCAATATATATAACCGCGGAGGGAGAAAGCGAAGTGTATTCTTCGAATAAGTCCGTGTCAGAAGCCATAAGGCTTGTAATAGACAGGTCTGAAATAAACTCTTTAAATGTCAGGTTTTATTCGCGCGATGATCCGACTATGGATTCCCAGACGGCTTTAGCTAAACTCACAAAAACCGAGCAGACTACGGAACGCAGGAATAGAGAACTTCTTTTAGGCATAATTACGGAATTTGATTTAAGGCAGCAGGCTCTGCGTTTGTTTGACACAAATTTTGCAACGCCTTTTACCAGAACGGTTTTAAGGCGTACGGGGCTGGTTGACAATTTTAAGGTATCGTATGTCGCTCCGGACAGAGATCCCGCGCTTGTAGACGATACGTCTTTCGTAAATTTGCTGCTCGGGACAAAATATTCTCTGGAAAAAAATCTTACTAACCAGTTTTTGCTGGGATATTCGCTTACTTTTGACCGTTACGACCAGTTGGAACGCAGGCTCGATTTAAAGCATGAGATAGAAATGAAATACAGGCTTGCCAATAATTTGTTTTTAAGCGGAAGTTACGAGCTTGAATCCGAAGCTTCCATGCATCAGCCCGACAGAAAACTTATGCTTCAGCACCAGATACGTTTCGGGCAGCCGGCGAAAAAGACAAATTAGTGAAGGCAAAGTGAAAAGTTAAAAGTTTAAAGTTGAAATTATGAGTTTTTGCTTTGCAAAAACATATAACAGGTTTCGGCAAAGCCGAAACACAATATTTTCACTTTACACTTTACTCTTTTAACTTTGTCGTTAAAAAGAGGATTAAAATGATTAAATCGTTTTTCAAGGAATTCAGAGATTTTGCGGTTAAAGGAAACGTAATAGATATGGCCGTAGGCATAATTATAGGCGCGGCTTTCGGGAAAATTGTGGATTCGCTTGTTAAAGATATCATAATGCCGCCGATAGGATTAATGCTCGGAGATGTAGATTTTTCAAATTTATTTATAGTATTAAAGCACGGTAAAGGAGCCGTTGCCGATACTCATTATCTTACTCTTGCCGCAGCTCAGCAGGCCGGAGCTGTAACCGTTAATATAGGATTATTCATAAATACTGCGATATCTTTTATAATAGTGGCTTTTTGCGTGTTTCTTCTTATTAAAGCGATTAACAATTTAAAACATGCTCCTGTTCCTGTTCCGGTAAATGCTAAAGAATGTCTTTTTTGCTTTACAAATATACCTTTAAAAGCCGTAAAATGCCCCAATTGCACCGCGGATTTGTCAGGTAAAAACTAATGAAAATTTGCGCAATATTGCGCTGATTTTTAAATAGTTTCTAATTGAATTTTTTATGTATTTTTAATAAAATATACTGATTATTATTTACATGTTTTATATCTTTGGAGTTTTTAAATGAAAAAGTGTTTATTTGCAGTAATATTTTTAACGTTCTTTTTTGTATTTGCCCATGCCGATACCGATAAGATTTCCAATGTGGTTATAGACGGATTGAAAAACGTTAAATTGAAAAATGTAATCTCCGTGATAGAATCAAAAAAAGGAAAATATTATACTCAGGAAATTACAAGAGAAGACGTCCGTTCGATTCTTGAACTCGGATATTTTGACGACGTTGAAGTGCGTTTTGACAAAACCACGGGAAAGCTTACTTTTATCGTTTCGGAAAAACCGTATGTGGAAAAAATCGATTTTAAAGGAAATAAGCAATTTTCCAAAGGAAAACTTAAAAGCGAAAGCGTTTTAAAAGAAAAAGAGTATTACGATTTAGGAAAATTTGAAGAGACTAAAAGAAAAATAAGCACTTTGTATAAAGACGCGGGATATGCCGATTCTCAGATAGACGTTTATCCTACGGTCAATCCCGAGACGAACCAGATGACAATCAATTTTCTTATAACGGAAAACAATAAAATAACCATAGGCGCGGTAAAAATCGAAGGCGTTATTGCTTTTAAAGAGAAAAAAATCCTGAAGCTGATGAAAACAAAGGAAAATAAAATTTTTAAGGAAGATATTTTCCAGACCGACTTAAGAGCAATTGAAGCTTTTTATAAAAATAACGGGTTCATGGATTTTAAAATTATCGCTACTTCCAGCACATACAATGAAGACCGCACTAAGATGTTTCTGACATTAAATATAAGCGAGGGAGTAAAATACGAGCTTGGCAATATATCTTACGACGGAAACTTTGCCGTAAGCGATAAGGAAATGAATAAACTTATAAAGCTGAAAAAAGGCGATATATTCCAACAGGATAAAATTTACGAATCCATACAGGGAGTTTACGAAATTTATTCCAATAAAGGTTATCTGCATACGGTAGTCGCGCCGTCGTTTGATAAAGGTTCAAAAGAGGGCGTTGTCGATATTACTCTTTCAATAAGAGAAAATTCCGTAGTATATGTGGGCAATATTTATGTGGACGGGCTTGTTTCGACTAAAGAAAAAGTCATAAGAAGGGAAATTCTGGTAAAAGAAGGCAGCGTGCTTGCCGCGGGAAAAGTGCGCAGAAGCATTGAAAGGATTTATAATCTGGGATTTATAGAATCGGCGGAACCCCAGATTTTGCCTACAAGTTCTCCAGATATTATGGATTTGGTCTTTAACGTAACCGAGGGAAAGCCGGGAATGATTACCGCGGGAGCCGGATATTCTTCGGTTGACCAGTTTGTAGGATCAATACAGTTTCAGCATATGAATCTTTTCGGTCTGGGGCAAAGGCTTAATTTGTTGTGGGAATTCGGAGCAAGAAGGCAAAATTACGAAATAGACTGGACTGAGCCTTGGATATTCAATAAAAACGCAAGTTTGACTTTAAGCGCGTATAATATTCAAAGAAAAAGAGATTACGCGAGCACCACTGACGCCTATACTGAAAACAGGCTCGGTTTTTCGACTAAAGTAGGCCCTAGAGTAAGCGATTACATATCGCTCTTGTTCGGCTACACATATGAGAACGTAAAATTAACCGACATAACATTGAGCGGTTCGGAACTTGCTGATTTTAACAAAGCCGTAGATTTGTCAAAGGACATAACTTCAAGCGTTGTCGGGCAGATAGCTTATGACACGAGAGATTATATCTTTGACCCGTCAAGAGGGCAGAGGCAGTTGTTGAGCTTGCAGATGGCCGGCGGTCCTTTCGGCGGAAACGTGAATTTTGTTAAAGGAATGTTTAAATCCACATGGTTTTTGCCTACATTTTGGAAATTTGTTTTGTCGTTTAATTTAAATTTAGGAGCCATAGGTCCTTACGGAGGACAAGACGACGTTCCTATTTATGAAAGATTTTACGTAGGCGGCGCCGATACTGTAAGAGGTTATAAATATAGAACCGAAATAGGTCCCGTTGACGGCGGACAATTTATGAGCGTGTTAAACGTCGAATATAAATTTCCTATAGTTTCCGAAAAAGGAAGAACCGTTCTTCAGGGAGCGTTTTTCTACGATATAGGAGGAACTTGGATGAATTTCGGAGACATAGATTTTTCTCTCGGGACCGGCACAAATAATTTACGTTCCGGCGTCGGGTTTGGAATAAGGTTTGCAACGCCGGTGTTCCCTTTAAGGCTTGACTGGGGATACGGCTTAAATCATGAACCCGGTCAAACTTTGCAGCAGTTTTATTTTACGATAGGAAACATTTTTTAACGACAATTAACAAATGACAAAGTTCAATTGCCAATTGTTGTGTTTCGGCGTAACCGAAACATGTTAATAAGTTTTTGCAAAGCAAAAACTCATGTAATTTGTTATTTGTAAATTGTTAATTTTTATGACAAATAAATTATTATTGCCATTATTATTGTTTACATTAATCTGCTCTCAATCCGTTGCCATTGAGATTCCCTTAAGCGGGGCGGTTGAAAGAGATAAAAAAGATGAAACGTCCATACTGTTTGTCGATATGGACAAAGTTTTTGCCGCTCATCCGCTGGCTGAAAAATTTAAAGCCGAGCTTAAGAGCTTCGCGAATACAAGAAAAACAGCTCTTGAAGATATGTCTAAACAGTATAAAGATATGCAGGAAGAAATTAAGAAAATATCTTTGAAAATAGTGGAAGCCGAAGAGAAAAAAGACGAGCAGCTTTTGTCCGAACTTTCCGGGCGTTATGAAGAAATAAAGAAATCTCTTTTACAGCAAAAAGAACAAATCAGTGACTTGTCAAAACGCACTAAAGACGAAATGGCCAGAATGGAAGAAAACAATTCTCTAATAGTGCTGAAAGAAATTGAAGCCTCAATAAATGAAATTTCAAAGAAATACGGTTCGACAATAGTTCTGGAAAAACAAAGCGTTTTGTGCACAAACGGGAACTGCCAGGATATTACCGACGAAGTTATAAAAAGATCGACAAAAACGGGTCGTTAATTCTTTCTTTTGTCGTTCTTGAGTGTTTTAATCGAGGACCCACGTTGGTCGCGTAAAACGTAAAGAATGGATTGCGGGTCAATCCTTCGACTTTGCTCAGGACAGGTCCGCAATGACGATAAAAAGGATTTTAAATGAAAATTACCGCTTACGAGCTTTCGAAAATAGTTTCAGGCGAATTAACCGGAAATAAAGACGAAATTATAACCGGCGCAAACGGTCTTTCCGAAGCCCGAAAAGAGGAAGTCTCTTTTTTGGGAAACTTAAAATATACTCAGGACGCTTTAAAAACAAACGCAGGCGTTATATTTATTCCGGCGGATATGGACGCGGGTCAGTTTGCCGGTAAAACAATTATTAAAGTTAAAAATCCGCAATTTGCGTTTTCCGTCGTTCTAAATATTATCGACAAAGAAAGGCTTTCGGAAATAGCCCCTAAAATACATAATTCCGCGTCGATTTCGGATAACGCGCATATAGGCGAGAATGTCTATATCGGCCAGAATGTCGTCATTGAAGACGGCGCCTGGGTTGGAGACGGGACAAAAATATTTCCGAATGTCTATATAGGTAAAAATTCAAAAGTCGGTAAAAATTGTATTTTTTACCCTAATGTCGTAATAAGGGAAAACGTAATTGCCGGCGACAGAGTTATTTTGCAGCCGTCGGTTGTAATCGGAGGCGACGGTTTTGGTTTTGTGACCGTTGACGGAGTAAACCAAAAAATTCCGCAGATAGGAAGAGTTGAAATCGGCGATGACGTTGAAATAGGCGCACACACTACAATAGACAGAGCTACAGTTGACGCGACCAGAATAGGAAAAGGCACAAAGATAGATAATCTTGTTATGATAGCGCATAATGTTCAGATAGGCGAAAACTGCATAATTGTGGCGCTTACCGGCATAGCGGGTTCTGCCAAAATAGGAAATAACGCGACTATAGGCGCGCAAGTCGGCATAGCAGGACATATAAAAATAGGAAATAATGTGACAATATCAAGCCAGTCGGGAGTCGGCGGGGATTTGCATGACGGCGAGATAGTTGGCGGGAATCCTTTAACGGAACTCAAACAAAGCATAAAAATAAGAGCGACTTTAAGAAAACTTCCTGAAATGTACAACGATATAAGAAAAATAAAAAAAGAAATAGAGGACGGGAAAAAGTAAAATGGCGAAACAGACTACGATAGCTAAAGAAGTTTTTGTCGAGGGAATAGGACTTCATACCGGAAATAAAAGCAAGGTCGTATTTAAGCCTGCCGCGGCAAATTACGGAATAAGGTTTATAAGGGTTGATTTGCCTGAAAAAACAGAAATAGAGGCGCTTTGGTCTAATACCGCGGTCGGAATGGCGGTAAGGGGAAGCGTCATAGAAAAAAACAACGCCAGAGTCCATACCATAGAACACATAATGTCTGCGTGTTTTGCTCTGGGAATAGACAATCTGGCAATTGAAATAAACAACAACGAGCCGCCTATTTTAGACGGCAGCGCGAAAATTTTTGCGCAGACTATTGCGGAAGGCGGCATTAAAGAACTTGACGCTCCTAAAGAGTATTATACTATAAAGGAACCTGTGCATTTTGAAGCGGGAAAAACAAAAATTTCAGCTTATCCGTCGGACAAACTTGAAATAGAATGTACAATAGGTTTTGACCATCCTTATATAAAAGAGCAAAAACTCTGCCTCGAAAATATAGATAAAGATATTTATTTAAACGGACTTGCTCCGGCTAAGACTTTTTGTTTTGACTACGAAATAGAATATCTGCAGAAAAACGGGCTTGCGCTGGGCGGAAATCTTGACAACGCCATAGTTGTGTCTTTGGACGGAATACATAATAAAGAGCCTTTGAGATATACGGATGAGTTCGTCCGTCATAAAATTCTGGATTTGATAGGGGATTTATATCTTGCCGGAAAACCTATAAAAGCTAAAATAGTCGCAGATAAACCCGGCCATCAAAATAATATAGGTTTTGTAAAAGAGTTTGTAAAAAAAGCGTTTATACAAAAAGATACGGAGGCGAAAATGACGGATGCTGCGCAAACCGCCGCAGGCGAAAAAATATTAAGCCACGAAGAAGTGCTGCAAATTATTCCCCACAGATATCCTTTTATAATGATAGATAAAGTGAAGATAAACGAAGCGGATCCTTCAAAGGCCGTAGGATACAAATGCGTGAGCGGAAACGAAGGGTTTTTTCAGGGGCATTTCCCGGGAGCGCCGATAATGCCCGGCGTTTTGATTGTCGAAGCAATGGCGCAGACGTCCTGCGTTATGTTTTTGTCAAGACCCGAAATGAGAAATTGTCTTGCGTATTTTATGTCCATAGATAATGTTAAGTTCCGCAGGCCCGTAAAACCCGGTGACTATCTTGAACTTAAAGTCGAAGTTTTAAAAGACGGCGGAAGACGCGGAAAAATGAAAGGTCAGGCTTTTGTCGAAGGAAAACTTACAACCGAAGCGGAATTTATGTTTATTATCGTAGATAAAGCACAAAATTAAAAATATTTGTCATTCTGCGCGAAGCCGCAGAATCTATAAATTCATAGACCCTGCGACTTCGCGCAGGGTGACAATTGTTCGAGAGGAAAATTACAAAATGATACATCAAACGGCAATAATCGATAAAAGCGCTGTTATTGAAAATAATGTCGAGATAGGCCCTTATGCGGTTATAGGTCCTGAAACGATAATCAAAAGCGGAACAAAAATTCACGGGCAATCCGTTATCGAATATGCAGAAATCGGCGCGAACTGTGAAATTTTTAATTTTTCGTCAATCGGAAAAAGACCTCAGGATTTGAAATATAATGGCGAAAAGACAAAAGTTATAGTCGGAGACGGCACGACCGTAAGAGAATGCGTGACTTTAAACAGAGGTACTGCCGCCGCGGGGCAGACTATAATAGGAAAAAACTGTCTTTTAATGGCATGCGCGCACATAGCTCACGACTGCGTTTTGGGCGATAACGTAATAGTCGGTTACGGCACGGGCATAGCCGGACACGTTGAAGTCGGCGATAATGCTATTTTCAGCGGAAACATCGGTATTCATCAGTTTTGCAAAATAGGACATTCGTCTATGATAAGCGGCGGAGCGATGGTAACTATGGATATAATTCCTTTTGCTATGGCGCAGGGAGACAGGGCGGTTCTTGCCGGTTTAAACCTTGTGGGAATGAAACGCAAACAGATGAAACTTTCAGAAATCGAGGAAATAAAAAACGCGTACAGGGTTTTGTTTATGTCTAAACTTACTCTTGCCGACGCTTTGATAAAACTTGAAGAGTCTCAGTCTGTGCACGTTAAAGAAATAACAATGTTTATAAAAGCTTCGCAGAGAGGAATAGCCCGTCCGTAAACGACAAAGTGCAAAGTTCAAAGTGTAAAGTGAAAATAAACAGCTTTTCCCTCGCCCCTTGCGGGAGAGGGCGGCAGTCCGAGGAATAACGAGGACGAGTCTGCCGCGGGCGCGAGATGTGAGCGCCCCGGGTTCAAACGCAGTGAAGAACGGGTGAGGGGTAAAGAGCATATTTATGATACATCGGACGGCAATAATAGACGAAAGCGCAATTATTGAAGATAATGTGGAAATAGGTCCCGGCGTCGTTATCGGTAAAGACGCAGTCATTAAATCAGGGTCCGTTATAGGAGCTAATTCTTATATAGAGTACGCTGAAATCGGAAAAAATTGTAAATTTTCTAATTCGGTTTCCGTAGGCACGCCTCCGCAGGATTTAAGTTATAAAGACGAGCCGGCAAAAGTTTATATCGGCGACAATACGATTCTCAGAGAATTTGTAAATATAAACCGAGGCACTAAAAAAACCGGTAAAACCGTAATAGGACAGAATTGTTATTTTATGGCTTCGTCGCATGCCGCTCACGACTGCAGAGTAGGCGATAACGTAATTATCGGAAACGGCAGTATGCTCGGCGGTCATGTTCAAGTGGGCGATAACGCGTTTTTAAGCGGCTTAGTCGGCGTTCACCAGTTTTGCAGAATCGGTAAAGGCGTAATGGCGGCAGGCGGAGCCATAGTAACAATGGATGTTATACACCACGCTATGTGCCATGGCGACAGGGCGGTTTTAAGCGGCTTAAATCTTGTCGGAATGAAAAGACGAAAAATGACGCATGATGAAATAAACGACATAAAAGAAGCGTATAAAATTTTGTTTATGTCGAAGTTATTATTAAACGACGCCTTGTTAAAACTTGAAAATTCAAAATCCGAGCATATAAGAGAAATCATAGATTTTATAAAAACCTCAAAACGGGGAATAGTAAGACCGGAGTAAAGGCAATTAACAATTTACAATTAACAAATAATAGCGTTTTTTCTGTAATTATCGTTCAATTGTTAATTATTAATTATTAATTGGATTTTTATGGAAAACATAGGTTTAATCGCGGGTAATAACAGATTTCCTTTTCTTGTCGCCGAAGAGATAAAAAAAAGAGGCGACAGAGTCGTATGCATAGCTTTAAAAGAAGAGGCTGACCCTGATCTTGAAAAATTTTGCGACAAAACCTTTTGGCTGCCTCTGGGAAAAGCCCAAAAAATTATAGACGCTTTAAAGAGCGAAACCGTCAAAACCGTCATAATGGCAGGACAAGTAAAACATGCGCGTATTTATTCCGCTTTAAATTTGGACTGGCGCGCGATTAAACTAATGGGAAGCCTTGTAAACAAAAAGACCGACACCATTTTAAGCGCGGTGGCGGGCGAGTTTGAAAAAGACGGAATGAAACTTCTCCCTTCTCACATATATTTAACTCATCTTCTTGCTCCGAAAGGACTTATTTCGGGAAAAAAACTTAATTCCGACGAGCAGAAAGAAGTTGAATTCGGTTTTAAAATAGCAAAAGGCATAGCCGGTTTTGACATAGGCCAAACAGTAGTAGTAAAAGACAGGTCTGTTTTGGCCGTAGAGTCAATAGAAGGAACAGACGAATGCATAAAAAGGGCGTATGCTCTGGGCGGAGAAAATTCCGTTGTAATTAAAGTCGCCAAGCCGAATCAGGATTTCAGGTTTGACGTACCGGTAATAGGCGTTAAAACAATCGGTGTTTTAAAAGAAAATAAGGTCAGAGCTATCGCCGTGGAAGCCGGAGTCACTCTGATTTTAGATAAAGACGAAGTAGTAAAAAAAGCAAATGAGTCAAACGTTACAATAGTCGGCATATAAGCAGTATATTTCAGAGGAAAAAATGATTAACATCGCAGCCCCCGTTATAGGTAATGAAGAGAGAAAATTTATTAACGAAGTTTTGGATTCGAAAATTCTTGCAAGCGGAAAATATGTCGTTGAATTTGAGCAGTCTTTTGCGAAATATTGCGGCGCAAAATTCGGAATAGCAAACGCAAACGGTACAACGTCTTTGCATACCGCTCTTTTAATATGCGGCGTGAAACCCGGAGACAAAGTCGTAACGACTCCGTTTTCATTTATAGCTACGTCGAATTCCATACTTTTTTGCGGCGCAAAACCTGTATTTGCCGATATTGACCCCGAAACTTTTAACATAGACCCCGTTGAGCTTGAAAAAGTATTAAAAAGAGAAAAAAACGTCAAAGCCGTAATCATCGTGCATCTTTACGGACTTCCCTGCGATATGGACGCTATTTTGAGATTAAAGAAAAAATATAAATTCAAACTTATAGAAGATTCCTGTCAGGCGCACGGAGCCGAGTATAAAAACAAAAGAGTCGGTTCTTTCTCAGACGCTTCGGCTTTCTCGTTTTACGCGACAAAAAATATGATGACCGGCGAAGGCGGAATTACTTTAACTAATAATGCCAAAGCCGATAAATACGCAAGGCAGGTTATAAATCACGGCAGAGACGGTCATTCGACATTTACGGTTTTAGGCTACAATTACAGGCTTACCAATCTTGCTGCCGCGATAGGCATAGCCCAGATGAAACAGCTTGACGATTGGACTGCAAAAAGAATTGCAAACGCCGACGCGTACAATGAAGCTTTTAAAAGCCTGGGTTTTATAAAAACGCCCGTAGTGCCGCTAAATTACAGGCATGTGTTTCATCAATATACAATCCGCGTTAAAGCGTCGGAGCGCGGAAAATTTATGCAGTATTTGAAAGATAACGGCGTAGGCTGCGGAATTTATTACGATACGGTTATGTATAAACAGCCTTACTATAAAAAGCTCGGTTATAAATCAGGGATATGCCCTAATGCCGAACAAGCGGCAAAAGAAGTCGTTTCTCTGCCGGTTCATCCTTCCCTTTATAAAACCGACGTTGAAAATATAATAAATGCCGTGAAAGGTTATAAAAAATGAATATTGTAAGAACTGCCGTTATAGGCGTGGGTTCGCTGGGGCAGCACCACGCGAGAATTTTAGGCGGACACCCGAAATCAAAACTTGAATTTATCGTAGATACCGACGAAAAGCGCGCGGATAAAATCGCAAAAGCCAATAAGGCAAATCCCGCTGTTTTAAGCGATTATTCTCAGCTTATAGGAAAAGTCGACGCTGTCGTAATTTCGGCTCCGACGCAATATCATTATCAGATAGCAAAACCGCTTTTGGAATCCGGCATTCACTGCCTTGTGGAAAAACCTTTCACTTTGAAAGTGGAAGAAGCCGAAGAACTTATAGAAATTTCAAAAAATAAAGATATAATTTTGCAGGTCGGACACGTGGAAAGATTCAATCCCGCTATTATCGCGGCCGCTCCTTATGTAAATAATCCTAAATTTATCGAAATAAACAGGCTGGGGCCTTATGATCCCCGCACGGCCCATATAGGAGTTGTTTTGGATTTAATGGTCCACGATCTGGACATGCTTTTTTATCTTGTAAAAGATAAGGTTGTGTCTCTTGAAGCGCACGGCGCGAAAGTTCTTTCCGATACCGAAGACATAGCTAAAGTCCGTTTGAAATTCGCTAACGGATGCGTCGCGGACGTTTCGGCAAGCAGAATTACAATCGATAAATACAGAAAAATAAGAATTTTTCAGCCTGACGCTTATATTTCTGTGGATTATGCGGGAAAGAGCGTAAAAATTTATAAGAAAAAAGACAATGTTGATAAAATGACTTCTTTGACTGACATAAAAATAGAAAAGCCTAAAATACCGTCCGATGAACCGCTTTTTTACGAACTTGATAATTTTTTGAACAATATTATTGAAGGCAAGAAGCCTATGGTTGCGGGAGAGCAGGGCAGAGACGCCGTGGAACTTGCGCTGCAAATATTAAAAAATATGAAGTTTTAAAATACAGAGGCATAGATGTTTGGATGCATGGATGCGTAGTAACGACTTTGTATTTGCCATGCATCTATGCCTCCATGCGTCTATGCATCTAAAATAAGAGGAATAGTGGTAAATAATAAAATCTTTATTTCAGCGGGGGATTTATCGGGCGAAATTCACGCCGCCAATCTTGTGCGCGAAATAAAAAAAATAAATCCGTCTTGCCGCGTATATTGCGCCGGCGGGAACAATCTTAAATCAGTATCCGACGTTTTTATTGAAGACATAGTCAACATAAACGCTTTCGGCTTTCTTCCGGTCAAGCAATTTTTTTTCTTAAAAAAACTTTTAAAAAAACTCGAAACGTTTTTTTTAACGGAAAAGCCGGACAAAATAATACTTACTGATTATTACGGTTTTCATATTTTTGTCGCAAAGCTTGCCAAAAAGTTAAATATTCCGGTTTATTATTACATAAGCCCGCAGGTGTGGGCGTCAAGAAGCGGCAGAATAAAAAAACTTGCCGAAACCGTTAAAAAGATGTTTGTTATTTTGCCTTTTGAAGAAGAGTTATATAAAAAATACGGCGTTGACGCTGTTTTTGTCGGCAACCCTCTTATAGACATGGTTCCTGTGAAACAAAATTTCAAACAAAGCTTTGAAATCTCAAATCCGCCGCTTATAGGTTTATTCCCTGGAAGCCGCAAAAGCGTTATTAAAAGGCATTTACCGGTTATTTTGGAAACGGCGAAAATTTTAAAAGAAAAACTTAACGCGAATTTTATAATGTTTAGCGTAAATGAAAATTTGGGAGTAAAACTTCCCGAGTACATAAGTCTTGAAACGGATAATGATTTTTCAAAAAGAAAGTCTATAGATATCGCCGTTTGCCCGTCAGGCACGGTAAGTCTTGAAAACGCTTTAATGGGTATTCCTATGTCTGTTATGTATAAATTGTCATATTTTAATTATTTTCTCGCAAGGCTTATCGTCAAAGTAAAATATATCGCGATCGCGAATATTCTTGCCGGTAAAGAAATTGTGCCGGAATTTATACAATGCGGCGCCAATCCGGAAAAAATAGCGGCTTCCGTAATAGAACAGTTAAAGCCCGAATATTACGCGCCAAAAACCAAAGAACTCGCGGATTTCAGAAAAATGCTCGGAACTCCCGGCGTAAGCAAAAGAACAGCCGAAATGATTTTGAATGATTAACAAATAAAGGAATAGCAATGCAAAACAAAAAAGTAGACATAAGGCGCTTTAAAAAATACATTATTCCTCATATTCCCAGATTTATCGCCGCTATGCTTTGCATGGGGCTTTTTTCTTTGATGAATCTTGTTTCGCTTTGGTTTATAAAAAACGGAATAGACGGAATTTTTATGCAGAAAGAAGTGCATTTTATGAGTTATACGTTTACAAGCGTTCATATGCTTACGCTTGCCGCGGTAGCGGTGCCGATAATATTTGCTTTAAAAGGTATTGGCAGTTACGGGCGGAGCTATCTTTTGAACCATATAGGGCAGAATATCATAAGGACGCTAAGAATTGAGCTTTACGATAAACTTATTTCCCTGTCGCATGATTTTTACGTCAGAAATTCTTCCTCAAAAATGATGTCCAGAGTCACAAACGATTTAGGCGCCATGCAAACCGCTTTTACAAGGGTTCCTCCCAGTATTCTTATGGACGGTTTAACTTTTATTTTTATGATAGGAACGGTTTTTTACCTTAACTGGCGGTTTGCTTTGATAACGTTTGTCGGATTTCCTATTGCCGCAATACCTTTGATAATATTTTCAAGGAAAATAAGAAGAGCGTCAAAAGAAGGGCAGGTTCAAATGGCTGAAATTTACTCGTCTCTTCACCAGATGCTCAGCGGTTTTTCCGTTATAAAAGCGTTTAATACCGAGGAACACGAACATAACAGATTTAAAAACGATAACAATAAATTTTATCATATCGCTTTAAGAGTCGCGCGGGTTGACGCGCGTTCAAGCCCTATTATGGAGTTTTTGGGCGCGTTTGCGGGCGCGGTAATATTGTATCTCGGCGGACGGGACGTTATTAACGGAGTATGGTCTACCGGCGCTTTTGTGACTTTTTTAGGTGCGGTATTTCAGATGTATCAGCCGATAAAGAATTTTGCCAACGTAAATTCCCAAATTCAGGCGGCCTTGGCGTCTTCGGAAAGAGTGTTTGAGGTTTTAGACGAGCAGCCGTCTATAAAAAATGAAAGCAATTCCGTAGCGTTAAAACCGTTTTCCAAATCCATAGTTTATAAAAATGTGGACTTCGGTTATTTGCCGGATAAAGACATTATTAAAAATTTTAACATGACTATAAATTACGGGGAAACCGCGGCTTTTGTGGGACATTCGGGTTCAGGAAAAACTACAATCGCAAATCTTCTTTTAAGATTTTACGACCCGCGCAAAGGACAAATTTTAATAGACGGTCAGGACGTAAAATTCGTGACTTTGGAATCTTTGCGTAATCAGGTGGGCATAGTCACGCAGGACGTAATGCTTTTTGACGATACCGTCAAATACAATATTTCTTACGGAAGTTTTAACGCGTCTATGGAAGATATCGTAAGAGCGGCAAAAAACGCCAACGCGCATGATTTTATTTCAAAACTCCCGGAAGGCTATAATACGCTTGTGGGAGAAAGAGGGCTTAAACTTTCCGGCGGGGAAAAACAGAGGGTTTCCATAGCGCGGGCAATGTTAAAAAATCCTCCTATTCTTGTCCTTGACGAAGCGACAAGCGCGCTTGATTCGCAGTCCGAAAAACTTGTCCAGTCCGCAATTGACAATTTAATGAAAGACAGAACGGTAATTTTAATTGCCCACAGGTTGGCTACAGTAAGAAACGCTAATAAAATAATAGTTATGGACAAAGGCGAAATAGCCGAAACAGGTTCCCACGACGATTTGATGCGTAAAGAAAACGGGATTTACAGAAAGTTGAACCAACTGCAAGGACTATAACGGCAAAGTACAAAGTTAAAAGTGCAAAGTGGAAATACTGTGTTTTGGCTTCGCCAAAACTTATTTTAGGTTTTCGCTTTGCGAAAACACGACAATTTCACTTTCAACTTTACACTTTTCACTTTGTCGTAAAAGGGTGTTTTATGAATTTAAAAAAAATTATTGCAATTTTTGTTGTGATGCTTTTATTGCAGACTCAAAACGTTTTCGCGAGAAAACCTCCCACGCAGCCGAATAGTTACGACGGCGCGCCTCCTATGGCGAGGTCTATGGCTATGGGCGGGGCCGGTTCCGCGATTATTTCAAGCCATGAATCTTATTTTTACAATTCCGCAAATTTGGCTTATATGTTGGGTTCGTATATTGGCGCCGCCGCAGTAATATTAAGACAGAGCGACGCGAGCCCAAGCCAAGTCGGCGCTGCCGACCCGTCCGGGCAGGGGCTTACCGGCGCTTATGTTATAAAAGACAGCGGAGCTTTTTATTGGCAGGCTCTTTCAGACAACAGCATATCTTACACGTCTTCAGGCGGAGGCAGCCATAATACCCAAACTTATATAAACGCCTTGTCTTTTGCAGCCGGACAAAAGAGCAATAAAGGCCTTAGCATAGGGTTAAATATGTCGTACTTGTACGGTAAAATAGGAGAGTCCGGCATTTACGCCGGCGGAACGCCGTACGCTAACATAGCTTCCGGGAACGGTTTTACAATGGATTTGTCTTTTCTGTATCCGGTCGGCAGAAATATTTACACAAGCGTGAACTTTCAAAATATCGCGGGTTTTATGTTTTGGAACAATTATAATACCGAACAGCTGCCGTTTGCGATAAGGATGGGAACAGCTTATATTCTCGGCAATTCTATTTTGGCTATAGATTGGGATAAAAAGTTTTACAGATTCGGAGATTTGGAAGAAGAACACTATTACATGGGGTTGGAGCAATATTTGAGCAGAGCGATATGCGTAAGGGCGGGCACGGCTGCCGATTCAAATTTCGACCCTAAGACAATGAAATATACTTACGGTTTAGGATTAAAAATAAAGACTTTTGAAATAGCTTTTGCCGGAGAACAATCCAAAATAGCCGATGAAAATTTTTTAAAGTATATGGTGTCGCTAAGCGCTTTTGTTTATTGACGGCGGCAATATGACAAAAAATACAAGCGGCATAGGAGTCAGTTTTGGACGAAAAACTCCAAAAATTACTTTCTTATCTCCAACAAACCGATTTGGATCTTATATCTAAAGCGTACGAATATGCTTCATGCGCGCATTCCTATCAGATCAGAGCTTCCGGCGAACCTTATTTATCCCATTGCGTTTCAGTGGCATCAAATCTTGCCGAGATAAAAATGGACGCCGCTACCGTAGCGGCGGCTCTTTTACACGATGTTTTGGAAGATACTCTTGTAGTTGAGCAGGAACTTATAAAAGAATTCGGCGAAGAAGTGGTTTCTCTGATAAAAGGCGTCACAAAACTCAATAAATACCAGTTTGACGACAATATCACTGAGCAGGCGGAAAACTGGCGCAAGATGCTTCTTGCCGTCGTAAAAGACATAAGGATAATAATTATAAAACTTGCGGACAGGCTTCACAATATGCGCACGCTTAAATACCTTTCTCCGGAAAAACAAAGAAGCGTCGCCGCGGAATCTCTCACTCTTTACGCTCCTTTTGCCCACCGTTTGGGAATTTATAAATGGAAAAGCGAGCTTGAGGATTTGGCTTTTGAAACGCTTCAGCCGGCCGAATACAACCAGATAAGAACGCAGTGGGAAAAACGCGCTGAAAGCAATATTGAAAAACTCACGGAAATTGAAAACCGTCTTAAAGAAAAAATCGCTCCGGCAGGAATCAATTTCAAAATTTCCGCAAGGCCTAAGAATCTTTACGGCATATACAAAAAGATGGAACGCCAAAACAAGCCTTTTTCCGCCATAGAGGATTTGTTCGGGCTTCGCATAATAACCGATACCATTGAACACTGTTACTCTATACTCAGCATTATAAATTCGGAATTTAAACTTGTTGACGGTTCTTTTACGGACTATATAAACGTACCAAAAGCAAATATGTATCAGTCTCTTCATCTGACGATAATTTTCGATAACAACGTTATTGTTGAAACGCAGATAAGAACCGAAGAAATGCACCAGAGGGCCGAATACGGCGTTGCCGCGCATTGGCGCTATAAAAGAAAAGTAGAACCCGGCAACAATGCGGCTTATAAAGAGGACAAAGTAAATAAAACAACGGAAGACAAGCTCGACTGGCTTAAACAATTTTTGGAATGGCAGAGAGACACGACGGATTCTTCGGAATTTTTAAACTCGTTAAAAACAGAATGCAATTTTGAGCAGATATTTGTTTTTACTCCGCAAAAGAAAGTAATAAAACTTCCTCTCGGAGCGACTGCTCTTGACTTTGCCTACGCCGTGCATTCCGATATAGGCGACATGTTTATGGGAGCCATAGTCAACGGAAAAATGGCAAATATAGATACCAAACTCAAAACCGGAGACATATGCGAAATTCTGACAAGGAAAAACGCCAAACCCAACCAAAACTGGCTGAAGTTTGCGATAACAGCGCAGGCGCGTTCAAGAATACGGCGTTACTTAAGGGAACACGGAACCGGAAATAAGGAAAAATAAAAAAGACGTTCCCATAAAAGGAAACGTCTTTTTTATTTTTTGTGTCACCCTGAACTTGTTTCAGGGTCTGCCGTTAGTCTTTAACGGCGAGATGCTGAAACAAGTTCAGCATGATAATCATACAAAGAGATTTATATTGCTTTTTTTACTTTGTTGGATTTTATGCAGGAAGTACAAACATATTCGCGCGTTTTTTTTCCCGCTAAAACTATATTCAAGCTCTGGAGATTCGGCCTGAAAAGCCTTTTTGAAGCTTTATTTGAATGACTTATAGTATTTCCAGACGTTGAACCTTTTCCGCAAACCACGCATTTGTAAGACATTTTCTACCTCCACTAATCTGTAAATGACCCGCAAAGTATATAATATTTTATTTATTTTTGCAAACGCCAACCGGGCGGGAAAAAACATTTAGCTTTTTGTATAATAAAAAAATGATAACCCTTGACAGTGAAATACAATATATTAAAGGAATAGGCCCGAAACGCGCGCAGCGTTTTGCAAGACTCGGCGTAAAAACCGCCGGAGATTTGCTTACGCTTTTTCCGGTCGATTATCAGGACAGAAGAAAAACCGTTCTTGTTTCCGAATCATACAAACAGCCTCAGGCTTGCGTTTTCGGAAAAATAGGAAAATCTTACCAGAAGAATTTTCACGGAGGGCTTTGCCTTTTGGATGTCGAAATTTTTGACGATTCGGGAATGGCATACGCGCGTTTTTTCAGAAAGAAGAATCCTTATTCGAACATAGACGTTTTTTCGTCTATTAAAAACGTTTTTAAACACGGCTGTTACGCTTATATTTACGGCGTTGCAAAAGCAGAACCCGGGGCAAGATACATTTCGGTTGACGATTATGAAATTGTCCAAAACAAAAACGACGCGCCTTTATTTTTTAACAAAATAATACCGGTGTATCCTCTTACCGAGGGTCTGAACCAGAAACTTGTCAGAGAAATCGTAAAAACCGTTTTAGATTCTTCTTCAAACTTATATCCGGACATATCTTTTTTAATACCGCAGTTCGGCGATGTTCAAAAAATAAAGTCTTGGCAGGCTTTACAAAAAATTCATTATCCTCAAAATTTTGAAGAAAGAGAAAACGCAAGACGTTCTTTTGCCCTTCAGGAATTTTTTGTTTTGGAATCCGCGCTCGCGCTTACAAGAAATAGAAATAAAAAATCGCCGAAAATACAAAAATACGGGCTTATAAAAAATCTTTTGACGCCTTTTAAAAATAATCTCAGCTTTGATTTTACAATGCCGCAGAAAAAAGCCATAAATGAGATCTTTGCCGATATGCAAAATATTTATCCTATGAGCAGAATGTTAATGGGCGACGTGGGCTCCGGAAAAACTGTCGTGGCTTTAAGCGCGATTTTGCTTGCCGTTGAAAACGGTTATCAGACTATGATAGCCGCGCCTACGGAAATTCTTGCGGAACAACATTTTCTTACGATATCGAATATGCTGAACAAACTTAACGTAAAAACCGCGCTTGTTACTTCTTCCGCGCTTAAAAAGAAAAAAGAAGCAAATGAAATTATTTCGGGAATAGAAAGCGGGGAAACAAAAATCGTAATAGGAACGCATGCTTTAATAGAGGACAGGATAAAATTTAAAAATCTTTCTTTGATAATCGTTGACGAGCAGCATAGGTTCGGGGTCAATCAAAAGTTTGCAACGCTCGGCAAAGCGCAAACGCCGGATATTCTAATGATGACCGCTACTCCGATACCCCGCGCGCTCAGTATGACGGTTTACGGCGAAATGGATATTACGGTTATAGACGAGCTTCCGCCTGGCAGAATACCCGTAAAAACTTATTATATTTCCGAAAACGGAGCATATAATAAAACTCTTGCCGAATTGAGAAACAGCGGACAAGCGTATATAGTTTATCCTTTGATAGACGAGTCGGACAAAGTCGAACTGAAATCAGCGGTCGCGGAAGCGGAAAAACTTTCTAAAACTATTTTTAAAGATTTTAGAGTCGGCCTTTTGCACGGAAAAATGAAACCGCCGGAAAAAAACGAGATAATGAAATCATTTAAAAGCAAAGCTTTTGACGTTCTCATATCCACCACGGTTATAGAAGTCGGCATAGATGTCCCGAACGCTTCGGTTATTATAATACAGCATGCGGACAGATTCGGGCTTTCCGCTTTGCATCAGTTAAGAGGAAGAGTCGGACGCGGTAAAAAACAGTCGTATTGTTTTCTTGTAGGTCCGGCAAAAAGCGAAAACTCCCGCAGAAGGCTTGACATAATGACAAAAACAAATAACGGTTTTGAAATTGCCGAAGAAGACCTTAAAATGAGAGGTCCCGGGGAGCTTATGGGAACGATTCAACACGGATTTCCCGAATTTAAAGCCGGTGATTTAATGAAAGACGCGGATATAATCGAATTCACGAAAACTCAAGCGAGAACGCTTATTGAGACCGATCCAAAACTTTCCAAAAAAGAAAACGCCGTGCTTAAACAGCTAATCCGCCGGCGGTTTTCTAATAAGACTAAATTTATACAAGTCGGATAAAAAACAGTTAGGAGTGAGGAGTTAGGAATGAGGAATTGTGGAGTGCGCTTTGCGCACATAATTATTTGCGGCAACGCCGCTCCAGCGCTCCTAACTCCTCATTCCTCATTCCTAATTGTCGTTTCGTCGTTGACAAAACGCATTGAAATTTTATATCATTCTAAATCATGAATAAGAAAATTTCAGCTGTTTATCCGGGCAGTTTTGACCCTCCTACAAACGGTCATTTGGATATAATAACAAGAGCATCTAATCTTTTTCCGGAAATAATAGTCGCGGTAACCGAAAATTCAAATAAAAACCATATGTTTTCGCTTGATAAAAGAGTGGAACTTTTGAAAAAATCCGTTTTAAAACTTAAAAACGTAAAAGTCGTCTCTTTTTCCGGACTTTTGGCAAACTACCTTAAAAAAATTAACTCGTTCATTCTTATAAGAGGATTAAGGGCATTGTCGGATTTTGAATATGAATTTCAGATGGCTTTAATGAACAGAAAATTAAATAAGAAAATAGAGACAGTTTTTTTAATGCCTGATCAGGATTACACGTTTCTTTCTTCAAGTATGGTTAAGGAAATCGCGGCTTTGGGCGGAAGAATCGAAGAATTTGTTCCTAAATGCGTTGCAGCCGAATTTACTAAATAGAATAGGGGGAGTAATGTACGATTTAAAAGCTCTGATAGAACAAATGGGAGAAAGGACTTCCGATTTACACATTACCACTGGCTTGCCGCCTATGTACAGACGCAATACGAGACTTTTTCCGGGAGGCGAAGAAAAATTAACTCCCGACATGACCAAAAACCTGATTTACAGCGTTTTAAGCCAGGAACAAATAGCCCGTTTTGAAAGAGATTTGGAACTGGATATGGCTTTCGGCGTTGAAAAAGTAGGAAGACTCAGAATGAACGTTTTCAGACAGAGAGGTTCCGTAGCCGCGGCATTGAGGCTTATTCCGACAAGAATGTGGCAACTGGATGAATTACACCTTCCGAACTCAATATACGAAATAGTAAATATTCCCAAAGGGCTTGTGCTTGTTACCGGAGAAACCGGTTCGGGAAAATCAACCACGCTTGCCGCAATGATTAATTATATAAACGAAAACCGTTCCGGACATATTATTACCGTAGAAGATCCTATCGAGTACATACATAAAAATAAGAATTGCATGGTAAATCAAAGAGAACTTGGTTCCGACACGTATTCTTTTAACAACGCTTTAAAATACGTTCTAAGACAAGATCCCGATATCATTTTAATAGGCGAAATGAGAGATCTTGAAACTATAGAAGCAGCCGCTATTATCGCCGAAACAGGACATCTTGTTTTCGCAACGCTTCATACTATGGACGCGGCTTCGTCGATAAACAGAATGATAGACGTTTTTCCTCCTCACCAGCAGGGGCAAATAAGGGCGCAGCTTTCGGTTACCGTGCAAGCCGTTATAAGCCAGCAGCTTTTGCCTAATGTAAACGGAGACGGAATGACTCTTTCGGCTGAAATAATGATGGCTACTTCCGCGATAAGAAGCCTTATCAGAGAAATGCGGACCGAACAAATATACAGCCAGATCCAAATGGGAGCGTCTGCCGGAATGCAAACAATGAACATGTCGCTCGCAAAAAACGTTATCGAAAAGAGAATAACTAAGGAAACGGCGCTTGAGTATTCGACAAAAAAAGACGAACTTGAAAAACTTCTGGTCAATATAAAATCAAGAAGTTAAATAAGTTTTTTACAGGGATAAACGGATGGATAAAAAAAACAGATTCAGCTTTACGGAAATTGTCATTGCGGCGGCGGTCGTAGTTCTTTTGGCTGTTATTGCTTTTCCTAAAATGGCCAATACTTTGAGAAAATCCAATGAGAATGCCACAAAAGCGTCTTTAGCCTCTTTGAGGAGCGCGATAGCTATGTATTACGGAGACAACGAAGGAAATTATCCTGGTACAAATATTGCCGAAGAGCTTACCAAAGACGCAAAATATATCAAGGAAATACCTTTCGCATCATGTCCGCCGTATCACGCCAAATCAAACAAAATCTTAATAAAAGGGACAGAAGCAAGCAACGATACCGGCGAATGGATTTATAAAGCCGACGATACGGAAGACAATAGCGGCAGAGTTCAGGGACAGATATGGATAAACTGCTCGCATAAAGATTCGAAAGGCAATGTCTGGAGCGAGTTATAACAATGGCATTGTTTATCTACGGCATATTTTGCGCTTTTGTATTAGGATTATTATTCGGAAGTTTTGCCAATGTCTGCATATACAGAATACCTTTGGATTTATCCGTAGTCAGACCGCGTTCATCATGCGTGAAATGTAAAAATCCCGTTCTCTGGCATGATAATATTCCTGTTTTAAGCTTTATAATTCTTGGCGCTAAATGCCGTCATTGTAAAACCAAAATTTCGTTTATATACCCTATGGTAGAAATACTAACAGGCACGCTTTTTGCCCTGCTTTTTTATAAATATCAATTTTCGTTTCCTTTCTTTTTATTTTGTGTTTTAGCTTTTTCTCTCGTAGTTATATCCGTAATAGACTATTATCACCAGATTATACCCGATATTTTTCCTCTGATTTTAGCTTCCTGCGGTCTCTTGTTTGCCGCATTTAATCCGACGCTCGGAAGCGCTTATCTTGAACGCATTATTAATTCAGTCTGCGGATTAGTCGCCGGAGGCGGGTCTTTGCTTATCATAGGTTTGCTGGGGCAGTTTATCTATAAAAAAGAAGCTATGGGCGGAGGGGACGTAAAGCTTATGGCAGGCGTAGGAGCCCTTATAGGCTGGGACAAAGTGCTTTTTGCAATTTTTATAGGCGCGTTTTTAGGAAGCATCGCGGGAATTTTTCTTTTAATCTTTAAAAAAGTAGAAAAGCGCGGATACATGCCGTTTGGTCCTTTTTTAGCCGCCGCATCATACCTTGTTTTGTTTTTGCCTAAGCCTGAAATAATAATCAACGCGTTTATTGTCTGGGAAACAGATATTATCAACAGGCTTTTCGGATTCTAAATGGAAAACCAATCGGAAAAATTTAATTATCTTGTCCTTATTTTGGCGTTAGGATTAATCATATCCGTTTTTTCTCATTTTTCAATCTCTCCGGGTATTTATTACGGAGTTTTTATTTTGCTTTTTTCATTTTTCTGCGCTGTTTTTTTTAAATATAAATGCGACCTTTGTAAGTTTTGCCTTCCTGTGTTTTTGTTTTTGGCTTTTACGGTATTTTTATATTATGTTTCCGATTTTAAATACAATTTAAGATTTGGAATTCTGCTCTTGTCATCGTCGGCCGCGGCGTATTTTTTGACGTCTTGTTTAAACGAATACGAAAAACGCAGCTTAATGCTGATACCCGTTTTAATATCTTTGTGGCTTACCATTTATCTTTTTGCGACAACTTTCGCGTTTTCGTCGGTTTCCGAACCGGCTGTTCTTACCAAATACATGGATCCTGCTTCATGTTTTCTTATTATGGCTCTCGCGTTGTCTTTTATATTCTGGCAGCCTGACAGAAAAATATATTATTTTACGTCGTTTATGATATTTTTTGCCGTTATTATGACAAAATCCGTTTTTGCGTCGTTTACGGCGTGCCTTATTTTCGCGGCATTTTTGTTTTTTATAAGAGAAAACGTAAAAATTAAGACGTTTTTTGCCGTAACGCCTTTTATGGCCGCAGCGGCTTTCTTTTTATATAAGCTATTTCAGAGCTCTTTTTTCTTTGAAAAATTTGTCTTATGGCGCGTTGCCGCGTCTATAATAAAAAACAATTTTATTTTCGGCGTAGGCTTTGGCAATTATGAAAATGTTTCTTTATATTATTCTTCGGTTGAAGGCTTTGACGTTTCATCCGCGGGGAATATATTTTTGCATATTTTTGCCGAGACGGGAATTATCGGTTTTATTATTTTTCTTTTCATTTTGATTATGTTTTTTTATTTTATTATAAAAAAACTTAAAAACAGCGAAAATAAAATTATCCCGCTTTCCGTATTGATCGCGGTTTGCTCCGTTTTATTTTTAAACTTTTTTGAATCGTCATTGTTCTATCTGACAAATTCTGTCGTCTTTTTTATTCTTTTGGCTTTTCCGTTAAATTCACGGGATTTAAAACTTAGAACAAAACAGATAAGCGCGTATATAACCGTTCTGCTATTGCTGATTTTAATTTTTTCAGCGGCAAAACCTTTATACGCTTACAGAGAATATAAAAACGGCATTTCTTTTTTCGTGGCAAAAAAATATCCGGTTTCTCTCGACTCCTTCTTTACGGCTTTGCAAAACGACGCGTTAAATCCCGAATATTCAAGCAGAATTGCCGATGTGTATTTTGCAATGTACCGGCATAATGAAAATGAACTGCTTTTAAATAACGCTATCGCTTTTGCGGAGTTTGCTTCAAAACTTAACAGATATAACGGCAGGTATTATTACCAGATAGCGTGGCTTTACTGGTTTAAAGGCGATAAAGACGCCGCTCTTGAAAACATAGAAAAAGCAATAAGAGCGGATAGGTTTAACAGACAGTATCAAGAATCTTTAGGGGAATTTTTGTAAATGTTAAAAAAACATATTTTTAAAATACTTTTAGGCTTTCTTTTTAGCGCCGTCCTTATATATTTGACGCTCAAGCAGATAGATTTTAAAAACTCTTTAGAGCTTATAAAGAACGCTGACTATTACGTTTTACTGCTCGGCGTTTTGATTTACGCGGTTACATACGTTTTACGAAGCGTCAGATATTATTTTATGATACTTCCCATAAAAAAAACTAAAATTTTAGAAAATTTTCCTTATACCGTGCTCGGTTTTTTTATGAACAATATAATTCCGCTAAGGCTTGGGGAACTTATAAGGGCTAAAGTTACTGGAGAACGCCTGGGTATTTCAAGAAGCAGCGTTTTAGGGACGATATTAATAGAAAGGCTGATGGATATAATAATTTTCGTTCTTTTCTTTTTTCTCATTATGTTTGTAATACCGTTTCCCGAGTTTATAAAAAAATCTTTTTATGTATGCGCGGTTGTTTTCGGAACGGGATTATTTGTATTGTTTTTAATCTCAAGGAACGAAGGAAAAGCCTTAAAAATCGTATCGCGCTTTCCTATGCCGTCTAAAATCAAAAATTTTGTCACGGAACTTTTCAATAAGTTTGCTCACGGACTCGGGGCGCTTAAAAATCCCGCCGTATTTTCGATAATTTTTCTTATGACGGTAGTCATATGGGTAACGGAAAGCATGTTTCTTGTAATCGTCGCATATTCCTGCGGAATCAAGATATCGCTGCTGGGGGGGATATTTACCGTTATAATAATAGGCATAGGCGCAATTATTCCTACGGCCCCCGGATATATCGGGGCTTTTGAGTTTATGGGAATTACGGCGATGTCTGTATTGTCAGTTAGTAAAGATTCGGCTTTTGCCTGTATAGCGATATATCATTTCCTGCAGATTACGGTTATTTTTATTTTAGGATTCGGAAGTATTGTTAAAACAAAAATATCGTTTGCCGATTTATTTAAATTTGCAAAAATCGAAGAAGAAAAAAGCGGTAAAGAGGCTCAATCGTGAGAAAAGAAAAAGTAATAATAGTTATGCCCGCCTATAACGCCGCAAAAACAATCAAACAGACGCTTGACGATATTCCGCTAGGCAGTTACGACAACATAATTCTAGTGGATGATTTATCAAAAGACAGCACCGCGCAGGTCGCCAAAGAACTCGGTTTAAAAGTCATAGTTCACGATAAAAATAAAGGATACGGCGGAAACCAGAAAACCTGCTATAACGAGGCGTTGAAGGACGGCGCGGATATCGTCGTAATGCTTCATCCGGATTATCAGTACGATCCGAAACTTGTGCCTTTTTTGACCGGTCTTATAAGCGCGGGTATTTGCGACATTATGCTTGCCAACAGAATAAGAACGCGAAAAGAAGCCTTAAAAGGCGGAATGCCTTTATATAAATATTTTTTCAACAGATGCCTGACAATTACCGAAAACATAGTTTTAGGTTTAAATCTCGGCGAATACCATACGGGATACAGGGCTTTCTCGAAAAAAGCTTTGGAAACGGTAAATTACGAACTGGCTTCCGACGATTTCGTTTTTGACCAGCACATAATAGTCCAGGCGGCGGCTAACAATTTGAAAATAGGCGAAATTCCGGTTGCCGCAAAATATTTCAAAGACGCTTCGTCGATAAATTTCAAAAGAAGCGTTAAATACGGGCTTGAAACGCTTTTGATTCTTTTAAAATATATTCTTTACAAACTCCGTTTAGTTTCTTCAACGTTTTTTAAATCTAAAGCCGAGATAAAAAAATGAACGACCAGATTCTTTATATTATTTCTTTTGCAGTCGCGCTTTTAATTTCGTTTTTAGCTACGCCCGTTTGCAGGTCTCTTGCGCGGAAATTTAATATATTGGACAAACCCGTAAGCGAAATAAAAACGCATAAAATCAGCACGCCTTATCTGGGAGGAATAGCGATAGCCTGCGGCTGGATTGTTTCGTTGTTTTTAATAAGAGCCATGACGCATTTTCCGGACGGCACTCTCAGAAATTTGAGAGGAGTTATTTACGGTTCGCTTATAGTTATGGTGCTTGGTTTTATAGACGATAAAAAGTACAAAGGTCTGGGGCCTAAATCAAAGCTTGTGGTTCAGGTCGCGGCTGCGGCTATTGTGATTTTTGGCTTCGGCATAAGAATAAATTTTATACCGTATTACTGGCTGTCGTGCGTTATAAGCATTTTATGGATAGTCGGTATTACTAACGCGTTTAACATTATAGACATAATGGACGGTCTTTCAAGCGGAATAGCCGTAATTGCCGCTTTCGCTTTTTTATTTATATCGCTGCCTACGGAAATGATATACGTAAATTTTTGCGCCGCGGCTTTGGCCGGAGCCATACTCGGATTTATTCCTTACAATTTGTCCAAATCCAAAAAAATTTTTATGGGAGACACGGGAAGTCTTTTTATAGGTTTTATTCTTTCAAGCCTGGCGATGGGAACGTCTTATACCCGCATGAACGAGATAGGCTTATTCGCGCCGCTTTTTATACTTGCCATACCGATTTATGAAACTTTTTTGGTCAGCTGGTTCAGACTACGCAAAGGAAAGTCGCCGCTTATGGGCAGCAAAGACCATTACGCTTTAAGAATGGAAAAAATGGGTTTTTCCCGTAAACAAATTCTTGTTATAACTTACTGCGTCTGCGCGGCTTTGGCAATTTTTGCGTACCTGCTCACTAAAGTTTCTTTAATGTACGCGGCGCTGCTGTTTTTATTTGTGCTTTTATGTTTGTGGATAGCAAGCATTAAACTGGCTTCCGTAAAAATAGAGTGAAGAGTGGAGTTAACGCCAAAATGAAAAAAACAGTCATAATCGGCGCGGGGATAAGCGGCCTTTGCGCGGCGTATTTTTTAAAAAAACCTTATGTTATTCTTGAACAAAAACCTTATGCCGGAGGTTTGTGCGCGTCTTTTTACGAAAACGGTTTTACTTTTGACTGCTCAGGGCATTTTATTCACATAAAAGACGAAAACATTAAAAATTTCGTATCAAAACTTTCAGGCGGTATAGACGAAATAAGCAGAAACGCGTCCATATATCTGCATAAGAGATTTATCCCTTATCCTTTTCAGGCAAACCTGTATTATCTTGACGAGAAAACAAAAAAAGAATGCGTCGACGGAATTTTAAAAAGAAAAAATACGGAAGTATCTGCGGCTATGCCTTTTGCCGATTGGAGCGAGGCGATGTTCGGCAAAGGCATAAGTAAATATTTTATGAAGCCGTATAACCAAAAACTCTGGAGTTATGACCTCAAAAAAATGACTGCCGAGTGGTCCGGGGCTTTTGTTCCCAAACCAGACGCCCAAAGCATAGTTAAATCCGCGTATTCCAAAAACAAAGTCCGCTACGGATATAACAGCGTTTTTTATTATCCTAAACAAAACGGCTGTAAGGCTTTAATCGACGGACTCGTAAGAAAAGTTAAAATTGAGCTGGGCGAAAAAGCGTCAAAAATAGATATAAAAAATAAAACCGTATATACGCAAAACAAACGATATAAATACGATAATATCATATCTACTCAGGGACTGCCGGGACTTATAAAACAGATTTCAAATGTTCCCTTAAGCGTAAAAGAAGCGGCGTCAAAACTTGTATGTACGCAGGTGAGATGCGTAAATATAGGCGTAAAATCTTCAAAAGGCGCTCCTGAAATTCTTAAAAACAGGCATTGGATATATTTGCCTGAAACTTCGTTTTCTTTTTACAGGATAGGAGTTTATTCAAACGTAAACGTAAATTCTGCTCCGGACAAGTCTTACGGTTTATATGTTGAATTTTCAAGCGCGGCCGGTAAATACAAAAACAGCGAAAATGTGATAAAAGATTTAATTAAAGCTGGCTTTATACGTAAAGACGACGAAATAGCCTGCGTAAATATAATAGATATGCCTTACGCCTATGTAGTTTTCGACAAAAACCGTCAAGCTTCGCTTGAAATTATAAATAAATTTTTAAATGAAAATGAAATTTTTTCAATAGGCAGATACGGCGCATGGGAGTATTCTTTTATAGAAAAAAACATAAAAGACGCTAAAAATACCGCTGAAAAAATAAATCGAAGCGTAGCGTAGCCCCGTTGAAAGCTTGTCCTGAGCGCAGTCGAAGGAACGGGGTCCAAGTTTTCCGAAGGAATCACAATGTTAAAAGTATGTTATATCATCACAAAACTTGAACTCGGAGGAGCGCAGAAGCTGGCGCTTTATACTGCGGAACATTTAGACAAAACAAAGTTTGAAAGTTTTATAATATCGGGAAAAGGCGGGATTCTCGACAAAGAAGCCTTGGAGAAATTTAAACTTTTACAGCTTAACAGCCTTGTGAGGAAAGTATCTCCGTTTAAAGATTTGAAAGCTATTTTTGAAATATACGCTATTCTTAAAAAAGAAAAACCGGATATTGTTCACACACATTCTTCAAAAGCTGGGATACTGGGCAGAATTGCAGCAAAGTTTGCCGGAATAAAAACCGTAATACACACAATACACGGATATGGTTTTAATGAAACGCAGAAATGGTATGCGAAATATTTTTACGTTTACATTGAAAAATTTTGCGCTTTTATAACTGACAGGCTTATAGCAGTATCCAAAGAAGACATAAGAAAAGGCCTGTGTTATAAAATAGCTAAAGATACGAAATTTACCCTGATAAGAGCCGGCATAGATACTGAATTTTATAAAAACTATGCTTATAACACGGATTTCAGAAATTCTTTAATTCAAAATAAAGAAGCAAAAATAATAACAACCATAGGGCCTTTCAAACCCCAAAAAAATCTTAAAGATTTCATAAAAGCCGCGCGTATAGTCGCTGATAAAACAGACAATGCGTTCTTTTTAATAGCAGGTGACGGCGATCAAAGAACAGAACTTGAAAATCTTATTTTATCTTTAAACCTCAAAGACAAGATAGTCCTTTTAGGCTGGAGAAAAGATATAGCGGATATTTTATACGCAAGCGATATATTCGTAATGACTTCTCTTTGGGAAGGTTTGCCCTGCACCATTCTTGAAGCCATGTGCTGCTCAAAACCCGTAATAGCCAATGCCGTTGACGGCGTAAAAGAAATAATAGAAGAAAATAAAACCGGTTTTAAAGTAAATCCTTACGATTTTCAATACACGGCTGAAAAAATATTATATTTACTACAAAACGAGTCCGTAATGGTTGAAATGGGAAAATCCGCGAAAAAATCCATAGGCCGGGAATTCGATATAAACTATGCCGTCAAACAACAGGAAGAACTGTATTTTAACTTAAATAAGATGAAGGATAATATAAATTGAAAATTTTAAATTTTATTAAAGACAGAAGGACGTTTGTTTTATTGTTTACTTTAATACTCCTTATACTTGCTGTGTACGGGCGGACTGTTATGTTTGATTATGTTCATTTTGACGATAATGAACTTGTTTTGAAAAAAATTGATGTTTTAAAAAATTATAAAAATATTCCTAAATATTTTTTTGAATCTGTCGGAACAGGCTTTGAAAAATTTTACAGACCCGCCCTTAATCTTTCATTCGCTGTTGATTCTTTTGTTTCCGGCGCGAATCCTTTTTTCTATCATTTGACAAATGTAATTTTGCACATAATTGCCGTTATTTTGATGTTTGTTTTGCTTAACAGGTTCAATTTTAACAGAAACGCCGTTTATTTTTTTACGCTTTTATTTGCAGTTCATCCCGCGTTTGTGCAGGCCGTGGCGTGGATACCGGGAAGAAACGATACTCTTATTGCGATATTTGCTTTTGCTTCTTTGGTTTTTTTGCAGGATTATCTGGATTTCGGCAGAAAAAATATAAAAATAGTTTTGTTTTTTCTGATGTGTTTGTCCGGTTTTTTTACAAAAGAAACCATGCTTGTTATGGTTGCCATAGTTCCGATTTTTATGTTTTTGTTTTGTAAAAATATTTTAAGACGCGATTATTTTATGGTTATGACAGGTTTGCTTGCCTTGTCCGGAATTTACTTTGCCGCCAGATTTTATGTTCTTTCCGGATTAGGAGCCTCCGCGCATACGGCTTTAATTGATGTTAAAAATTCTCTGCCTTTGCTTTTAAGTTATATCGAATTTGCAATTATACCCGCCAGAATATATCTTTTTAATGTTGCGATGCTTTTTGATTTTTTAACATTGGCGTCGCTTATTATTTTTATAATTCCTTTAATATCGGTTTTGTTTTTTAAGGATGCAAGAAAACGCGTAATAATTTTCGGCGCGTTTTGGTTTATTATATTTATGCTTCCCTCTTTTGCTTCTCCCGTAGAAACCAAAACTTTCTATTCCCACAGACTTTACTTGGCGTCATTCGGAATAGTAATAATGTTTCTGGAGTTTTGTACCTTTTTGCTGCAAAAACATGAATTTTTAAAGAAATATTTTGTCGTGCTATTTTCTGTTTTAATATGTATGTTTTCAATATCTTCATATTGGCAAAGTAAGAAATTTGCCAATAGATTATATTTTCTTTCAAGCGCATTAATTGAATCGCCGGATTTGGCCGTTGTTCGTTCGCATGTTGCCGCATACTATATAGACAGCGGAGAGTTTGCCAAAGCGAAAAAAGAGGCGCTTCTCGCTTTGGCAATTGCTTCAAATGATAAAGATCATTATGAAAATTCCGGAGAAATATCTTTAGAACTTGGTCCGAAGACTATAGTACATTATGAAAATTTAGGTTATGTTTATATGCTGGAAAAAAATTATGACAAAGCAAAAGAAGTTTTCGAAAACGCTTTAAAATATAATTCGGAAAGCGAAAAATCCTTATATAATTTAAGCAGAATATACTATATTACCGGGGATATTGAAAATTCATATATTCTCGCGCAGCGTTTAGTTTTTTTATTTCCAAACAAAGATTATAATGAATACTATTTGGTAGTAAAAGAAGTAAATGATGCAAAAATAATTGAGAAATGAACAATTAAAATTATTAAATATTGCTTTGCTGTTCTAAAATTAATTTGTGTTTATAACTAAAAAACACCTGTATATATATTCAAAAACCCTCTCAAAATTGATATAATTATTAAAAAATTATGTCTAAAACTCAAAAATATTTAATTGAAACAATCGGCTGTCAGATGAATGTATGCGACTCTGACGCAGTTAGTTTGGCTCTTTCGTCTCACGGAATGCTAAAAGCAGACGTTTTGGCTGATGCCGACATTGTAATTCTTAACACTTGTTCCGTACGCGCTCAGGCCGAACAAAAAGCTTTTTCTTATCTTGGCAGGGCGGAAGAACATAAAACTCAAAAACCGAACGTTAAAATCGTTGTCATCGGCTGCATGGCGGAGAGACTAGGCACAAAAATAAAAAAACGCTTTAAATCCGTCGATTTGATTGTCGGCGCGAAAAATATAGACAAAGCCGCACAGCTTATAAAGCAATTAGTAGGGATGAAGGAGAAGGGAGGATGTAATAGAAATGCTAATTCGAACTTGTCTGATTTTACCTCCTCCCTCCTCCCTTCTACTTACTCCTTGTCACAATATGTGACAATAATGCGCGGGTGCGACAACTACTGCTCCTACTGCGTAGTTCCTTATGTTCGCGGTCATGAAATAAGTTTGGACAGCCAAAAAATTATAGCCGAATGCGAAAATCTGGCAAAAAACGGCATAAAAGAAATAGTTTTTCTCGGACAAAACGTAAATTCATATAAATATGAAGACATAAACTTCGCAAAACTTATAAAACGAATTGCCCAAATAAACGGGCTTGAAAGCGTAAGTTTTATGACAAGCCATCCCAAAGATTTAAGCGATGAGCTTATAGAAACCATGGCAGGCGAGCCTAAAATAAAGAAATACATTCATCTGCCTATGCAGTCCGCGTCTGACAAAATATTGTCTTTGATGAACAGAAAGTACATTTACGCTCATTATTTCGGGCTTATTAAAAAATTGCGCGGTAAAATTCCGGATATAAACATAACTTCCGATATTATAGTGGGTTTTCCTGGCGAAACGGAAAAAGATTTTAACGAAACTCTCCAGGCCGTGAAAGACATTCGGTTTAACGCTTTATTCGTTTTTAAATATTCGCCAAGACCCGGAACAAAAGCCGCGCAAATGAAAGATGATGTTTCTCTTGCGGAAAAGAAAAGGCGTCACAATATAGTATTGGAAGAAATCAAAAAATACAAATGAACAAGAAAATAGTATATTCATTATATGTTCTTATCATAGTCTCGCTGATAATCCATTTATTGGTTTATATCAACAATAAAACCGGCGTTTTTCATAAAAATCCGTATAAAGAGCAAATCGCTTTGTATTCTCAAAAGTATTCCATAGATCCGCTGCTTGTTGACGCCGTAATGAAAAGAGAATCTAATTTAAATCCTAACGCCGTGTCAAACAAAGGCGCAATAGGTCTTATGCAGATAATGCCTAAAACCGCGCAGGAAATTGCCGGACAATTTGATATGCCGGATTATACGCCGGAAATGTTAAAAAATCCGGAATTAAATATAATGTTCGGCAGTTATTATCTTTCACAGCTTATGTCATATTACAACAAAAATTTGATACTTGTTTTGGCGGCGTATAACGCGGGAATAGGAAATGTTGACAACTGGCTTTTGCAAAATCCGGATATCGCGAAAAAAATATCAAAAATTCCTTTTAAAGAAACCCAAAAACATACCAAAGCCATACTCATAACGTATAATTTTTACAAAGGAGCCGACAAATTAAGAAATCTGCTGATAATAAAGAAGGCTTAACGCCTTTAATGGCTCAATACTGGAATATCAAAGCCAAATATTCAGGAATGGTGCTTTTTTTTCGTTTGGGCGATTTTTACGAGATGTTCGGCGACGACGCGGTAAAAGCCGCTCCTGTTCTTGAGGTAGTGCTTACGCAAAGAACGGGCATGCCTATGTGCGGGGTTCCGTATCATTCGGTCGGCGCGTATATACGCAAGCTTATAAACAAAGGTTTTAAAGTAGCGGTATGCGAACAGCTTGAAGAACCCGGAGCGACAAAAGGAATAGTAAAACGCGGCGTTACAAAAGTTATAACTCCCGGAACGGTTTTGGAAGATTTGCTTCTTGACTCCAAAGAAAATAATTTCTTAATGTCGGTTATTTTTGACGAGACTTCCATGTCTGCGGCGTATGCCGCGGCGGATATTTCCACGGGAGATTTTTTTACCGCTCAAACCGATATAAAATCCATAGAAGCGGAAATATCAAAATACAATCCCGGCGAAATAATATTTTCGTCAAAAAATATGCAAAACCTGCGCATGTCTGATTTTGTTTCAAAATTAAAAACTCCTTTTTCGGAAGTCGGAGAGGATTTTTTTGACTTTGAAAACGCTAAAAATATTATCGCCGAAGTTTTTAAAGAAAGAGCCAAAGCCTTCGGACTCGACAAAAAAGAAATCATATCCGCGTGCGGCGCGGTTTTGTCATACGTCAAAGAGAACCAGCCGTTAAGCCTCGGGATTTTTTCTTCAATCAACTATATTAAAAATTCGGATTTCGCGCAGCTTGACGCGACGGCTGTAAGAACCCTTGAGCTTTTAAATTCCATGACTACCGGAAAAACCGAAAATTCGCTTCTTGACGTTTTAGATTCGACAAAAACTCCCATGGGCGCAAGAGCCTTAAGGCAATGGCTTGTAAAACCGTTAATGGACGTTAAAAAGATAGAAAACAGGCATAACGCGGTCAGATATTTTATTGAGAACGGATTTACAAGAAAAGAAATTTCCGAAAAAATGAAATCCGTATCCGATATTGAAAGGATAATCGCAAGAATTTCGTCCGCGACCGCGACCCCTAGAGACATAGTTGCTTTAAAAAATTCTCTTATAACCATAAACGAAATATCGGAAATTATTAAAAAAGAAGAAGGCTTGTCTCTTGAAATTCCGCAAAATGCCGTTGTCATAGAAAAAATAACGTCATTTGTAACGGACGAGCCTCCGGCAACGCTTAAAGACGGCAATGTGATTAAAAGCGGGGTAAATGCCGGTCTTGACGAGCTCAGGAAAATATCCACGGATGCTAAAACCTATATCTCAGACCTGGAAGCTAAAGAACGGCAGGAATCCAAAATAAACAATTTAAAAATAGGATATACTTCGGTTTTCGGGTATTACATAGAAATTTCAAAATCAAACATACATTTGGCCCCAAAGCATTATATACGCAAACAAACCGTCGCAAACGGCGAAAGATACATAACCGACGAACTAAAAACTCTTGAAGAGAAAATACTGTCCGCTCAGGAAAAAATATTAAGGCTTGAAAGCGATATTTTTAATTCTTTAAGGCAGGAACTTTCTTTATTTACATCGGATATATTAAAAACATCGCAGATTATCTCTGAAATAGATATTTTCTGCGGTTTCGCGTCAAACGCTTTAGAATATAATTATTCCTGTCCGGAAATTAACGACGGCAACGACCTCTATATAGAAGAAGGCCGCCACCCGGTAATCGAAAGAATATTAAAAGAAGGGGAGTTTGTTGCAAACGACGTTTCTTTCGATGAGAATTCAAGAATAACTATTTTAACCGGTCCTAATATGTCCGGAAAATCCACATATCTGAGACAGACGGCATTAATAGTAATTATGGCGCAAACAGGCTCGTTTGTGCCCGCGAAAAGCGCCCGCATAGGCGTTGTAGATAAGATTTTTACAAGGATAGGCGCGGGAGATAACCTTGCGGGAGGCGAATCCACTTTTATGGTGGAAATGGTTGAAACCGCCAATATTTTAAACCAATATACTAAAAAGAGCCTTATTATTTTGGACGAAGTCGGCAGGGGTACTTCCACTTACGACGGTATGTCCATAGCATGGTCTATAATAGAATATTTTGCCGACGAAAGAAGAGCCGCGAATAAAGGCGCGAAAATTCTTTTTGCCACGCATTATTTTGAACTTACGGGGCTTGCTCAAAGTTTTAAAGGGATAAAAAATTTCAGCGTCAGCGTAAAAGAATGGAACGGGAACGTGGTGTTTCTTCATAAAATCGTCGAAGGCAGCGCGGACAAATCTTACGGGATACATGTGGCAAAAATAGCCGGTATTCCTCACCAGGTAATAGAAAAAGCTTATAAAATTTTAAAAAATCTTGAGGCAAACCAGATTGAACCGTCAAAATGCGGGGAAGTTCCACAGATGGAATTTTTTGCTTCAACTGAGCCTCAAATTATGGTAGAATTAAGGAACGTTGAACCGGATACGTTAAGCCCTATGGAAGCTTTTAATATTATCAGGGAATGGAAAAATAAATACGGATAGAAGTTATTAAAACAATCAAAAAAATACGGAGACAAAAAATGATCGTAGAAAAAAGAAAAAACCGTAGAATGCCGGTAATAAAAAAATTTGATGAACCCGTAATGTTAAAAATCGACGACAAAAAAGTTCCCGGAATTATTCTTGATATATCATCGGACGGCATGCAGCTTCTCACTTACGCAAATTTATCTTTAAATACAGAATTTTATTTTAGAATAAATATTCCTGTTTTAAGAACCGAAACTATATCGGGAAAAGTCGTATGGGCTAAAACTAAAGGCGATATGTACAATATAGGAATACGTATAATAAATATGGATTCGATAGACGCCAAACATATAAACAGAATGGCTATAGATTATAACGATTGTGAAAATAAAATAATACTCGGAGTTCCGGACGTCTGCAGCTTAAAATGTTCTTATTACTACATATGCGAAAAACCGCAAAAGATAATGCCTTAATATGATAAATACACTGTCTCAAGAAACCATAAATAAGATAGCGGCAGGCGAAGTCGTGGAACGTCCGCTAAATGCCGTTAAGGAACTTGTAGAAAATTCTCTGGACGCCTGCGCAACCTCAGTTACCGCGGAAATCATTGAAGCCGGTAAAAAACTTATACGTATTTCAGACAACGGCTTTGGAATGGACAAAAAAGATTTAGAACTTTCCGTATTAAGGCATACCACAAGTAAAATTTCCGATTACAACGACTTATATCACATACAATCTTTGGGATTTCGAGGAGAAGCTCTTTCTTCGATAGCCGCGGTTTCCGATTTTGAGATCAAAACAAGAAAAAAAGGCGAAAGTTCCGGATGGCAAATATCGGCAAAAGGCGGAAAAAAATCCGAAATATCCCCGTGGGCTGGTTCAGAAGGCACAATTACCGAAGTAAAAGATTTATTTTTTAACACTCCCGCGCGCAAAAAATTTTTAAAAAGCGACGCGACGGAACGCGCAAAAATAATAGATTCTCTTGAAGAAACAGCTTTGGCAAATTACGATATCGCGTTTAAACTTACTTCCGACAAAAAAACAGTTTTTTCGGCGGCAAAAGTAAACGATAAAATCGAAAGAATTTCCGATATTCTCGGCAAACAGTTTGCTTCAACTCTCAAAAATATAAGCGGAGAACATTACAAGGTTTTATTCGACATTTACTTTACCGGCAGAGACGATTCTTTATCTAACCGCAAATACCAGTATTTTTTTGTAAATTCAAGACCTGTTAATTTCCCGAAATGGTTAAGTCATTGCGTTTATCAGGCTTACAGAGAATCAATTCCTTCGGATAAACATCCTGGAATTCTAATTTATATAACCATAGAACCGTCTGAAATAGACGTTAATATTCACCCGACTAAAAGAGAAATTAAATTTTCCGATGAAAACGCGATTTACGATATTCTATATAAAGCTATAAGAAACGCCTTGACAACCCATTCTCATCCGTCTTTACCTGTAAATTCGCCTGTCATTCTGAAAGGCGAAGCCTTGAAGAATCCGGCCGTTTCTCAGTCGCACTCTCAAAAAACTTCTACGCCGATATACCTGAAAGAACCAAAAGCCCGTTATACTCCCAAGACATACAATATAAACCAATATGCCAATGTTTTTGCAAAACAAGACGAACTAAAAAGCGATAACTTCGACAATAACATAAAAGTTTTGGGACAGACATTTGACACATATATAATAGCTGAAAATGACGGACAGCTTTATATTTTCGACCAGCATGCCGCTGCAGAACGGATAAGATATGAACTTTATTTATCGCAGACGGAAAATAAGAATTTAAGAATACAGCAAATACTGATACCTGAAAATTTTGAACTTTCGCCAAGCCTTTCCGACCTTTTACAATCCAATTTAATATTGTTTAACGAACTTGGGATAACTATAGACGAATTCGGAAAAAACTCATTCAGAATAACCGCTTATCCGGCTTTGCTTGGAAATATATCAATGGAACACATTGTAAAGTCAATATTAGAAGACATTGAATCCGAAAAAAACATAGAAATCGGGCAAAAAAGAGATAAAATCATACGTTCCGCATGCCGCGCAAGCATAAAAGCAGGGGATAATGTCGCTCATATTGAAGCAAAAAAGCTGGTCAACGACTTATTTAAATGCAAACATCCTTTTACCTGCCCTCACGGCAGACCTACAGCCTACAAGATTTCCCAAAACGAACTCGAAAAGTTTTTTAAGAGAAAATGAAAAAGATAATCGTCATTTCAGGTCCTACCGCAAGCGGAAAAACCAAAAAAGCGGTTGAATTTTGCAAAAAAAATAACGGCGAAATTATTTCGTGCGACTCGCGGCAGATTTATAAATATCTTGATATCGGAACAAATAAGGAAGGGGAATTCGTTTCGTCCGCAGACGTCCGTATAATCGATAGCATACCGCAATATTTAACCGATATTATAAATCCGGACCAGACTTACAGCGCTGCTGATTTTATACGCGACGCGGATTTAAAAATAGACAAAATAGCCGAAGCAGGTAAAATACCCGTAATTACCGGCGGAACCGGATTATATATCAAAGCGTTGCTTTACGGCCTTGATGAAATGCCGGTCGCAAACTCCGAAATAAGAAAAGCGTTTAGCGGTAAAACAGCGGATGAACTTTATGAAATTCTTGCAAAGCGCGACAAAGAAGCCGCCGATAAAAATAAACAAAACCCTCAAAGATTATTGAGAGCTTTGGAAATAAATATTCTTTCGGGAAAAACCGTATCCGAACATTACAAACCTAAAAATCCGCGTTACGATTTTATTCACTATACAATTTCAGTTGAAAATGAAGTTTTATATACAAGGATAAACGATAGATGCCGCTATATGATTGAAAACGGCATGATAGACGAAACGCAAAAAGTTTTGGATATGGGGTATTCTAAAGACTGTCCGGCATTAAGCGGAATAGGTTACAGGCATATAATAAAGTATATGGATAATGAAATTTCAAAAGAGATTTTACTTGAAGAATTTTCAAAAGACACCAGACATTACGCCAAACGCCAAAATACGTGGTTTAAAGCCCAGCCGGATATAACTGCAATTATAAATGGAGCCTGTCCCCGAAGTTTTTAATCGGAGAAATGACGAATTACAAATAAAACGAAAAAACTACAATTTAGAGTTAAATTTCTTAACCCCGAAGATTAACAACGCGGTTCCTATCAAAGCCAGCGGAACAGCGGTCTGAATCAACACAATCCAGTCGCCGCCTTTTAATACGATATTTCTTAACGCTTCAAGCAAGTAGTAAAGAGGGTTGATATAAGCAATCCATCTTGCGTAAACCGGAATATTTTCCACAGGAAAAATCAGACCTGAAAGCAAAAGGGCAGGGAATAAAAAGATAAGACTTCCCATCATAGCCTGCTGCTGCGTTTTGGCAAGCGTAGATATAAAAATTGCCACGGAACAAGACGACACTATAAATATCGAACATATTAAAAACAGTTTTAAAATCCCGCCTTTTACGGTAATCCCGAATAATAAATAGGCTCCGATAACCATGGAAAACGCGACTATAAAACCAAGAATGGAATACGTAAAAGTTTTTCCCAAAAGAATTTCCCAAACCGTAACGGGAGAAGAAATAAGTTTTTCAAAAGTCCCGTTTTCTTTTTCTTTCGATAAAGATATCCCGGTAAGCATTACCGTAAAAATACACAAAATAAACCCGAACAAAGCCGGTATCATAAAAAACGCGGACTCTAGCGACGGGTTGTAAAGTATTTTAACATTTAAATCTACCGGCGGCGCTAAGCCCGCCGGCGTATTTTTTAATTCCTGCGAAACAGTCTGGGACATTATATTTTTAACATAATTCTCTATCTGCACCGCTCTTTGCGGATTTACCGCGTCTATTAAAAGCTGAATTCCGGACGAACCTCTTTCAATCTCTTTAAGAAGCCCTTGAGACGGCATTACCAAAACAGCCTCGGCCTTTCTTTTCGATAAAATTTTCGAATAATCGGTTCTTTCGGCACTTTCAGCCGGAACAAACCACCCGGACTCCAAAAACCTTTTTTCTATTGTCCGGGCCAAAACGTCGCCAGGGGAATATATGCAGCTTATCGAAATATTTTTGACTTCGTTTGTCAGCGCGAAACCGAAAAGAGTCATCTGAAGTATAGGGGCGAAAAAAATCATGGCTATCATTTTTTTATCCCTTAAAGTCTGGGCTATTTCTTTTTTAAAAAAAGCTTTAATAATCGAAAACCTCGGCATAAACGCTCCTTAAGGCTCTAAATCCGTTTTAAACTTTTTAGACGCTAAAATTATTATAAAAATACAAAAACAGCTTAACGCCAAAAACGGAACTATCAAATCCGTAAATCCGGCGCTTCTTAAAAAAGTTCCGCGGCAGATTTCCATCAGCCATCTTTGAGGCAAAACAGCCGTAAGTATTCTGAAAAACAAAGGCATGTTTTCTATAGGAAATACAAAACCCGACAAAAGCATTGACGGCAAAAGCCCGACAGGCATGGAAATCAGCATGGCAAGCTGCTGCTGCTTTGCGATTACCGAAATAAAAATCCCAAGCCCCAGGCACGCCGCTATAAACACGCAGCACGATATAAAAAAGAAAATAAAACTTCCGGTAAAAGGAACGGCAAAAACAATCTGCGCCGCAAAAAAAACAACGACAGTTGCGATTAAGCTCATAACCATATAAGGTAAAATTTTGCCCAGTATTATCTCCGCGGGGCTTATGCCGGTGGATAAAAGCAGCTCCATAGAACCTCTTTCCCATTCTTTTGCTATAGTAAGCGACGAAAGTAAAATTGAAATAAGCCCTATGATTACGACTATAAGCCCCGGAATTATAAAATATTTGCTGTTTAATTCGCCGTTATAAATGAAACGCATTTTTATTTCATACGTTTGTTCCGGCGCGTAAGTATTGGATATTATAGACGGAATATAACTTAAAACAAGGCCTGCTTTTGAGTTGTCCGACCCGTCAAGCAATATTTGGATCTGCGGACGCTTGTCGTTTTGCGGATACGAAATAGTCTTTCCGAAATCTCTGTCTATGTTTATAAACACCGCGGTTTTATTTCTTTCGAAATATTTTACCGGGTCGTCGCTAAAAACATACTGAGGCTTAAATAAATCTCCGGCTGAAAGTTTTTGGACAAAAGCGCGCGACTGCGCGGAAGGGTTTGCGTCTTTTACAAAAATGGAAATTTTATCGTAATTTAATTCTATGATAAATCCGAAAAAGATAATAAGGAATAAAGGCAAACCAAAACCCATCGCGAGAGTAAATTTATCTCTCATTATATGCCTGTATTCTTTTAACGCTATGGCTTTGATTTTTTTTAAAGTTTCTTTCATTATCGCCTCTTGTCATACCGGCGAAAGCCGGTATCCATTTTCACTAAACTTGGATCCCGTGTCAAGCACGGGATGACAACAATGATACACCTTTATTTTTTATCCAAAAAGTTTATAAAAGCCTGTTCCAAATTTGAAGCATTGCTTGCTGTTTTCAAATTTTGAGGACTGTCCAAAGCTATTATTCTTCCGTTTTGCATCAACGCTATGCGGCGGCAGTATTCGGCCTCGTCCATATAATGTGTGGTAACAAAAATCGTCTTGCCGTCCGAAGAAAGTTTTGAAATTAAATTCCAGAACAGTTTTCTTGAAACGGGGGAAATGCCGGCCGTAGGCTCGTCAAGAAATACTATTTCCGGATTATGCAAAATAGACGCGGCTAACGAAATTATCTGCTTTGAACCGCCCGACATGCTTTTTACTATTTCGTCCGGACTTTCCTTAAAATTGACATATTCAAAAAGCTCTTTCATTCTTTTAAGGATTTCTTTTTCGGTCATCATATATAAAGCGCCGGAAAAAAGCATATTTTCTTTAATCGTCAAATCCTGATACAAAGTGAATTTTTGCGACATATATCCTATGCGCGGTTTTAATTTCTTCGTGTTTTTAGATACGTCTTTGCCGTCAATAAACATATTACCGCTTGAAATATTTACAAGTCCGCATAAAGCTCTTATAGTAGTGGTTTTGCCGGCTCCGTTTGCTCCCAAAAAACCGAAAATTTCGCCTTTTTCAACGGAAAAAGTTATATTATCCACGGCCGTAAATCCGCCGAATTTTACCGTAAGGTTTTGTATATCTAAAATCTTTGTCATAAAAGAAACACTTCCTCTATTTTTTTGATCTTAAATTGTTTCTTTATATTACCAGGTAAATCCGAAGCCAAAACTTTGCCTTCGTTTAATATATGCACTTTACCGCATTTTTCGGCTTCATCCATGTAAGAAGTGGAACATATAACCGTCATTTCGTTTGAAATGCCGTGAATAAGGTTCCAAAGGTCGCGCCTGCTTAAAGGATCAACTCCTATTGTAGGCTCGTCAAGTAAAAGTAAATCCGGGCTATTTAACAAAACGCATATAACGCCGAGCTTTTTATACATTCCGCCGGACAAGTTTCCGGCTTTTCTGTCCGCGAATTGCGACAATCCGACCATTTCCAACAGTTTTTTTGATTTTTGCTTAAAATCTTTTTTTGACATATTGTAAATATTTGAAAAAAACTCCAAATGCTCCATACATGACAAATCCGCGTATAAACTCTGTTCCTGAGGCAAATAGGCTATGCGTTTTCGTATTAAAGTATTAGGAATTTGATTGCCGGATTTAAAATATTCTATCTTACCGCTATCTGGCTTTAAAAGTCCGGCAAGCAGCCTTATTAAAGTTGTTTTACCTGCCCCGTCAGGGCCTATAACCCCGTGGATTTTTCCTGATTCAAAATTCAGGCTGACATCAGAAAGCGCCTGAGTTTCAAGCATTTTTTTACCGACTTTTGTTAATGATACTGAAATTAAGTTTTTATTCATTTTATTTGTCTTGTTTGTCACCCTGAGCAAAGCCGAAGGGTCTGCAGTTAAAAGGCAGATGTTTCAACTACGTAACTACGTTGCTTCGCTCAACATGACAAGCTAATTATTGTCTTTGCCGTTACTTTGCTTCTCTGCATCTATGCCTCTTGTCTTTAAGGCAGTTCCGCTTCCAAAGTCATTCCTGATTTTAACAGCCTGTCAGGGTTATCGAATCTTATTTTTACCTGAAAAACAAGATTGTCTCTTTCTCTTTCGGTTAAAACGTTTTTCGGAGTAAATTCCGAACTGTCGTTTATAAAAATTATGATTCCTTCAAATTCTTTGTCTTTAAGTTCCGGCAAAAACGCTTTAACTTTCATTCCTGTTTTCAGATTTATCATTTTTCTGTAAGGGACATAAATATAAAGATTTACCCGGCTGTCGTCTATTATATTCACGATTTTTGAACCGGGATTTACAAGTTCGCCGTTTTCATGGTAATTATAAATTACTTTGCCGTTTACCGGAGAGACAATCTTTGTCCAAGACAATCTGAGATTTGCCTGTTCGTATTGATATTTTAACCCGTCATAAGTTTCTTCGCTTATTATTTTATCCGAAAGAAGCTTTCTGCCTCTTTCATAATTGCTTTTCGCGAGATTATAAGAAAGCAAAGTTTCGGGGCTGTCTATTTCCGCAATTAAACCGCCTTCTTTTATTGCTTCGCCTTCACGTACGTGGTATTGTTTTATTGTTCCGGAAACTCTTGACGACACGTTTGTTTCGACTGCTTCCACTATTCCGTTATAACGGAAATTTCCGGACGCGGAAAGATAAAAGTATAAAAGCAGCAAAACTGTTGATGCTAAAACGATTGCGATAATTTTCTTTTTCATTTTTTTAATGCCTCCAAAATTACAAGTTCGGTAAGAAGTCCCGCGTAAAAATCAGTCTCGTTGGACTTGGCTTCCAGAACTTTTAAATTCATAAATTGAACGTCCAAATATCTAGAATTGCCTGATATATATGATTTATACGTCATATCAGCGGCAGTCTGGCTTTGGGATATAAGATTTTTACTTAACTCTATCTGGGAATATAAAATCCTGACCTTTTCTTTAGAACGGTAAAAAAGTCTTTTTAAATCGTCATAAATTCCCTGTCTTTGGCTTTCCACTGATAATGAAGTAAATTTGTTTTGTTTTGAAAGTTTCGAATTCCTGCCGAACTGGTAAACGGGCATATAGAAATCCGCGCCTGCCCTGTTTTGCCAGACTGATTTAAGGTTCGGACCATCAGGATAATCGTAAGTTGAAGACGCGAAAATATTTATGCGGGGGAAATTCATATTTTCATATGAATTTGCTATCAAATCGTAATATCGCTCAAGCATGTCAAAAGACATAAGCTGCGGATTTTTATCGTCAAAATCCGAATCGATACTCTTTGAAAAAATTTGAAGCAAAGTCTCGGGGGAATCAAAAGCGTTTAAATCGATTTCATAATTATTTATCATGTTGCCGGTAAGAGAGTTTAAATTATCCGCGGCTTCTATCAGCATAATTTTAGCGGCGTTTTTTTGTTTTTGTTTTACCAAAACTTCATTATCCGACATGATTTCGTCAAGTTTGCTTTTGGAACCGAGCTGAACGCCTCTTTTAATATCTTTATTCTGGGAAACCGAAAGATCAAGCTGTTCGTCAATAAGTTTTAAATTCGCCGCCGCGGTTATAAGATTGAAATAAGCGATTCTCGTTTCCATAAGCGCTTTTTTTTTCTCATAATAATAAATTGCTTTTTTTGAATCGGCAAATTTTCTGGCGGCTTCATAATTGTTCCTTTGGACGTCTCCGTCAAATAGATTCCAGCGTAAAGCAAGCCCTGCCGAATAATTCAGGTTATCTCCGAGCTTTTTATTAAGCTGTCCGATTACAGGAAGATTAATATCAAGTTCTGGAACGGCTGTAATATAATATGCCTGCCCTTCCAATGATAAAACCGGAAGCAGGCTTGTTTTTGAAGCTCCGGCAGCCATTTCCGCAGCTTTAAACTCATTTTGTGCGGATTTAACCGAGGGGGAAGTCTCAAGAGAACGTTTTTCGCATTCCGCAAGCGTTATTTGCCCAACGCCCAAAACGCTTGCAAACGGATATAAACATATCAAACAAACAAAAAATGCCCGAAACATTTTAATCATCTTAATATTCCTTTAAGAGACAATTCCATTCTCTCTTTTATAAATTTTTCGCTTGATAATTTATCGAGAAATTTTGAAATTTTAGACAAATCTTTTTTAGGTATGGTTCTTTTTAATACGCCGGACGCCGCTATAGGCACAATAACCGGAGCAATAGCCGAGATAATCAAAGAAAAAATGTCCGCGTCTTTAAATATTTTCTCTTTTTTACCTTGTTCTATAATGGAATAAAAAAATACTATATGTTTTGAGAAATTTTCTTTTACAAAACTGAATTTCGCGCCGTTGCCCGAAAATATTTCTATTATAATACTTGCTATAATTGAAGCATTTTTTGAGACAAAATCAGATAACGTTTCTCTTGCGGCTTCAAGTTTCTTTATCGTATCCATGTCTTTGGAGATATTTATTTCAAAATCTTTCATAAAATTGCCGTAAAGATTTTTAAGAATAATCTTTTCAAAATTATCTCTGGAAACAAAGTAATAATTAAAAAGTCCCAGATTGACTTTGGCTTTTTGGCATAACTGCCTTACCGTAAAACCGCTTATGCCGTATTGTTTCGCCAAAGCGATTCCGGTATCAATAATCTTTTGTTCGGTATTTACATTTCTTTTCATCATAAAACCTCCGATGAAGTTATACGTCTGTATAAATTATACACTTGTATAACTTTTTTGTCAATAGCTAATACGTGTTAATTAGCGATTGACTGTAAAATTTGATAAAATTATTGATAATATGGAAAATCGTACGTTAACTAAAAACGCCGGTAAAACCGCGTTCGGCACGTTTTTATCAAGAATTCTTGGATATATCCGAGATATGTTGGTCGCGAATTTGTTCGGAGCGGGAATGTTTGCCGACGCTTTTTACGCGGCATTCCGAATACCTAACCTTTTCAGAAGGCTTTTCGGGGAAGGGTCTTTTAACGCCGCTTTTATTCCGGTTTTCAGCGAATATCTGCACACAAAAGATAAAAGCGAAACACAAAAATTTTTAAACGCCGTTTTTACCTCTCTTTTTGTAATCCTTGCCATAGTATCAATTCTCGGAATGTTTTTCGCGCCTGTCCTTGCTAAACTAATCGCATGGGGATTTACCAACGACCCTGAAAAAATGCAGCTGACTATAGAACTCACAAGGCTGATGTTTCCTTTTATAATGTTTATATGCCTTGCCGCGTTTTTGATGGGAATTTTAAACACGCTGCAATCGTTTTTTATACCCGCCTTTGCCCCGTCGGCGTTAAGTATATCGGAAATTTTCTATATGCTTGCGATTGCTCCAATGCTTGGCGGAGGAAATCAGATAAAAGGCCTTGCCATAAGCGTAATAGCCGGCGGAGCATTGCACTTTATTATGCAGTATCCGAAACTTAAGGCTTTGGGATGGCATTTAAAACTACAATTAAAAATTAATAATGAACAATTAATAATTAACGGCAACATGGATTCCGGCTTTCGCCGGAATGACAAAGAAGAGACCGTTAATGCATCTCTTCTCCCTCCTCCCTCCTCCCTGCCTTTCTATAAGCATCCAGGAATTAAACGGATCTGGATTTTAATGATTCCGGCCATAATAGGCTTGTCTGTTGACCAGATAAACAGTTTCGTCGATACCATATGCGCTTCGTTTCTTGCAAGCGGCTCGATTACTGCTTTATATTATTCCAACAGGGTTATGCAGCTGCCTTTGGCTATTTTCGGACTGGCTTTTGCGACAGTATCTTTACCTGCTTTGTCAAAAGCCTGTGCCGTAAAAGATATGTCAACATATAAAGACTCTTTAAATCATTCAATAAGATTTTCCGTTTTTACGCTGCTTCCCGCAATGGCGGGCCTTATGGTTATAGGATTGCCTATTATAAGACTTTTGTTTGAGCACGGTAAGTTTGATTTTGCGGCGTCGCTGATGACAAACGACGCTTTGTTTTACTACTCGCTGGGCCTTCCGGCATACGCTTTGGCAAAAATTTTTGCAAACGCTTTTTACGCGTTTCAGGATACAAAAACCCCAGTTAAAAGCGCTGCCGCGGCAATGATTTTGCACGTAATTTTGTGCGTCATTTTAATGTATCCGATGGGTGTAGGCGGGCTTGCTCTTGCGACTGCCGTGGCCTCTTATTTTAACCTTTTGCTTTTAGTAATATGGCTCAAGAAAAGATTGGGCAAAATCGGGCTGAAAAAAATATTATTCTCATCCGTAAAATCTTTTACCGGGGCAATATTGACGGGTATAGCCGCGTTTTATGCCTGTAAAATATCGCCAAGCCTGTTTATATCGGTACCGTTTGCCGTAATTTCCGGAACAGCGGTATTTCTTATAAGCGCAAAAATTCTTAAATCCGAAGAACTCGGAGCGTTTATGCGCGTGTTTGAAAAGAGTGAAGGCTGCAGTTAAAAAGGGGGGAATTATGTTCACAAACATAAAATACATCGTTTTGCTTATTATTTTTATTTCAACCGTCGGCATGGGTATATTTATAGGTTATAAACTCGGCGGGAAAGCAATTAATAAGGAATCCGCCATAAAAATAAGCGCGAACGTAAAAGAAATTCTGCCGGCTGCGGAATACGTAAGCCTTATTTACCATTACACGTCAATAATAACGCATTCCGAGGCGGTCAAATTATTTAATATGGTGGATCTACCTTTGACCGGAAAAAAAGCGTTATACACGATAGACGGTACGATAAAAATGGGTTTTGACAGCGCGGATATAAAAACAGAGGTTTCTTATAACAACATAATCCTTCACATGCCGAAAATAAAAATACTTTCGCATGAAATTTATCCTGAAACTTTCAGTTTATATGATGAAAAAACCAGCCTTTTCAACAGATATTCTTTAAAAGACGCGAACGCCATACAGCTTACAAATAAAAAAGAAATGGAACTTAAAGTCAGGCAGAACCGCGGTTTGTACGTTCAGGCAAGAAAATTTGCCGAGCAGCAGTTCGGAGCGCTGCTTGAAAATTTACCGGGTATAAAGGGAGAATATACGATAGTTTTTGAATGGGACGGAATTGACAAAAGCAGTCTTTAATCCACTCTTTTGTCATCCTGACCGGAGGGAAGGACCCATAATGGATGGATACATTCGCTTCGCTCAGTATGACAGACAAGAATCAGCAGAAAGTTATAGGATACAGATTAAACAATGAATAAACACATTGAAAATATTCCGAAACTTCCCGGCGTGTATATTATGCGCGACGCTATAGCAAACATAATTTATATAGGCAAAGCAAAGAGCCTTAAAGACAGGCTTGCGTCTTATTTTAACGCAGATACCGAGTCAAAATCAGCAGCCATAATAACGGCTATGCGTAAAATAGATTATATTTTATGCGCTTCCGAAAGAGAAGCTTTGATTTTGGAAAGGCAGCTTATAAATAAAGTCAAACCTTATTTTAACGCGATGTGGAAAGACGACAAGTCTTACCCGTATATTAAGCTTTCAGTCAACGAAGATTTTCCGAGGCTGACGCTTACAAGAAAAAAACTTAAAGATTCGGCTTTATATTTCGGACCTTATCCGCAGCAGTTTTATATTAAAAAGCTTGTAAGATGGCTTGTAAAACTTTTTAAAGTCCGTCCGTGCAAATTAGAGTTTACGGAAAACAATCTGCCGGAAGAAAAAAAAGTCAAATCGTGTCTGTATTATCATACGGAATTGTGTTACGGAGCGTGTTTGGGGAAAATTACGGCGTCCGATTATAAATCCAAAATAAAAGAAATCGAGCTGTTCCTAAACGGAAAATTCAAAAAACTCGAAGACGAATGGCAAAGCCAGATGGAGCAATTAAGCTCGGATTTAAAATTTGAAGAAGCTTCGGAAATAAGAGACAGGCTTTACGCCGTTCAGAATATGTCTGAAAGGGTAATGATAAGCGAAATCACGCAAAATGAAATAAACGAGTCTGTGCAAAGAGCGGACAGCATAAACGAATTAAAAGACGTTTTAGGTTTAAAACGCGCGCCCGCCGTTATAGAGGGTTTTGACAACTCTAATATTCAGGGAACAGACGCCGTGGCGTCAATGGTGCGTTTTTTAAACGGCATTCCCGATAAAAAAAATTACAGGCGGTTTAAAATTAAAACCGTTACCGGCGCGGACGATTTCGCAAGCATGAGAGAGGTTGTTTTCAGGCGTTACTCGGGACTTATAAGGAAAAATGAAAATATGCCGGATTTAATACTTATAGACGGCGGCAAAGGGCAGCTGGGCGCGGCGATGAGCGCTTTGGAAGAACTTCAGCTTACGATTCCTATTGTATCGCTTGCAAAAAAGAATGAGGAAATATTTTTTCCTCATAAAGACAAACCTTTGGTATTAAACAGGAATTCGGCAGCTCTAAGGCTTTTACAGTCTGTACGTGACGAATCGCACAGATTTGCCGTAAATTATCACAGAAAATTAAGAGAGAAAATAAATTAAGTCTGTCTCGTTGAGCGGAGGGACGAAGTCCCGTAGTCGAAACATCTGCCGTAAAATATAAAAGGCAGATCTTTCATTTCGTTCAGGATGGACAAATAGGGGCCAAATGATTCCAATCAACTTAAATGCTTCGCTGTTTTTTGTTTTTGCCGTTTTTACCGCGGCAGTTCCTCTTTTGGTTTTAACAAGAAAATCAAAATCAGCGGCAAATATAAGTTTTTCTGTTTTGTGTCTTGCGGTATGCCTGTGGTTTTCCGGTTTGTCCGGAATGTTTTTAAACATAAGTTCAGGCAATGAACTGTTCTGGGAAAAAATAAGTTTTATCGGAATGGCTTTTATCGCGGTTTTGCTTTTAAGATTTATTTACGCGTATTCAAAAACATTAATAACCGAGAAATTTTTTATTTTCTTTTATCTGTTGGCGGCGGCGGTAATATTATTAAATTTTTACAACGGTTTGTTTTATCGGGAAGCCGTCAAATTGTTTCATTTTGGTTTTCACCATAAACAAAGCCCTCTGTTTTTGCTTATACCTTTGCAATTAATAATATTTACGATTCTCGCTTCAAAAAGTTTGAAGCAATATTTAAGAACGTCCGATTTGACGGCTTTTAAACTCCGGCAAATATCAAAAATCCGTTTCGCGCTGGCTTTATTTTTTCTTGTCGCGGCAGATCAGGTTTTATCTTATTTCTTTATTCATGCTTATCTTATAGGTTCATTAAGCGCCGTTGCATTTGTAGCGATAACCGTGTATGTTTTGGGAAGATATTCGTTTGCCGACGTAAAAATTATTGTCACGAGAATTTTTATATTTTTACTGATAACCGCGTTTATTATGGGTTCGTCATATTTCGTATGGAAGTGTTTTAATCTCTGGATTGCTTCAACTATAACCGCTTTTATTCTCGCTTTTGCCGGAGCTTACATATTTAGAGCGGCTATGAATAAAACAAAAGATTTATTTTTGGCAGATCAAAAAAAATACCATAACACTCTTATACAAGCGGCAAGCGGAATGGCAAGCGAGCATGAACTTGATAAACTCTTAAAAATTCTATCTATTCTTGTTATTAGAACCGTACACGTGGAAAATGTGGCGATCTTTATAGGAAATGAATCCGAAAAACTTTTTGAATGCGCCTACATAAGGCCTTCTACGCACGGGGAAATGGTTTTTCCGTACTCGGCGACGCATCCTTTCATCGTTTTTATGAAAAACAAAGCCAAGCCTTTTGTAACCGCGGATTTGCCTATGCATATATCAAATTCCGTAAATCTGCAGTTTAAGCCGTCGTTTATAATACCTTTTTTCTTTAAAAACGGTGCAAAAGGTTTTGTTATATTCGGACCGAAAAAAGACAAAGCCTCATTTAACAGAGAAGATATAAAAATTTTCGAAACTCTTGCGCGCCAGACCGCCCTTGCGATTGAAAATTGCTTATTTTTTGAAGAATTTAAAGCTACGCAGGAAAAAATTTTTACCGCAGAAAAGCTCGCTTCTATCGGAGGACTGGCCGAAGGCGTAGCCCATCAGATAAACAACAGGTTAAACCAGTTTTCAATGCTTTCTACGGAATTAAAACTCGAAGTTGACGATTATATGAAATCGAATCCGGAACTTATAAATTCAAACGAAAACTTGAAAAAAACGATGGAATTTATATCTAATATGTCGGATTCTTTATCTGAAAATATCAAACGCACGGACGGAGTCATAAAAGGTATTTTAAATTACGCTAAACCCGAAAAAATGGGCAATATGTTTTCGGAATTTACATTACGCGAAATTTTCGACATGGCGGTGGAACTTTTAAAACTGAAACATAAATTGCATAAAGATTTAACTATAGAATTTGATTTCAAAGACGACGATAAGATATACGCGATACGCTCGCAGATAACGGAATCAGTGTATAATATTTTAGACAATGCTTACGAAGCCGTTACGGAAAAAATGGAAAGTTTAAACGATGATGAAAAGCAAATGTTTAAACCGCTAATAAAAGTGGATTTAGAATATTCGGACGGTAAAGCGATATTCAGTATTCAGGATAACGGAGTGGGAATAAAAGATGAAAACCAGCCGAAGGTTTTTGCTCCGTTTTTTACGACAAAATCATCATATAAATCCGGCACGGGCATAGGCTTATATATCGTCAAAAGAATGATTGAAGAAAATCACAGAGGCAAGATGTCGTATGAAAGCAAATACGGACAGGGAACAAAAATTATATTTGAACTGCCGCTCAAGTAAATATAAAGTTCAAAGTGAAAAGTGTAAAGTTCAAATAAAGATAAAAGATAAATAGGAAATATTTATGAAAAAAATACCAAAAGATATTCTTGAAAAAATGAAAAACTATCCGCCTTTTTACGTTAAAGTATGGAAGGCTTGTTTTGAGATTCCTGCGGGAAAAACTATGAGTTACGGGGAGCTCGCAAAAAAAGTAGGTTCTCCAAACGCTGCAAGAGCAGTCGGCGGAGCAATGCGCTCAAACCCTTTTGCGCCGTTAATCCCGTGTCACAGAGTAGTAGGCTCCGGCGGCAAAATGCACGGCTATTCCGCGGTAGGCGGTATAAAACTTAAAGAAAAAATGCTCGAATTTGAAAGAAAAACTAAAAAAGACGCAACAAATAAGGTTGTTTCTATTCATCCTAAAAAAAGGTTTTTATAATGCTGCGTTTCATAAACGATACCGCGCGAAACGCCGCGATGAATATGGCAATAGACGAAGTCATTTTTGACGGGCTTCAAAACGGAACAGCGGTTTTAAGAGTTTATTTTTGGGACGGGGAATATACTACCATAGGTTATTTTCAAAAAAACGACTGTAGCGCCGTGCGCAGAATGACAGGCGGCTTGCTTGTAAACCATAAAGACGATTTATCTTACTGCTTTTGCGCAGATACTGAAAACTGGAAACATATTTACAGCCAGCAGGATACGTATAAAGCTATTCATTCGGCTATAAAAAAAGCTTTGTCTTTTATAGACATCAAATGTGATTTCGCTCAGATAGGACAAACAGTCCCGAAAAATGCCTATTGTGTCCGGACTTTATATTCGGACGATTTAATACTTGGCGACAAAAAAATCGTTGGTTCGTGTATGCGCAGGCGAGGGAAAAAAATAATAGTTCAGGGCTCTCTTCATTTGGATTTGGGAAAAACCTCAATAAGAGAATTTTCATGGGAATTCTCACAAAATATCGCTGAAATCCTTAATACAACATCAAAAGAATCAGCCCTAACTGAGTTGGAGATCCAAAAAGCAGCACAAATCTCAAAAGAAAAATATTCTGATCCCAAATGGAACGAAAAATTTTGATATAATACATAAGTCGTTGTCTGTCACCCTGAGCGAAGCGAACGGGTCTGCAGTTTGTACGCAACTGCGTTGCTCCATTCAGAATGACACCATTAAAAACTAGGTTTTATAATATGAAAAAATATTTGCTTGACCTTACCAATGCGCAATTTAAAGATGCGGCAAAATCAGTAATCACTCAAGATTACAGATTAAACCAGATTTTAGACTGGATTTACGTAAAAAAAGCCTCGTCTTTCGACCAATTTACCAATATCGCAAAAGATTTAAGAGAAAAACTTAACGAAAAATTCGTTTTGCGTTCGCTTAAAATAATAAAAAAAGAAAAATCCATAATCGACGGAACAATAAGATACACTTTTCAGGCTATAGACAAAAAGCAATTCTTAGCGGTTTTTCTGCCTTCCAAATCAAAAAACTCGGTTTGCATATCGTCCCAGATAGGATGTCCGGTTTCCTGCTCGTTTTGTTCGTCTGGAAAAACAAAATTCTGCCGCAATTTAAGCAGAGGGGAAATAATCGAACAGATTTTGCAGATAGAAAACGACACAAAAGAAAAAATCGGCGGCGTATTGTTTATGGGTATGGGCGAACCAATGCTTAATTTTAATAATCTGGAACAGGCTTTAAAAGTTTTGCTGTCAACTAAAGAGTTCGGCATAGGCAAAAGGCATATAACGGTTTCAACCGTGGGGATAGTTCCCGCTATAAAAAAACTTGCGGAAGACAATTACGGCGTCCGCCTTGCTATTTCGCTCCACGCCGTTGATGAAAAACAAAGAAAAAAACTTATTCCGAACAATTTGGGGTTTACGATTTCCGAAATTTTAAACGCGGGGAAATATTATCTTAAAAAAACAAATTCCCGTCTTACAATAGAATATATTTTGGTTAAAGGAATTAACGATTCAACGGCAGACGCGCACAAACTTGCAAGGCTCCTGCGCCAAAACGAACTTATAAATCCGGACGTACAGGCAAACTTAATTCCTTTTAATCCTATAAACGGCGTTTCTTTCCAAACTCCGACAGAAGAATCCGTACAAAAGTTTAAAAATATTTTGAAACTTAACGGTTTGACTTCAAATATCAGGCAGGCAAAAGGCGCGGATATTTCCGCAGCCTGCGGGCAACTGGGGTATTAAACATGAAAAGATTGATTATTTTGTTAATTTTGATGTTTGCGGCGCAGCTGACATTTGCGGCAGCGAAAAAAAACGTTCCTCTGCAATCTATTGAAAATTTTAAGGTTAAGGTTGAATTTCTCAACAAATCAGACGCGATAATAACCGAGACAATCACAATAAATACGCCGCAAAAATCACGTACTTTCAGAGATCTCCCGAAGTTTTATAAAAGCAAAAACGGTTCTAACAAAGAGATACGTTACGATATAATTTCACTTAGAAGAGACGGAGCGAACAAACTTGTTTATATTCAGGATAACGTGTCTTATTTAACGGTAAAATACCCGGATTCTTTTTCTATCCCGCTTCTCACGAGGCGCCCTAAAAAGGAAACCCGTACTTATGAAATTGTTTATAAGATTACCGACGCGGCCTCTTTAATAAATTTAAAATTGCCTAAAAATACCAAAGGCAACATTATAACTTTCAACAAATCGACTATAAATAATTCTCCGGAAAATAAATTCGGCGGTCTTGCTTTGCCTTTTAAAAAAGACGTTGCTATTAATACTTATCCTAAACCGTTCACCAGAACAATTTGGCTTTTGGCAATAAACAATATGGCTTGGATTTATTTAGCGCTCATTTTTTTATTGGTCGGATTTCATCTGTCGGATTTAATTTCGCCAAAAGCAGACGAGTCTTTTAAGAATGATAAAAGTACTTATTCCAAGGCCGGACTTATTTCATCTTTAGTATTTTTATGTTTATATCAATTTCGCTTGTTTCCGCCGCACAACATAGGCGCGGGCATAATTACAAACAACATAACATTTATTGTTATAATTCTCGGCGTTTACTTCATCATTTATTCTCTTACAATGGCTGTTTGCGGTTTTATTGTTACCCGCTTTAATTTTATACGCATGCAATTAGGCCAGCTAGGTCAACTAATTGTCACTGCCTTATGTTTCCTTATTATTGTGGGATTAGTTGTTTTTACTTTCGTGCAGCTTTTTATAAATATAAGCAATGCATTCATATTTGCTATTTATTTTGGCGCGTTATGCGTAATAAATCCTATGCTTTATTACATAAAGCCTTTTATATTATTTCCATATATGGAAATGGAAAATGAAACGAAAACTGATTGAGTTTTCGTTTTAAACTTATTTTTTAGTAGAATTTGTCTCAATAAATACTAACGGGGTCTATGAATTTATGAGTTCGAGAAGACAAGCGAGAGAATGTTCTTTACAAATGTTATACGCGATAGACAACTGCGGTATGCCTGCCGAAGCGGTTTACGATTGCTTTGACGAGTATTTCCCGCAAGGCGATGCTTATAAAGAGTTCGCTCTTAAAATTTTTAAAGGCGTATGCGAAAAACGCGGCGAAATAGATTCTCTTATCGCCAAATACGCTAAAAACTGGGAAATAGACCGCATGGCGACTGTTGACCGCAACATTATACGCCTTGCCGCTTACGAAATTATGGATATGCCCGCTACTCCCATAAACGTTATTATAGACGAAGCAGTCGAAATATCAAAAAAATACTCCACAAAAGATTCCAGCAAGTTTGTTAACGGCATTTTAGACAAGCTGAAAGCCGTAAGGGCTTCAAATTAAACAATGGAAATCAAATCCCGCATAGATTATCTAAGAAAAGAAATAGAACGCCACAATAAACTCTATTACGACAAACAAAATCCCGAAATATCAGACGCTGAATACGATAAACTGGTTAAAGAACTTGAAAAACTTGAACAGGAATATCCTCTTTTCGCGTCAAAAGATTCTCCGACCCAAAAAGTTTCGGGAGTTGTTTTATCGTCTTTTGAGAAAGTAAAACACGCAGTTCCTATGCTTTCTTTAGACAATACGTATTCTACCGAAGAAATTTCCGCCTGGTATGAAAAAACTATAAAGGCAATTACGAATCAACGACAAAACGACGATTCATTTATAATTGAGCCGAAAATCGACGGGGTAAGTTTAAGCCTTACTTATACAAACGGCGATTTAACGTTTGGAGCCACGCGCGGGGACGGGGAAACGGGCGAAGACATAACGGAAAACGTCAAAACCATAAAAGACATACCTCATGCGTTAAAAGATGCAAATAATCCTCCCGACTTTTTTGAAATTCGCGGCGAAGTATATCTTGATAAAGAAAATTTTAACGCAATAAACGAAGAAATTCTCGAAAACGGCGGTCAAAAATTTGCAAACCCCAGAAACGCCGCGTCAGGCTCTTTAAGGCAGAAAAACCCGCAGATTACCGCTTCAAGAAACCTTCGCTTTTACGTACATTCTTTTGGCGCGGTTTACGGAAGTGATTTTAAAACGCATTCTGATTTTTTGCAATACTGTAAAAAATGCGGGTTTAAACTTCAAAAAGACGTAAAAATTTGCGGCAGTTTAAAAGAAATAACCGACTTTTCTTCAAAAATGCTTGAAAAAAGAGAAACGCTTCCTTATGAAATTGACGGTCTGGTCGTAAAAGTAAATTCTTATAATTTACAAAAAGAACTCGGATACACAAACAAAAGCCCCAGATGGGCTATAGCTTACAAGTTTCCAGCAAAACAAGCTACTACAAAACTTAATAAAATACGCGTTCAGGTAGGAAGAACCGGAATAATAACCCCGTCGGCAATTTTAGAACCTGTTCCTTTGGCGGGAGTTACGATATCCCACGCCACTTTGCACAATTTTGAAGAAATAGAACGCCTTGATGTAAACGAAGGGGACACGGTTTTAATTGAAAGAGCAGGAGACGTAATACCTAAAATAGTTAAAGTCGTAATAAAGAACAGCGAAAGCTTCTTTAAGCCTCCGCATAATTGCCCTTCATGCAATAGCGAAATCGTAAAAGAAAATGAAGAAGAAGTCGCTTACAGATGTGTAAATCCGGAATGTCCCGCGCAGTTTAGAAGACATTTAATACATTTTGTATCAAGAAACGCTATGGATATAGAAGGCTTCGGCGAAGCAGTTATCGATCAGCTTCTTGAAAGGAAAAAACTTAAAACTTTAGCCGATATTTATGCTTTAACTTTTGACGATTTTCTTGAACTTGAACTTTTCAAAGAGAAAAAAGCCAACAATCTCGTAAAATCCATATCCGAAAGCAAAAAAAGACCGTTAAGCAAATTGCTTTTTGCTTTAGGCATACGCCATATAGGGGAAAAAGTATCGGAAATCATCGCTAAACGTTTTAAGAATATGGAAGCCTTATTTTCCGCGACTGCGGATGATTTTATAAAAATAAATGAAATCGGCGACGTGCTGGCAGTATCGCTGAAAGAATTCTTTGAAAAACCGGAAGTACATCACATAACAGATGCTTTAAAAACCGCAGGCGTTAATATGACCGAACCTGAATCTGAAACCGCGGGAAACAAATTTGAAGGAAAAACTTTTGTTTTGACAGGCGAACTTGTAAATTATACAAGAGAAAAAGCGACTGAAATAATAAAATCATTAGGCGGTAAGACTTCGTCCTCCGTAAGCAAAAAGACCGGCTACGTATTAGCAGGCGCGGACGCGGGTTCTAAACTGGAAAAAGCAAAAGAATTAGGCGTGCAAGTAATCAACGAAACGGAATTTGAAGAACTGGTAAAATGATATAATATAAACTATGGAAACAACATACGATAAACAATCAGAGCCGGATTATAAAGAACGCAGTTGCAACTGGAAAACCGCTATAGGTTTGCAGCAGGTTGACGGTTTGGTTCCTACAAAATATCTTGTTGAACTTGCAAATCAAAACATCAACGGCGAGTTGTCTATTGAAGAAGTCCGTTTAAAAATTCAAAACTATTACGACAATAAATCCGTTAAAACTGACGACGAAAAAAGGGAAAAAGAAGCGGATCTGGTTTCTCAAAGAATTGCCGAACTTCTTTCTCTAAACGCCTTTACGCTTTCTACCGTACAGCTTATTGCCATACACAAATACCTTTTTGAAAGCATATACGATTTTGCCGGAAAAATAAGAAATTTCAATATCTCGAAAAAAGAATATATTTTAGAAGACGCTTCCGTCGAATACGGGAATTCCGCAATAATAGCCGAAATGTTGGAACACAATATTCAGAAAGAAAAGAAATTTAATTATCAGCCATTGGACAAACAAAAAATAATAGAGCATTTTGCGGAATTTATATCCGATTTATGGCAAATATATCCTTTTGCCGAAGGCAATACAAGAACCACGGCAGTGTTTGTAATAAAATATTTACGCTCTTTCGGATACAATATTGGCAATGAAACATTTGGAAAACATTCTTGGTACTTTAGAAATGCTTTAGTAAGAGCAAATTATCAAAATGCGGAACGGAATATTTTTAAAACAAACGTTCCGTTAATAAAATTTTTAAAAAACTTGCTATTAAACGAACAAAATGAACTTAAAAACAGAGAATTACATATAAATGCAACTGCCAATTGAAATAATCTATCAAGACGACAATATAGTCGTAGTAAATAAACCTTCGGGAATGATTGTTATTCCCGACCAGCATACTTATGAAAATAAAACTCTTGTCGGGATATTAAAAAAGCAATTAAACCGGAAAATCTGGGTTGTGCACAGAATAGACCGCGACACTACCGGAGTTTTGATATTTGCTAAAAATGCCGAAGCTCACAGACATTTGAGTATGCAGTTTGAACATTCACAGGTCAGTAAAAAATATTTAGTTTTGCTTTCAGGAGTACTTGAAGAAGACGAAGGAACTATAAACAAACCAATCCTTATTGAAGACAGAAACGTAAGCATAGACGATGACGGAAAAGAATCAATTACAAATTTTAAAGTTTTGGAACATTTTAGAGGTTATACTTTCGCACAGGCTCAGCCTCTTACCGGAAGACGTCACCAAATAAGAATACATTTTTGGAGTTTAGGACATCCGTTGGCAATAGACGCCGAATACGGCTCTGCCGATCCTTTGTTACTTTCATCTCTAAAACGCAACTATAAAGCCAAAGACGATGAAAAAGAAAAGCCTCTGATAGACAGGCTTACCCTGCACGCCGCGGAACTTACCTTAACGCTTCCAGGCACAAACGAGTTAAAAACTTTTGAAGTACCTCTTCCCAAAGATTTTGAAATCACATTAAAACAACTCAGAAAATACGGGAAATAATATTGCAATTAACAAACATTTTCAATATTAATTATGCTTTGATAAGGATAATATATGTTTGAAAAATTAGAGAATATTTTAGAAACTGATTTTGAAAAAGCGTTGTTTAAAGAGGCAATAAATAATTTAAATTTAGATTCAAAAATCAGATTTTCAAATTTTGCATATGCGGTAAGAGAGTTGCTAGACGTGTTTTTGGAGCGGGAAGCCCCTGATGAATTTGTAATGAAATGTTCATGGTATGAGAAACCGAATAATATTGACAGAGATGTAGTTAGGGGGCAAAGAATACGATATATTATATCAGGTGGTCTTCCTGATGAATTTTTTGATGAGAGTTTGTCTAAAGATGTTTCTGAAATAAATCAGTATATAAGCAGAGGTTTATCAAAATATGTTCATATTAGAAAAGAGGAATATCTAACCCTTTCAAAAGAAGAAATAAATAACAAAGTATACGAGTTTATAGAGGTAATTAATACTTTTATTGATAGAATTGAAGATACAAAAAATAGAATTATTCAACTACTTGAACGGAATATTTATGATATATTAACTGAAAGAGAAAGTGTTTTATCTGAGCTGGACTGTTTATCTACGCATACAAGAATAGAAGGTATATCCTACTTGGAAGTTGAGATAATTGATATAGATTACTCAACAATTGAATGTACTATAAATGGAATGGTTGAAGTTGAATTACAATATGGCTCAGATGGAGATGTAAGAAGAGGGGATGGTTGCGTTAGCCAGGCCTCTTATCCATTTGAACTTGGGGCGTCGTATATTACTATACCAAGATATTCATTGGATAAAAAAGACTTAGAACGATCTATAGTAAAAAGCTTAAAAGAAAAGGAAATTCAAGTTGATACCAGCTCGTTTTATAAATGATAGTATTTTAACGAAATATTACTAAAATTTTAAATTCGTATACTTTGTTACAATCCTCTTAAAAAGTCGGGTTTTAAATCTGATTTATCTTTTCTTTTAAGAATATCGTTTAGAATCTTTAAAGTCTTTTCTTTATCTTTGGGCAGCCTTGCTTCAATCGGAACATAATTTGACGCATGATTTGAGAAGAATAAGCATGGAAAATCTTCAAGGTGTTCCAAGATTATTTTTAATTCTTCCAAGGATTCAAAATCGTCCAAAGGTTCAAACTCGCCTTTCTTTATCATCTCAAAAAGCGGCGTATTTTTAGCTACCATAAGCGTTAGCGCCGCTATTTGCTCAGGTTTTGACTCATTAAGTATTTTTGCCGTGTTTACCGCGTGAGCATACGTATGTTTTTTTCCGCCAAGTCCTAAAATCACGGTTACATTAGATTTAATACTGGCTTCCTTGAACTTATTGACGGATTTTACATTGTCTTCCGGACAGCCGTATTTTGAAATCATTTTATATACAACGCTGTCGCCCGTTTCAAAACCTATATACGCAACGGACATCTTTCTTTTTTTCAATTCTTTAAGTTCTTCAACGCTTTTGGCAGCAACGCTTTTATTTGACGCGTAAAGCGATATCCGCCGTACTTCTTTAAATTTCTCAAGTATTCTGTCAAAAACTGCGATAAGCTGATTTTGCGGCATAATCAAAGCGTCGCCGTCGGCAAGAAATACCTTTCTTACTCCAGGATATTTATTTGAGGCAAAATCAATTTCTTTAAATATTACGTCTAATGGTTTGATACGAAAAGGTTTGTCTTTATAAGCAGGGCAAAAAATGCACGAATTATCAGAGCAGCCTAATGTTATTTGAAAAATTAAGCTGTTGGCTTCGCTTGGAGGTCTTATCACAGTACCTTCATAATTTAAAGGCATTTATTCCTTTTTAAAACAAATCAAGCTGTTTTGATTGTTCTTTGGCTTTAAGAACTTTTTCGAGTTTGCTGAACTTTAGCAAATCGTTTTCTATTTTTTCCAAAAACGGCGACGGGGATAATTTTTTATAGGTTCCAAACCATTTCCTTTTGACAGAGCGTGTCAGAAATAATCTTTGTTCCGCTCTTGTCATACCCACATATAACAAACGCCTTTCCTCTTCTATTTCAGATTTTTCTTTAGCGCGGTAAAAAGGAATAATGTCTTGTTCCAGCCCTACTATAAAGACGCATTTGAATTCCAGACCTTTTGAAGAATGCAACGTTAATAATGAAATTCTGTCCGCTCTTTTATCAAGAGTATCTATTTCGGATAACATAGATATTTCATGAATAAATTCGTCTTTCGTTTTATAAGTTTGTGCTAATCCCATAAAATATTGCAATATGCTTTCGTCGATTTTATCTGCGAATTCTTTATTAAGCTTACCCATCTGCTCAATAACAGGTTCATTGTCGGTTAGCATGCTTAAAAGTTTAATAACCGGTTTCTTGTTGCACAGTAAATCGTCGGATAACCGGACATAAGGCATACCGGATCTTTTTAATGCTTCAATCAGAGGTTCCAACTGTGAAGAACTGCGGTATAAAACAGCAAAATCCGAGAATGAAAGATTAGTTTCTTCTCCGCTAGACCTGTTTGTATCAATTGAAAAAAAGCTGTGCCCGCCAATCAGCTTTTCAATAGAGCTTACAACAAATTCCGCTTCCGATTTATCCGTAGGAGCCGTGTGTATGGTAATTTTTTCGTGAGGTTTATCGTATTTTGCGATTATGTTGTCCGAATTAACTATCTGGTTTGAAGCATTGACGATAGTTCCTGTGGAACGATAGTTGTTTTTTAAATTAATTATATCAGCGTCAGGATAATCTTTGGCAAAATTGTTAAAAAATTTTGAATCTCCGCCTCTGAATCCGTAAATTGCCTGATTGGGATCGCCTATTACGCATAAGTTTGCGTCACGAGGAGCCAACAATCTGATTAACTCATACTGGTTCGCGTCAATATCCTGATATTCGTCCACGGAAATATATTTAAACCTGTTTTGATACGATTTGGCGATATCCGGGTTATCATTAAGAAGTTTTAACGTAAAAATTATTAAATCGTCAAAACTAAGCGTATTATCATCGGGTTTGGATAAATTCATTTCTTCTTTGCTTGCCACTTTGAAATCGGCGCCTAATCCTGCTTTGGCAGCATTTTCCTTTAAAATGGAAAAGCATAAGGAATGGAAAGTATTAATGTTAACATCGGCTTGATTTTTAGGAATCAGGAGACGAAGTCTCTCGAGCATTTCACTGGCAGCTCTTCGCGTAAAAGTTATTGCTAGACAGCTTTCAGGGGGAATATTATTTTCTAAAATCCCGTAAGCAATACGTTTTGTTAATACTGTAGTCTTTCCTGAGCCCGGACCTGCGATTATTAAAAGCTGTTTTTTATCGTTTTTTACCGCGTTTAACTGATATTCGTCAAGTCCGGACAGGATTCCTTTGTCATTGCGAGGAAGGACGAAGTCCTGACGCGGTAATCCATTTAATTTCACGGCAGGTTCCCGATTACTACCTTCGGGAATGACAGGCGAAGCAGTCTTTTTCTCTTTTTTCACCGGTTTTGCGGAAACACCCATATCAAACATCATACCGGTATTTTCAAGCTCTTCCTGTTCAAATAACTTTATTATGCCGTATTCGCCGTCAAAGCCGGCATGCCTTATAACTTTGCCTTGTCTTAAGCGCGATATTGCTTCGCCTAACAGCGAAGAATGTTTTTTTGATATTTCATCTATAGGGATTTCTCTTAAAATAGATAATTCCGGACCTAATTTCTGTATTAAACTTTCATAAGCATTATTTAGCGAATTGCTTGCTACTCCGACCTGCATAATTTCCGAAAGAATTTCCTGTAAAGGCACAAGACTGAATACTTTTCCTGCGGTTTTTGGAATTATCAAATCTTTGCCTTTGCGGTCGGCTAATTCATTGACCCTGTTAAGAACTCCTATTGTCAGAGGTTTGCTGCATACGGGACAAATTCCTTTAAGTTTTACAGTTTCTTCGGGGCTAAGGCAAACGTTGCATTTCCTGTGCCCGTCTTCGTGGTATTTTCCTTCTTCGGGGAAAAATTCCACCGTGCCTACATAGCCTTTGCCGGTTTGTAGCGCTTTCATTAAAGAGAAATAATCAGGTTCAGTATCAAAAACCGTAGCTTCACGCGCAAGCTTGGAAGGGGAATGAGCGTCGGAATTGGATATCAGCCTGTATTTATCAAGGCTTGATACCCTCCAATTCATTTCCGGGTCTGAGGATAATCCTGTTTCTACCGCGAATATATGATCCGCAAGGTCTGCGTAACAATCGCTTACCGAATCAAAGCCCGACTTTGAACCTAAGACGGAAAACCAGGGAGTCCAAATATGCGCAGGAACTATATATGAACCTTCTCCGGACTCTAAAGTGATTTCAAGGAGATTTCTTGAATCAAGCCCCAATATAGGGCGGCCGTCTGAAACTATATTTCCGACTGCGGAAAGTTTTTGCCTTAAGTTTTCCGCGCTTTTAAAATCAGGAACAAATACGACATGATGAACTTTCCTTGTTTTTTCACCTTTTTTATATATAGTTGAGATTTCAACCGACAACAAAAATCTAACAATATAGTTATCTTTTAAGATTTTCTTTTCAATATCGTCTCTTAGTTTGAATACGCCTGGTCCGGCAGGAACAAGCTTTTCTTTTATTTCGGCAAACCATGCAGGATGGGTAAAATCGCCCGTTGAAATGACGCTTAAACCTTTCTTTTGCGCCCATATGGCAAGTTCTTCCAAATTACAGCTTTTGCTTGTCGCGCGCGAATATTTTGAATGTATATGCAAATCCGCATAGAAAAACATTAAAAACCCCTTAATAGAAAACTAACAATTTATTAATCTTTTCTACATAATATATTTATACAATAAAAATGTCAAAATCAGGTTTAATTGAGTTTAGCAAGGGGGATTAATTATGATTAGCGTCGAAAGCATCTTACAGAATCAAGCGGCCGAGCGCGGTTTGTCGTCTTGGAAGATTAAATTGATGAAACCGCTTCTTAAAACCCTTCTTCACGAAAAATTTTTCATAGAATTTGACAAGCAATTTCCGCATTTACACGGCATTTCTATGATCGAACAGGTATTTGCGCATTTTAAAATAAAGTGCGAAACCGATATGTCGGAACTGGAAAATATACCTTCCAAAGGCGCGGTAGTAATTGTGGCAAATCACCCGATCGGCTCGATTGACGGGCTTGCTCTTTTAAAAACCGTGGCGCATATCAGACCGGACGTAAAAATTGTCGCCAATCAGATTCTGTCTGTTTTAAAGCCGATTAAAGACCTGTTTATCGCGGTGGATAATATGAGCGGCAAAGGTTCAAGCCGCAAACAGATTAAAGCGATTCAAGAACATTTGAAACAAGGCGGCGTGCTGATTTTGTTTCCGTCAGGCGAGGTGTCCCGTTTCGGACTTAAAGGCGTGCGCGATAAAAAGTGGAGCAGGGGGTTTTTGCGTTTGGCGGACAAAGCCAAAGCTCCGATCGTTCCTGTCTATATAGACGGCAGAAATTCGGCGTTTTTTTACATAACATCGTTTATCAGCAAGCCGTTGTCCACCTTACTTCTTGTGCATGAGATGTTCAAACAACGCGGTAAACGTCTGAAAATACGCATCGGAAAGTGTATCCCTCACTCTGTTATCAAAGATAAAGACGCAGCGGCGGACGAATTAAGCAGACAGTTTCACCGCCATATTTATATGCTTGGCAAGGGTAAAGCAGGCTGCATAGAAGGCGACGCGCCGATAGCCCTGCCGCAAAACAGGGCTGTGCTTAAAGCGTCGGTTGAGTCATGCGAAAAACTGGGAGAGATGCAAGACGGCAGCGAGATATATCTCTATCAGTATAAAGACGATGGGCATTCCGTAATTCTGCACGAGCTTGGACGCCTGCGTGAAATTTCATTCCGCGCTGTCGGCGAAGGGCGCGGACAGCGTCTGGACTTAGACATTTATGATAAATATTACTACCACCTGATCTTGTGGGATCCGAAGCGTATTGAAATAATAGGCGCGTATCGTTTTGTCCCCAGCGCGGAGTATGTTAAAAGCGGTAGTTTGGAAGGTTTATACAGCCATAGCTTGTTTAATTACAGCGAAGAGATGAAGCCTGTTTTAGAGCAGGGGATCGAACTCGGCAGGAGTTTTATCCAGCCGAATTATTGGGGCAGGCGCGGTCTTGATTATTTGTGGCAGGGAATCGGCGCGTATCTGGCGAAATACCCTCAATACCGCTATCTTTTCGGGCCTGTTTCTATTTCAGGCGCGCTGCCTGTTGACGCCAAAGAGCTGCTGGTTTCATTTTATAAACTTCATTTTTCGTCTAAAAAGAAAATAGCCGTCTCAAGACGCCCGTATATGAGCTCATTTCAGGAAATCTCAAAAAAGTTTGACGGCATAGATTACAAAAAAGATTTTACCATGCTTAAAAGCATGCTGACCAATATGGGCTGCGGCGTCCCGACGCTCTATAAACAATACTCGGAGCTTTGCGAGCCCGGCGGCGTTGAGTTTACGGATTTCGGAGTTGATCCGGATTTTAACAATTGCATTGACGGGCTTGTAGTAGTCGATATGTCAAAACTCAAACCTTCGAAATATCAGCGATATATTGCTCCGTTCCTCGACTCATACGATTCAGAATGCAGCATGGATGAGCCGCAGAATCCTCTCTATCCGGAAAAAACTCTCCAGCCTGTATATCTGAACTGAGCAGTATATTTATTTCTTCCGCATAAAAAATCATTAATTATTAGCGTTTTTTATTTTGATATAATATTTACTTAATAAGCATTTTAATTAAGGAGATTTTTTATGTCTTCAAAAGTTTATTTTTTGCCTTGGGAAAGACGGGAAGAACTGCCTAAATTCCTAAAAGCCGCAAAAGTTTTCAGCCATGTAAAAGCGCGTAATTTTTTGGCTGTTAAAATACATTTCGGAGAAGACGGAAACGAAGGCTATATCAAACCCGAATATGTCGCTCCCGTAGTAAAAATCGCCAGAGAAAAAACCGCTTTCCCGTTTTTAACCGACAGTTCTACTATTTATGTCGGCAAACGCTCCGACGCTTATCATCACGTGCTTTTGGCAAACAAGCACGGTTTTACAATAGAAGCCTGCGGATGTCCCGTAATAATAGGCGACGGTTTAAAAGGAAATAATAAACAAGACGTTGAAGTGAATTTAAAACATTTTAAAACCGTTTCAATCGGAAGAGACATAGTCCAAAGCGACAGTTTTATTTTTATGAATCATTTTAAAGGGCACGAAATTTCAGGATTCGGCGGGGCTATAAAAAATATAGGAATGGGCTGCGCGAGCAAAGAAGGAAAATACGCAATGCATAATTCCGCCAAACCTACCGTAAAAGCTTCAAAATGCACGGCTTGCGGAATGTGCGTTAAAAACTGTTACCAGCAGGCTTTAAAACTTGAAAATAAAAAAATCGTTATGAACAAAAACAAATGCGTCGGATGCGGGCAATGCATTGTATCTTGCGCTTTCGGCGTTTTCGGGCTTAACTGGGACGAAGATCCTAAGATTGTTCAGGAAAAAATAGTCGAATACGCGGCAGGAGTTCTAAAAAACAAAAAAGCGTCTTATATAAATTTTTTAAACCATATAAGCAAAGACTGCGACTGCTTTTCAATAAAAAATCCGCCGCTTATGGAAGACGTAGGCATAGTCGCAGGCGAAGACCCGGTAGCGGTTGACCAGGCAAGTTATGACCTTGTAAATAAAATTTATGGCAAAAACTTTTTCAAAAAAATACATCCGGATGTAAATCCGGAAATACAATTGGAGTATGCCGAAAAAATCGGTCTCGGGACTAGAGATTATGAGTTAGTTAATTATTAATTATGAAGAATAAATTACAAAATGAAATATACGATACTATAAAAAAAAGGCATTCCACCCGCCAATTTTCAAAACAAGCTCCTGATTTGGAAATGATAAACATGATTGCCGAAACCGGCATCTTGGCTCCGTATGCCGGAGCAAACGGAATTCCAAGAGAAGAAATCCGCAAGATTTATATATTTCCTCCAAATACCGAAAACAGAAAAAAACTGGAAGAAATTATACAAAAACAGCTTTTGAAAAACGCAAAAAAATTATCTGTTTTAAGCATTTTTTTGCCAAAACTGAAATCATTCTCCCAGCGTATTTACGGATTTTCTAAAAACGGGATTCCCGGATTGTCAAAAGGCACATATTTGATTCTTGTCGCGGAAAAGAAAGGATTTCCTCCCGTAGCCAAGCAGGCAGCCGCCCATGCTTTGCAAAGTATGTGGATTTACGCCGTTTCTTTAGGCCTTGGGTTTCAAATGCTGTCGGCATTAAGCACACTGAGTTCAAACAAAGATGTTTTTAACTTATTGGGGCTAGAACACGGCAAATATGAACTTGACGGCTGTTTGGTCGGAATTCCTGACACGCTTCATATGAATAAAGAATTTGATACGTCAAAATCTATTAAATCGCTTTGATGATTGATTCTATGAAAATAATAAAACTTGAGAAAATACCTGCTAAAAAAGACAGTTTTAAAGTATTTTTTGATAACGGCGAAAATATTTTATTGTCAGCCGATATAATAGTAAAATTCGGCCTTAATCAAGGCGTGGAAATATCGGACATTACGTTCAAAGAAGTTTTAGCCGCGGATAAAGCCTACAGAGTAATTTTTGACGCTTTAACGCTCGTTTCAAAACGTTCTTACAGCATAAAAACATTATCGGATAGATTGCTTCTTAAAGGTTATGAGCCCGACAACATAAAATCCGCCGTTTCAAGGCTTACCGAATTAGGATATATAAACGACGAAAAATATGCTTTAGCTTATGCAAAATATTTGTACGAAAAAAAAGGCAAAGGTGAATATGCCGTCCGTAAAGAATTGGAAGAAAAAGGAATATCAAAAGAGCTGGCAAATAAAGCTTTGGGTTCGTTAAAAACAGAAGCCGAACCTTACGAGCAGATTATAGAAACAATAAAACGAAAATTTAAAGATTTCAATGCAAAAGACAAAAACGAAGTCCGTCGTATAGCGTCGTTTTTTTTAAGAAAAGGCTTTGCATCGGAAGATATATCAAAAGCGCTGAGAAATTATAAAAGTATAGAAATAGAATAAATTATATGGGAGAAAATTTATGCCTACAGCATTACTTAGCGTATCGGACAAAACAGGAGTTGTGGAATTTGCTAAAGAGTTAAAATCTTTGGGTTGGGACATCATTTCAAGCGGAGGGACTGCAAAAACTTTAAAAGACAATAAAATTGAATGCAGAGAAATATCCGAAGCCACCGGATTTCCCGAAATCCTTGACGGAAGAGTAAAAACTTTAAACCCTAAAATACACGGCGGAATTTTAGCTGTCAGAGGTAACGCCGACCACCAAAGCCAGCTTAAAAAATACGAAATCGGCGCTATAGATATTGTCGCCGTCAACCTTTACCCATTTGAAGAAACAATCAATAAAATTACTAAACCCGAAGACAAAAAAATAAATCAGGACGTAATCGAAAATATAGATATCGGCGGAGTGGCTTTGCTCAGAGCCGCCGCGAAAAATTTTAAGGACGTTTTAGTAATTTGCGATTCTTCGGATTATCAAAGCGTTATAGACAGCCTTAAAAATAAATCCGTTAATGACGAATTGAAGCTTAATCTCGCGGCAAAGGCATTCAGGCATACCGCTTATTATGATTCTTTAATTTCGAATTATTTAACTTATGAAAAATTTCCTTCCCAAGCTTCGATACCTCTAAAAAAACTTTCGGGACTCCGCTACGGGGAAAATCCTCATCAGGAAGCGGCTTTATACGGAAACGGCACAGAACAAAACAAGCCTGTCGTAATAGCGGCAAAGCAGCTTCACGGTAAAGAACTTTCTTATAACAATTATTTGGATTTGGAAGCTGCGTGGAGACTTGTTCACGAATTTACAAATCCGGCATGCGCCATAATAAAACATAATAATCCTTGTGGATGCGCGGAAGGAAACAATGTAAAAGACGCTTATTTAAAAGCTTTTGCCTGCGATCAGGTAAGCGCTTTCGGCGGGATAATAGCTTTTAACAAGCCTGTAGAAGAAGACGTTGCAAATGAACTTGTAAAGCTTTTTGTAGAGTGCGTAATAGCTCCGGATTACTCTAAACAAGCATTAGACGCGCTTATGCAGAAAAAAAATATCAGGTTATTGAAACAGGAAATGCCTTATAAAGAAGAAAAAAACGCAATGGAATACAGAATGATGTCTTCGGGTATGCTTGTTCAGGACAGAGACAACAGCCTTTCGACGGAAATAAAAGATATGACAAACCGCAAGCCTACGAAAGAAGAAAGCGAAGCTTTGGATTTTGCATGGAAAGTATGTAAACACGTAAAATCCAACGCGATTATTCTTGTAAGAGGCAGACAGACAGTAGGTATCGGAGCAGGACAAATGAGCCGTATCGATTCTTTACAAATAGCGTTAAAAAAGATGCGCGAAGCGGTAATAGGAATTGACGAAAAAACAAGTAAACTTGTTTTGGCTTCGGACGCTTTCTTTCCTTTTCCGGACGTAGTTCAGGAAGCCGCAAAAGCGGGAATTACGGCTATAGTACAGCCCGGCGGGTCGATTAAAGATCAGGATTCAGTCAATGCCGCAAACGAAAACGGAATTGCAATGATTGCTACGGGAATGAGGCATTTTAAACACTGATATAGAAGTTGAGATGAGAAGATGGGATGTTGAGCAACTGCAACAGCAGTATCTCTTGTTGTTACCCATCCTCTCACCTTCTCATCCTCTTATCTTCTGCCATTAAAGAGGCATATTATGAAAAAGTTTTTCGCGGTTTTAATAACTCTTTGTTTTATAACTTCATCAGAAGTTTTTGCACAAAATTCTAACGATTTTCAAACCGTTTCACAAAACAGAGTGTCAGTTCGCTATCACCATTTCGGATTTTGGGGTCCGTCATTCTCTCATCGCAGCAGGTGGCACCATCACAGTCCGTTTTTCTACAGACATCATTTTTACAGCAGACCTGTCGTAAATGTTGTGAATGTCACGCCTCCGGACCCTTTTCAGGCTGAAAGAGAAAGGGAAAGACTTGAAAGAGTCAGAGAAGCACAAAGAAATCTTGCTTTGATATCCGTATTAAACGAAAGATTTTTCAGAGTTTTTTCCTCTGCCGCAGCGCCGGCCGCTGTGGCGGAAGTAACGGTTATAAATAATTCTGATTTGGCAATATCTGAAATATTTTTCAGAGGAAGAATTGAAACCCACATAACAAACAGAGTTATAATAGACGATGTTTTCAATTATGAACTTCCCCGGCATCTCCAACCGGGGGAACGCGCGGTTTACAGAATACCTTTAAGCTCTTTTAGCCGCTGGGCAAACATAAGGCCGCCTGACATGGCAGTATTTACAGCTACGGTTACGGGAATAACAACGTCTTCCGGCGAAATTATAAGAAGTAATTAATCGATTACGGGTCTAGCCCGCAATGACGATAAGAAGATTATGAAAAAAATACTATTTGCGCTGTTAGTCTTTTTAATATTTTCCGCATTTTGTTTTTCAATAGATTTAGATTTAGAGTTAAGGAGAGTTTACAACAGCCCTGTTAAGATATATTACAGTTTCGGCTCAAACTTTCGGTTAACCCGTCCTTCATGGCCAATGCCTTTACGGGCAGCTAATACGGCGTATTTTCAGAAAGACACCGCGGCAGATTTGGACAGACTGTATTCTTTAGAAGCAAGAAGATCTGCTGCCGAATCCCGCGACAGAATTCTATCGCTGATAATCGTACTAAACGCAAAAATTTACACGATAGATAACGGACAGACAAAAGCGGAAATAACAGTCGAAAATAATTCGGGTTTTACAATAAAAAAGATTTATTTCACAGGGGAGATTACTTCAAGAGCTACCGGTGAAATTATAGCCGCCAAAGCTTTTAATTATACGCTGTCCAAACCTCTTTTGCCTTTAAACAAAAAGACATACGAAATTCTTATGAATAATATTTTTCCCGTATCTTGTTCCGATATGTGCGGTTTTGAGGTAAAAGTTACGGGAATATACACGGAAAGCGGTCAGGCCATACAGACCGGCGCTTTTACTCAGGCTGAAGAACAGAAACTGAACATACTTCGGGATAATTTAAGATAAATCTGCAATAAAAAAAATACTCCCTGCGTTATTTAACCATAGATAGGAGGGTATTATGAAAAAATTACTAGCAGTTTTAATCAGCACAAGCTTAATGTCTTCCGCAGCGCTTGCAGCGCCAAACGCAAGATCAGGCAGTACGCCCGTAAATTCAGCAAACAATACGGCATCTGAAAAAAATACCGTTTCTAAAGATGTTTCATCCGCAATAAGAGAAGTTTCTGAAAAGAGCGCGCCAGCTGTAAAAAACACAGCTCCTGCAAAAAATAATTCCGTAACAAACTCTGCTTCAAAATCATCAAACAATAATACAAAAAATGTCTTTTCAACAAGTTCTGTTTCAAGCAGACCGTCAAACAATAATAATATAAAAGCGGCTCCTGCTGTTCCTGCTAAAAATTCAAATGTTTCAGTTGCTAAACCAAACAGTTATACCGGCGTTTCCAATTCCAAAAGCGTTCCGACAGTAAATAGCAGACAGACTTCCGGAAATAATGTTGGAAACAATGTTTCAAAAAAACCTAACCCGAATGTAAATGTTACGGAAGTTAACCGTAACCGCAATAATTACGGAAATTCAAACGGAAATATAACTACAACTAAAAATTACGATATAAAAGGAAACAGAACGGATAACAGAAACAATAATAAAACAACTGTTATAAATAGCAATAAAACAGTTGTAAACAACGCTAATACCAATAGAACAGTTATCAATAATAGAAATGTAAAAAAACCAAAAGTTGTCATAAATAATTACAATAACTATTCAACGGTTTACACATACCCCAGAAACTACTATCAAAGATACAATTATTACAACGGAATTTACTATAAAAACAGAGGATACGTTAATTTCGGCGTATTTTTAGGCCTTGTCGGGCTTGCCGCAATAGTACATTACAGCACTTATTATATCCCCAGAAGTACCTATGTAAGCTACAATTATTGGCCTTATTACAGATACGATTATTACTACAATAGACCGCGCATAAGCATATCATACTATGACAGCTACGACCCTTACTGGACTTATTATGACTCCGTTTACTACGAGCAGCAGGAACGCCGCGCCGCCCTTGCCGAAATAAACAAGCTTGAAGACGCAAAAGCATCCGCAATACATGCGGAAAGAAGCCTTGCTTATATAAATATCAACAATGCATCTTTCTATAAAGTGTACACTACTGACGCTTTACCAGTGTCCGTTGCGGAAGTTACCGTAACAAATGATTCAAACAATTACATATCCGCTATATACTTTAGGGGAACATTGCAAACGCATATTACCAATAAAATACTGATAGACGACGCTTTCAGTTATTATTTGCCGGAACCTCTTGAACCGGGCGAAAGCGCCACTTACAGAATATCGCTTAACGCTTTCGGCAGCTGGGCTAGCGTAAAGCCTTCCGATATGACTTTATTCGGCGTATCTATCACTGGAATCAAAACTGTTGACGGAAGAAGCATAAGAAGCGAGTCTTTTACAGAGCAGGACCAAGCGCGTTTAGACAGTCTTAAAGCCAGATATGGCTATTAAGTAATATAGTCCGCAACAAGAAAAGCCTCTTTTTCGTTAAAAGAGGCTTTTCTTTCGTTTGTAAATACTAAATATTAGACTTCATTGCAAAAAATATATAAAATACCGCAATGCAAAAGAAAAAAATAACCATAGCCGATATTACTGCTTTGAAAAACAATTTTAAATCCCAAAATTTAAATACGGTATGCCAAAGCGCGAAATGCCCTAATATCGGCGAATGTTTTAAAAAACGGACTGCGACTTTTTTGATTTTAGGCAAAAACTGCACGCGCGGATGTTCTTTTTGCGCCATAGATAAAAATCCGCCTGAACCCTTAGACGCGAACGAACCAAAACGCGCGGCTTTGGCAATAAAAGATTTAGGACTTGCTTACTGCGTCGTAACGTCGGTTACAAGGGACGATTTAAAAGACGGCGGAGCAAAACATTTTGCCGATACGGTTTTTGAAATAAGAAAACTAAACCCTGATATCAAAATAGAAGTTCTTGTCCCGGATTTCAAAGGGGAACAAAGTTCCATAGATACGGTGTTAAACGCTAAGCCTGACGTTTTTTCGCATAATCTGGAAACCGTGCCGTCTTTGTATAAAAAGGCAAGGCAAGGCGCGGACTATAAACGTTCTCTTAATGTTTTGAAATATGCTAAAGCCAAGGGATTCAAAGTTAAAACCGGAATTATGCTGGGGCTCGGGGAAACAAAAAACGAGGTTTTTGACCTGATTTCAGACGTAAAAAACGCAGAAATAGATATTTTAACAATAGGACAGTATCTTGCTCCGACAAAAAACCATCACGCCGTTATAAAAGAGTACGATGAAACCGAATTCAATGAAATACAAAAATATGCCGCCGGTAAAGGGGTTAAACACTCCGTTTGCGGAAGATATGTCCGAAGCTCCTACCTTGCCGATGAATGTTTCGCAAAACTAAATCAATAAGCCGTTAGCAAAGCGCCTGAAAAATACCGTTAATTTTCAATGTTTTTTGTTTTGACAACTGAAAGCATTTTTAGTAAAATCATTTAATATTATCTCTCGTTAATCGGGAGATTTTATTTATGTATATTACAACTACGGAGAATTTGACATGTCAATTGTTAAAGAAGGGTATCCTTTTATTTTTATCCCGCTTTTGTTCGGGATAATATTGGCTTTTGCGGGATATGGAAGTCTATTTTCAGTTATCGGAATTTTATTGATTTTGCTTTCTTTGTTTTGCGTGTATTTTTTCAGAGACCCCAAAATTGAAATAACCAAAGGCGAAAGGCTTGTGCTTTCGCCATGTAATGGAAGAGTTTTAGAAGTAAGCGAAAATGAAAACGAAAAAGTCATAAGAGTGTTTTTGTCAGTTTTGGACGTGCATTTGCAGCGTTCGCCGGTAGCCGGGAAAGTAACAAGAATAGAATATAAACCCGGGAAATTTTTAAAAGCTATGGAGCCCGAAGCCCATATAGTAAACGAGCAGAACATAATAACGATTGAAAATGAAAACGGAAAATATTTAGTCAAACAAATAGCCGGAATACTCGCGAGAAGATGCGTTTCGTGGGTAAAAAACGGAGACGTTTTAGCGGCAGGCGATAAAATAGGAGTAATAAAGTTCAGTTCGCAGGTTGACCTGCATATGCCAAAAAACGTCGAGATAAAAATTAAAAAAGACGATAAAGTTGTTTCCGGAGTAACGATTTTCGGAACTATAAAGTAAAGACAAAGTTGAAAGTGAAGAGTGAAAAGTGGAAATGTTGTGTTTCGACAAGTCGAAACCGATTATAAGTTTTCACTTTTAACTTTACACTTTTCACTTTGCTGTTGATAAGGGAATTCCAAAATGAAAAGAGATTTAAAAAAAGGGATTTATATTCTGCCGAGCTTATTTACAAGCGGTAATATGGCTTGCGGTCTAATTTCCGTAATATTTTCAATAAACGGAGAATTCACGACCGCCGCATGGATGATTATCTTGGCAATCGCGTTTGATATGCTTGACGGCAGAGTCGCAAGAATGACAAAAACTACAAGCGAATTCGGCGTGCAGCTTGATTCTTTAAGCGATTTGGTATCTTTCGGTGTAGCTCCTTCAATTATGATGTATCAGCTTGTATTAAATACTATGGGCAAACCCGGCATAGCAATAGCCGTGTTGTTTGTTTTGTGCAGCGGTTTGAGGCTTGCGAAATTTAACGTCCATGCTAAGGAAGGCATAATTCACAATTCTTTTATGGGATTGCCTACGCCCGCTTCGGCAGGGCTTGTAATATCGTTTGTGTTAAGTTATGAACTTTTATCGGACACGGGACAGGTTTTATCATTTAAAACAATACCTATGCTTATGAACACAATGCCTACTTTTTTTAAAGCGATGCCTATCGTAATGGTAGTATTGTCATTTTTGATGGTTTCAAATATACCTTACGCTTCGTTTAAAAAGTTTAAACTTTCAAAGCCTAAAGTGTTTCAGTTTTTAGTTTTGATAATTTTCGTTTTATTTTTGGCTATAGTATTTCCGCAAAATATTATTTTCATATTATTTTCTTTGTACGCTCTGTCCGGAATAATAATGTATTTCAGCAGATATTGGAAAATTATCAGAAGATTATACAAGAAAAAAGAAGGAACAAATGAATAGATTTTATATAGAAAAGATGTATTTTCGACTTAGTCTTTTAAAGGCAATTATCCTGCAGCTTTGTGCAGGACAGACTCAATTACGAATTACGAATTAAAAGAATAAGGGGAATTTTTATGAAAAAACAAGATAAAGTATTATTTTTCGATACAACTTTAAGAGACGGGGAACAATCTCCGGGCGCGAGTATGAATTTAAACGAAAAGTTGCTGGTTGCGAAACAATTGTCAGCTTTAGGCGTTGACATTATAGAAGCGGGATTTCCGATTTCAAGCCCAGGCGATTTTGAATCGGTAAAATCTATCGCACAAGCCGTGAAAACTTCAACAATAGCCGGTTTGGCAAGAGCGTCTGAAAAAGACATAAACGCCTGCTGGGACGCTGTTAAACACGCCAAAAAGAACAGAATACATATATTTATAGCCACTTCCGATTTGCATATTGAAAAGAAACTGCAGAAAACCCGCGCGCAGGTTTTGGATATGGCCATAAAAGCCGTTAAATACGGAAAAAGCTTATGCAAAGACATAGAATTTTCCGCGGAAGACGCCGGACGTTCAAATATGGATTTTCTGTGCAAAGTAGTTGAAGCGGCTATAGACGCCGGAGCTTTGACGGTAAACATTCCCGACACTGTCGGTTATACGATGCCTGTGGAATTCGGAGCTAAAATAGCCGAAATTAAAAGACGCGTTCCGAATATACACAAAGCCGTAATAAGCGTCCATTGCCATAACGATTTAGGTTTGGCCGTGGCAAATTCTTTGTCCGCGATAGAAAACGGCGCAAGGCAGGTCGAATGTACCGTAAACGGCATTGGCGAAAGAGCGGGGAATGCGTCGCTTGAAGAAATCGCGATGGCGTTAAAAGTCCGCCCGCATTACTATAACGTCGATCATAATATAAAAACAAAAGAAATATACAAAACCAGCAAACTTGTTTCGAGTTTGACGGGCGTTTCCGTACAGGTCAACAAAGCAATAGTCGGAGCAAACGCTTTCGCGCACGAGTCGGGTATTCATCAGGACGGAATGTTAAAAGATCCTTCAACTTATGAAATTATGAAGCCTGAAGACGTAGGCGTTCCCGAAACATCTTTAGTTTTAGGCAAACATTCGGGCAGACACGCTTTGTTTACCAGAATTAAATCGTTAGGTTATAAGCTTGACGATAAATCGGCAGAACATGTTTTTGAAAAATTTAAAGTTTTAGCCGACAAGAAAAAAGTTATTTTCGACGACGACATAATAGCGCTGATAGAAGAAGACGCCGCATCCGAAAAGGAAATATTTTCCTTAACGTATCAAAGCGCGACAGCCGGAACGGGCACCATACCCACCGCAACAGTCAGAATTGCCGATACTGATAAAAAGGGCGCAGCCCTGCAGGAAGCGGCGTGCGGCGTGGGTCCTGTTGACGCCACATACAGAGCCATAGATAAGATAACAAAAATGGACATAAAATTGACGGATTTTTCTTTAAAAGCCGTTTCGTCGGGAGTAGACGCTTTGGGCGAAGTTTTTTTAAAAGCCCAATACAAAGGAATGATATTTTCCGGAAAAGGTACGTCAACCGATATAGTTGAAGCCAGCGCAAAAGCTTATATGCAGGCAATAAATAAAGCTAAAGCGTTTAACAAAAAACAAAGTTCAAAGTGAAAAGTGCAAAGTTCAAAGAGAGGATATAAATGGGAAGTACGATTACTGAAAAAATATTAGCAGCTCACTGCGGGAAAAAAGTCGTAGAGGCCGGGGAATTTATCGAACCCAAAGTCGATATAGTCCTTTCAAACGACGTTACGGCGCCTTTAGCAATAAAAGAATTCAGAAAATCGGGCGTAAAAAAAGTTTTCGATAAAAACAAAATCGCGCTTGTTATGGACCATTTCACGCCTAATAAAGACATTCTAAGCGCGGAGCACGTAAAATTTGTGCGTGAGTTCGCGAAAGAGCAGAAAATAAAACATTACTATGAAGGCGGAAACGTAGGCGTGGAACACGCTTTGCTGCCCGAAAAAGGAATAGTTGTTCCGGGAGATGTTGTTATAGGAGCTGATTCACATACGTGCACATACGGGGCGCTTGGCGCGTTTTCAACGGGCGTAGGCTCGACAGATGTTGCCGCGGCTATGGCTACCGGCAAAGTTTGGTTTAAAGTTCCGCAATCGATAAAATTCGTTTTAAAAGGCAAACTCAACAAATGGGTAAGCGGAAAGGATATCATACTTTATATCATCGGTCTTATAGGCGTTGACGGAGCGCTTTACCAGTCTATGGAGTTTACCGGAGAAATCTGCAAGAAACTTACAATGGCGGACAGATTTACCATAGCCAATATGGCTATTGAAGCCGGCGGAAAAAACGGAATATTCACGCCGGACGAAATTACCGAAAAATATATTGCAAAAAGAGCGCAGAGAAAATATAAATTTTACGCCGGCGACAAAGACGCGAAATACGCGAAAACTTTTGAAATCGACTGCTCAAAAATTTATCCTCAGGTTTCTATGCCTTTCCTGCCGTCTAACGCGAAAGCCGCGAAAGACGTCAAAAAAACTTACATTGACCAAGTTGTAATAGGTTCCTGCACTAACGGAAGAATTGAGGATTTAAGGGTAGCGGCCGCGATAATTAAAAAAGGTAAAAAAGTAAACCCTAACGTAAGAACTTTGATAATTCCCGCTACGCCCGACGTTTATTCGCAGGCTTTAGCCGAAGGTTTAATGAAAACTTTTATGGACGCGGGAGCGATAATCTCTGCTCCTACCTGCGGGCCATGCCTTGGCGGACACATGGGAATTTTAGCGTCAGGCGAAAAATGCGTTGCAACAACCAACAGAAATTTTGTAGGCAGAATGGGACATGTTAAGTCGGAAGTAATATTGGCAAGCCCGGCTGTAGCCGCGGCAAGCGCGATAAAGGGTTATATAGCAACGCCTGATGAAATATAGATACGGCAAAGTTCAAAGTGAAAAGTGTAAAGTGCAAATAACGGCAAGGACTACAAAAACAGGAGTTTATAAATGTCAGATATGATATTAAAAGGCGTTGTTCACAAATACGGTTCTAACGTAAATACCGACGAGATAATTCCGGCAAGATATTTGAATACTACCGATCCTGCGATACTTGCGAAATACTGTATGGAAGACATAGACAAAGATTTCGTCAAAAAAGTAAAAAAAGGCGATATTATTGTCGCGGAAAACAATTTCGGCTGCGGCTCGTCAAGAGAACACGCGCCGATAGCGATAAAAGCCGCGGGAGTTTCGGCTGTCATCGCAAACTCTTTCGCGAGAATTTTTTTCAGAAACGCGATAAACATAGGGCTTCCGATTTTGGAATCGCCAGATGCCGTAAAGGCTATTAAAAACGGCGATATGATTGAAATAAATTTAAATCAGGGAATTATAAAAAACATCACAAAAAACGAAACTTATAAATCCCAGCCTTTCCCGGAATTTATGCAAAAAATAATCAAAGCGGGCGGATTGTTGGGATACATAAAAAAATGACGCAATGCGTCATCACCGAATAGATTGCGGATCAAGTCCGCAATGACGATAATAGGAGAATACAATGTCAAAATCTTACAAAATAGCGTTGCTTCCCGGAGACGGGACGGGTCCGGAAGTTTTGAAGGAAGGAGTGAAAGTCATTGAGACCGCGGCGAAAAAAAACGGATTTAAGCTTGATTTTATAAATTTTGATTTAGGCGGGGAAAGATATAAAAGAACAGGCGAAGTTCTTCCCGACAGCGTTGTCGAAGAATTTAAAAGTTTCGACGCGATGTTTTTAGGCGCAATCGGACATCCCGACGTAAAACCCGGCATTCTTGAAAAAGGGATTTTGCTCAGGCTGCGTTTCGAACTTGACCAATATATAAATTTACGTCCCGTAAAGCTTTATCCTAACGTGGATACTCCTTTAAAAGACAAAACTCCCGCTGATATAGACATGGTAATAGTGCGCGAAAACACAGAAGGACTTTATACCGGCGCGGGCGGGTTTTTGAGAAAAGATACGCCTCAGGAAGTCGCGGTGCAGGAATCCATAAATACGAGATTCGGCGTGGAAAGGTGCGTACGCTACGCTTTTGAACTCACAAAAAAGAGAGCTAAAAACAATAAACTTACTCTTTGCGGCAAAACAAACGTTTTAACTTACGCGTCGGATTTATGGCAGCGGACTTTCAACGACGTAGCGAAAGAATATATAACCGTTAAAGGCGACTATGTAAACGTGGACGCAATATGCATGTGGTTTATAAAAAATCCGGAATGGTTCGACGTAGTTGTTACCGATAATCTTTTCGGCGACATCATTACGGATTTGGCGGCTATGATTCAGGGCGGTATGGGCGTTGCAGCGGGCGGAAATATCAACCCCGAAGGCGTTTCAATGTTTGAGCCTATGGGCGGCTCAGCGCCTAAATATACGGGACAAAACGTCATAAATCCTATAGCTGCTATAAATGCCGGAGCTTTGCTCCTTGAAAACCTCGGTGAAACAAAAGCGGCAAAAGACGTTGATAACGCGGTAATTAAAGCGTTGGAATCCGGAAAGATAAAAAGTATGTCAGCGGGAAAAATGGGCATGGGAACAACCGAAGTCGGCGATTTAGTCGCTTCGCTTGTATAATAAATATTTAGATTCCGTGTCAGGCACGGAATGACGATCGAAAGGAAATGAAAATGAAAAAGTACAAAGTTGCAGTTGCGGGCGCGACGGGCGCCGTAGGTCTTGAAATGATTAAAATGCTTGAAAGCAGAAACTTTCCGGTTGAAAGCATAAAGTTTTTAGCGTCAGAGCGTTCCGTAGGCAAAAAACTGAAATTTAACGGAAAAGAATATCCGGTTGAGCTTCTTACAAAAGACGGCGGAAAAGGCGTTGACATAGCGTTATTTAGCGCGGGCGGAAGCGTTTCTAAAGAATTTGCTCCGTATTTTGCCGCGGACGGATGTTTTGTCATAGATAATTCAAGCGCGTGGAGAATGGACAAAGACGTTCCGCTTGTTGTTCCCGAAGTAAATCCCGGAGATTTGAAAAAAGAAAAAAAGCTTATAGCAAACCCTAATTGTTCCACAATTCAGATGGTTGTGGCGTTAAAACCTATCCACGATTACGCTAAAATTAAAAGAGTTATAGTCTCGACATATCAGTCTGTTTCTGGCGCGGGGCAAAAAGGAATAATAGAACTTACGGACCAGTCAAAAGCCTGGGCAAAAGGCGAAGAAATACCGGCGGCTGGCAAATTTCAATATCAGATCGCGTTCAATCTGATTCCACAGATAGACGTTTTTGACGAGTACGATTACACAAAAGAAGAATTGAAAATGACTAATGAAACGAGAAAAATCATGGGTGATGATTCCATTATGCTAAGCGCTACGTGCGTGAGAGTGCCTGTTTTCCGCTCGCATTCGGAAAGCGTTTGGATTGAAACGGAAAAGCCAATCACTCCCGAAAAAGCAAAAGAGCTTCTTTCAAAAGCCGACGGCATTGAACTTATAGACGACGTCGCGAATAAAAAATATCCTATGCCGCTATACGCTGAAGACAAACAGGTGACTTATGTAGGCAGAATAAGAAAAGATATTTCAAATACCGGAAACGGCTTAACTTTCTGGGTGGTATCGGACAACCTCTTGAAAGGCGCAGCGTTAAACGCCGTACAGATTGCCGAAGCTCTTATAAAAAATGATTTGGTATAAATAAAATTCTGAAACGGGTTCAGAATGACAACAATTGTAAAACGCCTTATTGTTAATGCCGATGATTTCGGATATACAAAAGATATCAATAAAGGCATTATTTACGCTCATAAAAATGGCATCGTAAAAAATACTACTGTTTTAACCGACAGAGAAGCTTTTGAAGATGCCGTTTTTCTTTCCAAAGAAAATCCCGGATTAAAAACAGGTCTGCACATAGATTTAGACGAATTTTTGGAAATAAAACGTCCCGGCGGGATTATTACGGGCTTTAAAATTAAACCGACCGCTCAACAGATAATGGATAAAATAAATATACAGCTTGATAAATTTTTAAACGCCGGACTCAAATTATCGCATATAGACAGCCATCACCACGCTCATTTATTACCGGAAGTTTTGCCTATTGTTATGCAAAAAGCCAAAGAATTAGGCGTGCCTGTGCGTTTTTGTCCGGGATTTTATAAAGACACGGAAACCATTAAAAAAATAAAATGCATGTTAAACTCGGAAAGCATAAAATATCCGCATTTTATAAACGGCTGGTATTGGGGAAATATCGACGAAAAATATGATACAGCGGAACTTATGGTCCACCCCGAATTTAACGATCCGTGGAGAGAGTCGGAAACCGCAAACTGCTGCAATCCGAATTTGATACAATATTTGAAAGAGCAGAACATAGAAATTATTTCGTTTGAGGAAATATAAAGCATTTTGAATAATTAATAACGGGAGGGGAGTATGTCTCTTATAGGAATCGTAAAAGCATTTTCTTCATTAGTTTCAGTCGCACAGCCGCATGTGTCTAAACTTATAGATTATCAAAAAGCATTGTCCGTTGCCGAAGAGGAAAACAAAAGGCTGATTGAAGAAAATAAGTCTTTAAAAACTTTGTTTTTAACTTCCGGTATATGCGCGATTGTATTTTTTGTATCGTCCGTAGTTCTTCTTGTATTGTTTCTATCTAAATGACAAAAGAGGGTATAAAGCAACTAAAGCCTTTTGCCCGATAGTAATCGGACAAAAGGCTTTTTAATTTTTATAATAATAAGGCAGGGGATTTACTAATTTGTAAAAGTTATAGTGGAAGTCTTCACTAAATCTTGCCAATAAGTGCTAATTACAAGTTTATCTCCGTTTATGGCAAAACCGGTACTTATTTCTACCCTGTTATACTCTATTAGAAAATTCACAAACTGCACGGGAAGGGGTCCTCTGCCTTCAACATTCATTGTCCAGCTAACGTTTGATATTGACTGCGTATCATCATTGGCATTTTTTATTATTGAATCAAATACTATTGAAGATACTGTCCCGAGGCTTATTGAAGCAGAAGATACATCTACTTCAGTAATACCTGAAGGTTTCGGCGTCATATTAATCGTCATATACCAGTCTTTATAAGGATTCGTAATATTATCCACAACATCGCAAGCGTTCAAAAAGAACAATCCTGCCGTCAAAAACAGCGCAAAAAATATTGATTTTTTCATCTCGCTAAAACCTCGCTTTATTTTATTCTTATTTTTAGATATTTTACCTAATTTATATCAAAAAGTTAAGGGGATAATTCTAACCGCATTTAACCCGAAAAAAAACCGCCTGTTTTTACTTTAACTTCATTCAATTTTCTTCAAATTTTAATTAACAAAAATCCGGGTTAAATATAAATCCAATTTAAAGACCTTAGTTTTTAAAATTTCTTCTTTATCTTCACTTTAGCTTACTGTGAGCGATATTTTATAACTGTTAAAGAAAAATATAATATAAAATAGAATTATTCATATTTATAAGCAGTAATTTAATTTAAAATCACAAATAACTTTATTGTTTACAACTTCATTTTTCTCTATCGTACTTAACATAATATATCTTATCGGACGTTGTTTTGGGGTGATTTTTAAGGATTTTTCATGTAGAATTTTTTAAAATTTTGAAAAACAAGGTTCTTCTTGGTGTGTTTTAAAAATTAAACTCTTATTGTTTTTTGCGGTAAAAATTTTAATGTCAAAAAAATAAAAAAACTGCTTTTCAAAAAATAGCAGTTTTTTGTTTATGTCATTCCGGGCTTGACCCGGAATCCATTTTAATGCTGTTCTATGTAATTTTGGGCGCTTATCGCGGCTTGCGCGCCGTCTGAAGCAGCTGTAACAACCTGCCTTAACTGTTTTTTCCTTATATCCCCGCATGCAAAAATGCCGGAAACGGAGGTTTTCATGTTTTCATCGGTTATTATGTAACCCGATTCGTCTAAAGCCAGATTAGCGGCTTCTTTTGAAATAAAAGCGGTATTTGGAATAAGGCCTATAAAAACAAAGATACCGTCAACTTCAAGTTCGGTTATCTTTTTTGTATTTACGTCGGAAACTATAAACTTTTCTATTTTATCGCCGCCTGTAACGCGTTCGGGAACGGTATTGTATATTACCGATATATTCTTATACGAAAGCATCTTTTACTGTAAAATTTTCGCGGCTCTAAGCTCATTCCTGCGGTGAATTATAATGACGTTTTTACCGAATTTCGCAAGATGTATCGCTTCCTGCACCGCCGAATCACCGCCGCCGACTACCGCCACGGTTTTATCTCTGTAAAAAGGCGCGTCGCAAACCGCGCAAAAAGATATGCCCTTGCCTATAAACCGCGCCTCGCCTTCTATGTTCATTTCTTTGACTTTTGCGCCTGCGGCTATAATAACCGTTTTAGATTTGTAAGTAGTATTCGGCGTAATCACGGTTTTTAGCTCTCCGGTATCAGATATGCTTTCTACTTCGTCATAGACGATTTCAGCACCGAAATCTCTTACCTGGGACTCAAGCTTCGTGGCAAGCTCAAAACCGTTTATTCCGCCGTTAAAGCCCGGATAGTTTTCAAGCATATCCGTAACAGCCATCTGGCCGCCGCAGCCTGCTTTCTCTATTATAAGGGTTTTAAGCCTTGCTCTGGCCGTATAAATAGCGGCAGACAAGCCTGCAGGTCCGCCGCCTACAATAATAACGTCGTATGTCATTTTATTCCTGCTTTAGTAAAAGGGCTATTTCTTTGTCCCATTCTTTTTCAAGACCGTCATAATAACCTACATGTTTTTTCGCTATATTTCCGTTTTGGTCGATTATAAAAAACGCGGGAATCCCGCTTACGCCGTATTTCTGCATCACGTTATTATCGCCAAGCAAAACAGTATAGTCAATCCCCTCTTTTTTAAGGAATTTTTCAATTGTAGCCTGCTTTTCGCCGGCATTAACGCCGAGAATCACGACTCCGGAATCGGGACCATGGTTTTTATGGAGATTTTTTACGGCAGGTATTGAGTTTCTGCACGGAGGGCACCAGCTTGCCCAAAAATCTAAAAAAACGACTTTGCCTTTGAAATCCGACAATCTTACAACGTTCCCTCTCATATCTTTCAGGGTAAAATCATAAGCGTCGCCGCAATATGCCGCGGACACGAAAATTAATAACGCCGTTAAAATAAAAAGAAATTTATTTTTAAAGTGAATCATCTAATACCTTCTTTATGTCATTTTTAGGTCTGAAACCCACTATTTTTTGCACGGGATTTCCGTCTTTAAACAAAATAAGGCAGGGTATGGAAGTTATCTGGAATTTAGCCGACAAACTCATATTTTCATCGGTATTGAGTTTGCAGATTTTAACTTTGCCGTCATATTCGGCGGTAAGTTCCTCTATAACGGGAGTCAGCATTTTACACGGGCCGCACCACGGAGCCCAAAAATCAACAAGAACCGGTTTGTCCGATTTTAAAACTTCTTCCGAAAAGTTGTTTTCCGTCAAAATAATTCCCGCCATAAATCCCCCTTAATACATCTTTTTAAGATTATACTAATTATCAGTAAAATTTGCTATCAGCTTAATTTGTCATTCTGCGGAGACAACCATGCTGTGTCGTCATTATGAAGAATGACACTATGCACCAAAACAATCGCCTTCGGAAATTTGTCCGCCGTATATAAAATCCCACGCGTTCATAACCGGTTTATTTTCCGGCTGGACTTTGGTAACAAGAATTTTCCCAACGGCGCATATAACTATAAAACCTTTATGTTTTTCTATCTTAAAGACTTTTCCCAAATCTTCGTTTATCGTATTATTTTCCGCAATTTCAATTTCAATAAACTTTATTCTTTTTCCTTCGCTTTTACCTTTTGATACAACGGAATATGTCCCGGGCCAGGGGCAAAGCCCCCTGTATTTGTTATATATTTCATTCGCGCTTTTACGCCAATCAACCTGTCCGTCTTCTTTTTTTAAAACAGGCGCGTAACTCGGTTCGCCTTGCTGCGGCATTGAGTTTAAGTTTCTATTTTCAAAACGAGACAAAGTCTCGTTCATAACTTCTATTCCCAAAGGAATAAGTTTATCAAACAATGTTTCCGCCGTATCTTTAATGTCAACAGGCATTTTTTCCTGTATTATTATTTCACCCGTATCGAGAGTTTCTTCAAGATAAAAAGACGATACGCCTGTCTCGGTTTCACCGTTGAAAAGCGCATATTGCACCGGAGCCGCGCCCCTGTACTTAGGAAGAAGCGAAAAGTGTATATTGAAAGTTTTAAACTTCGGCAGCAGAAATACGGATTTCGGGATTAACTTGCCGTATGAGACGGCAAATCCCGCGTCGGCATTAAAATTTTTTATCTGTTCTATGATTTCAGGCGTGAACTTTTCGGGCTGTACAAACGGTATATTATTTTCCAAAGCGAATGTTTTTATCGCAGGGAAAGCAAGCTTTTGGCCTCTTGCCGCAGGTTTGTCCGGCATAGTAACGCAGAAAATATCGTGTTTGCTTTTACGCAAATTTTCGAGAAAAACTTTTGAAAGCGACGCAGTGCCGAAAAATAATATTTTCACCAATCGCCCGCTTTCTTTTTTCTTTTAATTTCTTTCTCGACGGACTTTCTTTTCCAGTCAGGCAGATAATCTATGAAAAGTTTTGAATCAAGATGGTCGATTTCATGCTGTATGGCCTTCGCCAAAAAGCCTTCGGCTTTAATTTTACTTTTTTTACCGTTCAAATCAATATATTCCGCTCCTACCGTTTCAAAACGCCCGATTTTTTCATATATCCCGGGGAAAGACAAACAGCCTTCCTCGGCTAAAATTTTATCTCCCCTTTCGGTTATCTTAGGATTTATCATAACTACGGGCGAGTTTTTTTCAGGACTGACGTCTATAACGCATATTCTCAAGGAAATACCCACCTGAGGCGCGGCAAGCCCGACGCCGGGCGCCGAGTACATAGTTTCAAGCATATCCGCGGCTAATTTTTTTATTTCGTCGGTTATATTTTCCACAGGAACGTTATTTTTTCTCAAAACGTTGTCGCCGTACTTTTTTATTTCGAGTTTGGACATAAATTTACCTTTTAATAACTTAATATTTCGCGATATTTTACCATTTTTAAAGAAAAGTTGACAAATAAATAATTACGCGCAAAGATGCGCTCAACTTAATTGTCATTCCGGCCTCCGAGCCGGAATCCATTTTTCAACGTGGATTCCCGCTTTCGCGGGAATGACGACCAATTTTGTAATTGTCGTTTAATTAAATCTGTAGCTTAAACTGAAGAAGTGTGAACCGATAGTATCCTGCACTTTTAAGGGAAGTCCGAGAGCATAATCTATGCTTAAAGCAGAGTTGTTTTTTTCGTCTTTGCCAAACTTTAATTTATAACCTAAACCAAAATTTAGCTGTTCGCTCCAGCCGCCGGCTCTTACCGCTAGCGTGTCATTTATAAGACGGCTTTCCATTCCAAGCATCAATGTATTTTCGCTGTCTCTTATTTCATAGTCCATGGCTACCGTAAAATGAGGAATGTCTAAATAAGGAAGCTTTTCGTTATAATAAGCCAAACCTACCGTATTTGTCCGCGGGACATTATCAGTGTCCTTAAGTCCTATATCCGGCGAATTTAAATATTTACCGCTGTATCCAACGGAAATCCCATGTTTAAATCTGGCAAGAACGCCTAAATCTATGCCAAACGCGCTGTTAGACAAGTCGTCTCCCATATACATTACGGCTTGCCTTAAATACTTTAAGTTGGCGCCCAAAAGCAATTTTATCCAGTCGTTTTTATAAACATTATTTGCATAGCCTAAATTTACCATATCTTCGCTTCTCAATCCTGCGTCTCCGAAATGAGACCAGCCTAATGCCACTGAACCTGCTTTTTTACTTATAGGGTAAACGCCCTCAATATATTGGGCGCTCATATCCAAACCGTCAAGTCCTGAAAACAGTTTCGCAGACATCGCCGTAACTTCCGGACTTTCCATTCCGGCTATACCCGCTATATTGTATCCCGGCGCATTTACATCGTCGGATACAGCGGTAAACGCTCCGCCCATTCCCATAGCGCGTACGCCCCAGAAAGACGCGTCAAATAAAGCAAACGCTTTAGCGGCGAAAAGAAAGATTATTGATAATGATAGTAACGCACTTTTTCTCATATTTTTGCCTTTTATCTAAAGAACGCCAATGAACCGCTTATTACTTTTCCGTTGGTTTTTATCTGATATATATAAGAACCGGACTCTACGTAAGAACCGTTCTTTTTTCCATCCCATGCAAGATTACCGGAAGATGAAGCCGTAAGCCTTGTTATTTGCTGTCCTCTCAGGTTATATATGGTAACACTATCTCCTGCCTGCAAACTTCTAAATTCTATGGTTTCTCCCGGTCTAAAAGCCCTTTCAAGCGGCCTGTAGTCGTTATCCGGATTGGAAGAGAGTTGGGCTATCGCGTAATACCCCAGCCTGCTTATGGACGTGGAAACAGTTTTCGAAGCTAAATCCTGCGTTGTTTCCATATCTATCCACTCCGAGCCGTTATGATGTTTTATCTGAAATCTTCCGTTTTTCTCATTCCCCTGATATAAAATCAAATTCGCCAAGCCGTTTATGCTTTTAGGAGAAATCTTTTTTACAAGCTGCTCAGGGCTTAGAGAATTCAATTCAAGCCCTTCCGGTTCGATTACATACAATTTTACGGCATTTTGTATGTGCGAAGGAAAATTAGCGGGATCTTTATGATCTAATTCGGTAATAGAAACAAGCACATCCGAAGTTAGAGCGCCCGCGTAAAACGTAATTCTAGAATTTCCGTATCTTTGGTCTTCATTGTCTAAAATAATCGTATCGCCATCTGGAGTGATATTTTTCGCGGTAAAAGACGAAACAGGAGCATTGATATAAGACATATCGTACGGATAATATTTTACTTTATCAGCGCTGCCGTCAACATACGCTCTGATTCTATACTCGACAAAATCAGGGTTATCTTCAACATATTTTATATCGCTTGTAAACTTCAAACCGGCCAGGCCTGCGGAAGATACATTAAGATTTTCGTCGATTTTGTATTCTATGTCAACCTTGCTTACAAAGCTGTCCGAAACATCGCCTTTTAAAACTATCGCTTTCTGAATAGGCGATACTCTTTCAATATGCACATGCGATATTTTAGGATTTTTTACGTCAAACCAATTGGAAGAATAAATAAGCCCGTTCGCGCCGGGCGTGGAATACTCTACGGCAAACCTGTAAAAACCCAAACTGGGCGACATGTCTATATTATCGACAAAAAAGCTGAAAGTTTTGTCTAAAGCGTTATAAAAAGACGTAGAGTATGTTACAAAATTTACTGTATCGGAACTGTACTGAAGTTCTACGGAATCTATCGTTATTCTTGAATCCGCAACTACCCTGCCGTCCGCCGTAAACGATGAAAACTGCAAAACATAAGTCTGTTGGTCATGAAGAACATTTAAAGGAGGAATTTCGTTTGAAAAATGAATTTCCGCGCGAAACACCGCGGGTGAATTCAATCCAACTTCAGCGGCACTAGAAAAACCGCAAAAAGCAAAGAATAATATTAAGCTGGTAAATAAAATTTTCTTATTCATTTAAACACTCTAGCGTTATTGTATTCGTTCTATATTCACGCCCGTAACGAGCGTCTGTGAAATCTGCAAGAAAATATATTCTTAAAACTTTATCGTTTTTCAAATCGCCGTAATAAGATATTGGGTATCCATCGTCATCTAAACCATCTCTATAAAAATTCCAATGAAATCCTTGCCTTGAATCCCAAACAGTTAACTCGTCAGCCGAATCAAAATGATTTTCATCTCTCATTTGCGCCCAATAAGGATACATCCAATTTTCGTTAACAAAAAGAACTTCGCCGGGTGCATCAAGGTCCTTATCTATAACTCTAAACCTCATTGGAAGTATTGTATCGGAAGATGAAGATACAAGCCCGGCTACTGTAGATGTAGTAAGAGATCCGGTATAGCCGTCGCCGCCAGCCCCTGTTCCGTTATTTACATATAGTCGAACGCTCCAATTATTGTTTACAAAATCATCGCTGTCAAGATAAAGTTCAATATACTGGTCAGAGGTTTGCCAGCCTGAGCCAACCGCAGGATTAGACCACGTTATTGAAGAAACCGAAGCGCCACCGCTCCTGTTTTTTATATTTGCCGAAAAATTCTGGCCTGAAGCTAAATTCGGTTTTTTCCAAACGATTGCATCAATATCTATCGGACAAGAAAAAGGATCATGCTTAATCACAAAAGAAGCAGAAACCGATGATAGTTTTACGGTATCAAACCTCGGTGAAGTAAGCGGTATATACATCTTTTGCCAACCTGGTTCTGTAGATATAAAATTCAAACTAACAAGAGTGAAGAATTCTTCCACACCGGGAGTAAACTGTACACCAACTTCATAATTAGCTGTTACTGCATTGTTTTTATCCGTGGTTCTTACCCAAAATTCAATTGCTCCGTCATAGTACGACGACATATTTCTATAAGCGCCAGAAGGACCAGTAAAATTAAATCCCCCTCCGCCCCAAGCGTTCTCTGGAGGTCTTGTAAAGCGAAAACAATACTTCCCTTCAAAAGGTTCATTTTCAATTTCAGAGATTGCCAAATAACCATTCCAGTCTGTCCAAGGCATCCAACGTATTCTGTTAGGTCCAGAATCATTATCATCAAGAGTAGCTCCGCTGATATTATCGCAATAAATGGCGTAAACATTTTTATTTATTACGGGATAACTCTGTGCATGCAAAAAGCCAACGCACACAAAACAGATAAATAAAGGTAATGATAATTTTAATATTTTAGTTGTCATAATATTTTAAGATATAAGCGAGCCGTCTTTTCTTATTCTGAACTCTGTTTTTTTGCTTGCTTCCATACCTAACGCCCTCACAATTACTTCGGCAGTATATTTGCCTTTTTTAAGATCGTTAGGTATAGAAGCCTTCATTACGCTTCTAGAAGTACCAGCATAAACCGGAAGCCCTTCGGGAATTTCAACCGTATAAACTAATTTCTTTCCGCTGTATATATTTAAAGTACCGTTCGGCCTTATATGCACGTTTCCGTCGTTTTTAACCACAATGTCAACGGATGTTTGGTTATTGTACCGGCTTATTATAATTTTTTCCGTAGAAAACTCTACTTTATGAGTTCCTTCTATAACAAGATACAAAGGAAGCGTCATTTTAACATTTATGCCTTCGCTTTGCGGCGGTTTTACGCTAAAAGAAACCATAGCGGAAACAGACCCTTTCATAGAATTATCGGTATGTACCTCGTAAGGAACTTTTTTTGTTTCGCCTTTCGCAAGACGGATTTTGCTAAACGGAATTTTAAGCCAATCCTTAACGTCTAAATCACCGTTGCCGGAATATATGTTCCAGTTTCGAAACGATATCTCAACATCAACGCTGCCATCATATCTATTAGTTAACGAATACTCCCCTTTAAAAACCGCGTTTCTTTCAACAAGAAGTTCCAACCTCTCTGGAGATATAACCAAACTCGCGTAAGAGTAAGATGCAAAAAACAATAACGCTAAAAGCACAAATATTCGTTTCATAAATCATCCCGTTAAATACTGTCACCCTGAACGCAGTGAAGGATCTGCCGTTATCTTTTAACAACGAGATGCTGAAACAAGTTCAGCATGACAAATTTGTTCCTAATGAGTTTTTTGTCGTAAGAAGCGGCTTAAAGCTAAACTTTAAGCCGCTTCTTAAAAAAAACTATTCTTCTATAAGCTCAAAAGTCAGAGTATCAGTTCCGTATGAAAAACCACGGTTAGCATTGTTAAACATTGAAGCGAAAAACATAATCATTTTAGTTTCAGGCGCTTCTTTGCCCCAGTGATAAGCCAAAGGATCCTTAGGATCACCATTAGCAATATTAAATCCGGGTTCTGTGTCTCCAATAAAACCGGCTCTATATCCATCTTTGCCTGTCATTATAGTCGAATAAACTTCATTATACTCCATTGTTGTGTCTGTTACGACGACGCCCTGATCATTCTTACCATCAAAGAATAGTTTTGCTTTATCCTGCATGGCAAAAACTCCAAAGTTATTAGTAATAGTCGGGTCCATACCATAAGAAACATAAGAGCTCGTTGAAGCATTATTAAGACTTACTACTTTATAAACTAGAGGCAACGTATCCTGGAAACTCGCTGCTCCGGAGTTTCCGGTGGTTTTGGTGGATATTACCAACGTACCCATTTGTGCTTTATTAGCATCATTACCACTGAATTTATAGGCGATGCTATCAGTATTGTCCGTGTAAACCATAACTCTTCCGTTTAATTTAACATCTCCTATCATTTCCGCATAAACTCTAGAAGTTACCCAAGTGGACGTAGAACCCTTGGGGACAACACCGGTAAGAAGAGTCGTACCATCCGTATCAGTCCAGTTTAAGTTACCGGCAGTAGAAGTGCTGGTAGCAGTAATAGTATTACCAGAGGTAATCTTTTTCAATACTACACCAAACACAGAATCACCAGTCTTATCTGCAAAAATAACTTCTGCAGTAAAACCTGCCGTACTGATAGTAACAGCATAAACATTTACCGCTGCTACAAAAATGAAAACAGACACAACCAAAAGTCCTAACAACTTTTTCATACTTTTTCTCCTTTTTTTATGGTTATCTTCAACCATAGTTTTTAAGCGTTCAAACGATATTACGCTCATTGTATAAAGGATAAGAAAAAATGAGGATTTTGTCAATCTGAGAGTGTGAAAAATTTGTGAACTATTTATTATTAGCCTACATATTGTCATCAACCCTGAGTCCTTCGACCATGCTCAGGATAAATTCCGCCGAAGTGTCTGCCGTTAAAAGCAGATGTTTCGACTACACCTGCCGTCGCTTCGCTATGGCGTGGTTTCGCTCAACATGACAGTTTTACGAACATTTGTCATACTGAGACGGCACGCCGAATGATCCGGTTGTTAGTTAAAGGCAGTTGATTCTTTACCCCTTTGGGGTTCACAATGGCAAAGAGGATTATCGGAATTCAGAATGAAAGCGAAGGTTTATTTTTTGCCGTTTTTGCCGTTGCCGTTAATGGCAGGTTTCTGCGGATATTTATTGAAAAGCTTGTAGTTGACATTTTTCTTGTCAAAACTCAGGGGGTCAAAAGCCGAGGACGCTATTATATACCAGCCGGTTGAAGAAGCAGAAGAAACCAATTGCCCTTTCCTGCCGCGAGGAATTTCCCACTCATAGTAAAAAGTTGTAAAAATTTCTTTTTCTCCGGGGTTTTTGGAAGTATAAGGCAAGGCTCCGTCAATCATACCGCAGGCAGCGGAAGCTTTATCCATTTCGTTTAAAAAATATTTTGCTTTCTGTTGAAAGTATTCGGCTCTGTTGTCTTGACCGTTCTCCTGGGCAAATTTTGCCATAACCTGCATAGCTACAATGTGAAAGCCCGTTCCTTCAAACCAGACCATTTTGTAATCTTTCTTTCTGCCTTCATAATTCGTAAAATCATATCCGCGGATAATAGTATTGTTTATAGTATCTTCAACAAGATAATTTTCATCGGCAAACTTCATTAAATGATAAGGGTCAACGCCAAGTTCCAAAAGGCGCTGCGGTCCTATTGCGGGTATGGTCCATGAAATCGCGTCCAAAGCGTCGGTTTTATCCACGCCGTTTTCATTAGTGCCCACGTTAAAAGTTTTTTTGTCTTTGTCGTACACCGCTTCCATGAGCCATCTCTCTATACTGAACATTTCCTTATTTATGTCAACATCGGAATAGCCTTTTTGCCTGAATATTTCTTTTATTTTATCATTGTTGAGGTCGTATATTTCTTTTAACATTTTTAAAAGAGCGTAATGATCCACAATGTTTTCCGTGGAATAAATTTTAGACCAGTCCGGCCCCCAGCCGGACCCCATTGAGACCGCGCCTCTTTGGTCGTTTTCAAGAGTATAATGCGGAAGGGATTCCGTCCATTTGCATATGTCTATTATAAACGGAAGAAAATCAAGTTTGCCCGTAATAGCGGTATATTGGATAGCGGCAATCCCAACCCATATTGTGGGTCCTACGTGCATTCTGTCGCCGTCAATCCCTATTGCAAGCCCCCACTGGGTGGCGGGTTTATCCGTCTGGTAACTGTTAAAAATTCCGTAATTTTCGTCGTTTTTAATACAATAAAATTCTTTTTTATAAACGTTTAAAATATCCGCTGCTTTTTGCGGTTGGTCGCACGTCAAATAGGCGATAGCCGCGATGGCTCCGTCGTATGTAAAAGACTGCGCGTCAAGAACGCCGTTTTTCCCGTATATAAAACCTCTGGTAAATACGTCGTAGCTGTATACGGAACTTCCTCGGAAACTTTCGACCAGTCCGTTAACGGCTGAAGTCTGCCTTGAAAAGTAATTTGAAACATTGACTTGCGTTTTATAGTAATTTTTTATTGCCTGATCGGAAAGAAATTCTTCGCGGTATTTTTTATTTACGATGTCGCCCGCGTAAACCAATGAAGAAAAGGAAAAAAGGAATAAACTATATATACTTATTTTTGATTTGTTTTTCATAAGTATTTAAACTATAGCCGCAAAACTTTTCTATGTCAATAAAAAATTTCACAACTTTTTTTCAATTATTTTTTCAATTATTTGCAATTAAGCGTTATATCAGAAATGACGACGGAGGAGAATGAAAATTTCAGAATTACAGTTATATATATACTAGCTCATTTGTCATTCTGCTGAGGCTCTTACCTCTCGCAGAATCTATGAATTTATAGACTCTGCGACCCTGCGACTACGCTCAGTGCAAGCTCCGCGCAGAGTGACAAGATAAAAGGTTTAATAACTCTCGCGGTAAAACAAAAAAGCCCGCGGAAATTAAATTTATTTCCGCGGGCTTTTTGTTTTACTTAAAATTTATTCAACGTCGAAATATATGTAGTCTATATAAACGGTACTGTCAGGCGCTGCTTCAAAAAAGAAAGAAACAGGAACCGTTACGGAAGTACGCGCAGCAGAAAGAGTAATACTATAGAGCTGCCAATTCGTAGTTATAGGTTTTATTGTGTTTATGTGTAAATTTGTAGAAGCATTACCGACATTTTGTACTATAAGATCTTCACCGCCTGAAGCGCCTCTAACATAAAAATACAGTTTAGTCATGGTAGTTAAATTCTGCGCGGAATTATATCTGAAAGAAAATCCGCCGTAAAAATTGCCGGAAGGCCATACGGGTGAGGTTAAGCCGCTGCCTTTATAATATTCAAATTTCAACGAACTCAAAGGGTCAATACTAGGCACGCCGCTGGGAGCAGCAGTAGTATCAACTTTTGACGTTGTCGGATACACTACGGGAGCATCGGGATTTTCAGGATAAGTTCCCGGAGGATACCAGTTCCAGTCTCCCCAATGAAAATACCCGTAAGGTTCAGTTATTAAGTTGGGTCCAAAACCGTTATCGCTGTAAATCATTACGGCATCCGCAGTAGGAACGACTTCGGCTACAGATATAAGCTTAGTAACCGATAAATTCCCGAAAGAGATTTTTACGGTTGCTTGTCCAAGCGCCGGAGCAGGGTTCGCGGTAAATGTTACAGTCTGACCGCTTGATGCCGAAAGAGATCCGGGACCTGAAACATCCCAAAGTATCGTACTGGTGTCTACAGAAACCGCTATACCCCCGGACGCAACCGGACCGCCGTAGGATAACTGAACGGTTATAGGCACGGATTTACCGTTGCTCACGCCGTCAGGCGCAGAAGTAATAACAATGCTGTCGGGAGCATGATAGCTTCCGCATCCTACGTTTATACTGCCCGTTACGCCGTTGCTAAGCGCGGTTATAGTAACGATGCCGTTTCCAATAGCCCTGAATTCCGCTGTTTTACCTGTCACGGAATCAAACGCGCCGATGCCTGTTGACGGGTCTATGCTCCATGTAACGGGTAAATCCACTATATCACCTTTGGCGTTTCTAACTATAGCGGTCAAAGTTTTTGTAGTGTCTAAAGGAACGTTCGCTATGGGAGGTTCTATTCTTACTACAATGCTGTCACTGTTTAATCTGGACTTTCTTTCAGGAGCGCAGGAAATTATAATAAAGGCGCATATTAACAGTAAAGGCGATAAAAATAAAAATTTTTTCATAATAAACTCCCGTGATAATAAGAAGTTGAGAGGGTGAGAAGCGGGGAGGTTGAGTAACGATAAAAAAAGTCTCTTGCTCAGCTTCCTAGCTGCCCAACTTCTCAGCTTCTATTCGTAAACTATATCGTCCAGATAAAACACCGCGCCGTCGGGATTGCTTTGTTTCGTTATAGTAAAACAAAAACCGCCGATTATGTTTTTCAAGTCGGCTTCTTCAACAATAATTACATACTGCTCCCAGTCTTTTGTAAGTTCAATCGGTCCTATTGATCTTGAATCCGAATCTTCGCTTTCTTTGCCCTGAATGCCGCCTATCTTAAAATTGTTGATTATTTCCCCGCCTTTTTCTCCCTTAACCCAAAAAGAAATCCTTTCGGCTCCGGTAAGATTAAATCCGGGGCCTTTATCGCCCCAATTATTAGCAGGTTCCGTCCAATATAAACCGGCCCAGTCCAAACCTTCTGTATCTTCCACATGCGGATTATAAGTTATCTTAATACTTGTTTTTCCGTTTTTAAAAGTTTCTTTGCATGCTTGATTTACTGTTAAAGAACGGATATTTCCCATATAGCCGTAAGGATAATAATGATTGCCTTTCTGTCCTGCTTCACTGTAAACATAAAAAGGTTTAAACCCTGATTTATTAAAATATGCCGTACTTTTTTCAATCTTCTTTTTCTGTTTTTGAACAACAGATTCAAGCAATTCCGTACTGTTCAGAGCAACTTTTTTTTGAACCGCCGGAGCCGTAGATTCCGAAACGGCAGCAACAGAAATATTAGTGTTAATAACCGGTTCGGAAGATATTATAATGCCGTCATCCGAATTTACTGATTTATAATTTGCCGGCGAATCGTTTTTTACAGCCGTTTGGCCGGCGTTAACATGAAGTTCAGGCAAAACATCGCAAGATCTGAGAAACAAAAGCATTATTATAAAAAAAAGCAATACAGAAAGGACTACGGTAGTTTTTTTATTGTCCATTTCTCACTCCATTTTCTTGCAATCAGCGCCAGCGTTAAATTCTCCTGCTGTAATTAAAACTCAAAGAATCGTCTTTCTGATTGTAATAAAAATTGAATGAAGATGTTCTGGAATACGACGACGTTTGTTTTTTACAGACAACATAAGCGTCTATAACCGCGTAAAGCCACGTGCCTATAGCCGCAAACGTAAAAATCTGGGAAGCCTGATAATTTCTTTCGTAATCATCGTAATAACTTCCGTTTATTATGCCTTGATTCTCATACTTATCATAGTATTCCTGCGCCTGATTATTAAAATAAAAAGCTCCGGCAACGGAAACGGCAAAAATACCCAAAACTATCCAGCCTTTTGTTTCCTGATCGTTCCACATTTGCCCCCAGCCGGGAAGCAAAGCCGAACGCAAAGAAGCGTTAAACGGGGTTTCTTCTGAAAAATCTAATTCCAAAGTCCCCGCATACGCGCAAGAGTTTGCAAACAAACAAAAAGCGAAAATAAAAGCTATTATTTTTTTCATTGCGTGAACCTTATATCGTCTATATATGCATATCCGCCGTTACTTTGCAGAGACGTTGTATTTCTTAAAATAATTCTAAAAGCATCCTTAACGCCTGTAATTTGCTTGAGTTGAACGGTGTATTCCGTCCAAACGTCGGAGACTGGACCTTCCCATACTCCCGGTGCTCCGTTTGGATCAGTACTTGACGCTCCTTCCGTTTCCACTCTTAATACAACGCCGGAATTCAATTTTCCTTTAGCCCAAAATTTTAAATATTGATATCCGCCGCCTGTCATATCGATGCCAAAAGTCTTATTTTCGGTATATATCCAAAAACCGACATAACCGGTTTGCTGGATGCCTGCGCTAAAATCAAAACTGGGGCTGCCGTCCCAGGCAACATATATAGACATTGTACCGCTGTGCGAGGCTCCCAGACTTTTCAAATTAAGCTGATTCGGGCGCGTACCCCAATAATCCGTATATGCGCGAATATCATACGAATTTTTGCTTACCATAAGGTCGCCGTTTCTGTAAAGAGTCCAAACAGCCGGCCAGCCGGTTGAATTGTTAACGCCGTTGTATAAAAGCGCCCCTATGGGATTCTTTTCGCATCCCGACAAAATAACAAGCATAGGAATAAAAAGTATTAATAGTTTTTTCATTTATTCATCTCGTATCTTACTTCATCTATATAAAATGTGCAGCCTCTGGGATTATCATCCTTGTTGACAACAAAACAGAAACCGCCGGCAATGCGCGAAAGTTTTTTTCCTTTTAAATCTATGTAATACAATTTCCAGCCTTTTGTAAGCGTTATATTTTTTTTAACGGCAAAATCCGAATCGGGAAACTGTCCTTTTAATCCGCCTATTTTTACTTCGGAAATAACTTCCCCGCCGCTCTCGCCTCTCATCCAAAACGTAACATGGGTAGCTTTGCTCAAATCATATCCGCCGTCTTTATCTCCCCAGTTATTGGCAGGCTGCTGCCAAAAAACGCCCGCCCAGCCGTTTTTCCCGCTAGGGATATATTGCACTTTTATACATGTCTTTCCGGCATACGGGTATTCTTTACTGTTTTGGTCAAAAAACAAATCCCTGGTATCGCCCATCCAGCCCGAAGGATAAAAATGATTTAACGGAGATTTATAATCAGCATAAACGTAAAACGCCAAAGCAGCCCTTTCCTGCGCGGTAAGCGCGCTTGTATTTTTCGTCCGAGAAATAGCGGCGGAATTGCCGGCTGAATTTGAAGAAGCGCATGATGAAATAAAACCTGCCAGTAAAACTAACGCAAAAGACGCCGCTGTAATTTTATTTATTTTCATTTTTTACCTCGGTTTCCTTAGCGTCGATTTTTATCGCCTTGTCGGAAATATCAGGCATTTCGTCAACTTTCATAGGTTCGTTTAAAACAATTATTTCAACGCGTCTGTTCTGGTCTCTGCCCTTGTCCGTTTCGTTTGAAGCAACAGGTCTTAACTTGCCAAATCCCGTAATCTTAATTCTATCGGCGTCTATTCCTTCTTTTACAAGAAATTCTCTTACTGATTTCGCGCGGTTTTCGGACAATGTCTGATTATAAGCTATACTGCCTTTCCAATCCGTATGGCCTTCAACGGATATATTATTGTTCGGATACATCTTTAACAGGTTAGCGACTTCAGTCAATGTTTTCTTCGCGCCTGTCTTAAGGTTATATTTATCAAAATCAAACAACACTTTAGCGCCCAGAGTAATTACCAAGCCTCTTTCGGTTTCAACAACCTCGGCGTCTTTTATTTTGGTCATAACGTTGATGGTTCTTGTCGGAGAAACGGCATGATTATTATAATTATCCCAGACTTCAAGAGTAGCGTAATAAGGACCGTTAGGGCATATTGCTTTATTATTTTCATTTTTACCGTTCCAGCGAAGTTCTTCCGGAGGTTCTTTCTCGCCTTTATAAGTTTGCACCGCGTTTCCTTCATGGTCTCTGATAAATATTTCCCAGTGAGATATTCCCGAGCGGGCATAAGCCCATGGTTCGAGAGTGGCAACTTCTCCTTCGGCGGGATGAATAGTATCGGGTCTGGTTTTAAGAGCCACATCGGGAGGAGTTTTGTCATATTCGACTTCAAAAGGAAGTCCGCTTTCTTTTTTGCCGAATTTCAATAACGCGTCAAGGAATACTTTAAAATACACTCTTATTTCATCAAAATAGCCCATTTCATTCTCGGTTTGGATATCAGCCATCTGGTTTAAAACGGCAAGTTCGGTTTTTCTGGCTCCGACATATTCTATGCCTACGTTAAACCATTCGCCTATATTTCTGTCGGCATGGGCAAGATAAAGCTCGTCATAGGACGAACCGAATTTTCTGTGCCAGTCTTCCGGACCCCAATAATTTTTATGGTAGCCTACTTTAAAATAATAAGGGTCTGTTTTAACGCTCAAACTCGTTTTAAAATAACCTATCATAGGCTTAATATATACTTCTCTTCCGGGCAAGCCCGGCATATCGGGGTAAGCATAACTTAAAGTAGCTAAATCTTCCCCGACTTCAAAATCGTAAAGAACTTTTATCTCGTCTTTAACAAACTGGCCTAAAAAGTATAGCGAGCCTATATATCTGTCCGGAACGTTCGTTCCGTTGGCAAAAGCGTCTTCCCATACGGTAGAGCCGTCATATTCCCAATAAAACTGCCTGTCTAAAGTCCCGTAATATTTAGCCACATTTACTTTAACGGCAAAAGAAAACGGCGCGTCTTCCTCGGGATTCAAATTATATTCGATAGGAACATTGGGATCATCCTTATAAAACCACGTTGAAGGGGTAGGGTCGTAGGTAAAAACAAAAGAAAAATTGCTTGTTTCCCTGTTGTCAAAGCCGGACGCGGGTTCTCTCCACCAAACCCAAAAAGGGCTGTCCGGCCCTCTGGCCTGAAAAAGAGTAGGCGGCACTATCCCGCCTCCCGCATAAACCAAAGGCATAGCGTTAAGAAGAGGTTTTTGATAAAAATAGCCCAAATAAGCGTTCATAGTTTTAGAAAGCTGTTTTTCCACGGAAGCTTCCGCTTTCCATCTGTTTCCGGCGACCAAACCTCTGTAATCGCCGCCGAGCGTTATCATATCCAAACCTAATTTTTTAGGAAACGTAAATTTCGCGGAACCGCCTAAAGCGTCTTTCTCTTCGGTTGTTCCGTCTTTAATAATATATTTTGTACCGTACTGTCCGTTGCCTGCTCCGACGTCTTCGGCATATTGATAATCCCAGTCAAGCCTGAAAGGCCTGTACAATCCGCCGATCTGAAATTTGCTCTCTTTCCAGAAAGTAAAATCCGTATTCAGCTGGAAATTACGCATTCTTTCGTCCGGCCTGCCGAAAGGTATTATATGATCGGAATAAAAGAAATTGATGTTGCTGCCGAAAATATTTTTATATTTTAGGTATATGCCCTGCTTATAATCCTGTATGGCTTCCTCGCCGTAGATAACGTCCAGATCGCCGAAAACTCCTTTGGTTTTAAACTGCCAGTAATCGGGCGTATGATGCCCTGAATAACGTAAATAATCGTCCGGATTGTATTGTTTGGGAAACATTTCAAACATATCCCCGTCGTAAATCCAGCCGTCATGTCCGTAATTTTTGAAATAAGTGAGCGACATCCAGTCTAATTTTATGCCGATTTTCGCGTTTTGCCACGCGATTCTCGGAAATCTGTCGCCGTTGAGAGTAAGCCTGTGTTCCTCGTTTACCGGAATCCAGTATCTGTCGGCGTAATCGTTAATCATTTCAAAACCGAACGCCGCGAAAAACCAGTCGACAGGCCTGAAACCTACGTTGAAAAGAAAAGTCTGACCGTATGTGTCTTCCCATCTGTTGTCCGGGTTAAGAGACGGCATGTAATTGAAGATTTTATTAATACCGCTAATGTCTCTGGAAACTACCCAGTTTTCGCCCAGCTTATGGAAAACGTAATCAAAAGTAAGTTCGCCGTTAAAAACGATAGAGCCTGTCTCAAGCGTTTCCGGGTCTATTCTGTTATATTTCGCGTAAGGCGAAAAAAAATCGGCATACGCAGTTAAGGCGCATGCTGAAGAAATTAATAAGAAAAATATTAAAGCCGAAAAAATTTGCTTAAATCTCATTTAATAACTTTCCTGTTTTAAAAACTAATAATAACGAAATTATTTTACATTATAAAAAAAATTATGTCAATTATCATTCTTTAGTTATATCCGTCGCCCAAAGTTCTTCCTGATACGTAAAATAAACTTCTTTAAGCTGCCTTTTAAAAGGACTTTGTTTTCCGTTTCCCTGAGAACATATGCCTAGCCACTCGTCGTGAAAATAACCGTCATTTTTCGGACCTCTCCATGCTCCAAGCTCCGTATCGTGAACTTTCGGAGAACCTATAAGCCACCATTTGTCAAGCCAGCAGTAAACAACGCCTCCGAGAGCGTTGCCCGCGCCTTCGCCCCAACAGCTGTTTTTCTCTATGTCTTTCCATGCTCCCGCATGATACTTGGACTGATAGCGTTCGTCTTCGGCTTTTTTATTAGAGTTCCATGAGTCGCACCCGAATTCGGTTATAAGAACAGGTTTGCCGCATACGCTTTTAACCCTGTTCCACAATGTGCCGAAACCATAAGGGCCCGTGTACTGGTTAAATCCCAAAATATCTATTTCGGGAGTATGCTTCGCGTAATGTTCCAGAAATTTTACCGTGGCGTTACAGACTCCGACAGGATGATTTTTATCGATACTTTTTATCATGGCGGCGACTTCGTTTACAAACTTCGCGTAAACTTCGGGATGTTTTATGGCGTTGGTATTTGTTTTGGTGGAGTTTATTTCAAGTCCCGGAGAATCATTTTCGTTGCCAAGCATCCACATAAGCACATAAGGCTCGTCTTTATGCTCAAGCACCATTCTTCTGACGCTTTCTTTCATTTTAGCGCGCTGCGAAGAGTTTGTATAATCCGTTCCGTCGTTCCAATGCGCTTCGCTGCCTCTGGTGTACGCGCCTAAATAATCGCCCATTATAACCATTATGCCGTAGGTATGATACAAATCTCTTAATAGTTCTTTATTGATGTCTTCGGCATGATAAATTCTTATGGTATTGCATCCCATGGCTTTCAAAAGAGCAAAATCTCCGACGTCATTTTCATCGGGAGAACGGTAATTATCTCTGTCGGTGTCAATCCAGGAATCGTAAGGCCCGTCAATGCGGCCGTTATTGTTTATATCGCTCCACATCCAGTCGTTCAATTCGGGCGTGCGGCCGACGGTATCCGGGGAATATTCCATACCCTTTACAAAATAATCCCTGCCGTTAACCGTTAATTTCCATGAACCTTCTTCGGTCTGTACGACTTTAACCGCCACAGCAAATGAAAACGAAACGGCACAGCTGATAAAAACGGCTATTGCAAAAATTTTAAGCCTTAAATTTAAAAAATTCATTATTACCGGCTATTCTCTGTATTTTTCCACATATCCATATATGTAAAAAACGCCTTTCTCAACTGGCGTTTAAACGGGCTGTCTTTACCGTTTCCCTGGCTGCATAAACCGAACCATTCTTCATACGCCCCGCCGTCTAAGAAAGGCCCGAACCACTGGGCGGTTATATCCTGATCATAAGGATCGTATTCCGGAGGAGGTCCCGCTTTCCACCATTCGTCAACCCATTCGAAAATAACTCCGCCCAAAGCGTTGCCTACTCCGTTTACGACTCCTGCGCGGTTATCTTCTATATTGTTCCAGTTACCCGCGTGATAAGAAGCCTGAGCTTGTTCAATTCTCGAGGTACTCCAGCCTTTCGCGTAGGCCGGAGCGCCGAATTCGGTTACAACAACTGGTTTTTGATATATGTCCATAACATCTTGCCATAAAGGCCCGAAACCCGCTTCGCCTCTGTAAGCGTTAGCTCCGTAAATATCCAAATCAGGCGCGTTTTTAGCGCAAATATCCATAAGATAAACATCGCCGTTACATATAGCGACGGGCCTTTGCTGCGGATCAATCGATTTAATTAATTTCGCGCATTCATTTACAAATTTATAATAAGCGGCAGGGTGTATTTGCGCCTGATTGCTGGTTCCGGCGAACTCCCCTTCAACGCCGACCGTTCCGTAATTATTTTCATTGCCCAAAACCCACATTAGAACGTACGGTTCGTCTTTATATTCTTCTACCATTCTTCTGACGCTGTCCATCATATTTTGCTGTTGTTTCGGGTCGGTGTAATCGGTTCCTTTAAACCATTTCGCTCCCGAATCAACTCCGTACATGCCCAGCATATTTCCTACCATATACATAAAACCGTATGTTTCGTAACCGTCTTTAAGCACTTCTTTATTAAAATCAGGATAATGATAAAGCCTTATAGTGTTTATTCCCATTCTTTGCATCAAAGGGAAATCGCCGATATTTTTTTCGGCAGCGTCCTGTTTGTCATTTCTGTTAGCGTCAACCCACGCTTCGTAAGGCCCGTCGATAACATCGTTTTTGTTGACATCCGACCAAGACCAGTCCTTGCTGACGTCCACGGACCCGTTATCCGGTGTTAAACCGACTTTTGTGGGCGAATAACATATTCCTCTTACCACGAAAGGTTTATCATCAACGGTAAGCTGAAAATGATTATTGTCGTACTGAATAAGTTTGACTTTTCCTTTTCCGGTGACGTTTTTCACGCCTATATTATCTAAATTGAATTTTTTTCTCTCAAAATCTCCCGCGACCGAGGGAACGAGCCTTCCCGGGTTAACATGAAACACTTTGTTATGCTTATTGTTATCGTATCTGTTTTCTATTGTTATTTTCGCGCCTTCAAGCTTAATGCCGAATTCGGGATGCATTTTAGTCAAATAATTAATTCTGTCTATGGCTACGGTAGCGACATACCACGGAGTATTCCACTCCGTAAAACCCATTGATTTCGGAAAAAACACAAGAACGGCATAATAAGCTTTTATCGCGTGGAGGTAATTTCCGGCTTTATCTAAAGCATGGGCGGTATAAAAGAGTTTTACGCCGGGTTCTTCCGGAGCAACGGACCATTTGTAAAAATCAGCCTGATAATCGCTTGAATTTACAAACTTCCATTTGTCGCCTTCAAGTTTTTTTTCTTTCGCGTATTCTTCGTAGCCTTTTTCTTTATAGACGCTTTGAGTATTGGGATAAATCCCTGAGCCCGAGGCTTTTCTTAAACCCGCCATATCGGTTACCACGTATTTATAATTTTTTGTTCCGAGATTCTGAAACTCGCCGTATTTCGAGTAGTCAATCCATTGTTCCGTTCCCGTGTCGTCAATAACAAAAGGTTTGGGCGCGACATATCTCATAGTGTCGTTGTGTTTTCTTGCCGCGGCAATGGAAGCGTCCACGTTTTTCCAATTAGGCGTAAAAATAAAATTATTTTGAGAACCATTTTGTGCCGGATTATCGGAAATTTTAGCGCCGGCGCAGGAAATGACGAAAAAAATACAAATAAGAACAGCGGCAAGCTTTATTTGCTTCATTTTTTACTCCCGTAGTTTTATTATTTTTGCGTGTGGTGGGCAGTGCAGGACTTGAACCTGCGGCCTATTCCTTGTAAGGGAATTGCTCTTCCAGCTGAGCTAACTGCCCGAAATACGAAGTTTTGTAATGGTATCAAATTTATCTTTTGCTGTCAAAGAAATCGACAAAAGAAATTTGTTATTCTACTCTTTTGTCGCCCTCGAGTGTTTTAAGAGTTTTTTCAAAACTCTGCCTTTGGCAGTTGCGAGGATCCATTCTACTCTGTCATTTGATTTCTATTGAACGCCACACCTTTTCATTAACGCTTTGGGAAATTTTAGAAAATAAAGAGATTAAGTAACTTTCCCCTGTTTTTTTATTTAAAAGAATAATTGCTCCGTAACCGATCGTGTCGTCACCCCTCTTTTTTTTATACGTTATTTTTTTTCCTTCAAGCTCTGAAATTTTTATTTTCAATTTTATTATATCGACCCCGCCTTCAATAAGATTTTCAATATTCGCGTTTATATATTCGTCATTGCTTTTTTTAAAATAATCGATCCTGACATCCGGCCACAAATATGATATCTTGTTCTCATTTTCAAATCTCTGAATATTTCTTCTGCCGGAAGAAAACTCAAACGGAGCCGTTATTGTCAAATTTATATCGGATAAATATTGTTTATCCCATAGAGCAACATCTTTATAATAATCGTGAATGCAAGTTGAAACTATCATATTACAGTCAAAATTAAACTTAACCGCCGCAACAATTAAACAAAGTAACGTTACGGCCGTAGCAATAAAAATTTTATAATACGAAATTCCTTTCCGTAAACGAAAAGGACCTCCGATACCCATATAATTTTTTTTGTATTCCGCGACGACTGATTTTACGGGAAAATCGTGTATATATTGCTTATGCTTCGTATCGATGAAACAAAGATACGCGAAAGCTATAAACGGGGTAAGCGCGTAGAATGATTTTAACGTAAAAAAAGACGATTGCGTAACGGTAAAAAACATTATAGAATGAATTACGTCGATTTTGGCGGGATATTTTACGACTAACGCCGCGACCGCTACGGAAAACATCAAAATGCCGAAAATAAAAGCGCAGCAAACGGGAAAAAGAAGAACGGTCTTTATTAAAGAACGGATCGCGGATTTATAAAACGTCAATTTTGAACCGTTCATTCCATAAACTTTTATTCCGACTAATAACTTACCTAAAGTGGCCTTAAAAGGCGAGGCTTCTAAAATCGTAAAATATAAAAATAATCCCCAAAATAAAAATATAAAAAAATGCGAGTCAAAAAACACACAACCTTCTTTCATTACGCAGCCTAACAAAAAAACTTTCAATGCCGTATATATCAGCATGATAATTAAAAAATCCGCGGTAAACGCGAAACATCTCCTCAAAAAACCTACATATATCATATTACTTATTCCCTCACAATTAAAGACTTTATCGCTATGGAATCATTAACTATTTTCCATACCTCGGATTTCGATCTTCCGCCAAGAGGAAGCTTATCGTAAATTACCATAAATATCGGATATAAGCTGTAACCTACGTCTATACGGCGCGTATTATCTAAAATAATGATTATCTCTTGTTTTTCCGTTTCCAGTCTTAAAAAATGATAACCGGAAATTTCCCCTTCATTTATAATTCTTTTTTCATCGCTCTTTCTTAAACCGAATAAATCTAAAACTTCCTTATACGTCATCTTTTTGAAAAAAACTATTTGCCGCACTTCAGCGCCAAACGTAAGCGAAGGCGTTCTATAAACAACGGCGTCTTCCACTTCTTCCATTAATTTCAGCGCGGTTTCTTTATTAGGAACCCGTTTAAAATCAAAAGGACTTCTAATTTCCATTATCGTATCGGAAAATTCTATTTCTTTCACGCCAAAAGAAGGAGTTTTTATTCTCGTTTTAAATAAAACATCGTCTATCATGTTAAAAAACAAACCGCCGTCAATTTGAGCTTTCATTAAAGGGACTATTATTTTATTTTGAATTAATACAGCGGTTATAACTATAGCTAACGATTTTATAATTCTGTCTATAATCCATAGATATAAATTTATATCTATGGTTATATTTATGCTCTTATTTTTATAATCGATATGAGTGTTTAAAGGTCTCGAGAATCTTTCTATATACCATAAATTCATATTAATATTTATATTTTTATACGCAATTTTAACCTCTAAATACTTTATAATCTTGTATATAAACCCTGAATTTAAATTTATAGCTAAAGTTATGTTTATCTTTTCATTTTTATAAACGACATAAGCGTCTGCGGCAAAATCGTGTATATTTTGATTTTTTTTAGTAAATAAACATACTGCATACGTCCACATAAGAACTGTCCACTGAAACAGTTTGACTGCGGAACGAATTAACGCTTGTTTGAAACTTATTGTCTGCCCATAATTACCGACAACTTTAATTCCAAAAATAAGTTTGCCGGGAGTAGCCTGATATTTTGAACTTTCAAACCAGGCGGGAACCAGCGTAAAAAATAAAATTACGTTTATAATCAATATTATCTCATAATTCATGTACGCAGCCTGCGCATGATTATTTAATAAAATTTTTAACGCTAATATTAAAAAGACATAAAATATAAATGACGCGACGGAAATAATAATACCGTCTATTAAAAAAGCCAGCATCCTTATAAGAAAACTTGAATACCTCATAGTTATTCCTTGAGCAGAATTGTTGCGCGCTGCTCTGCCGCGCTTATTGATAGGCGCGCCCTGCGATTACAATCAGGGTAAACTCCGCGCACTCGAGTACTGCTCATTACCAGCTGCTAATTACTCGCTGCCTTCCCAAAGGTCTCTGTACATAAAATAAACTTTGCGAAGCTGCCTTTTAAAAGGAGAGTGGCTGCCGTTGCCTAAAGAACATATTCCAAACCATTCTTCGTAAGCATTGCCATCTAAAAACGGCCCTCTCCATTGGGATTCCGTCGTATGTTCATGCGGGTTGAACGTATAGCCGGATTTCCACCATTCGTCAGTCCATTCGAATATAACTCCGCCTAAAGCGTTCCCTGCTCCGCCGGCAATACCCGCAAGATTGTCTTCAATATCTTTCCAATTGCCTTTATGATATGCCGCCTGGGCGTCTTCAATTCTCGCAATGCTCCAGCCTTTCGCGTACGCGGGACAGCCAAACTCGGTTATCAAAACAGGCTTGGAATATTCTCTTAAAACATCTTTCCATATTGAACCGAATCCATAATCGCCCCTGTAAGCATTAGCTCCGTAAATATCTATATCGGGAGCGTATACGGCGCAATAATCCAAAAGATACGTATCTCCGTTACATACGGCGACCGGTCTTTTTTGAGGGTCAAGAGATTTTATTAGTTTAGCGCATTCATTTACAAACTTATAATACTCCACGGGCTGCGCCTGAGCCTGACAACCCGAACCGGAAGAAGATCCGTCGCTTACCGTGCTGTAATTGTTTTCATTACCCAAAACCCACATTAAAACGTAAGGTTTGTCTTTGTACTCTTTGACCATACGCTCAACGCTTTCAAGCATACTTTTTTTATGTTCTTTATCGGTATAATCCGTGCCGGCATACCATCCCGCTCCGGAATCAACCGCATACATTCCTATAAGATTTCCGATAAGATACATAAAGCCGTATTTCTCATAGCCGTCTTTAAGCAAATCTTTATTTACTCCGTCATAATGGTATATTCTTAAAGTGTTTATACCCATTTCGTTCATAAGGGCAAAATCGCCTATATTGGGCTCGTCGCGGTCTTGTTTTTCATTTCTGTTAGCGTCAACCCACGCGTCAAAAGGCCCGTCGACTTTTCCGTTGCGGTCGTAATCGTCAAAAGACCAGTCGCGCAAATTATTGACCGTCCCGAAATCCGGCGATAAACCGATTTTAGTCGGGCTGTAAGAAATGCCTTTAACAACAAACTGTTTCCCGTCAACAGTTAACTCGAAATTACCGTTTTGGTATTGCACCAGCTTCACTTTTCCTTTTCCGGTAACTTTTTTTACCTGAATTTTCGGTAAATCTTCGATTTTTCTTTCAAAGTCTTTTGCGGTCGCGGCAATAAGTTTTCCGGGATTTATTATAAAGACGTCGTTTTTAACATCGTTGTCAAAAGCATTTTTTATTATTACGTCTGCGCCGTCGAGCCTAACGCCGATTTCAGGATGCTCACGGGTAAGATATTTAATTTTCGCAAGACATACGGGAGCGACATACCACGGGGTATTCCACTGGGTGTAACCGACAGTTTTGGGAAATAAAACAAGACACGCGTAATAAGCTTTTACTGCGTGTTTAAAATTTCCGGATTTTTCAAGAGCAAACGCGGTCAGATAAAGCTTCATGCCCGGACTTTGCTTAACCGACATAGCCTGTTTATAATAGTCTTTTTGCTCTGGAGATTGCTTTTTTTTCGATTTATTTTGCAGGTTAAAAGATTGTTTTATGCTTTCGGTATTGGGATATATACCCTCGCCGGACGCAGCGGCAAGCCCTTTTGAATCCGTTACTATATACTCGTAATTTTCCGCGCCGATCGAACGGAATTTACCGTATTTTTCGTAATCAACCCATTCCTCGGTTCCGGCGTCAAAAATTTCAAAAGGCGGAGGAGCACTATAAACAAGTGTTTTGTTATGTTTATACGCCGCGTATAAAACAGAATTGATATCAGCGCCGGCGCAATAAGCTTGCGAGAAAGAAAACAAAAACACGAAAGTGATTGTCATTTTAAGGAATTTCATTGAACCCCATGCTTCTCTTTATCAACAATTCCAAAATTTCAATATATTCACTATAGAAACGATAAGGAATAACGGCAAAGTAAATCCTGTCATACCTGCGCAAATGGATATTTATTTTAACTAAAATTTACTTATTTTTCAACTTAAATTCACAATAGAGACAACGGCAAACAGATTAAAAATGAACTTTAAGAACCTTTGCCCGGACTTCCCTTATTTTTGAAGCTTCGCTTCCTTTAATAATCTTGCCGTCAACAACCTGCTTTCTTCCGTCCTTCCAGAATATCTCGATCTTTTTGATTTCCGCATCTTTTGCATAAGTGCTCTTTCTTGACGGATTTATATAAGTCACGTCAGTACTGCCAAACAGCTTAAATGAAAATTTTCCGTCTTTATCAAAAAACGCGGAATTTATCGCAGGTTTTAATTCAAAACTTAATTCCCCGTTTTCATAAGAAAAAGGTTTAGCCCCGACAGTCATTCTGACCCACATATCTATAAATTCCACTGTCGAACCGCTAAGACGGGCGATAAATCCTCTCCCGTGATTTTGGGCGTCTGGAAAAGCGCTCGAACATATAAACGACGAATTTTCAAGAATACTTCTTTTATATATCTTCGGATCCGTAAAACAGACAAATCCTGTTTTTATTTCTTTATAAAACTCGTCATAAAGCCCGGCTTTTAAAATTTCAAGCAAATATTTGTACGCCATATGTAAAAATACCGATTCGTTTTCAAGCCAGCCCGGATTAAAAACTCTGGTTCTTCCTATTTCAAGGCTTTCAGTTTTTAACGGTTCGTTTACTTTAAACATTTTAAGTTTTTTGTCGTAAACGCCGCTGTTTCGCATATTTTGAACATGCTTTAAAATTTTTTCTTTATCGGTTTCGGATTTCATGTAATGAACTTCTCCTTCCAAAAATAACGGAAGAGGAAAACGTTTAAAAGATTCTACTTTTACGCATGGCAAACCTTTAATATTTTTTGAAATCAGCCGTTTATATTTCACTGCTTCGTATCGGAAATAAGTATAATACAACCCTGTTTTTGTATCAACGGCTTTTTTTAAGCCTTCGTTTATTTTATTTATACCATTATCTAAAAATTCTATTACTTCTTTCGAGGAAAATATTTTCTCGTCGCCTTTTATTCCCATTAAAACGCTTGCCCTGTATTTTTCTTTAAGAGCAGAGGCTTTATCCCAAAACTCAAAAGCGGAAATCTTTGATTTCAAGAGTTTTGAAATTCCTGAAAACAATTCCGCGGTTTCCAAAGGAATAGAAATTTTTTCATCTTGGTTTTTCTTTAAAACGTCCCTAAAATACAACGCGAAGCGTTTAAGCTCAAATGTTTCGCAAGCAGAAGAACCGAAAATCCCGGGCAAACCGTTAAGAGAATCGTACCAGCCCGGTTTGTCGGATTCCATTTCTATTCCGATTCCGTCGGGATCAAGCGACGCCGTCTTAACCGTAATCAGGCTCAAAAACTTTGAAGCGAGATTATTTTTATATACTTCGCCTTTGCCGTTTTCAGTTCTTAACGCGTTCGGATTAACTTTTCTTGATTTAATTAACGCGTCTTTTTCGGCGCTTTTTACAACCGCGCCGTATCTTCTTATTTTATCGTTGAATAAAACGTGTTTTTTGTCTCTGGGAACAACATAGTGATTACAATCGTAATATATAAAGGATTTGTCTTTAAAAAGAATTTCATTCTCTTTTTCAGGATAAATCGCGAGGAAACTGTCCAGTAAATCCTGATTATACGTCCAATGGTCAACCCAAAAACCTTCGCCGTGCTCGGCGTCGTTTACTTCCAAAGCCGAGGTCACGCATTTCGCGACAAAATCCTCAAGTTTAATTTTTGTTTTGATTTTTTCTTTTGTCAAAAACATCGCAAGCTGGCCCGGTTCAAAACCTTTGACGAAAAGCTTCTCAAGTTTGATTTTACCGGATTTATTTTCTATTTGAGCGCTTATGACCTTATAGTAAGGCTTATTTGTATCCATAACAAAATAAGCGCCTTTTACTACAAGCGGATTATTCCCGTCTATTTGTATCAGGTTATAAAAATATTTAAGCGCTCCCGAGCCTATTTCAGGATTGAAAAAAATGTCTTTTCTTCTGTTTTGGTTTATGTCGCGGAAATTACCGTTGCCTTGAGAATAGTAATTGGGCGAAAGCTGAAACTCGTTATAATCTCTTTCAAGATCGCCGTGTTTTCTGGAATATACGTAATACGGAGTTTTTTTACCCGCGTCTTCAAAAGTTATCGGATATCCGCCTCTTAAAACGTTGTCGAGATACATCTGTTTGCAGTAATTGTCGAAGTTTCTCATAGACGATTTTGTTTCCACGTTGTTTGTAATATCGCGTATAAGTTTTTTATTTTCTTCTATTTTTTTCTCAAAATATCCGGCTGTTCCGGCTTGTTTGACAAAAGCATTTAAAGAATCCGCGCTGTCGATATGTCCCGCGGCGGAATAAAGCGTAAAATTTTGTTTCGGAGCAAGTTTGGATGAAAAACAACTGAACGCGCAAGGATATCTGTTGGAAGCGAACTGGGATTTTGGATATTTGAAAATCCCGTCGGAAAAAAAGTTTTGAGGATATGAAAAACTCAAATCGTTTCCGAAAAGAACGTCGGGATTAATTACTATATCGGCTTTTTTTATTTTTTCATTGTTTCCGGCAAAACCGAAATAAAAATTTCCCTCGTGAATTTCAACGACTTCGGCGCTGTCCGCGGTATCGACTTTTAACCTGAAAAACGGAACGCCGGTTTTATCGAAATTATCCACGGTTGTCCATGCCTGAATAGTCGTACTCATAAACTTTTGCGCCCACTGGTTAACGTAATAAGGTATAAGTTTTGGCATACCGTCGACAATTTCTATTTCAAGATTTGTTTTTGAAATATTTTCTACGGTAACGGCTCTTATTATCGCGGCAATCGGCTCGTTTGGAAGCGTCGCGTATCTTACCGTAGTTTTTATTCCCAGAGTTTCGTTGACTTCTTCAATAGCCATATCGCAGGAAGATATAAACATTGTTTGTTTAACGCCGTAGCGCGGATTTACGGCAAAGGCTTCGTAATTTGTGACCTTGTCGCCTTTTTTTATCTTTAAAAAAGTTCTAAAACCCAAAGTAGAAACAAGGCTGTAAGAAGTATTCGCGGGATAAAATTCCATTATCGAATAATTTTTATTTTTAATTCCAAAAGACGCTATCCCCTGCCCTCTGTTGACGTAAAAAGCCCACATAGGAATGCCTTTAAGACCGGCGATTCCCGGAAAAAAGCTTGAAAACGCAGGCGCGTTATTATAATTTTCAATTACAAAAGCCCCGTCGTCCTGCAAAAAATAATTCACCTTTTGATTACTCATTTTAATCCTCGTTATTTCTTGAAAACCCTCTTGTAGTTGTTTTACACTGCTTTGGTCAACACCCTCGTACTCAAAAGATACTAAATAATTTTATTGTCTATTGTCATATAAAAAAGCTCTGGCTTCTCCATAACCCTGCTCTGCCGCTTTATTCATCCATTTTATAGCTTCTTGGCGGTCTTGTTTTACCCCTTCTCCGTCATAATACATTAATCCGAGATCATACTGAGCTTTTGCATTGCCTTGTTCTGCCGATTTCTTCCACCACTTAAATGCTTCCTGATGGTCTTGTTTTACCCCTTCTCCTGCATAATACATATACCCAAGATTACGCTGGGCATTTGCAGACCCATGTTCCGCTGCACTTTTAGTCCATCTAATAGACTCCTGATAATCTTGTTTTACTCCTAATCCCATATAATACATTCCTGAAAGAGCAAACTGCGATTCGGCATCATTCTGCTCTGCCGCTTTCTTATACCATTTAAGCGCTTCCTGATAGTCCTGTGTCATATAGTACATTGTTCCAACTTGACGTTGTGCTGCAACAATAGCATTCTGCGCCTCGGCATCATTCTGCTCTGCCGCCTTCTTATACCATTTGAGCGCTTCCTGATAGTCTTGTTTCACTCCCAGCCGGCCTGTATAGTAACATGTTCCTAGATTATATTGTGCCGCAACATTTCCTTGTTCTGCCAGTTTTTTTGTGTCTTCGAGCTCTTTTTTCCTAAAAAAATCTATAGCCGGTTGATATCCCTGTTCCGCCGCTTTATTCATCCATGTAAAAGCTTCTTGGCTTAATCCTATGCCTGGCTTTTCTCCCTTTTCTTTTTCATAATATATCATTCCAAGATTATACTGCGCTTCGGCATTTCCTTGTTCTGCCAACTTCTTTGTTTCTTCAACACTTACAGCAAAAGCCAAAGGAATGCAAAAAATTGCTACCGTTAAAAATATCAATAATCCTTTTTTCACTTTTATCTCCCATTGATTGTAGGTACGGGGCTGACAATAAATAATATTTTTTTATTATTAGTATTACTTCGTTTTTCCAAATGTTCTTTTAAATATATAATCAATATTTTTAAATTGCGACTTTATATCGCAGGCTCTTTTTATTTCCGCTGCCGTAAGATGCTTTTTTATCTCCGGATTTCTTAAACACGCTTCTTCAAAAGAAATTTTGTTGTCCCTTGCGTCAAAAGCGGCGGATTGCACCATAGCGTAAGCTTTTTCTCTTGAAAGACCTTTATCAACCAAAAAAAGCAAAATCGTTCCGGAAAAAATAATGTCTTTTGTTTTATCAAGATTTGCCTGCATATTCTGCGGATATACGTTGAGCCCGGAAATAAGCGTCTGCATTCTTACAAGCATATAATGCGTAATGATTGAAGCGTCGGGAAACATTATTCTTTCGGTTGACGAATGGCTTATGTCTCTTTCATGCCATAAAGCTATGTTTTCCATAGCCGTGGCCGCATAGCCTCTTAAAAGCCTAGCAAGACCGCATATGTTTTCTGAAATTATAGGATTTCTTTTGTGCGGCATTGCGGACGAGCCTTTCTGACCTTTTGTAAACGGTTCTTCGGCTTCGGCGACTTCTGTTCTTTGCAAATGCCTTATTTCAACGGCAATTCTTTCAAGAGCCGCGCCAAGATGGGCAAGAGTGGAAAAATATACCGAATGTCTGTCGCGCGGAACAATCTGTGTTGAAACAGGTTCAGGCTTTAAACCCATTTTTTGACAGACGTATTTTTCAACACTCGGATCTAAATGCGCCATTGTTCCCACTGCGCCCGAAATTTTGCCGTAACTCACTTCGTCCAAAGCCGTCTCAAGTCTTTCAATATTGCGTATAATTTCAGAGTACCAGTTTGCCGCTTTCAAGCCGAACGTCATAGGCTCGGCGTGAACTCCGTGGGTTCTGCCCATAACGGGCGTCATTTTATATTTTTTCGCAAGTCCGGATATTAACAAAGCAAGTTTCTTCGTTTCGCTTATAAGAAGCTGTATTGATTGTCTCATTTGAACGCCCGTGGCCGTATCCAAAACGTCGGACGAAGTCATGCCTAAATGTAAATATCTTCCGTCAGGTCCCGTAGTTTCCACAACGGCAGTCAAAAAAGCGATAACATCGTGCTTTACCGTAAGCTCGATTTCATTTATTCTTTTGACGTTAATTTTTGCCTTTTTCTTTACGGTTTCAACCGCTTTTTTAGGAACAATTCCGAGTTTTGACATTGCTTCCGCGGCAAAAATTTCGATTTCAAGCATTTTTTGAAATCTGTTTTCATCCGACCAGATAGCAGACATTTCAGGCTTGCTATAACGCGAAATCATCTAAAACTCCTTTTTATTTAACTACAAAGTGAAAAGTAAGAAGTGGAAAGTGTAAATGTCGTGTTTCGGCAAAGCCGAAACCGAATTAATCGGTTTTCGCAAAGCGAAAACACATAATTTTCACTTTTAACTTTACACTTTTTTAGCATTTTCACTCTTTTTATTTTATCTCATATTCCATAAAAATTTTTTATAAGTTTTTTGGACATTTCTGGAAATTTTTCGGAAAAACCCCTTGTAACTGCTCCCACGGGTAAAATACGAATCAAATTTTCCGGTAACCGAACCGCCTGCGGCGATAGTCGGATGCAGCCAGTATATATCAATAACTTTTTCCATGTCTATTTTATTTATAAACAAATCTATAACCGTGTCGCAGCCTTTCATATCGACGTAATTAATCATATTTTTTGCGTATTCAATATCAAAAAGATAAGCACCGGCAAATCTTATCATATTAGGGTTTCTGTATATAAGCTGCCCTTTTATTCTTTTGCTCCTTGGGACATACCTTAGCATGGTGTCTTCAAGGCTTATGACAAAATTTTTTAAGTTCCGTTTTTTAATTTCTTCTATAGCTTTGAAAATTATTTCGTTAAAATTTTTCTCCAAAATTATGTCGTTTTCAAAAACTACTCCGTATGGAATATTATTTTTAACGATATCTTTGTAAGCCAGCAAATGTTTATATGTGCAGGAAGCCGTTCCTAATTCCAACCCCTGCATTAAAGAGCTTCTCATATAACCGCTAAAAAAATTTTCAATAATTTCTTTGGTGATATCTTTCTGTTCTCCGTCCAGAATAAAATCAACGGGCATGCTTATATTTTCGATTTGCTCTTTCATATGTTTTTCACGCACGGTATCGTCTTTAACGTGAATGACATATCCTTTTATATTTGGTCTGGTCTGGTTATCACTTTGCATACAGCCTCCGGATAAATTTTGTGTTCGACTTCTAAAACGCGTTTTGCTACGTCAGCGGGTGTATCCGTTTCAAAAACCGGAACTTCGCGCTGAATGACAATACTTCCCGTATCATAATTTTCATCGACAAAATGAACCGTCGCGCCTGATTTTTTTTCTTTAGCCGCGACAACAGATTCATGAACGTGATGCCCGTACATTCCCTTACCGCCGAATTTCGGAAGCAAAGCAGGATGAATATTTAAAACTTTTTGAGGATACGCGTCTATAATTTCTTTACCGACAATTCTCATATAACCGGCAAGACAGATAATATCCGCCTTTGCTTTTCTTAACTCTTTCAGAATTTCGGAGTTAAATGACTTTTCATCATGGAATTTTTTTCTTTCAATACAAACAGTCTTTATATTTTCTTTTGCGGCTCTTTCTAAAGCAAAAGCGTCGGGATTATTTGAAATGACCAAAACAACTTCCGCTAGTCCTTTGAGAATCCCGTTTTTTACGGAATCCGCAATAGCCTGCATATTCGAACCGCCGCCTGATGCTAAAATCGCTATTTTTTTCATATCTTGTATCTCAAGAAGTTATTGAAACTCAAAAGACGAAGCGTTATATTATCTCAACGCCACGTTCGCCCTTTTTTATATAACCGATTGCTTTCGCATCTTTAAAAAATTTCTTTACAGCGAGCGCAACATCCGGCCTTACTATCAAAACCATTCCTATGCCCATATTGAGAGTTCTGTAAATGTCTTTTTCAGGAACGTTTCCTTTTTGCCGAACAAGTTTAAAAATTTCAGGAACTTTCCAGGAATTTTTTTCGATTACGACTCTTGCGTTTTGGGGCAATATTCTTTCTATTTTATCGTAAAAACTTCCGCCGGTAATGTGGGCTATGCCCGTAATATTTTGTTTTTTAAAATTAAATTTTTTAAGAGCCGCTAAAACTTCTTTAACATAGATTTTTGTGGGAGCAAGCAAAGCTTTAGAGTATTTTTTAAGTTCCGCGTCGGAAAAAACTTTTCTTATTAAAGAATAGCCGTTTGAATGAGGACCGCTTGAAGGAAGTCCGATTATAACGTCTCCCGCTTTAATATTTTTTCCGGTTATTTCTTTGCCTTTTTCGATTATTCCTACGGAAAAACCCGCCAAATCATATTCTCCGTCTTTATAAAAACCGGGCATTTCCGCGGTTTCCCCGCCTATAAGCTGCGAACCTGAAATTTCACAGCCTTTAGCTATTCCTTTTATAACGTTTTCAGCCTGTCCTACATTAAGTTTTCCGCAGGCAAAATAATCTAAAAAGAAAAGAGGCTTTGCGCCTACGCAAATCAGGTCGTTCACATTCATAGCGACTAAATCTATGCCGACCGTATCGTGTTTGTTTACAAGAAAAGCGATTTTTAATTTTGTCCCTACGCCGTCGGTAGAACTGACCAGATTATATTTGGTGCCGTCAACGGGAAACAATCCGCCGAAACCGCCTATTTTGGGAAGTTTCTTTTTTATCCTTTTAACAAGCTCGTTGCCGGCGTCGATATTTACGCCCGCTTTTTTGTAAGTAATAGACATTTTATGCTCCGTTAGTAATAATTTTATTTATTTTCTACTTCCGGACTTTGCTTATTCTTTGTGTTCTGCTTCCAGGCTTAATAAGCGGTTTACCTTCTTTGCACATAGGGCATTCTTCTTCTTTATAACTTTTTACTTCAAGGCTTAAAAGAGAAAATCTAGGAACTCCAAAATCAACTTTACCGGCGCTTCTGTCCACAAGAGAGACTACCGCGACAACATCGGCTTTTAAAGCACCTATAACTTCCTGAGTCGAAAGGCCTGTTGTCACAACGTCTTCAACTATCAGGACTTTTTCAGCTTTAGCTACAGAAAAAAGGCGTCGAAGAATAACTTTTCCATCAACTCGTTCGGTAAAAATCGCTCTTGTTCCTAAAGCTCGAGCCACTTCGTGACCTATTATAATACCGCCCATAGCTGGGGATACTACAACATCGATTTTAATTTTTGCATCTATGATTTTTTTCGCAAGCTCTTTCGCAAGTTTTTCGGCTTCCGCTGGATGCTGTAAAATCAAAGCCGACTGAAAATAAGTGTCGGAGTGCAAGCCGCTTGAAAGTTTAAAATGTCCTCTCAAAAGAGCATGGTTTTTACCGAATAGTTTTATGACTTCTTCCTTTTCCATTTTACCGTTCCTTATATATTTTTTATGCTTTCGTATATTGCTTTTGCCGCTTCCGCGGGATTTGGCGCTTCCAAAATAGGCCTGCCTACAACTATAAAATCCGCTCCGTCTTTTACCGCGCTTTCCGGAGTCGCAATCCTTTTTTGGTCGTCATCGGCTTTTGAAGGCCTTATTCCGGGAGTAACTACCTGAAAACCCCTACCGCATTCTTTTTTAATAGCCGTTATTTCAAGAGGCGAAGCTATTACTCCGTCAACTCCGCATTCTTTGGCAAGTTTTGCCCTTTTTATCACTTCTTCGGGCTTAGTAACCTGGCTTGTCAAAACAGTAACAGCCCAAATTTTCGGACTGTTTGAAACGGAAACAGCGGCTTTTAGCATTTCTTCCCCGCCGACTGAATGAACGGTCAAGCTGTAAACTCCCAACTCTTTGGCTGACTCAACGGCTCTTCTAACAGTCGCTGGTATATCGTGAAATTTTAAATCGAGAAAAACCTTCTTCCCGTTATCTTTTATCATTTTTATTATTTCTTTTCCCGATTGCAAAAACAGTATCGGACCGACTTTGTAAATATCGATATAATCTTTAGTATCTTTTACAAGCTGTTCGGCTTTTGCAAAATCATACACATCTAGCGCAAGTATTATTTTTTTCATGAGTTGACTTTTCCTATTATATTTTTGACAGACTTTATCTGTTTTTCTTTTAATATTTCTTCAATTCCGTCGATAACTTTTATCAGATTTTCAGGAGACGCTAAACTTGCCGTGCCTACGCTGACGGCTGCAGCTCCCGCAAGTATAAATTCAACCGCGTCTTCACCTGTCATTATTCCGCCGCAGCCGATTATAGGAATTTTTAAAGAGGGATACGCGTCGTAAACGCACCTTACGGACATAGGTTTAACGCATGCTCCGGACATTCCGCCTTTTACGGTCGAAAGTTTGGGTTTGAAAGTTTTTACGTCTATAGCCATCGCGGGATAAGTATTTGTTAAAGTTACCCCGTCTGCTCCCGCATTTTGAGCCGTTAAAGCAAGTTCAGCAATATCCGTAACAAGCGGCGACAGTTTTGCAATTACGGGAACTTTAGAAACTTTTTTTACCTGCTTTATAACATCCGTCATCAAAGGTAAATCGTGGCAGACTATTTTTTTCTTTAAATTCGGGCAGGACAAATTTAACTCTATTGCGGACACGCATTTATGCATTTTTAATATTTTGGCAACTTCGAAATAATCGGAAACACTGGCTCCGGCAACGCTTACAAAAACAGGAACGCCGGTTTTAGAAAGTTTCTCTAACGGTCCTTCAACGAACGCCTTAACGCCGATATTTTGCAAGCCTATCGTGTTAAGCATACCGCTTTCGACTTCTGCGATTCTGGGCTGCGGATTTCCCTGACGAGGTTCAAGAGTTATAGTTTTTGTAACGATTCCGCCGAGTTTCTTTAAATGAATCAAATCGGCAAGTTCATAGCCGTAACCGAAAGTTCCCGATGCCGTAAGCACAGGATTCTTTAATTTTATTCCCGCAAAATCGACGCTTAAATCCGGTTTCATTTTTTATTTAGCCTCAAAGTATGTCGCAAATTTTTCATATTCATCCTGCGCAGAACGGCAAGTATCCAAAAGATATCCCGGCGCGTTTTTAAATTCTCTCAAGCCTCTGTAATAAAAGAGTTTATGACGTTCGTCAATAATGAAAGGCATTATGTTAAATTTCAAACATTCTTTAAACATTATCATTCTTCCGACGCGCCCGTTGCCGTCTTGAAACGGATGTATTTTTTCAAACATGTAGTGAAACTCGATTATATTTTCAAAAGAAACAACCGGCTTAGAATGATACGAGGAAATCAAATCGGAAACGGCTTTGGATGTTTCCTTAGGAGCGGTTGTTTCCATATCGCCTATCATATTCGGTTTGGACTTGTACTCTCCGATGTTAAACCATTCTTTTTTAGAATCTGAAGTGTTGGTTTTCAATATGCGGTGAAACTCTTTAATTATAACTTCCGACAAATTTTTATCCGCGGCATCAAGCATATAATCAAAACACGCGAAATGATTGACGGTTTCTATAATATCGTCAACATTTGCCGTGTCATCAGGAGCCGTGTTTATAGTGTTTGTCTCAAATATATAGCGTGTTTGCTCTTCCGACAAGCGGCTACCTTCTATGCGGTTTGAATTATAACACAATTTAACTTGAGTCTGATGATATAATCCGCCTTTAAGCTTAACAGATTGTTCTTCCTTTAATTTGGAAAGAATATTCATTATTCTCCACGCTCCGCTTTTATATCTCAATTTCCTCTATTGCAAAGACGGGGCCGTCTTTGCATGTCATTTTGGTTTTTCCCGATACTTTTACGGCGCAGCCTTGGCAGTTGCCTATGCCGCACGCCATTTTTTCTTCAAGCGAAGCGTATCCGCTTATATTTTTTTCTTTTGCTATTTTAAATACGGCTTTCATCATTGGCGTGGGTCCACAGACATACAGCATATTCTGGATTGCCGCGTCGCACCTGCTCCTCGCAATGACAGACTTATTATTCGTAATTCGTAATTCGTAATTCGTAATTTTTTCTTTTAATATGTTTGTTATAAGTCCTTTATGTCCTTGTGAACCGTCTTCAGTAGAGACAATTGTTTTCCAGCCTGCTTTTTTGAATTTATCCAAACATAACAAATCTTTCTTTGTTTTCGCTCCGTAGTACAAAGTTCCTTTGTTTTTTAATTTGACTGCTAAGAAATGTACGGAAGCTATGCCTGTGCCGCCTGCAATTATAATAGGATAAAAGCAACCCCTCACCCGGGACTTTGTCCCACCCTCTCCCGCAAGGGGCGAGGGTAAAAACGGATAGCCGTTGCCTAAAGGGCCAAGCATAGAAATTTCGCCTGATTGTAACTGCGAAAGATTTTTAGTACCTTTGCCGACTATTTTGTATAAAAAAGAAATAACGCCGTTTTTAGCGTCGTGAACGCTTATAGGGCGGCGTAAAAAAACTCCCGGAACGGAAATCATAAAAAACTGACCGGGATTGCAGGCTTTAATGACTTGAACTCCGGCTTTTACTTTCAGTTCAAAATAGCCCGCGCATATTTCTTTATTTGAAATGATTTTATATGTTTTATCAAAGCGTTTTGCCATGGCGTAATTATAGCAAAATTATCACAAATGTTCCTTTATTTCAAGCATTGGGTTTATTTTTTGACAATTCATAAAGTTTCACATATTTTATAAAAACATAAAACATACCGGTAACAGCCCAGATCAAACCTTCAATTCCGTCAAGCAGCCCCAACCTTACAAAATAGCGTTTAACAAACTCAATAACGGGTCTGGCTGTTATATCTAAAATACGGAATTTCCTGTGTTTTTCAAACAATTTTAAAGCACTAAGCGTTGTATATTGGTCAAACTTAACAAAAAATTTATTAAGGTCGGGATAAGGATGATGTTCAAACGAGCATTTTAAAAATTCTTTTTTTCCTTCGCAAACCAATTCTTCATGTATTAAACCTCCGACATATTTTGATTTGCTTTTTTTGGCAAGACGCAATCTGTATTCTTTAGCAAGCCCGGAATGCTTCATTTTTCTTCCGAGGAAGTAATTTTCCCTGGGCACGTAAAAACCGTCAGCATGCGCAACCGCAAGATTCAGTTTTATTTCATCGCTCAATGCCGCCGTAATAAATTCATCCGCGTCAATATGCAATACCCATTCGTTTGAAGCTAATGACAAAGCATAATTTTTCTGATTCGCGAACGAATCAAACTGTCTTTCATAAACTTTCGCTCCTAAATTCTCGGCTATTTTTACGGTATTGTCCGTTGAACAACTGTCAACGACAATTATATCATTGCTTAAACCTTTAACCGCGGTTAAAGATTTAAAGATATTATTTTCTTCATTTTTCGTGATCATTACGACCGATAAATTACTAATCATTTTAAAATATAATCCATTATAAAATTTTCAAATTTATTTCTATTTTTCTCGAAATATTTTTTCATTGATTCTTTGTATATTTTCTTTTTGTCAAAAGATGCTTTATCGTCGCATCCGAGCCCGCCGTAATGATAAACGCGCGAATACGGAAGATAACATATTTTATTGCCCCCGAGCCTTATTTGCCTGAACAAATCCGTTTCTTCAAGGTAAAAAAAATATCTTTCGTCAAAATATCCTGCTTTCTCCATTATTTGCCTGTTTACGATAAAACATGCCCCCCTTAAAGAATTTACATCGTAGCATTTATTTTCCGAATAAAAATTTTCTTTTAAAGATACGGTTAATTTTACAAAAGGTTTGAAAATTTCGGTCAGCAGCGAAGGTTCCGGATAAACGGATTTCTGTATGCTTTCATCTTTTCTTATTAATCTCGGACCGATAACTCCTATTGAATTGTCTTTAGAAATATACGAATATAATTTTGATATTGCATTTTGCTGTATTTTTGTATCGGTGTTTATAAATAAAATATAACCGCGGGAAGAAATTTTGCAGCCTTGATTACATGCTTTGGCAAACCCGAGATTTTCTTTGTTTTTTATTACTTTAACCGACGGATAAAGTTTTATAACGTCTTCTATAGAACCGTCCGTGCTGTTATTATCGACTATTATCCATTCGGAAGACGGGCTTTTTGTTATTTCATCGTTTTCTTCAAGGCTTTTAAGGCAGTCAAATAAAACAGACCTTGAGTTTCTGGTAACCAAAACTATTGATATGTCTGATTTTCCTGCATCCATTTAAACTCCAGATATTTTGGACCGTTATTTGAAACGACGCGGTAATTATAGCAAAATTGGCGCATTTTTTTCGTTAAGTTACAAATACTTTTTCGGAAAAATGTTGTCCTGTCCTAAAATCGCGGCTTTATCCAGGCTTTTTTTGAATTTTGCCATCTCTTTAAAACCTTCTTCTCCGACCATTTTTTCAAGAAACACGTGTTTAAGTTTCCCTATCCCGTGTTCCGCGGAAACCGTACCGCCAAGTTTAACGGCTTTTTGGGCGATTCTTGCGTACATTTCTTTTGTTTTCTTATATTCCTGCTCATTCGAGGCTATGATATTCGCGTGAAGATGATTTTCCCCTATATGACCGAAAGTCAGATTAAATAATCCTGCGTCTTTAAATTCTTCATCGCAAAAATCAACCATCTCGGCAAGTTTTCCTTCCGGAACGGCAAAATCCGTGCCGACTTTCGGGATTTTATTTTTTTTGACGCGTTCGTTCACTCTTTCGGGAATCCTGTGTCTGAAAAGGCGGAATTCTTCCTGTTCGGCCATATTGGAAGCAAACCAGACTTCATCGGTATTTATACCGCTTTGTTCTATAAGGTCAACCCATTTGCTCATTAAAATATCGAAATTGTCGTCATAAATATCCTGCTCAAACATAATCCCCGCTTCAGCGTTTTCGGGAATCACGGGATAATCTCCGCGTATCATAAGCAGCGCGTTTTTATCAAAATATTCCAAAGACATCGCGTTGACTGAATTTTTGTCGTTTTCAGCTTTAGATTTTTTAGAAATTTCTTTAACCCGTTTCACAAAATCATAGGCCGCTTCGCGGGAATTAAAAAATATTATACCGCCGAAAACTTCTTTAAAATGAGGAATCAAACGGAGCTTGGCTTCAATAGTTACGCCTAAAGTGCCGTCAGAACCTATAAAAACATCTATTAAATCGGCATGAGGATAATTGTAATATCCCGCCGCGTTTTTTATTACGGGGAGTTTGTATCTAGGCAAAGTTATGGTCTTTTTACCCGCGCTTGTTTCAAAATTTATATTGCCGTCGGCGTCCGCGAAATATTTTCCGCGATCTATAAAAGCCGAACTTCCGTCGGTAAAAACTATTTTTAAAGACTGGACGTAATCCCTTGTAACGCCGAACTTAAACCCCCTTCCTCCCGAAGCGTTTGTGGCTATATTGCCTCCTATATAGGCGTTTTTTTCAGTCGGATCCGGAGGGTACATCCAGCCTTCGCTGAAAGCCTTGTCTTTTATGTCCTGTATTCTGGCTCCGGACTGAACGGTTATATAGGCCGTATTATCATCGGATTTTTCAATATTGCCGATTTTATTAAGTTTTTCCAAAGACAAGACCGCTCCGCCGAAACCAAGTCCCGAAGCAGTGTTTCCGGTCAACGCGCCGGCAACCGTCACCGAAATTTTTTTATCGGACATTTCGGGCAAAAATGCCGCGACGTCTTGTTCATTTTCGGCTATGGCCGCAAAATCGGCGTAAGATCCTCTTAATCCCGAATTATCTTCGAAGTAATTTTGAATGATGTCTTTGTCTTTTTTTATTATCATTGCAGCAAAGGTAACCCCTCACCCTTAATCCCTCTCCTCTCCTCGCTTCGGAGCCTGGGCGCTCACCACTCGCGCCCGCCCTCGTTATTCCTCGGACTGCCGCCCGCAAGGGGCGAGGGAAAGCCGTGCTCGTTCATTCGTAATTCGTAATTGCCGTAATTATCATTTTATCTTTCTAAACAAAGTGTCAACGCCGTCCGTCATATTTTCGACTATCAAACTATTAACGTTCGACTTTTCATACACCTTAAAAACAAACATAGGCCTTTTATTAAACGCCCAGCCCGGAATACTTAACCCGTAGAAAGAATTTCCGTTAAAATGTTTCATGGTAATCCACGTTTTCATTGTTCCCGCGCTAAACTTTAATTTTCCGTCGTCAAGTATAACTTCTACAATACCGTATAAGATATTATGATATTGCCCGGTATATTTATTCAAATCAAGCGGAGGAACAACGACTTCCGGCTTAACTCTGGAATTTTTAATTCTAAAATTCCTATTCGCCTCTTTCATTTTTAAATCGCTCCAGTTTACTTCCGGCTTTTGAAAATATTCGTCGTAAAATTTACGCGCCAGAGAATCCGCCATTTTTCCGTTTGGAAGATTCATCAGCACGGCAATCCCTATTTTCCTTTTCTTTAAAAATGAAACGTAGGCGCCTTGTCCGTCGGTAACTCCCGCGTGCCAGTAAATATCTTCCGGAATATACTGGGCGCATCTCCATCCGAGGCAATAATAATTTCTTTTCGTTTTATCGTAAACATCGTAATTGATAAAAGTTTTCGGAATAAAAAGTCTGTTGAAATTATCCGAGGAAATCAGCCTTTTAGCCGCGTATCTTTCATTATTCATGACAAAAACCAGCCATTTTGCCATATCGTCAATATTGGAATTTATGCCGCCCGCGGGCGCGAAAGTGTAAACCCATTCGCCGTAAGTCAGAGTATCCGGCATAGGCTTAAGAATTCCTCCGGAATAATAATGCCCTATTGCCCTGTCGTCTGATTTTAAATAACTTTTGTAGTCCATTGAAGAATATTTCATATCCAGCGGTTTAAAAATAAATTCTTTTACATTTTCTTCCCACGATTTTCCCGTGGCTTTCTTTATCACCTCGCCTAAAACAAGATACATATTGTTCTGATAACTGAATTGCTTGCCCAAAACGCCGGTAATCTGAATATAACGCATGGATTCTATTATGTTTTTCTTATCGTAATCGAAAAGCATCATCAAATGCTGCGAATAAGGAGGAAGAGGCGAGTTTTGCGAAAGGAGGTCTTCTATTGTCATAACGTCGCTGATTTCTTTTTTATACAATTTAAAGTCGGGCAGATATTTTATAACTTTGTCATCCCAGCGCAAATAACCTTTATCCACTAAAATAGCCACCAAAGCGGCGGTAAAAGTTTTTGTGCAGGAGCCTATCTGAAAAACCGTTTTATTGCCGACATTCGCTTCTTTCCCGGCTTCTTTTACGCCGAAAGATTTTTTATACACTACTTTATCGCCGATAACCATGCAAACGGACATCCCCGGGATATTCCATTCCTTTTGAAGCCTGCTTGCGTAAGAATCAAAATTGTAAATAATTTCTTTAAGGTTAGTTTCATAATTTTCATAGGAAACGGATTTGACGGAATTGCGCGTATATTTCTGAGCGAAAGCATAATTAAAAGATACGGATATTATTAACAGGCAAATTAAAATTTTTTTCATTTGGTTATTATAGCAATTATTTAAAAATTTCTTTCATATCTTCGGGTAAAGGAGCCGTGAACTGAACTGCTTTAGAAGTTTTAGGGTGGGTAAACGTTACGCTGTATGCGTGGAGCATTTGTCTTTCGTAGGTTTTGCCGTTTATTGTTTCGGGACCGCCGTATTGTTTGTCTCCTACTACGGGGTGGTTGATATACTTCATATGGCTTCTTATCTGGTGCGTTCTGCCGGTAATAATACGCACTTCAACCAAAGTAAAATCTTCTTTTCTGGCAATAACTTTAAATTCGCTTATCGCCATTTTTTTTGCCAAAGGATTTACGGACATCAATTTTCTGTTTTCCTGCGAACGCCCCAGCGGCGCTTCTATTCTGCCTTTATTTTCGACTATAGTGCCTTTAACGGCGGCATAATATATTTTCTTTACGGCTCTGTTTTGCAGCTGCTTTGAAATGCTTATCTTGGCTTTTTCGTTTTTTGCGAAAATTATAATGCCGGACGTATCTTTATCAAGCCTGTGAACGAGATACGGATTATATTTACCTTTTGAATGAGCCGTCAAAGCGTTCAGAAGAGTGCCGGACGGATGGCCGTAAGAAGGGTGTACTACTATTCCGGGACGCTTATTTACTATTATTATGTCATCGTCTTCGTAAATTATATCGAGCTTTATTTTTTCCGGAATTATGTCCAGCTTAACTTCTTTTTCAAATCCGACTTCGACTATATCGCCGTGCTTAAGCTTATGGCTGGGCAATACAGGCTTATCGTTTACCGATATTTTATTTTTAGAAGCGAGCTTTTGGAAATAAGAACGGGAATAATCTTTATAATAAGAAGCCAAAAAAGAGTCGACTCTTTCTCTTTCAAACTTTGAATATTCTATTTTTTCAAGAAATTTTTCCTGCATTTTTTTGTATCCTGTAAAGTATTATTAATCCCGCTAAAAACAATACTGCGGATATAATCTGAGCTACGGATAAACCTAAATAATATCCGCCTCTGAAATCCCCTCTTAAAAATTCAGCGGCAAACCTCAACACTGAATAACCCGTAAGATAAAACGCTAATGACATTCCGTCTGCATGAGATTTTTTATTGTAAAAATGTAAAAACATAAACAGAAGTAAATTACCAAAAGCTTCGTACAATTGCACAGGATGCAGATGCACATGCTGGAGCGCCAAAGAATGCTGATTATTAAAAACAACAGACCACGGTAAAGCGCATTCTCTGCCAAAGCAGCAGCCTGCGAAAAAACAGCCGATGCGCCCGAAAAAATGTCCTAAAGGCAAAGCCGGCGCTATAATATCGCTCAATTTGAGAATGGACTTCTTTTTTTTGAAAGCGTATAAAACCAAAAAACCTACAGCGGTTATAAAACCGCCGTAATATACAAGACCGCCCTGCCATACTTTGAAAATATCAAGCGGAGCCGAGAGATACTCGTTAAAATTAACAAAAATATAAAAAATTCTTGCGCCGACAATCCCCGATACAATCAAACCTAAAAACAGATTGTAAAGTTCGTCCTGGGTGATTACGCTTGATTTTGTTTTTTTTAAGACATAAGAAACGTACGATATAGCCGCGAGAAAAGCGACGGCTATAAAAAACCCGTAAGTATATATGGTGATTTTCCCGAAACTAAAAAGGATTGGATACATAAAACCCCAAAACGACAATGAACAAATAACAATGAACAATTAAAGACAAAAAAGCGTTTGCCGTTATTTATTATTTGTTATTTGTAAATTGTTATTTGTCTTTAAGATGTCTATCACAATTAATCCGGCGGCTATGCATATGCAGGAATCCGCGACATTAAACGCGGGCCATCTCAAAGAATTTATTCCGAAATCCAAGAAATCCACAACCGCGCCTCTGAAAATTCTGTCCGTTAAATTCCCGAGTCCTCCCGCGAATATCAGACAAAAAGCGTACTTTTGCAAAAGCGTAATTTTATTCGCATTAAAATAAAACCACAAGCCTGCAGCCGAAAGAACAACGACTATCAATATTGTAAAAGCAAGATTGTTGCCCTGCAGTATGCTGAAAGCCGCGCCGGTATTGTGAACGTTTGTAATATTGAAAAAATTAAAAAAAGGGATTACTTTTATTATCGCGCCGTACGGGACTAAAGAAACGATTATATATTTTGACAGCTGGTCCGCGGCAAATAAAACGCACGTCAAAATCATAAGTTTTTTCATTACTTTAAAGCCTCGGCGCATCTTGGGCAAAGCCCGTTTTTAATGCCGAAAATATGTCTCCAGCATCTTTCGCATTTCTGATACTCGGATTTAAAAGTCTCGACGGAAATAATATCTTCGCCGTTAACCTGTTCAAAAGTCAAATCCCAGCTCCCGAGAGCCAGAGAAACCAGATTTTTATCTTTAAAAACGTCGGCGTATTTCGCGGGATATTTAATTTTAAGAGCTGCTTCAAGGTTTGAGCCTATAATTTTTTCCTGCCTTAATTTCTCATAACCCAAAAGAGCCTGACTGCGGACTTCCAGAATTTTTTCCCACTTTTCCAAAATTTCCGCCTGTAAAATATTTTTGCTGTTCATAATGGGAAAATCCGCTAGGAAAACCGACTGAACCGACGACGGATCTATTTTTATTATTTCTTTCCACGCCTCATCCGCGGTAAAAGAAATTATCGGGGTCGTAAGCCTTATCAAAACCGAGCATATCTCAAACATCGCGGACTGCGCGCTGATTCTCTCCGCGCTGTTTTTCGCGTTGCAATAGAGCGTGTCTTTCAATGCGTCAAGATAAAAACCGCTTAAAAACACATTGCAAAAATTATTTAACGCGGTAACGGCTTTATGAAATTCGTAACTTTCGTACGCCGCCGACGTTTGGTTTATAAGTTCCTGCAAACGGCTTAAAGCATACTTGTCTATTTCCTGCAAATCTTTAAACTGCAAAATATTTTTTACTTCGAAATCGCCGATATTGCCAAGCAAAAATCTCATGGTATTTCTTATTTTTCTGTAAGCGTCGCTTAAACCTTTTATAATTTCTTCGGAAATTCTTATATCTTCCCTGTAATCGCTGGACGCTATCCAAAGCCTTACGATATCCGCTCCGTATTTGCTTATAAGCTGTTCGCTTGACGTGGCGTTGCCGAGCGACTTAGACATTTTCTTTCCCTGTCCGTCGACTACAAAGCCGTGCGTCAAAACGTTGTTGTACGGCGCGCGCTCTTTGACGGCTACGGAAGGAATTAACGACGTCTGAAACCATCCGCGGTGCTGGTCGCTGCCTTCAAGGTACAAGTCGGCGGGAAATTCCAAATCTTTATAATTGCCGCTCGATAAAACAGCTTCATACGACACGCCCGAATCAAACCAGACGTCTAAAATATCTTCTTCTTTCCTGAAGTTTACGGAATGGCAGGACGTGCAGCTCGCGTTTGTTCCTTTCAGAAGTTCGGCCTCGTTTAACTCAAACCAGATATCCGAGCCTTTTTGCCCGAATAATTCGGATATCTTGTATATAATTTTCGGATCAATTAACGCTTCGCCGCAATCTTTACAGTAAAATACGGGTATCGGAACGCCCCACAAACGCTGGCGGCTTAAACACCAGTCCGGCCGGCTTTCAATCATTCCGGTAATTCTGTTTTCGCCGTATTTAGGAATCCAGTTGACAGTTTTTATCGAATCTAAAAGTTTCTTTCTTAAATTGTTATGCTCGACATTTAAAAACCACTGCGGAGTAGCTCTTAATATTACGGGCTTTTTGCATCTCCAGCAATGGGGGTACGAGTGTTCGAGTTGAAATTTCCCCAGCAGTTTTCCTTCTCTTTCAAGTTTTTCTATTATCAACGGATTTGCTTTAAAAACATTTTGACCTTCAAACTCGGGAACTTCTTTGGTAAACTGTCCCCTGTCATTAAGCGGAGAAATGACTTCAAGACCATATTCCAAACCGGCCTGATAATCTTCCACACCGTGTCCCGGAGCAATATGCACTATTCCGGTGCCGTCTTCCATACTTACAAAATCCGCGAGTATTCCTTTTGATTGTCTTTCAACCACGGGATTTTGGCATTGAATATTTACAAAATCCACGCCTTTGGCTTCCAAAATTACTTCGCAGCTTAATGCTTTTATTTTTTCTTTTACGCTTTCCGCCAAAGGTTTTGCGACTATAATTTTTTCTTCCCTGCCGTCTTCAAGTTTATATACGGCGGCAACATATTCCGCGTCCCCTTTAAATGCCAAAGCGACGTTCGCGGGAAGCGTCCAGGGAGTGGTTGTCCATATTAAAACCGAGAAATCTTTAAGCTTATATTCTTTTGATTTCAATTCTTCGGGAAGCAAAACTATTTTAAATTTGACAAGAATCGAGTCTGTAGCGTGATCCGCATATTCTACCTCGGCGTCAGCCAAAGCCGTTTCGCACGACAGACACCAATACACCGGCTTCTTTTTGCGGTAAATATACCCTTTTTCGGTAAGCTGCCCGAAAACTTTTACTATCGAAGCTTCATATTTAGGGTCTAAAGTCAAATACGGATTTTTCCAGTCCGCTATCACGCCAAGACGCTTAAATTCTTCTTTTTGTATTTCGACAAATTTTCTCGCGAAATCAGCAGCCTGCTTTCTGAAAACCATTCTGTCGACTTTATTTTTATCGGTTTTAAGTTCTTTTAACGCGAGTTGCTCTATCGGAAGCCCGTGGCAGTCCCAGCCGGGAGTATACGGGACGTAATTACCGATCATAGAGCGGTATTTTAAAATAAAATCTTTCAATACTTTATTTAACGCCGTACCGATATGAATATGCGCGTTTGCATAAGGAGGCCCGTCGTGAAAAATAAATTTTTCTTTATCTTTATTTTTCCCGCATATTTTGGCGTATAAATCCTCTTTATCCCAATTTTCGACAAAAGACGGCTCCCTCTGGGCCAGATTGGCTTTCATCTGAAAATCTGTTTTCGGAAGATTTACGGTTTTAGAATAGTCTTTTTTCTCTGTGTCCATTTTACATCCTTACAAATAAAAATTAACAATTTACAAATAACAATTAGCGGCAATGCCTTATTGTCAATTGTAACTTGTTATCTGTTAATTGCCTTTTGTCGTTTAGGGTATTGTGTCCAACACTTCGTCCAGTTCTTCTTCGGAACGTCCGTTTATTTCAATAGTTTTTTCTCTGCCGCGTTCGCCTTTTCTTAAAAATACCATAGACCTTTTTACGTCGAAAAAATCCGACAGAAATTCACAAAGTTCTTCGTTGGCTTTTCCTTCAACCGCCGGCGCGGAAATTTTAACCCTTAAAATAGAGCCGATTCTGCTCACTACTTCGTTTCTTACGGAATTCGGAATAACCCTTACTTTTATAACCATTATTAATTCCCCCTCTTGGGAGTTATTTGCTCAGTTCTTTAGACCTTTTGACGGCCTCTTGCATAGCATTGGAAATTATAGACGAAAGATTCTGAGATTCAAAATATTTTAAAGCCGCTTCGGTAGTGCCGTTCGGAGATTTTACGATCTCCTTAAGCAAATAAGCGGGCGTTTTTGTAATATCAAGCATTTTTCCGGAACCATATATAGTCTGGACGGCAAAAGCTTCGGCTGTTTCTTTTTCAAGCCCCATTTCCATAGCGGCTTTCTGCATCAGTTCGCACAAATAAAAAACGTAAGCGGGACCCGAACCCGAAAGAGCGGTGATAATGTCGAACTTTTCTTCGGGAACTATAGCGGCTTTTCCTATGGCCGAAAACAATTGTTTGACTTTTTGCAGCCTGTCCTCGGAAACAAAACGCCCTTTGCATAAAGCGGTAGCTCCGGAAAGAACAAGCGCGGGAGTGTTCGGCATCGCCCTTATAACTGCGACTTGTTTGCCTATGCTGTCCTCTATATACTTTGTGGTAATTCCCGCGGCTATTGAAATTATTATCGCGCCTTTTTTTACGAATTGTTTTATTTCTTCAAAAACTCCGGGCATATTCTGAGGCTTGACGGATAAAAATATCATGTCCGAGCCTATTATGGCTTCGGCTTTATTTTCCGCTATAGCAATACCGAATCTTTCCGATAAAGCTATAACTTTTTCTTTTACGACATCGTTACAGACTATATTTTCAGGCTTGACGAGCTTTGACTGCAAAAGACCGGAAATAATAGCGCCCGCCATATTTCCCGAACCGATAAAAAAAAGTTTTTTACTTATTTCCATAATACCTGTCTCCGAAAACAGCCGAACCTATGCGCACCATATTCGCGCCTTCTTCAACGGCTATTTTATAATCGCCTGACATTCCCATAGACAAAATATTAAAATCTTGATTATCTTTTTTCAAATCGCAAAACAAAGAATAAACCTGATTAAAATAAACTCTCGCATCCTCCGGATTTTCGACTATGGGAGTTATGGTCATCAATCCTTTTATCAAAATATTCGGAATTTTAAGACATTCGCAGTAAAACTCCGCCGCTTTTTCCGGAGCAACGCCGTTTTTTGAAGCTTCGCTTGAAACTTTAATTTCTATAAGGCAATTTTGCACCTTATTTATGTTTTTCGCATGTCTGCTAATGTCTTTGGCAAGGTCTAAACTGTCTAAAGAATGTATTAAATCGAAATTTTCAACTGCTTTTTTAGCTTTGTTAGACTGCAAATGCCCGATAAAATGCTTTGTTATGCCGTTGAGATTTGCTCCGAGCTGCTCAAATTTCGGAAGAGCTTCCTGAATCCTGCTTTCCCCTATATGTTTTATTCCGCACTTCAACGCTTCTAAAACTTCCGTATAAGGAAACGTTTTTGTAACAACAATTATTTCAACCGGAAAAATTTCCGACGATTTACCTGTTGACGCATTTTTTATTGAATTTATAATGTCTTTTATAGAATTAATATTGCCGCAAATATCTTTCATTATTCTTTAAAATTAAAAATTAACTTTGATTATAGCATATTTTTCGGATTTTTGGAAATTTGGAAGGTAACGCAGGATACTAAAGGCTGATTGGATTAAGTTTTGAACTTAAAGTTTTTATGATTTTATCCAGCATATCCATATGTTTAATAAAACTTCTGCCGGTTTCGCTTATAGGGTCTTCAACTTCTTCGTCTTTATTGTAAACATAACCCATAAGCAAATGTATTTTATCGCTAAACTGCGAATATTTATTCGTTAAAAAATCATAATGGCTGTGCTCCATAACAAGCACCGTGTCCGAACTTTCTATATCCGTTTTCGACACAAGCGTTGAAACGTGGTTGTCGAATTCTATATTTTTTGATTTAAGGTAATCGATAATTTTTTGCGGCACTTTAAAATGGGCTTGCGCGTAAATGCCTCTGGATATTACTTCCAAATTTACGGCATTAATGCCCGAGTAATGCTTTAAAAGCATTTCAGAAACATAGCTTCTGCAAATATTAGCCGTGCATATAAAACAAATCTTCATAAATACCCGTCTTTTTTGTATAATAACCAACGTAACTTGGCACTACAGGAACATAAATTGAACGCGGCATAACGCTGCTATTATACAAATTGTGAATTTATATTCAAAGACAATTATCATTACGACGCTTTTTATATCTGTTTTCACTTTCGCGGCGGTTGAACCGTGGGCTGTTCTCCTGATGCAGTTTTTTATTTTCGCGCCGCTTATCGCGTATATGTATGCAAACGGCCATATTAAGTTTACGGCTTTAAATAAAATACTTTTCCTGTTTTTTATCGCCTGCCTGTTATTAACCGTTTTACAATGTCTGAATGAAAAAACAATTCTTGACACGCCGGGGTATTACCCTCTTACTTTAAGCAGACTTTATTCCGTTAACGAAATAGTTTTTATGTTCACGGTATTCGCGGCTTCGCTAGCGTGCGCCGGCGTATTTGATAATTTTAAAAGCGTAAAAACTCTATGCTTGTGCCTTACGGTATGCGGGTTAGGCGTTATAACAATCAGTAATATTTTTGTAAGAAACGAATATATCCTTCTATTCAGAAAAACAAGCACTGTTATAGGATCTTTCGGCCCTTTTGTTAACAGGAATCACGCGGGCATATTTTTAAATATGTGTTTTTTCGCGTCGCTCGGTTATTTTTTACAAAGCTTTATTGACAATAAAGAAAAGAATATCGGGAAATATCTGTTATCTTTCGCTGTTTTGGCAATTTTGGCATTCGGCATTATAAGCACTTTTTCAAGAGGCTCTATGATGGCGCTTACCGTTACTTCAGTATTGTTTTTGTTTGTTTATTCTCTGTATTTTTTTAAAACAAAAAACGCAAAAATTATAACTGCCACAGGTTTAATAATTCTTAGTATCGTTTTGTTTAAAGCGGTAAGCATAAATGTTAATGCTATTAACAAATTTACCCAAAGAAGCGGCGGCTATTCGGAAGCCGTGCGCATTGAACTTTACAAAAGCGCAGTCGATATGATTCAAGAATATCCTACTTTTGGCGTGGGTGTCGGCAGTTTTCCGCTGGGGATAGACAATTATTTTATTAAAAACGTAGACGGTTATATAGACAGATTACACAATGACTGGCTGGAATTTGTTTTAGGTTTCGGTATAACAGGCGGTTTAATTTTATTTATAACAATTATTTTAATAACGTATAATATTTTTAACAGACTTAACAAAATAGACGATAACAAAAAGAAAATTGTGTTTTTGTCGTTATCCGCTTCTTTATTTGCGATGTGTTTAGGCAGCGCTGTTGATTTTGATTTTCATATTCCGGCAAATGCTCTGACTTTTTTTATTGTTTTTGGCGCTCTTTCAAGCGAAACGTTCGGATGGCGCATATCTTTTAACAAATCGTTTTTTATAAAAACCGCGATTACGGTTTTAGCGGTCTTTAGCATAATGTTTTATTTCAGATATACTTTGGCATGGCATAACTTTTTTATGGGAACGTCCAGAGTATATGAAAGCAAAGCAGACTACTTTGAACGCGGTTTTTATTATTATCCGTCTGCTCCGTACGCCGAAAGACTGGCAATTGCTTATTATAACGCGTTTGTATCGGAACACGACGAATTAAAAAAGACGGAATATTCGGATAAGCTTGACAATCTTACTTCAAAATATCTTAAACGTTATCCTGCCAATAAAAATCTGCGTGAGTTTAAATATATAAGCGATAATATAAAAACGACAATGCGATAAATTGACACTATGATAAAATTGTGATAAAATAATGATAGATAAATAAATGGAGGATATTATGATTAAAATTAGACCTGTTTCGGATTTAAGAAATAAATTTCCTGAGATTGAAAAAATTGTTAATGAAGGAAATCCCGTATATCTCACCAAAAACGGATATGGCTCTATGGTAATTTTGAATTTAGCCCAATATGCCGATTTAACTCAGGATATTGAATTAAAACTTGACGACGCAGATAGAGCAGCAAAAGAAAACAGCGTCCGTCATAGTCATAAGGAAGTTTTTACAAGACTTAGAAACAGAGTGAAAAAATAATGAATAAGAAATATAAACTTGTCTATCTTCCTCTTTTTGAAGAAGATTTATCAAAAGCGGTTGATTATATTTCAAAAGCGCTAAAAAATCAGTCTGCGGCATTAAAATTGATTGCACTTGTTGAAAAATCAATATTAAAAAGGCTATCCTCTCCTTTGGCTTTTGAGCCGTACAATTCCCTAAAAGACAGAAATGAAACATATTACAGAATATATGTGAAGAATTTCACAGTCTTTTATGTGATTATCGGCGATACTATGGAAGTAAGAAGATTTATTTATAGCAAAAGGCAACTTGCAGAGTTAATATAAATACGGCAGGGTTAAATACTTTCTTGGTTGATTTCCTTTCAGCAATTTCTAATAGCCTGTCAATTTGATCTAAAAACAACAAAACAATTGAAATAAATTTTAAAAAATTGTAGAATCAAATATTATGTTAAAATTAAAATACTGTATTATTTATTTGCTGTTTTTGGCTGTACTATTTCTCACCTCGTGCGCCGGCGCCCGCAAAAATACGATATCGTCCAAAATGTATAACGAAATGGAATCAAAAAATACGGAATCCGCCCAAATGCAGGAAGCCATATCAAAAATAAAAATGTCCAACGAGTACGTTCTGCAGCCCGGAGATTTGATAGAAATTAAAATGTTCAGGGAAGGAGATATGGACAGAACCATAAGGATAAATTCTAACGGCACAATAACTTATCCTATGGTCGGCAATATAAAAATAGCGGGACAATCGCTTGATGAAGCCGAAAAAACTCTTTCCGAAGCGCTTAAAAAATATTATTTAAACCCGTCTCTTACGATATTTATTAAAGAATACGGCAATAAAACTATTTACGTTTTAGGGCAGGTTGAAAAGCCAAGCGCCATCCAAATGCCTCCGGAAAAAACTTTTACGGTGCTTGAAGCCATAAGTTCGGCGGGCGGTTTTACAAAAATTGCCGCGCCTTCAAAGGTAAAAGTTTTGCGCACCGAAAAAAACGGAGAGCATAAAACCATAGAAATAGACGTGTCACAAATAACGAAACAAGGCGACAAGTCGCTTGACATAAGCCTTATGCCGGGCGATGTTATTTTTGTTCCGCAAAGCGTGTTTTAAAGGAAAAATATTAAATGGCAGATAACGACAAGCCTTTACAAGCAAACGATTTAGATTTTATTTATTACTTTCACATTGTAACAAAGCGTTTATGGCTTGTGCTTGCTATAATCGTTTTTTTCATTTTTGGTTCTTTGGTAATATCATTTACAACCCAGCCTGTTTATAAAGCATGCGTCCTTTTGATGATAGACAGGGAAAATACCGCAAGGGTTGATTATTACAATCCGCAGTCCTCATGGAATAGTGATGAGGATTATTACAGAACGCAATATAAATTGCTTGAATCACGGACTATTTTGGAAAGCGTTTATAAACAGCTAAACCTTTCCCAGTACGACGAATTCCGACCTGTCGGCAGAGTTACGGGCATAGAAAAATTAAGAAACAGAATAAATGTAGTTCCTGTGCCTAGAAGCCGTCTTTTAAATCTTGAAGTAAGTTCCGTAGATCCGAAACTAGCCGCAAAAATAGCCAATACAATGGCTGATTTATATGTTGCAGGTAATATAAGCAACCGCGTTATAATAGCACAAGACGTTTTAAAAGCTTTAAACGAAAGCGATTCCAAGTCTACCCAAAAAGACAGGGATATATTAAATTCTATGCCGCAAGTAGTGAATAACGAGCTTATAAAAAAGTATAAGGCTGAACAAACCGAACTTGAAATACAAAAAGCCAAACTTGCCGGCAAATATACCGACCAGCATCCTGATATAATCGCCCTTCAAAAACAAATAAACACTATAAAGGCTAAAATAGATGACGAGACTCAAAAAATACTGCAAAGCGTAAAAATAGATTTGTCAGGCCAATTTTTAGGCAATAATATAAGAATAGTAGACAGAGCAATAGAACCCGTAAAACCATATAAGCCAAATAAAAGACTTAACCTTATTATAGGTTTTTTAGCGGGCTGTTTAGTTTCATTCTGCATTGCTTTTATTATGGAACTTTTTGATACCACTATAAAAAATTCAGAAGAACTTGAAGTAAAACTTAAGATGCCTTTTTTAGGAATGTCTCACATTGAAAAGCTGTCAAAAAACAAAACAGAATATTCTACAATGCTTGAAAAGGGAAATTTTTTATCGTCAGAATCCATAAGAAACATAAGAACTATGATAGGATTTGCGCTTTCAAACATTAAAGACAGATCTCTTTTGATAGCAAGTTCTATACAAGGCGAAGGCAAAAGTTATTTATCCTGCAACTTGGCTGTGGCTATGGCGCAAACAGGCGAAAAAGTATTGCTTATTGACGGCGATTTAAGGCGCTCAAGGCTTCATAAAATATTTAAAATTTCTAATGAGAAAGGTTTAAGCAATATACTGGCTGTAGATGACGCGGAAAATATAGATAAAACGGCAAACAGCGCGGTTGTCAAATCCGATGTGAATGGTTTATTTTTATTGCCATCAGGTCCTAATCCGCCTAATCCTGCGGAACTTCTTAATACGCCCAAACTTAAAGCGTTTATACACTGGGCTGAAAAAAATTTTGACAGAGTTATAATAGACTGTCCTGCTGTTTTACCTATAACAGATACTCTTTTATGGGGCAAATTCGTAAGTAACGCTGTGTTTGCAGTTAAAACGGCCTCAACAAATGCAAAGCTTGCCAAAACTGCTATTGATAATTTAAAAACGGCAGGTATTAATATTTTAGGAGTAGTACTTACAATGTATGAAAACAAAGGATTTAAGTACAACAAATATTACTATTACTACAATGAGAATAGTAAAAAAAGCCATTAATCTGTCGCCTTGAACTATAAGAATTGCCTTTGTCGTCATTGCCGCGGAAATCCATAACATAAGTATGAAAAATCAAACAAATCTCAAGTTTTCAGTTTTAATGTCAGTCTATGCCAAAGATAAACCTGAATGGATTAAGGAAGCATTAGACAGCCTTATAAACCAGACAGTTTCTCCTTCAGAAATCATCATTGTTGTTGATGGTCCCGTTCCTGATGAAATATCAAATCTGCTTAAAGAATACACCTTAAAAACAATTATGATAGAAAATATTTTTTTGCCGGTTAATCAGGGCAGAGGCGAAGCGCTTAAGCAGACTTTGCCTATGTCTAGAAACGAATTGGTTGCATTGGCTGATGCGGATGATATAAATCTTTCCGACAGGTTTGAAAAATTAATTGAATGCTTTAACGAAGATGCAAATCTAAGCATAGTTGGCGGGCAAATAGAAGAAGTAGACGAGTATTCTTTAAAACCTATATCAAAACGATTAGTGCCGTTATCTGACAAAGACATAAAAAAATATCTTAAAAACCGCAGCCCGTTCAATCAGATGACGGTTATGTTCAAAAAAAATGATGTAATTAAAGCCGGCGGATATCAGCCTATGCATCTGATGGAAGATTATTATCTCTGGGTACGTATGGCACGCGAAGGATTAAAAATGCGTAACCTTTCAAGCGTGCTTGTGAATGCGCGCGTTGGGACGCAAATGTATGCGCGGCGCGGCGGGTGGAAATATTTTAAAAGCAATAAAGCCGTACAGGATGAACTTTTAAAATTTAAAATAATTTCCGTTCCCCGTTATTTGTTTAATATAGCAGCACGTTTTACTGCTCAGGTTTTAATGCCAAACGGTTTAAGAGCAAAACTTTATGCGAGTTTGCTTAGGAAGTAAGATGACAAAAGCAATTTTAAACTTTTTATACAAATCTAAAGAAAAAACAGCTAATAAAGAAGTAAATAAAATTTTATATTTTTTGCCTGCAAGCAAAGTAGGCGATACGATTATTGAAACTTTTTTTGTAAAAGAATTAAAAAAGTTGTTTCCTTCTGCAGAAATAACCGTTCTTATTTTAGACCCTTATAAAGTTTTGCTAAGCGCCAATCCGAATATTGATAAAATTATTACAATGCCGGTTAATAAGTACAAAAAATTGCTTTTTCTAATTTTTAGAGCTTTTTGGATTCGCCGCAAAAAATATGACTTGCTTATCGACATACCTCACAGCGGTTATGGCTTTTTAAGGTATTTGTTCCTGTATGTCTGCGGGGCAAAGCAGGTTATGACCAGCAATATAAGCGGATATGATTTTATTACTTATCCTCTTTCGTGGTCGGAAGATGTAAAACAACACATCTCTCAAGAAGTTTTTGTAAAAGCTTTAAGAATGCTTGGCGCAAAAGGCTCTTTAACTGTAAATTATGATCTATATATACCTAAAGAAAGCGAGAATTGCGCAACAAATTTTTTAAACTATAACAATATTAATGCTAACGATTTTATGCTATTTAATCCCGAAGGTTCATTACCGCCAAGAACGTTAAAACCGCAAAAAGTTAAAGAAATTTTAGAAAAACTTAATAAAAAATCCGAAAAAAAAATAGTCCTTTTATCTCATAAGCAAAAATATACGAATTTGCCGGAAAATGTTGTATTATTTAGCAGTAATTCTATTATGGATATAGCTGCAATTATAAGTAAAGCCGGTTTTGTTTTGAGTGTTGATACCGGAATAGTGCATATAGCTGACGCTTTTAACAAACCTTTAACAATATTGTTTAGCGAAGCAAATACTGATAACAGGCCAAGGCCTATGGTTGAATTTTTTTGGAGTTCTAAAAACGCTAATAATAAACACTTAAAATCATTTTATAGCGTTAACGATATTTCAACGCAGAATATAATTGATAGTTTATAAGGTTTATAATGGGAAATTTAACCCTAAGCATGCTTTTGTCTCCGGAACAACTGGCCGCTTATTTGTGGCAATACGCACTGTTCCTTGCGGTTATGTTTATGCTGCTGTCGTTTGCAACTGTCGGAAAACGGCACAAAACGGCTTGTCTGCTGTTTGCCGCTTTTTTGGTGTTTATAGCGGGGTTTAGGAATCAGCATCTGACAAATGACACATATATATACATATCCGTTTTCAAGGAATTTACAAGCGGGTTTTCATACGTTACAGGTTATATGGAAAGCGGCTATATTTTATATAATAAGTTTTTGGCGATGTTTTCGGATAACGCTCAAATAGTATTATTCTTTAATGCCTTAATAACAATTGCCGGTTACTACTTTTGCTATACGAGATACGCAACAAATCCTTATCTGGCATTTATGATTTTTGCCTTAACACCTGTTGACGGTTACGTGCGTATTTTGAATCTTTCGCGACAGTATCTTGCCATAGGCATTTTGATGTTTGCCGTACAGTTTATTGTAAAGCGATCTTTATGGCGTTACCTTGCACTTGTTTTTATAGCCGGAACCTTTCATACCGCCGCATTTACGGCCGTGATATTATACTTTTTATATGACATTAAACTTAAGAAAAAATATATCTTAACCTCTTTAGCCGTCGTTGCGCTTTTAATTTTTACACCGGTTATGGATGCGTTTATATCCTTAATGCAGCGCACCGTTTTTACGCGTTTTGTGCATTATCATGAAGAAGGTTTTAAAGCCGCCGCTGCCATGAACGCGTTAGTCTCTTTAGGTATTTTTAGTTTTATAATAATAACATACAGGAAATACAAAGATAAAATTAAAATGCCCATATCGCCGGATTTTCTGACTTGGACATCTTTCGTTACTTTTTGCATATACGCAGTATCAATGGTATCGCCAACATTTGACAGGCTGGCATACATATTTTCGGGAATAACAATTTTAGGGTTTAGCAATTTTATAATGCTTTATCCCGCAAGAAAAAGACTGTTGATTATATTTACGATATGCTTGTTTTTTATAATATGCAGTTCAATATTTTTTATTTACAGGCCCGAGTGGGGCATGCCGTTGCCATACAGATTCTTTTTTCAGGGATAACAAAAAATGTCATTTAAATTCAATCACTCTTTTGTAAACAATTTTATTTTTCGCGCGATATTTAATTTTTTATTCGTTTTTAGAAAAAAACACAATAAATCTATTAACAACATACTTTTTATACGTTTTGACAATAAAGTAGGCGATACAATAATAGATACTTTTTTTATAAGAGAATTGAAAAAATTATTTCCGAAATCAAAACTTACGGTAATTATTCATTCCCCGTTTGACGCTTTAATCAAAGATAATCATCACATAGATAAAATAATAATATGGCCGTATTACAGCAGGTACGTAAAGTTTATAAAAGCCGCATCCGATATATTAAAACTCAGAAAAGAAAAATACGACCTGATAATAGATATCCCCTGGCCGGCAACTCTGAAAAGGCTGATATATTTATATTTTATAAAAGCCAATCATGTAATGACGTCTAATTTAAATGGCTTTAATTTTGTTGACTATCCTTTAAATTTTAACCCGGCCGAAGGCCATATATCATGCGTTTTGGCAAAAGCTCTTACTAATTTAGGCGCAAAAAATGTTAATACGGATTACGAACTGTTTTTACCTGAAGACGCTGAATTATCCGTAAGCGTTTTTTTTGCAGCCAAGCATCTTGATAACGGCAAAATAAATTTATTATTTAACCCGGAAGCGTCGTCATCGTTAAGAACCCTTAAACTTGATAAAATAAAAGATATAACGGAAAAAATAAATAAGCTTGATAAATATAATATTATTCTTTTACAATACTTAACAGACTATGCCGGGATAAAAGGCGTCTGTACATTTAAAAGTTCGTCAATTTCAGAAGCTGCCGCGCTAATTAAACGAGTAGACTGTATTTTAACGGTAGACACTAGCATAGCTCATATTGCCGACGCTTATAATAAAAAAATGACGGTTTTATATGCCGATGATTCAGCAAGCGTGGAGAGCAACAGCATATTTTTTTCATCAAAAAATATTTTAACAAAGGCGCTAAAAGCAAAAGAGATAAACAACATATCATCTGACGACATTGTTAAAAGTATTACAAATACACAGGTATGAATAACGTAAAATAAAAATGAAAACAACACATAAAAGAATTGCCGTAAACACAATAATGCTTTACGTACGCACGCTGGTAATAATTTTTATAAATTTATATATCTCCCGTATGCTGTTGGCTTTATTGGGTATGGAAAATTTCGGTATTGTCAGCGTTATAACAAGCGCCGTTGTCATTATAACTTTTCTTAACGGCTCTTTGAGCGGAGCGGCATCGCGCTTTCTTACTTATGAAATCGGTCTTGGCAATCCCGACAAACTTAAGTCCGTATTTTCAGCGGTGCTGACGGTGCATTTAGCAGCTGCAGCTATCTTTTTATTACTTGCCCAAACTGCGGGACTTTGGTTTATCAACAATAAACTGCTTATCCCCGCGCAAAGCCTTTTTGCCGCGAATATTCTTTATCAGGCAACCGTGTTTGCGACGCTGTTTTCTATTCTTAGGATACCTTACGAAGCGCTTATAATAGCACATGAAAAGATGAATATATTTTCATACTTTTCGATATTTAATGTTGTTTTAAAATTTATTTTAGTAGCGGCGCTGTTTTTGTTTAAAGATTATAATTTGATCATATTGTACGGTTTGGTACTGTTTGTCATATCTTTTGCCACAATGATTTTATATGTCATTTACACATTGCGGCACAATGTTGAAGCCCGTGCCAAACCAGCATTTAACACCGTATTTTTAAAACCTTTACTGGGTTTTTCGTCAAATACCTTATATTCGGAAAGCATGTCTGTTTTCAAATCGCAGGGTATTAACGTACTTCAAAATATGTTTTTCGGACCGGTTTTAAGCGCGGCAACAGGTATAGCCAACCAAGTGTTTTTTGCTGTGGCAGGGCTTTCTGACAACTTCCTTTTGGCGAGCAGACCGCAGATAGTAAAAAATTACGCCCGCGGCGATTATAAGGAGATGCTCCTTCTAATCAACAACGGCGCAAAAATAGCCTTTATACTAGTGCTTATGATTACTATCCCGTTATTTTTAGAGATAGATTTTATTTTAACTCTCTGGCTTAAAGAAGCGCCGCCTTATACAGCCCTGTTTTGTAAAATGCTGCTAGCCGCCAATTTGATTTCAGTAACGTACAGAACTTTATTTCTTGCCATACAGGCTACCGGTAAATTGTTTGCGGTAAGCCTTTTGCTTGGCACGGTTTATTTTTTGATAATACCGATTTCCTGGCTTATGCTCAAAGCGGGCGCCGCGCCTGCCATACCTTTCATAGTTAACTTAAGTGCGACATTGCTGCTTTTTGCAGTATTATGTGCATTTGCCGGCAAATATATAAAAGACTTCAGAGTTACCGCGTTTTTGAAGGATATTGTTTTAAAAGGCGCCATTGTTTTGCTGCTTTCTGTTTTGCCGTCGCTCGCTTTGATGCATTACCTTGAACAGGGTTGGATAAGATTTATATGCATATTGTTTTTTAGTACAATGTGCGCAGCATTATCATCATACTTTGTAGCGTTAAACGGTTCTGAGAGGCAATTAATTACCGATAAAATAAAATCTTTTTTAAAGAGAGGCTTTGCGATATGAGAAAGAATATACTTTTTTCCACCACTAGGCAGTGGAACCCGGGGGATGAGTTTATACTTCTCGGCTGCATAAATCTGCTTAAAGAATTATACCCGGGTTTTAATCCGGTAATATATAACAGGAATCCCGCCATACGGCAGGAAAAATATTCAAACTTAAATTTTTTTAGAAATACTTTTTGGGAGCGCGTTTCATGTAAAAGTAAAGGCTTGTCGGATGCTTTTTTAAGAATGGGGTTTTTTGATAATTCCTTTAAGGATAATACCGACGCTTCTTTTTTAGACCTTGCCGTTTTTGCCGGTTCGCCGGAATGGTACGGTTACCGCAACGCAAAATTGTATGATGTTATCAATAGATACAATATACCCGCCGTTTATCTAGGCATAGGACTGCGTGCTGACCAACAGAATCTTAATCTGTCTGAACTAAAAGCAGTTGAAATCCAAACCCTTAAAAACGCCAAACTTATTATTACCAGGGATACTAATCTTGCAAAAAGCCTGAATGCTGTAAACGCTGTTCAGATGCCTTGTCCGGCGCTCTTTAGCGTATCTCTAGGAAAGGAAAAAGAAATTAAAAAAGTTAAAAAAATAGGCCTTATTTACGGTTGCCCCCAGGCATCGCCCTGTAATAATATCTCGCGGGAAACTTACACTTTTTTAATTTCGCTTTACAAACAGATTATAAAACAATATTCTAAAGAATATGAAATAGGTTTGGTTTGTCATTATATTGACGAGATGCCCTCTGCTGCGCGGGACTTCCCCGGAATGGATATTTCTTATTCGTACGACGCCAAAGATTACCGGGAAATCTTTTCCCGTTTTGATTTGGTTATAGGACATAGAATCCACGGCATAGGAATGAGTGCATCCTTAGCCATACCGGGAATAGCTTTGGCGCATGACCTTAGGGCAGATACGCTTAACGGCTTTAAGGCGAAAATTATAAACAAAAATACTTCTGTACAAGACATTTTTAATCTTATAGATAAGACAACAGCCGACATCATTGACGAAAATGAACTTCTTAAGAAGCATAAGCAAAACGCTTGGGAGAAATATATAGCGCTGCTTAAAGAAAGGTTGGCGCAGGTTAAATAATTTTTTAATTTAAAAGTAAAATATCACAACACATATTTAAAAACCAATATCTATTTACCATGCAGGAGTGTGTAATGGAAGAAATATTTAAAAAATTAAAAAACAAACTTCTTTGCCCCAAAAAAGCTAAGCCTCCAAAAATTACCGGGATGCACTTAACTTTTAGCGGAAGTGCCTACCCCATAATAAATGTTGGACAATGTTCTCATTCCAACGGTACGTTTATACAATGTTGGGACCCAAGAATAAAGCTGACTATAGGTAAATTTTGCTCAATAGCAAAAAACACACATATAATTTGCGGTGGTGAACATGATGTTGAATGGGTGTCCACATATCCATTTATACCTCGTCATGAAATGAAAAATTTGCAACATCTATCCACTATAAAATATAAAGGAGATATTGAAATAGGCAATGATGTTTGGATTGGCGCAAATGCAACAATATTATCCGGAGTTAAAATAGGCAATGGCGCCATTATTGCAGCGGGTGCTGTTGTGGTTAAAGATATTCCTGATTTTGCTATTGCAGGCGGAGTTCCGGCCAAGGTTATAAAGTACCGCTTTTCAGAAGATATAATTGAAAAATTAAATAAAATTAAATGGTGGGACTGGAGTTTAAAAAAGATATTGGAGTCAGTAGAGTATATGCCAAGCCCAAAGGCTTTTGTAGAAAGATATCACAGTGAAACTGAAAAATAAAATTCCACTCAAAAAAATTCAGAAAGAATTACTACTTAAGCTAATTATCCCATTTAATCGTGTTAGAAAACCCATATGCTTAGCGTTTGTAAAATATTAAAAAAATATTAGGTTTTAAATTTGCATTAAAATACAGTAATTGCTATAAATTCAGACAACGATGTCAAAATTTCTTTTACTTATCATTGATGCTGTTTTGTTTTTAGGCTCAATATTTTTAGCGCTTTTTTTAAGGCAGCTTAATATTGATCATTTTTTTTATTGGACAGATTACATCCCTTTATTTATACCTATAGTTTTAACCTCTTATATTTTTTCAATTTATGACTTAAATTTTTTAAGAAAACACGGTTTAAAAAAAACTTTTCTCGCCCTGTTTTTTATAAACATTCTTTTTGGAATGGGATTTTTTTATTTATTCTCCGGTATTATGAACTTAGGCACTCCTAAAACTACGTTGTTTAGTTCCTTATCAATATTTTATCTTGCGGCTTATTTTACCAGAAAACAGTTTTTAAGTTTTAAAGATAAACGCGGACTGCTTGTAAAAAAAATAGTCATTATAGGCGTTAGCTCCACAATAAACGAGATAAAACAAAATCTTTTAAACAATAAAGAATATAAAGTCATTTTTGAATATGCATCCTTAGATGAACAAAAAGGAAATATAGAAAACTATACAAAAAAAAATATTGATTTTATAGTTATACAAAACGGATATCTTTTTAACCGTGACACTGCTTTTTGGAAACCTTTAGCTAAAAATTTTGTAAATAAGGGAATAACCATAAAAACAGATTTCGACTTTTACGAAGAATTATTCGGAAGAATACCTGATGAAAGCGTAAAAGAGAGTTTATGGCTTATAAAAACTATAGCAGAACGCGATGAATACGGCGTCTATAAAATACTTAAACGCTCAATAGATATTTTAGTTTCTCTTTTAGCGGTTTTATTATTTTTTATACCGTTTTTGTTTATATGGCTTGTTATAAAAATTGTTGACGGATATAACCCGGTATTTAAACAAAAAAGGATAGGATACTTGGGCAAGACTTTTTATATTTACAAATTCAGGACGATGAAACAAAAAAAGAACGATACGGCGGCAAAAGAAGTTTTTAATGAATATAACAAAGAACAGAGCGAATACGGCGTAACCGGAAAAATTTTAAGAAGATTTAGGCTGGATGAAATACCGCAATTAATTAATTTGATAAAAGGCGATTTGTCTTTAGTAGGCCCCAGACCCGTCTGGGATAAAGAATATGAAACTGCCGAAAAACAAATATCTAATTACAGTTTAAGGAATATAGTTCGCCCCGGAATAGCAGGCTGGGCACAGCTTAATTTTAGGGCTGTAAGAAATATAGAAGACTGCGTTATACGTTTTGCTTATGACATTTACTACATAAAAAACAAATCATTTTTTCTTGATATATCAATAATACTAAAAACTATCCGAAGGCTTTTTATCAGCGACAAGAAGATGGGCTAATTTATGAAAAAATCTTGTTTAATCTTATTTTCGTTTACAGCCTGCCTGCTTGTTTTTTCGTTTACCAAAGCATTCGCAAAAGACATATCCGAAGTTTTTCCGATAGGCATATACTGCGTTGACGATACGAAATATATTAAAGATTTAAAAGAATGCGGTTTTAACATAATACAAACGTATAAAAAAGATAAAGAAACTGTAAAAAAGTTCGCGCTTGAATGCGGGAACCATGATATGTTTCTTTTAGCATATCCTGACGAAATTATTCAGTCGGATTATACGGAAGAAGCGAAAAACCGTAATATTGTATGGTATCTTTTTGACGAGCCGGATATTTTTAACTATCCCCCCGCGGATCTAAAAGAAAAAGACAAGGCGGTTAAAGCGATTTTTCCAAACCAAAAGACCGCGTTTGTAATAAGCCAGGGCGGCACGGAAAACGATTATTACTCCATAGCCGATATTTTGATGGTTGACTGGTATCCTGTTCCCCATTTGCCGCTAAAATCATTAGGCGACCAAATATATATAGCAAGAAAAGAGCTTGACAACAGAAATCTTAGAGAGAAACCTTTATGGGCGGTTATACAGGCTTTTGACTGGTTTGATTTTCCGCAGAAGCGTGAAGATAAAGTCGGCGGTTTTCCCTCCTATGAACAAATACGTTTTATGACTTATCACGCTGTTTTAAACGGCGCCGAAGGAATATTTTATTTTTATTTTAAAACAAAAGATAAAGGCCTTCTTATAGAAAATAAAGAAAACTGGGACAGGCTGGCTAAAGTCGTCAAAGAAATAAGCGCTTTGTCGGATATTTTTATAAAAGGCAAAATAATTGACAATCCGGTAATAATCGACTATCCTCTCATTATGAAGACATGGGAATATGAAGGTAAAAGATATTCAATTATTGCTAATATAAATATTGAAGAAGAGCTTCTTCCCTTCGGACTTCTTGATAAAAAATATAAACTTAAGTTTGAAAAATCGGCTTCGCTGAAAACAGTCAACCGAGGACAAAAGATTAAGCCGTTCAGAGTTTACGTTTTGGAATTTTAAAGTACGCGGCTAATAAACGGCATATAATGGGGATTTGTCCGTCGGGTATACAGGGTATTGACATTATAATAGGAAATATAGTAAATTAAAAAAGTATTTAGTCATAAAACAAGGAGGCTAGTGCATGTATTTAAAGAAATTGTTTGTTGCAGGCGTGATTTTTATGCTTTTTGTTTCAATCGGAAGCGCGAAGATTTTTGTCGTAAGAGACGGCGTAAAGAGTAATTATAAAGACGGCAGCATTATAACGTTAAAAACTTCGGAGCAGAAAAACACATACGTAGTTTTTAACGGCACGATAATAAAATTATCCGCTGATATTTCATATTCTTTAGAAGAAAAAACATACGAAGGCAGGAAAGCGCTTGCAATAAAATCCGGCGATTCCGGTTATGTTGTAATAGGCAACACTCTGCTTAGAACAAATGAAGGTCAATCCAATATATTATTAGTGCTTAAAGAAGACTCCCACGAAATAAATATTAAAGTTTTGGAGGGAGGCGTAGACGTTTTAAGCACTTCGGATAAAGTTACTATAGAAAGCTATCAGGCAGGCGGGTCTTTTTCAATACTCGCTTTGGATTCTGAAATACAAAATGATAATTACCAGCAGTTTAAAAATGATTTCGTTAATCCCATAAGCGTGTCGAATCCGTAATTTAAAAATAAGGAAAACATAGTAAAATAGGAGTTAACTAAATGAAAAAAATTTTATTGTCGGTTTTAGCAGTGGCTTTAAGCGTAACAGTATCGTTTGCCGGTGATTTGAGTTTTGTTTTTACGGAACGGGTTTCTTACGACGATAATATATACTTTACAAACGAAGATACAGAATCGTCTATGATATCAACTACAAAATTAGGGCTTAATTATGAGTCTTTAATACCTTCAACAAACATAAGTTTAAAAGCAGGAATTTTAGGCGGTTATAATTACTATATGACAGACCCGTCGGTCAATAGTTATTTTGACGCTTTGGTGTATGTATCCGGAGAACATGATTATTTTAATGTTTCCAATACTTTCTTATTCACTTCAGATCCGGCAAATTCAGCCCTTACGGAAAGAGCGGAGCGTATAAACAATACTACGGATTTGTATTTTATTTCTTCAAGAGATAAAGACTTTGCCATAGGCATCGGCGGCAAGAACACTTATGACAGCTATATTAAAGAAGAATTTGATTATTTATCCAGAAACAGAATTGATGCGCTTGTAGATTTATTTTACACGGTTATGCCTAAAACAAGACTATTCGTGAATTACACTCACTCGATAATCGATTATTCTAAAAATGAAGCTAACAACTCTTCCGGCGACAGTATCGGACTTGGCATAAAAGGCGATTTGTCTGAACGCATAACGGCTCTTGCAAAAGTAAGCTATGATATGAGAGATTATGCTAATGATAAAGTGGATTCTCTTGGCAATGTTGCCGAAAATGAAACCAGCTTAGTGGGTTACTTGGTTTCCGTGAAATGGGACCCTACTTACAGCACCTCGCTTACTTTATCCGGCAACAGAGCGGCCCAGGAAACTCTTTATGATTTAAACAGATACTATATTTCAACGTCAGTGTCCTTGTATGCTTCACAAAAGATATATGACAAATATAGCGCTTCTGTTTTAGGCAGCTATGAGGATATGGCATACCCTATAGAAATAGCCGGCTCCGATGTTTTGAGAAATGACGAGTTTCTTAGAGTGCGCCCGGCTGTTGAAATGGAAATTTTTGAAAATGGCAAAATTGCCGTATTTTATGAATATTCCACAAGAACATCTAACATTGAAGTATTTGAATATGTTAACAATTCAACAGGCATAGAATTTAAATTTGCTTTCTAATTGTAAATAATAAATAAAAAAAAACAACCGGCTCCAGAGAGAAAACTGTGAGCCGGTTGTTTTTTTTATTATAACAACTTACTTACCTATCACTTCCAGACTTATCCTTTTAAGCTCGGTATCGACTTTCAGCACTTTAACCTTTAATGTTTCCCCTACTGAAACGACTTCGTGCGGATTTGTAACAAATTTAGAACTCAGTTTTGAAATATGCACAAGTCCATCCTGATGTACTCCTATATCCACAAAAGCGCCGAAATTCGTGACGTTTGTCACTGTTCCAGACAAAATCATATTCTCCTGCAGATCTTCCAAAGTATTGATATCCGAGCTGAATTCCGCAGTTGAAAAATCTTTTCTGGGGTCAACTCCCGGCTTTTTGAGCTCCGCGATAATATCGTTTAAAGTCAGTATTCCGGTTTCTTCGGTAATATAACTTTTCGGATTGATGTTTTTTATGAGATTGTCATTTCCGACAAGACCTGAAACGTCCACGCCCAAATCTTGCGCCATTTTCTCAACTACCGCATAACTTTCCGGGTGAACCGCCGAATTGTCAAGCGGGTTTATTCCTCCTGAAATCCTTAAAAATCCCGCGCATTGCGTGAAAGTTTTATCCCCCAGCCCCGTAATTTTCAGTAAATCTTTTTTATCTTTAAACGAACCGTTTTTTGTTCTGTACTGGATAATGTTTTTCGCGGCTGTTTTGCCTATTCCGGAAACATATGACAATAGTTCCGTGGAAGCCGAGTTTAAGTTTACTCCGACAAAATTAACGGCAGATTCCACGGTCCCGTCCAACTGCTTTTTAAGCTGAATCTGATTTACGTCATGCTGGTATTGCCCTACTCCTATGGATTTCGGGTCTATTTTTACAAGTTCCGCCAAAGGGTCTTGAAGCCTTCTGGCAATGCTTATCGCGCCTCTTACGGTTACGTCCAAATCCGGAAACTCGGCAGACGCAAGAGGAGAAGCGGAATATACGGAAGCCCCTGCTTCGCTTACAATAACAACTTTAGGCGTATGTTTTGTCTTTTTCAAAGCGTTATGCACAAAAGCCGTAGTTTCTTTTGACGCTGTTCCGTTTCCTATGGCAATAAGTTCGACATAATACTCCTCAATTAAATCTATCAAAATATCTTCAGCTTCTTTAACTTTTGATACCGGTTCATGAGGAAAAATAGCATGATACTCTTTAAAGTTGCCGTTAACGTCAACAACTGCCACTTTGCAGCCTGTCCTGAAACCCGGATCTATCCCCATAATAACTTTATGCCCGGCAGGAGACGCCAGAAGAAGATTTTTCGCGTTAGACGCGAAAACATTTATGGCGTCTTTATCGGCATCGTCCATTTTAGATAAAAATATTTCAACCTGCAAAGACGGATACAAATGCCTGTCATAAGCCGTTTGGACGGAATTAAAAAGTTCGGGATAAAAAAGCGATTTATTGTTTTTTGCCACTTTGGAAAGTATCAGCTCCACAGCCTGCTCGTCTTCAATCACTATTTTCCATGTTAAAACCTTTTCATTTGTTCCGCGCCTTACGGCAAGCAGCCTGTGTCCGGGAACGGTTTTTAAAGGTTCGCTGTAATCGTAATACATATCGTATTTTGTTTTTAAATTTTCAGCGGCTTTCGTGGCTTTTGAGCGAATGCTTCCGGTAGTTAATATAAACGTCCTCACAAAACCTCTTATCGCCGCGTTGTCGGATATTTGTTCGGCGACAATATCTATTGCTCCCATAACGGCTTTTTCAATAGTGTCTATTCCTTTTTCGGGATTAAGATACTTTTTCAGGATTTCTTCCCTGTTTTCTTTCATAGAGATTTTTTGTTCCGTAATTTCTATGGCAAGAGGTTCAAGCCCCGCGGCTTTCGCTATCGTGGCTTTTGTCTGGCGTTTGGGTTTATACGGAAGATAAATATCTTCAAGTTTAGTTTTTTCTTTACACTCTTCTATTTGTTTTTTTAGTTCGGAAGTCAGCTTTTTCTGTTCGTCAATGCTGTTGATAATAGTTTCTTTTCTGGTTTCAAGTTCTATGTAATATTGAAGTTTGTCGGATATATCGCGGACATTGATTTCCGTTAAATTTCCGGTCTTTTCTTTCCTGTAACGCGATATAAAAGGCACTGTATCGCCATCGCTTAACATTACTACGGTATTTCTTACGCCGCTTTCCGGCAAATTTAAATCCGAAGTAATCCAATCTATAATTCTCTTTTCCGCGCTCATAAAAATTCCTCTATATTCCGTCTATTTTTATAATTATACCAAATTAGATAACATCTTAAAATAAAAAACGACTCCGAGTATTTTTCGGAGTCGTTTTTTATTTTATATATTACTGTGCCGTTATTAATATTCCGGCATAGGAGGCATTCCGCCGCCCATAGGCATAGCCGTTTTTTTTCCGCGTTTAAATCCCCAATAAAAATCTAAATCCGGCATTAGCGCTCATATTAATGTAGTTCTCTCCGGTATAATAATTCGCATTGATAAACATTTTTATATTTGAGGTTATAAAAACATCTCCTCCGAGTAATACTCCTATCTGTATTCCTTCTTCTTTTGCACCTCTGCTTGTAAAACTTTCCCCCGTATCCTCAAATACTCCCAGAATTTCAGGCTCATATCCCATTATCAGATATTTCCCTTCGCCTTTTAAATATACGTTCCATTTGTCTTGCCCGCATTCTATTCCCAATCCAAAACGCGCCGCGCTTCTTATATAGCTGTCGCCTTTTACTTCTAAATTTAGTCCCGGCGCTCCGGTCTCTTTAAAATCTTTATAATTTACGTTCCCGGCTTCCATTCCGACATACGGTTTGATACTTACGTTATTTGTTAATTCATAATATAACGCTCCTTCTATATCCGCGCTTATTGTTATTGCTTCTATTTCGGCTTTGGCCGTTTTGTCAAACGTCGGTATGTATCTTTCAGAATTGAAATTATCCATGCTTCCCAATACCATTGTTTTAATTTCCCAATTTTTATTTACATATCCCGCGTATAACCCTCCTCCTATTTTTGTACCGTCGGATTTACTCTCGCCCTGTTCTGCGCTGTCTTTCACAAATCTTGCAAACACTCCGTATACTAAATTACTGTCTGTTAAATTTTTTACGCAGTCATATCCTAACAAAGCTCCAAGAGAATTGTCTATATAATCTTCCAAAGAATTCTCGTTCTCTTTAAACGTTTCTTGTCCGCCTCTGACTTGCGTCCATATTCCGTTATCGTCGGCATTGTTTATTTTGTCATATATTTCGGTATTGGGGCTGGCTATGGCAAAATTTCTTACTATATTGCTTATAAAATGCCCTGCTACATCCGACAGCGCTGCCATCTGTTCCGCTTCGTTTTTCGATGTTATTTCCGTTATTACTCCCGCAAGCGCGCTGCTTATACTTGAGTCCGTAGATAATTTATCTAACACTCTGGCTGTTTCCTTTTGATTAAAACTTAAACCTTCCAAATTTGACAGATTTGACGCGAACGTTCCGTTAATCGTCAATATTATCCTGTCGGAATTCGCATAATCATTAAATGTAAATTTAAGCAAACCGTTATTGGTGCTTGTGCTTGTAAACAATCCCTGCACGTTTGTCAGCGTTGACAATAGTATTTCATATGTTTGGTTGTCATATGTGCCTACATACGTTTTTATGTCTAAATTTCCGCCTACGGTCGCGTTCCCCGCTATTATTTTATCACACTCGTTATTATTGGCAAATATGTCTATTTTGGTGTTTGTCGTGCTTGAAAATGTATCTACTGTTATAGTATTTACCGTTCCGTTCTGCAAATCCAGCGCGCTGCCCGCAGACAATATCATGCTTGTCCCTTTAAACGTCGCGCTGTCTAAAAATACTATATTCCCGCCGCTTATGTTAAACTGCGCTATATTCATTACCGTATTGCCGCCAAAAATCAAATTTCCGTTACCTGTTTTATTTATTATTCCGTTTCCTTCGGCTATCAGCCCGTTTTCCAATATTATTGAGTAATTTGACGCATTAAAGTTGATTGTTGAAGAATTTGAGAAATATATGTCGTTAAGACCGTTCGTATCCGTATTGTTATTAAAAGTTATATTTATGTTGGAACCGCCGGTATTAAAATTTACTATCGTATTACTGCTTAAGAAAACAGCGCCGCCTCTTTGTCCCGCGGAATTATTTGCAAAAATCATATTGCCGTTAAACTCAGCGCTTCTTCCGGACGCCAAATATAGTGCTCCGCCGTTTAAGGTTGCCGTGTTGCCGCTGAACGTTGTGTTTTCTATCGTCAATTTTCCGGCTCCAAAATACACCGCTCCTCCGTTCCCGACGGAAGTGTTAACATTCAGCACTACGTTTCTTATCAAAGATTCCGACAGCGCGTTGCTCATATAAAGTACTGAACCGTTTCCTGTATCTCCCGTGCCGTCCGCGCGCGCTTGCGTTATCGTTATGTCTTTAAGGGTAAACGTTGACGCGTTTACTAACTTAAACATTGAACCGTACGTGCTACCGTTATTTATCTTTCCGGAAACTACCCATTTTGACGCAACGCTGTCATTTCCGCTTACGCTGAACAGTCCTGCTCCCGTATCTCCCAATTCTCTGTCAATATAATATGTGCCCGCTTCATTCCATACCCACGCTCTCGGTCCGACCATAGCATTGTAATCATACAATGTAAGTATTCCCGAGCCGCCTTCTATGGTTACATTAATATTTTGCCAATTGTTAGTATCCACGCTTACCTTATACGAATGTACGCCCATTCCCAATGTAAAACTTGATATACTCGTCGCAAATGTCAGACCGTTGTACAAGACCTGGGAATTAAATGTTCCGTTTAAATCTGCCAACTCTTCGCCGTAATATACTCTTATGTCAAATATGCTGCCTATCACTCCGCTGCCGGTCGTTAAGTTAATCTTGTCCGTATCCATGCTGTAAGTGTTTCCTGCGTGTGAACTGAATCTTATACCGAAATTCAAAGCATTGCTGCTTCCTATTAAACTTAACTTGTCAAAAGTTATTGTTCTCGTGCTGCTTCCTACTGTGTTTGTTATGTCTATTACCGAATTCTCAAAACTATAACCAATATTGCCGACAAAACTATTCGCCGCAAAACTTACAAAAGAGTTTTTGAAATTTACGCTGTTTCCCGTAGAGCCCGTAAACGAACTGTTTAGCACGTAATACGCATAATCGCCTGTTCCCGAATTACGGAAATTCGCATTTGCTCCGGTTCCCGTAAAATTTATGTTTGTTCTGTCTAATGTAGTTGTTCCGGTACTTTTGCTGTAATAATCAGATACCGCGTTGTTCCCGAGATCCAGGTTATACCCCATGCTTGCCGCGCTTGCGGCTCCATATACCGTCACAGTGCTGTTTGATATTGCGTTTGTCCCGCCAAACATTTTTCCTGTTTCATAAACGGTTGTCTGTCCCACTGTCTGCGTAAATGTTCCGTAAAATGAACTATTATCCCCGCTCAAATTAAGCCTGCCTGCTCCTGTACCTTTTGTTATTGAGCCCCAGCCGGCTATACCGCCGTCCATTATTACTGCTCCGGCTCCGGTTATGTTTATTGTTCCGCCGGCATTATATATGTCTTTTCCGAGACCGCTTGCCGTATTTCCCGCAAATGTTACGCTGCTTCCCGCCGTAGTTACAAAGTTTATCGTACCGCCGTCATTATATATCGCGCCGCCTGAACTTGCCGTGTTGCTGCTGAATAAAACATTTCCGTTAAACGCCAGCACGCTTCCTTTATTGTATATCGCTCCGCCGGAAGACACCGCGACGTTTGTGTTGAATGTTATTGATGAAGCATTAAAATTCATTATCGAATTCCAAACGTATAATGCCCCGCCTTCGGCAGCGCTTTGATTGCCCGTAAAAGAAATATTATTAGTCGCGATAAAAGACGTACTGGATGCATAAGTAAAAATAGCCCCGCCTGTTCCTTCTTCCAACGCCTTGTTATTGCTGAAAGTAATATTCCGACCTGCCGTAAATGTCATTGAAGAATTATCCATAGCATATACTGCTCCGCCGAAAGTGCCGCCGACATTATCCGGCATGTTATTGTCGCCGATATTATCCGACTTGTTATTATTGAATATAATATCTCTGTTTGCGGTAAAGAACATATACGAATAACAGTCACTGTACACGGCTCCGCCGTAAAACGAGGAATTGCTGTCAAACACAATATCTCTGACGGCAGAAAATTTCATATCGGAATAATACCCAGCGTGTATTGCTCCGCCGAAACTGGGAGCCTTATTATTGTTAAACAAAACATCTCCGCCGGAAGCAAATGTCATGAAAGAATCAAATTCGGAATTTATTGCTCCGCCGCACCCAGACGCGTTATTGTGATTGAACGATATATCTTGTCCCGCGGAAAATGACATCTCGGAAAAAATGATATTATATATCGCCCCGCCCGTCATACTTTTGTTTGAAGTAAATGATATGCTTCCCGTTGAAGCGTTAAAAACGCTGTTTGTGCCTTCCGCGTATATTGCTCCGCCGAGGCCGTTTGCCGTATTATTTATAAAACTTATATTTCCTTTAAACAGCGCGCTGCTGCCGTCCGCCAAAGATACCGCGCCGCCACTATCCGCCGTGTTGCTTGAGAATACCGTGTCTTCTACAGTCAATTTTCCGGCTCCGAGATATATCGCACCGCCAAAATAGACTGAACTGTTTTCGGCGATTATCACATTTTTTATCAAAGCTTCCGACACCGCGCTGTCCATATAAAGTACCGAACCGTGTCCGGTGTCTCCTCCCATACCGTCCGCAAGCGCCTGCGTTACCGTTATATTTTCCAAAGTAAACGTCGACGCATTTACTCCGTCGGTTATTTTAAACAACGAACCGTACGTGCTGCCGTTGTTTATTTTCCCGGAAATTACGCGTCTGGACGCTACGCCGTCATTGCCGCTTACGCTAAATAATCCCGGCGCCGTAATTCCTAATTCTTTGTCTATATAATATGCGCTGCTATTATTCCATACCCAGGCTCTATTTGTTCCGACTGTCCCGGCGTTGTAATCATACAATGTATACACTACTCCGCCGCCGCCGTCTATGGTTACGTTTATGGTTTGCCAATCGCTGTTTACTCCTATTTTATACGTATGCACGCCCATTCCCAATGTAAAGCTTGATATGTTCGTCGCAAACATCAGACCGCCGTACAAGACCCGGGAATTAAATGTTCCGTTTAAATCTGCCAGTTCTTCGCCGTAATATACCCTTATGTCAAAAATGCTGCCTATTACTCCGCTGCCGCCGCCCGTTAAGTCAATCTTGTCCGTATCCATGCTGTAAGTGTTTCCGGCATGAGAACTAAATCTTATTCCGAAATTCAATCCGTTGTTGGCTCCTATCAAATTTAATCTGTTAAACGTTATTGTTCTCGTGCTGTTGCTTACGGTATTTGCTATGTCTATTACAGAATTCTCAAAACTGTACTCTATGTTCCCGCTAAAATTAGAAGGCGCAAAACTTACGAAAGAGTTCTTGAAGTTTACGCTGTTCCCAACCACTCCGGTATATGAACTGTTTAACACATAATATGCGTAATCGCCTGTTCCCGAATTAAGAAAGTTCGCTTTTGCTCCCGTTCCCGTAAAATTAATGTTTGTCTCGTTTAATATAGTTGGCACCGTATTTTTACTGTAATAATCGGATATCGCGTTGTTTCCCAAATTTACGTTATATCCCATGCTTGCAGCGCTTGCAGCTCCGTATACCGTCAGCGTGCTGGTTGCTATTGCATTTGTTCCGCTAAACATTTTTCCAGTCTCATATACAATTGTCTGCCCCGCCGTCTGCGTAAATGTTCCCGTAAACAAACTGTTATCGCCCGTTATGTTTAATGTACCCGTGCCGCTCTTGTTTACAGTTCCGTTTCCGCTTAAGAAACTTGTTCCAAAACTTAAATTGTCATTACCGGTGAGCGACAATGTTCCGCTTATTCCTACAGATACTTTTGTGTTTGCGGCTACTGCCGTCCCCGTAGCAAATGTTAACGTTCCGCCGTTGATATTGCTTTGCCCGTTAAAATAATTGCTTGTTACTATTGTATTTCCGTTTGTTTGCGTATATGTTCCCGTGTATGCGCTATTATTGCCTGCTATATCTAATGTCCCTGTTCCGCTCTTGTTTACAGTTCCGTTTCCGCTTAAGAAACTTGCTGCGAAACTTAAATTGTCATTACCGGTGAGCGACAATGTTCCGTTTGTTCCTACGGATACTTTTGTATTCGCAGCTACCACTGCCCCGGTTGCAAATGTTAATGTTCCGCCGTCTATCGTATGCATCGAATTAAATGTTTTATTTGTTACATTGGTATTTCCCGCTGTTTGCGTAAATGCTCCCGTATGCGCGCTGAAATCTTCGGATATGTTTAATGTTCCGCTGTTTGTTTTACTTACGGCGAATGTTGTCCCGATAAATTTGTCGCGCTGCAATGCAATCGTTCCCGTAACATTTATATTGAGCAGCGAAGACGCTCCCATTGACAATACGCTGTTTATCACTGCTCCGTCGTTTATTTGTATTGTTCCTGCGGTTATATTATTTGTTCCGTTAAAGAAGCTTGCGCTTATTGCGGTTGTTCCGCCTGTCTGCGTATACGTTCCCGTATATCCCGAACTATTGCCGTTCAAATATACATTTGCCGCGTTGTTTATCGTCCCGCTTCCCGCTATCCCGCTGCTTATTATTACAGCTCCGCCGCCGGTTATGTTTATTGTTCCGCTATTGTATATGTCGTTACCATTTCCTGCGCTGCCGTCGCCGGCACGATTGCCTATGAATGTTATGCTGCTGCCGGATACTGTTTCAAAATTTATCGTCCCCTCATTATATACCGCTCCGCCTAAACTGCTTGCGCTGTTTCCGATAAACATTATATTGCCGTTCGTAAATGTTATAGTTGAATTAGCTCTATTATTACTTATCGCTCCGCCCCATCTTGCCGTATTACTGCTAAATGTTAACTTACCTCCTGAAGACATTTCAAAACTTATTTGACCGCCTGCATAGTTGTATATCGCTCCGCCGCTGCTTTGGGCTACATTACCGGTGAAGGTTATTGTTGAAGAGGTAAAATTTATTATTGAATTGTACTCACTATGTATCGCGCCGCCGGAACTTGCCCTATTTCCGTCAAATAGTATATCGCCGTTTGTAAATGTTATTTTTGTATTAGCGCTCCAACCGTCATTGTATATCACTCCGCCGTTACTTGCCGCAGTATTGCTGCTGAATGTTACCTTGCCTCCTGAAGACATCTCAAAATTTATTTGACCGCTTGAGTTGTATATCACTCCGCCGGAACTTGTTGCAGTATTGCTGCTGAATATTATATTGCTGCCGGACGCTGCTCTAAAACTTATTGTTCTGGAATTGTATATCGCTCCGCCAAACCTTGCAGTATTGCTGCTGAATGTTATCGCACCGACGGAAAACATCTCAAAATCCATTTGCCCGCCCTCATTACATATCGCTCCGCCGGAAGTTGCCGCAGTATTGCCGCCGAATCTTACATTGCTGCCTGCAAAACTTATTGATGAACTGCCGTTAGTATATATCGCTCCGCCGTAATTTGCGCTGTTTCCGATAAATATTATATCGCCGTTTGCAAATACTGTTTTTGAATTACCGGCTAAACCGAAATGGTATATCGCTCCGCCGGAAGTTGCAGTATTGCTGCTGAATGTTACCCTGCCGCTCGAAGACATATCAAAATTTATTTGACCCAAATAATTGCATATCGCGCCGCCGCCGGTGATTGATCCTGCGCCGTTCGCTTTATTTCCGAAAAACAATATATCGCCATTTGTAAATGTTATTTGCGAATTATCGCCATTGTTATATATCGCTCCGCCGCTGCTTGCCGCAGTATTGCTGCTGAATGTTACCTTGCCGACCGAAGACATATCAAAATTTATTTGACCGCCCGACTGGTTGTATATCGCTCCGCCACCGTACGTGTAGCTTGTAACATCCGCTCTATTTCCGGCAAACATTATATTGCCGTTTGTAAATGTTATGTTTGCACTAGCGCCGGTATTATATATTGCTCCGCCGTAATCTGCGGTATTATTGCTAAATATCACGCTTCTTCCCGCAGCTGTTTCAAAATTTATCACTCTGGTATTATATATCGCTCCGCCGTAATTTGTTGCTGAATTGCTGCTAAATGTTATATTGCCGCCGGTATTAAAAGTTAACGTAGAATTAGTAACGCTAAAAGCCCCGCCATTGCTGCTTGTTGACAATGAAACAGAAAGATTATAATTCCCGCTTATTGTCATAATACCCGAAGAAGCCATGCTTCCGAGACGCTCTGTGCCGGTTATATTGTCTATAAGCACCACGTTCCTAACGCCCGCCTGCCTAAACAGTTGTTGAAGATAGCTATAACTGGAAACGTTTATCGTTTGAGAAAACCCATTAATGCTAAATAAAACTATCATTAATAACGGAAACAATAAAAACTTTTTCATTTTTTACTTTCCTTTTTCTTATTTTTTATAAGTCATAACCACCAGCTGTACTAGAGTGTATACACATCCTCCCTCTCCCGCAGGGTATGACAAATGTAGGTTTTTAGAAAATTATAGCACATTAGACGACATTCTTAAAACGTAATGACGAAAAAACGCCTCCGAGTATTTTTCGGAGGCGTTTGTTTTTTATTTTTGTATATTATTTTACATGCCGTTATTAATATTCCGGCATAGGAGGCATTCCGCCGCCCATAGGCATTGCAGGTTTCTTTTCAGGTATATCAGTTACCAAAGTTTCGGTGGTAAGAATAAGTCCTGCTATTGAGGACGCGTTTTCAAGCGCGGTTCTTGCGACTTTCGCAGGGTCAACAATATCGGTTTTTATCATATCAACGTATTCGTTGGTGTCGGCATTATATCCGTAAGTGGCGTCTTTAGCATTTTTAACTTTATCTACGACAATAGAAGCTTCAATACCGGCGTTTTCAACTATCATTCTTATAGGACCTTCCAAAGCTTTAAGAACAATCGCTATTCCGGTAGCTTCGTCTTCATCCGCGGGTTTAACCTTTTCAAGAACAGTCTGGGCTTTAAGAAGAGCTACTCCGCCTCCGGCGACTATTCCTTCCTCAACTCCGGCTCTCGTCGCGTTCAACGCGTCTTCAACTTTGAATTTCTTGGATTTCATTTCGGATTCGGTCGCGGCTCCGACGTTTATCACGGCTACTCCGCCGACAAGTTTAGCAAGCCTTTCCTGCAGCTTTTCTTTATCGTAATCCGATTTAGTATCTTCAATCTGTTTGCGGATTTGGGCAATTCTTGCTTCAATCGATTTTTTATCGCCTGAACCGGAAACAATCGTAGTGTTTTCTTTATCCACGACAACTCTTTTGCACTGGCCGAGCATATCGATTTCGGCTTTATCAAGCTTTAAACCGGTTTCTTCGGAAATTACCGTTCCACCGGTAAGAATCGCTATATCCTGAAGCATTTCTTTTCTTCTGTCTCCGAATCCCGGGGCTTTAACCGCCATAACTTTCAATGTTCCGCGGATTTTATTTACGACCAAAGTCGCGAGCGCTTCGCCTTCAATATCTTCGGAAATTATAACAAACGCTCTGCCCGTCTGAACGACTTTTTCAAGCAAAGGAAGAATTTCCTGCATTGAAGTTATTTTTTTGTCCGTGATTATTATGTAAGGATCTTCCAAAATTCCCTGCATTCTTTCGGTATCGGTAACGAAATAAGGCGAAGAATATCCTCTGTCAAACTGCATTCCTTCCACTACGTCAAGGGTAGTTACCGAAGATTTGCCTTCTTCCACGGTAATTACGCCGTCTTTTCCGACTTTTTCCATAGCGTCGGCAATGAGATTTCCGATTTCTTTGTCGCTTGCGGAAATGGAAGCTATCTGGGCGATTTCTTCTTTATTTTTTACCTGCTTTGCTACTTTCTTTATTTCGTCTATTACCGCCGCGGTGGCTTTTTCAATGCCTTTCTTTATGTGGTTGGCATTCGCACCCGCGGTAATATTTTTCAAGCCTTCGTTTATAAGAGACTGGGCCAAAACCGTGGCGGTTGTTGTTCCGTCGCCGGCTATATCGTTTGTTTTTGAAGCGACTTCTTTCACAAGCTGCGCTCCCATATTTTCAAACGGATTTTCAAGTTCAATTTCTTTTGCTATGGTCACGCCGTCGTTTGTAACGGTGGGTGAACCGAATTTTTTATCTAAAACTACATATCTGCCTTTAGGTCCGAGCGTTACTTTAACCGCGTTCGCAAGCTGGTCAACGCCGGATTTCATCGCTTTACGCGCTTCATCATTATAAATCAACTGTTTTGCCATTTTACTGTTCTCCTTATAAATCTGTCATTCCCGCGAAAGCGGGAATCCATTTTTACTATTATCGTCATTGCGGACTTGATCCGCAATCGATTCCTTACGCCTTTTAACTGAAAACGTGGATTCCCGATATATACATTCGGGAATGACACGGTCTATTCTATTATTCCCAAAATATCATCCTGAATCATTATCAAATAGTCTTTGTCGTTAATTTTTACTTCTGTTCCCGAATATTTTCCGAAAAGAACCTTATCTCCTGCTTTTACGTCTAAAGCTATAACTTTTCCGTCATCGGAAGTTTTTCCTTTGCCGACAGCTATTACTTCGCCCTCCTGGGGTTTTTCTTTCGCGGTATCGGGTATTATTATACCGCTCTTCTTCACTTCTTTCGCTTCCGCGGGCTTTACTAAGATTTTGTCGCCTAATGGTCTTATCATGCTAACTTCCTCCCTCTATTTATTTTTATCACTCAACGCAAATGATTGCTGATTATATAAAATTCCTTTTTCTTTTGTCAAATACCTATAAATATGCCGAAGTTATAGTTTGCATTGCCGTTATACATAGATATGGCGCCGGTCACATTTACAGTCCCCAGGCTCAAATTACCGCCTGCTCCGTAGCCGAAACCGTCGACAAGAGATGACAAACCCGATCTTGCCGAAGATTTTGCAGTAAGACTTGTCACGTCATAGCTTATAAAAACATACGGCTGTATGTAAGGAATTTGCCCGAAATACGCCGTCGGAGAAGTTTTTAAATTCCACGCGTTAAATTTATTGTCACCGTCGTCGGCTATAAGAAAGTTATACACAGACTGAATTGAAATTGTCGGAACAAACATATCATCGCCTTCCCTTATTCTGTATCTTACGCCTCCCCCTAAAAGAGTGGAATTATTCATATTGGAAAGTCTTAATATTCCGTCAAAATCTTCGAAAATCCCGAATTCTCCCTGAATTACAGGATAAGTTAAAGTTGTTTCTCCGACGGCTCTTATTATTTCATTGTCTTGTGAAATCTGCTGATACGACATTTTTATACTTAATTTTACGCCCATAAGGCCCAAATCTCCGCCGACGCCGTAAGAGCCGCCCGCTATTGCCTGACCTATGTCTTCGGCAAAATAATCAAGAAGCTTTTGGGCTGCTGGTCTGTTTGGCGCGGTATTTAAAAAATAATTAAAAAGATCAAAAGGATCGGCATAGGCCGTTCCGGCAAAAAATAACAGCAAAAATGGCAAATATAATACTTTTTTCATTTTTTCCCTCTGCTTTTTTCCCAAATTATTCTGATACCTTCCAGAGTCAAATCCGGAGCAATCGCCTGAATCTCTTTTATTTCAGCGCTCATCAAATCGGCAAGTCCGCCAGTAGCTATAATATGTTTTACTTTCATTTCTTTTTTAATTCTTGCTATAAGCTCTTTTATAAGCCCGACATATCCGAAAAAAAGTCCGGACTGGATACATTCTACGGTAGTAGTTCCTATGGACTTTGACGGTTTTTTCATTTCGACTTGCGGAAGCTGCGCTGTTTTTAAACTTAAGGATTGCGCGGATATCATAGGGCCGGGAGCAATTGCTCCGCCAAGATACCTGCCTTTTGAATCTATGCAGTCAAAAGTCGTAGCAGTGCCGAAATCTATAACTATACAGCCGCCGCCGTAAATGGAATACACAGCGACAGCATCGGCAATTCTGTCGGCTCCGGCTTCTTTCGGATTGCCGGTTTTGAACACTAAACCGCCGTTATTTATGTGGTTTACAAAAAAGGCTTTTTTATTGAAATATTTTGAAACAAGTTCTTCAAAAACGCTGTTTAAAGTAGGAACCACGCTGGCAACTGCGACATATTTTACTTTTTTTGCGTCAAAACCGTTATAGTAAAACATATCCATGAGAAGCGCGGCATACTCGTCGGCAGTCCGCTTTTTTGAAGTTGACATACGCCAGACTTTTTGAGGTTTAGGCAAAACTGTATTGCTTTCCATCATGAATAAACCGATTGTTATATTAGTATTTCCGATGTCCAATGCTAAAAACATAAATACTCCAGTTAGTAGTTAGTAGTGAATAGTGAGTAGTTTTTGAGTGCGCCTTGCGCACTTAAATTGATAAGCGGGGCAAAGCCCCGCACGACCAATTACTAACTACTAATTACTCACTACTCACTGCCTTTAAAAATGTTGTTTCCTTCACTATCAACCGCAACTATCAACGGCATATCTTTCACTTCAAGTTTATATACGGCTTCCGGACCCAAATCTTCAAAGGCAATCAATTCGCAGGATTTAACTGTTTTTGAAAGCAGCGCCGCGACACCGCCTGTGACAGCCATATAAACAGCTTTATTTTTTTTTATGGAGTCCCGGACGCTTTCCGAACGGGCGCCTTTGCCTATAAGAATTTTTACGCCCGCTTCAAGCATTTTAGGAGTAAAAACGTCCATTCTTGCCGAAGTGGTAGGCCCGCACGCGCCGATAATTTCTCCGGGCTTCGCAGGCGCAGGGCCGCAATAATAAATCGCGCTGTTTTTTAAACCAAAGGGGAGCTTCGCTTCTTTATTAATTAAATCGATAATTCTTGCATGAGCGGCATCTCTTGCGGTATATATTGTTCCGCTTAATAAAACGCGCTGCCCCGCTTTGATATTTTTTATGTTCGATAACAATTCTTGTATAGTCATAGCCTTTGTCATTTGTAATTTTGTTTCTTGAAAAACTCTTTCTATTGTCACCCTGAACTCGTTTCAGGGTCTGCTGTTGTCTGTTTTCACAACTAGATGCTGAAACAAGTTCAGCATGACACACTTTGTACGAAACTGCTTTTCATGAAACCAAATTGCCGTTTATATTTTAATCGTCATTCTTCTGCAGGAATGGCATTGAATATTTACCGCTGCCGGAAGCGACGCTATATGGCAGGGTTTTGTATTTATAAAAACAGCCAAAGCGGCAGTATTTCCGCCGAGTCCCATTGCTCCTATATTAAGTTTGTTAATCTCTGCTAAAAGCTCTTTTTCTTTTTCTTCGTAATAAGGGTTTGTATTTTTGGAACCTATTTCCCTGAGCAGCGATTTTTTTGCCAAATACCCGACGCTTGCAAAATCTCCGCCTATGCCTATGCCGATTATTAAAGGAGGACAGGCGTTCGCGCCTTTTTCTTTAACCGCGTTTAAAACAAAATCTTTTACTCCGTCCCAGCCGGCAGAAGGCTCAAGCATTTTTAAAGCGCTCGCGTTTTCACTGCCGCCGCCTTTGGGAAGAAAAATTATTTCTATATTTTCGCCGTCAACAATGTCCACATATATGTTCGCGGGAGTATTGTCGCCGGTGTTTTTTCTTTCAAGCGGATCCGAAACTATGGATTTACGCAGATATTTTTTTTTGTAGCACTCGGCTACGCCATTATTAACGCCGGAATAAATATCGCCGTCTTCAATTACAACGTCTTTGCCGATTTTTATAAAAAAATTCGCCGAGCCCGTGTCTTGGCACAAAGGAATTTTTTCGGTTTCGGCGATTTCGGCGTTTTTTATTATTTCGTCAAAAATGTCTTTTGCGGTTCCTTTCTCTTTTCCGGAGTTTTCCTTCAAAGAATTTAAAACGTCCGCTGGCAGCAAATAATTTGCGTCCGCGCAAAGTTTTTCAACTGCGTTAGATATTTCAATTGATTTTATTATTCGGACTGCTTTTTCACTTTTCACTTTTCACTCTTCACTTTCTTTATATAGCCTTTAGCCATCATAGTTTCCGTAACCGCTCTGCTTCTTTTTATCATATCTTTTGCTTGCGAATAAATAGCGTCATAACTCAATTTTCTCGCCGCAACTTTTTCTTTTATGGCTTTCACGCCGACAGCGGCTGCTATTTTAGGGTAAATTTCCCAATTGTCCATTGTCGGAATAATTTTATTTGGTTTTATTTTGTTGTCAGCTATACATGCGGCAAGTTCCGTTGCAGCCGTTATAGCCATAGTATCCGTTATTGTGGAAGCCCTAACGTCTAAAACTCCGCGAAATACCCCTGGAAAACCTAACGAATTGTTTACCTGATTTTCAAAATCGCTTCTTCCGGTTGCCACTACGGCAGCGCCGGCTTCTTTTGCTTCCCAAGGCCAAATTTCAGGAACGGGATTGGCGCATACAAACACGATAGGATTTTTTGCCATGCTTTTAATCCATTCTTTTTTTATTATGTCCGGTCCGGGCGTAGAAAGAGCTATTACCGCATCCGCGTTTTCCATAGCTTCTTTAATATAACCCTGAATGTTTCCCGCGTTGGTTTCAACCGCCATTTCCCACTTTTCAGGATGAGTATTTTTAAGTTCGGTTCTTCCTTTATGGAGCGTGCCTTTAGAGTCTGTCATTATGATATTTGCGGGATTTGCGCCGTGAAGCATCAAAAGCCTTGCTATGCATATATTTGCCGAACCCGCGCCTATCATTGCTATTTTAACTTTTCCTATTTTTTTGCCCACGACTTTTAAAGCGTTAATAAAACCCGCCAGAGTTACAAGAGCCGTGCCTTGCTGGTCGTCGTGCCAAACTGGTATGCGGCACTCTTTTCTTAAAGTGTGTAGTATGGGAAAACATTTCGGCTGTTCAATATCTTCGAGATTAACCCCGCCGAAAGAAGGCTGTAAAATCTTTACGGTTTCGATAATCTTTTTTTCGTCCTTTGTGTCTAAACAAATCGGATAAGCGTCAACCCCGCCAAGATATTTATATAAAAGGGCTTTGCCTTCCATAACCGGCATACCTGCTTCGGGACCTATATCGCCAAGGCCTAAAACCCTTGTGCCGTCGCTTATAACTGCAACGCTGTTCCATTTATTTGTATATTCGTAAACAAGTTCGGGGTTTTTATATATGTCTGTGCATACGGCCGCAACGCCCGGGCTGTACCATATGGAAAAATCGTTAAAATTTTTTATTCTGCATTTCGGGACAACTTCAATTTTTCCTCTATAAAAAGGATGAAGTTTTCTTGCAAGTTTTGAAGGTTCCTGCGCTGCTTTTAAAAGTTTCTTAACGTCCTGTTTTTTAGCCATTTTGCTTCCTGTTTTTTTATTCGTAATTCGTTACTTGTAATCGTCGTTTTGCCATTGCAGTTGATTCGTAATTCGTAATTATCTTTACAACGGGTAATCCCACAAAACGTATCTTTTTTGACCCGGAAGATCCCCGTCCTTCACGTAATACGCCTCAGTTTTACTGACAGTATAAGCCGCATACGTAGTAGTACTAACTGTAAATGAACCTTCTCCTTTGTCATTCGAATAAGTAAGATAAATTTTATATGCGGCAAGAGCGCCTGTTCCCTGTACGGTAATATTACCGCTGTTAATTATAAAATTATATCTTGTACTCGGAGCATACCCTTCTCCTGCGCCCCAAAGAGCGCCGTTTAAATTATAAGTAATTGTAAAAGTATTACGGGTGCCTGACGAATCCAAAACGTCAAACGAAATTGTACCGCTGATGCTTGCGCCTTTTGACGTATCATAACCCTGAACCGCGTAATTAAGCGCAAGAGAAAAACTTTCGCCGGTTATATCGGTATTTTTAAAATTTATATTCATAATTCTCGCGGCTTTCCAAGCTCCCGCCGTAGCTCTGTCGACAACGGATTTCCTTCTTTGCACATTAGACGTATATCCGGCAAGAGTATAATCATTTATGCGTTTTAAGGTTGATTCCCCTTCGCCGGTATTGCTTTCATAATAAAAATCAAAAGAGCCTAAGGCGGTTGAATGTATTTCGCCCGTGGTATTCGCGTTTGAAAAATTTAAAGATTCAACGTATTTTCCGTCGCCGCCGAACCTTACTTTGGCGACATTGTCGTCGGAAAGGTATCCGTCGGCAAGATCAAAAAAGAGCCGGGCGTAATAGTCCGCTTTTTTTGCGGCGACTGCCGTAATATCGTAATTATTGTCCGGTTTAGGCGCCGGAGGAGCCGGCGGGTTTAATACGTTGTTCGAACAAGCGCAAATTATAGTAAAAAAAATAATCGAAACGCCTGTTAAAATTTTTTTCATTTTTTGCCTCAAGCGTAAAACCCTACATAATTTTTGCGCCGCTGGCATTGTCGAATAAATGGGTCTTTGAAATGTTAAACACAAGCTCTATTATCTGGTTCGTTTTCGCCTGATTATGAGAATCGACTTTTGCAACCAGTTCGTTTTTGCCGGTGTTCAAGTGCAGATAAATTTCGCTTCCTAGTGGCTCTACGACTTCGACGGTGGCGCTAAAAGTAGATATAGCGGCTTTATTTGCGGGATTAAAGAAAAGTTTGTCATATATATCTTCAGGTCTTATTCCCATTGTTACTTTTTGTCCGGCATAAGACGAGACTTTATCTTTTAACTGCGCCGGAATCTGAAATTCAAAAGTGCCTTCGTTTAAGAAAATTTCTTCGTTTTTATTTAATACTTCGACTTCAAAAAAATTCATCGCGGGACTGCCGATAAAACCAGCTACAAATTTATTGGCGGGGTTATCGTAAAGATCAATAGGACCGGCAATCTGCTGTATTATTCCCTCTTTCATAACGCAAATCATATCGCCCATAGTCATAGCTTCGGTCTGGTCGTGGGTAACGTATATCATCGTGCTTTGAAGCCTTTCATGGAGTTTTTTAAGTTCGGCTCTCATCTGTCCCCTTAGCTTTGCGTCTAGGTTTGAAAGGGGCTCGTCAAACAAAAATACTTTAGGTTTACGCACAATAGCTCTTCCTACCGCGACTCTCTGCCTCTGCCCTCCGCTGAGCTGCTTAGGGCGCCTTTCAAGAAGATGTTCTATGCTTAAAATTTCAGCGGCTTCGTTTACTCGCTGCTGTATTTCTTTTTTGCTGTAACCTCTGAGCTTTAAACCAAAAGCCATATTGTCATAAACCGTCATATGGGGATAAAGCGCGTAGCTTTGAAAAACCATCGCTATATCGCGTTTTTTGGGAGGAATATCATTGACCCGTAAACCGTCTATATAAATATCTCCGTCGGAAATTTCTTCAAGCCCAGCTATCATGCGCAAAGTAGTCGTTTTCCCGCAGCCGGAAGGTCCGACGAGAATACAAAAAGATTTATCCGGTATTTCAATATTGAAATTTTTTACAATATCTAAATCTCCGTAACGTTTCCAAACGTCTTTCAAAATAATGTTTGCCATTGCCCTTCTACCCCCCCGAAAAAGTACGCAGAATTAAAATTTGTTGATTTTTATATATGAATTATCGAAATATTATATACTTTTGAAAAACACCAGTCAAGCAATAACTGCTAATTATCCATACTGTTTTTACGCAGCCTGTTAAGCGCGATTTTTGCTTTCCGGTGATTGGGATTTAATCTTAACGTGAGTTCCCATACGCGTTCAGCTTCAAAATAACGCCCCTGTGCGTATAGAATAAGGCCTTCATTGTATTTTTTATCCGCGCTTTCTTCGTCTATTTCATGTTGTTTTTCTTCTTGTATTTCCGCATGCTGTGATTCTGGTTCCGGTTTTATGGTTTTTGAAAGTTCCAATACTGATTGGTTAATGTACTCTTTTGCTTTAGAGTAATATTCTACCGACTTTGAAAAATTGTTATCGCTTACAAACTTTTGCAGTTTCTCCATAGTTTTTATGCAGCCGACCCATTTTGATAAATCAAACATCGTTATTCCCGATTGCAAAATCTCATTTGCTTTTGCGGCAAGTTCGGCTTCACGCATTTTAAGCTGTTCCAGGTTTAAAGCATTGTCTATTTTGTTTTTATACTCCGTTATTTCATCACTTCCGCCGGTAAAATGAATATACTTGTTCCATTCGTTTAAAGCCTCTTTATAATCTGTATTGTAATAAGCGCAATAACCTCTCGCGTAGGTAAGATTTGAAAAATCAAGCTCGTCGTTTGACAAAGCCGTTTTGCGCGCATCATCGATAATTTTTGTATAAAAATACATAGGCGACTCAAAAGACGGGTAAGAAACGACTATCGCGGAAAGCATATCGGTCGCTCTTAAATATTCTTTTCTATCATAAAGCTTTTTGGCTTCTTTAAATCTTTTTTCCGCTTCGCTTAAAGTAATTTTTTCTTTATCCAAAGCTTCTTTAGCTTCTTGTTCAAGTTCGCCGTTTTTTCTGTCTCCCCATCTGTATGTCAGACCGAATCTGTTAATCAAATCCAGCTCGCCGAAATCCGCGGCATAATCAAAAGTAAAATAATAAAAATCTATTCCGAAACCGAAAGTAAAGTGTCCTGGATAATAGCCTGCCCTTACGCAATATTTATCGACGAATGTATAGGAAAGACCGGCGTAAATATCCAGAAAATAGTCTTCATATTTTAAATCTGCGTATATGCTTAAGGAATCCTGCGACTGAAATCTGTAATAAACAGGGACTATAATCGCGGAACTTAACCTGTAAATCGAAGGAATATCATCCGCTTCAGCGTCTACTTTTAATTCGCCCGCAACAAAATTCTGGGCTGAAAATCCGAGTTTTATTTTAGATAAGTTATTGAATATTTCAGGACCCTTAAAAGATTTCGCGACGCCCCCGTCTATGGCAAACGTTCCGCCGCGTTTAAGATATAAATCGTAATACAGATATTTTATATTCAAACCGTAAGCCAGACCTAAAGAATCCACAAAACCTGCGCCGGATAAAACGTAATCCCATGTGTTTATGGATATTTCTTTAGCGTCGCTGTAAATTGTTTCTCTTACTTCAATATTTCCGCTCGATAAATTGGACGCGGAAATTCCTATAAAATAATTATTCCCGAGCGACAAAGCCGCGGAAGCGGCATTATACGCGCTGCCTTCATATAAATCAAATCTTGAAAGCCCTATTGCGTTTTCCTGAAAAAACGCCGCAAGCGACGGATTGTATTGTATTATTAAAGGGTCTTTGTATCCCGAGAAAACCGTTTCGCCAGCGCCAAAAGAAGCGACCGACGGGCCATGCGATAAAAAATGCTTTCTCCTGCCGGAGGCGGCGTAAGAAAACTGTATTGCAAACATTAAAGCTAAAATAAAAAAAAATTTTATTTTCATATCGTATAAGCTTAAAAAATCCATTGCAAAGAACTTGCAATGGACTTTTAAAACATCGGGGCGACTGGACTTGAACCAGCGGCCTCTCCCACCCCAAGGGAGTGCGCTAGCCAACTGCGCTACGCCCCGACTTTTGCTTTTTAATATTTCAAAGTAATCGAAATATCAGCTAACTATCTTTTTAACAGTTTAATAACTGCTGTCAGTTCTTCTTTTATTTCCCTTAATATCTTCGTGTCCGGTAAATGTTCTTCTTTTAAATCTTTAAACACCAGCTGCGTTTTACGTTTGTCGCCCGTCAAATACTTTTTAACGCCTTCAATGGTGTAACGCTTATTGTACAATAAATCTTTAATTTTAAAAACAAGCTCGACTTCCTCTTTGCGATACCGCCTCTGCCCCGAGCTTTTCCTTACGGGACGAAGAAGTTTAAACTCGTTTTCCCAGTATCTCAAAGTATATTTAGGCGACTGCGTAATCTGCGAAACTTCGCCTATCGTGAAGTATTCTTTATCCGGAATCGGAGGTATTTCTTTCATATCTGCATTTCCCCTAAACCGTTATATTTTACTTATTTATAACTATTTGTCAAAAAACTCTTTGGACTGTTTAAAACGGATTTTTTTCATCGGAGCGATAAAAAGGCTTTCGCCGGTCTTTGGATTTCGCCCTTTTTTTGTTTTTGTTATAAACATATTAAAACTTCCAAAACCCGTTATCACGACTTTTTCGCCGTTTTTCAAAGCTTTTGAAATCTGCTCAAAAACCATATCAACGGCTTTTGCCGCTTCTTTTTTGGAGCTTAAAATATTGGTAAGAGAATCCGCTATATTATTTTTATTCATGTTTAGGCTCTCTGGTCATTAAAATATTTACCGCTTCCAAAGGATTTTTTCCGTTAAACAAAACTTCATAAACTTCATTTATTATTGGAAGCTCGACATTCAGTTTTTTTCCGATTTCATAAGCACTTATCGAGTTTTTTACGCCCTCGGCTATCATACCCAGACTTTTTTCCGCTTCATACGCGCTTTTTCCTTCGCCTACGGCCTGACCTACGGCGCGGTTTCTTGAATGCATTGAAAAACATGTCACCATTAAATCGCCTACTCCGGATAAACCGTAAAAAGTCTGCTCTTTGCCGCCTAAAGCAACGCCGATTCTGGCAAGCTCTTTTAAGCCTCTTGATACTATCGCGGCTTTGGTATTGTCGCCGTATTTTAATCCGTCCACAATGCCTGAGGCGATAGCAAAAACGTTTTTAAGCGCCGCGCCGGTTTCCACGCCGATAATATCCGTTTGGTTATACACCCTGAAATAATCGTTCATAAAAAGGGCTCTGCATTTTTCTGCCGTTTCAATATTATATGACGCCGACGTTACGGCAGTAGGCATTTTTCTGCAAACTTCCTCCGCGTGGCTGGGACCCGACAACGCGGCAATATTATCATAACTTCCGGGAAAAATTTCCTCAATAACTTCAGACATTCTGAGCAAAGTTTTATTTTCTATTCCTTTAGTGGCGCTCATTATAAGTTTACCGGAAAGAGTAACACCGCTGCTTTTTAATAAATTACACGTTGAACGCATAAATTGCGAAGGTACCGCGAACAACAGCCCTTGGCTGTCTTTTAAGGATTCAAGACTGTTTGTAATATATAAATCTTTCGGCAAATCTATACCGGCTGAAAAAGGTTTTATTTTTCTGGACTGCAAATCGTCCGCTCTTTTTTTATCGAACTCCCAAAGCACAGCCTGATGGCCGTTTTCCAAAAGCAAAGCTGCAAGAGTCGCGCCCCAGGAGCCTGCTCCCAATACGGTTATTTTCATATCATTTCCTCAATATTTTAAATTTATATTCTTCGCCTCTGCGTAATCTTTGCATATTAGCTTTGTGCTTGTAAATGATTATTGAAGCTAAAGCAAAAGCAAAAATTACGGCTTCAAGCGCGTAACCGGAAAAATAAGACGCCAAAGGCAAAGATAAAGCCGCGCATACCGAGCCCAAAGAGACATATCCCGAAAAAACAAAAACCAAAGCAAACACGGCAAAAGCTATAAGCGTAGGAAAAGGCATTAAAGCCAAAAACGCGCCGCAGGCCGTGGCAACGCCTTTTCCGCCTTTAAATTTTAAAAACACGGTAAACATATGCCCGACCATTGTCATAGTCGCGACAGCTACGGAATAAGAAAAAGAATTATCTATATGTATCGCAAATAGTACCGGTAAAAAACCTTTCAGCGCGTCGAGAATAAAAGTAATTATTCCTGCTTTTTTGCCGACTGCCCTGAAAACGTTTGTAGCCCCGGGATTTCCCGAGCCGACTGTTCTTATGTCAACGTTCGCGGCAAATTTTGAAATAATATAAGCAAACGGAATCGCCCCGCAAAAATAAGCGAAAATCAAATATAAAATTTTTATAAGCATTATGACGCCCCTGCATTACCGGCTTCTTTCTTATTTTTTTTCTTATCTTTTTTTGGTTTATTTTCCTTACTTTTACGTTCCTTATGTTCGCGTTCTTTATGTTTTTGCTTTTTATCATCATGTTTTTTATTGTCGCTAAAGCTGCTGCTATAATCGTCGTCATATTTATTGGAACCGGAAGATAACAATCCCAATAATAACAATTTCAGCAGTTGTGCTATATCGGTATTGATGCCTATATAATATGTATTTCTATCATTTATATAACGATAACCCACTTTAGCGGATACTACGTTATTTATAAAACTTCCGTCGTAAGAATAATTCGAAAAAAGAGAGAAATATAATCCCGTACCAAATGAAAAATCGTTTTTTTCGGAAAGAAAATAATTTACAGACACATACGGACCGAATATTCCGCCTCTTTTTATACTCCATACAGGATTCCAAAAAACAGTCAAATTCAAAGGACTTATTTTGCGGTACATTTCATTCTCGTCAGACCCGGTTACGTATAAAAAAGGACTGAAATGCAAACCTAAAGAGGTTTCTCTTTCCTGTAAATATATATTTGCTACTTCCGCCGTAAACATGCTTAAATAATTTCCCGATCCGTAAATATTAAAATCAATTCCGATATTTGCGATGTTATATACGACATCTATATCGTATCCGCCGTTTTCATGTTTAATATTCTCATTGTTATCGGGATAATATTGAGCATATGCCGCGTTCACAAATACGGCAAACGCAATAATAATCAGAAATATCTTTTTGAACATATTTTTTTTCGTCTGCCTTAATTAATATTGCTCTCGTTTTTTATTCTGAAAAACTGCCTGAATTTCAAAACTATCGGCGTGCCTTTAAAACCGAATCTTTCCCTGAAACGGTTTTCAAGAAATCTTTCGTAAGAAAAATGAACAAGCTCCAAATCGTTTACCGAAAAAATAAACACCGGCGGCTTTACCGCGACCTGCGCGTATTCTTTAAACTTTAAAACTTTGCCTTTTCTTACGAAAGGCTTTTTCGCGACCGCTTCGCGGACAAGCTCGTTAAGTTCTTCTTTGGAAATCTCTTTGGTATATTGCTTATAAACAAGCTCGGATTCGGCAAAAATCCTCTCTAGTCTCTGACCTGTTTTAGCCGAAATAAAAATTATGTCGGCCCAGCTCATAAATTTTATTTTTTCGCGGAGCTGCTCGGTAAAATATTTTGCCGCTTCTTCTTTGTCTTCGATTAAATCCCATTTATTTACCGCTACTATCACCGGCTTTCTTTTTTCTATAAGAAGCCTTGCGATTTTTACTTCCGTTTCGCCTATTCCCTGAGAAGCGTCGGCGAGAAGCACGGCAATGTCCGCGTCGTCAATCGCGTAACTCGTGCTGAGCGTAGAAAGATATTCCATATCGTCTTTTGTTTTGCTGCCTCTGTGAAGCCCAGCCGTGTCGGTTAAAATATATTCTTTATCGTTAAAACTGACGTGAACGGAAAGAGAATCTCTTGTAGTACCCGGCGCATCGTGAACTATGCTTCTCTCTTCTTTAGCGGCGGCGTTTACAAAAGAAGATTTGCCTACGTTAGGTTTTCCGACAAGTATTATTTTTAAAATCTCATCTGTCTTTTTGGAACGTCTGTCGTATTTTATATTGCTCCAGACTTTGTCTAAAAGCTCATTTATGTTTCTGCCGTGGTTTGCAGAAACAAAAACCACATCGTCAAAACCAAGCTCGTAAAACTCGTAACCTTTGGATTCTTCAGCCTGCGTGTCTATTTTATTTACCACAAGAATTGTCTTTTTACGGGTCTGGCGTATCTGCTGCGCTATCTGATAATCCATCGGAAGAACGCCGCTTTTTCCGTCAACGACAAACAAAATTATATCGGCTTTGCCTACGGCCAAATCCAGTTGTTTTGCCATATCTTTTGAAAATACGGTAACGTCGCTGGACCATCCCGCAGTATCCGTGATGATAAATTTTTTATCTTTCCAGTTTACCTCATAATCGTTTCTGTCGCGGGTCGTGCCGGGTATTTCATGGATTATGGCTTTTTTTCTGCCGATAAACCTGTTAAATAAAGTGGATTTGCCTACATTAGGCCTGCCGACAACGGCTGCTTTTGTGAGCATTGCTTTTCCTTATATGTCATTCTGCGCCCTGCAGCTTCGTGCAGGATAAACTCCGTCGCAGAATCTATTAATTTATAGACCCTGCGACTTCGCGCAGGGCGACAAAACTATTTAATCAAATTCTTTATTTTTTCCCAATTTTCGTCGGAACATTCAAAAGTTAACGATATCGATTTTTTATTATATTTTTCCGATTTCACATTGGCAAGTTTATAAATCGCGCCCGTCTTGTCCTGATTTTCATAACTTACGTTAATTTTACGCGCGCTGTGAAGCGGAACAACTTTTTTTTCTATTTCATTTAAAAGCCTTTCTATTCCGCTTGAATTTTTTGCCGAAATCAAAAATACGTCGCGGGTATTAAAAATGAGTTTTTCCTGCTCGTCAAGTTTGTCCGCTTTATTAAAAACCGTAATCGCCGGAATTTTGTCCGCGCCTATATCTTTTAAAACGTCTAAAACCGTTTGAATTTGTTTTTTCCTGTCCGGGTTAGAGGCGTCGACAACGTGCAAAATGCATTTTGCCCTTAAAATTTCTTCCATTGTCGATCTGAAAGCAGCGACCAAATCGTGAGGAAGTTTATTTATAAATCCGACCGTATCGGTTAAAAGAACGTCCCTACCGCCTGGCAGTTTTATTTTTCTTGTAAGCGGGTCAAGAGTCGCAAAAAGTTTATCGTCCGCATAAACTTTGCTTTTGGAAAGCGTTGCAAGCAAAGTGGATTTTCCGGCGTTAGTGTATCCAGCTATAGCTACTTCCGGCAAATCGGAATTATCCCTTAAATTTCTCTGTATTTCGCGTCTTTCTTTGATTTTTTCTATTTCCCTGTCAAGCTCCGCGATTCTGTCTCTGATTTTTCTTTTATCCGTTTCTATTTTTCTCTCGCCCGGACCGCGTCTTGTGCCTATACCGCCGGTCTGGCTGTCCAAATGAACGCCCTGGCTTGCAAGCCTTGCCGCGTGATAAGTCATCTCCGCGCGTTCAACCTGAAGTTTACCCTCTTTAGTCCTTGCCCTGTAAGCGAATATGTCGAGAATAATCCTTGTCCTGTCAACTACTTTTTTATCTATTAACTTTTCAAGATTTCTCTGCTGAACGGGCTTTAAGGCGTCGTCAAAAACTACCGCGTCGGCTTTTAGATTTTCAACTTTTTCTTTAATTTCCAAAACCTTGCCGTAACCTATAAAATACGCGGCGTCCGGAACGTCTTTTTTTTGGATAATCTTTTCTATAGTCTCAGCGCCGTCGGTAAGACAAAGACTCTCAAGTTCGTTAAGAGATTTTTCCGTATCCTCTCTCGTTTTATCTTTGGTTTGTAAGCCGACCAGAATTACTTTTTCCATAGAATGAAATTCTATAATATCCGCATAGCTTTTACAATTATATCTTCGGGAGAAATAAGATTTATATCGTCTTTTTTCAATATTACGTGTTTATTAAAAGGCATAGGCCCTATTTGCGAAGGGTCCGTAGGGCCAAATACCGCAAGACATTTTGTGCCGACAGCGGCGGCTAAATGCATAGGACCGGAATCTATACCCATAAACAGGCGTACTGATTTAAAAAACGCCGCAGTATCTAAAATACCGTTTTCAGAATTAAAAACTTTGGGATTGCTTTTACATTGTTTGGAAATATCAGAAAGCGCGGCTTTTTCCCAAGACGCGCCGATTAAAACGCATGGAATATTTTTTTCCGATAAGACGTCTATAACCTCAACCCATTTTTTCACAGGCAGACATTTATTTACTCTTTTTTTGCTTGCGCCTATTGAAACCGCGACGGTATTTGACGAATTTATTGAATTTTCTTTAAACCATTTATCGACGTTAGAAATATTTTCTTTGGGAATTTTTAATATATCCGTATAATCCTGAGGTATATTTTTTAACCCTATATCCAAAGCTAAAGTTATATTATTAAAAACCGACGGAACTCCTGTTCTTTTGGATTCTTTTGTAAGCAAAAAATTCAAAGACGAAGTCCCAAAACCGTATCTTCCTTTTATACCGGAAAAATAAGCCGCCAAAACGGAACTTGGCGACTCTGAAAAGAGGGCGGCTTTATTAAATTTTTTAGCTCTTAACTCTTTTATAAGTTTTAAAAAAGGCAAATCTTTAGAAATTATGTTGTCAACCAAAGCGCTTGCGGTCAAAAGCGGGGCAAGGCCGGGTTTTATAACCGAATAAATTTCAGCGTTCAGTTCATTTTTAGCCGCTTTTAAAACCGGAAGCGAAAAAAGCAAATCGCCGAGCTGATTCATATGAAAAAATACTATTTTATCCACTTTTCAACCTCTGAAAACACTTCTTCAGGCATAACTTTATTTATATCCGCCGGATTATCTTTATTTATAAGCAAAGAAAACCTGCCGATATAGGGAGAAGTCTCGTTGATATCGGAGTCGCCGAAAATAAAAACAGACGGAATCTGTAAAACAGACGACAAGTGCATAGGCCCCGTATCCGCGCCTACGGCAGCTTTAGAGCCTGCCAAAACCGACGCTAACTGCTTTATATCCGTTTTGCCGCACAAATCAATTATTTTATCCGAATTTATTTTTCCGTAATCGGATTTAGAACCTAAAACAGCTATTTTTAAACCGGGTAATCTCTTAATTATCAAATCTATAAATTTAAAATAATTTTCTATATTCCAGTCTTTGCCTTTACCTCTGGCAAAAGGTATTAAAGAAATATAATTTCCGTCCATTAAACTGTTGCTTTCGGTTTTTATATTAACGTTTACGGGAAATTCTTTTTTGGTAATAAAACTTATTGTTTTAAGATTGCGCAGAGTCGCGTTTATCTTTGCATTTTCAGGATAAGCTTCTTTTATCAAAATGCCGCTAAACTCTTTCATTCCTGAAACGCCGATTTGATTTTTACCATTAGCAAACTTTGCAAGCAAAGCGCTTCTCAAAAGACCCTGCAAGTCAAAAATCAAATCGTATTCGGTTTGGCGGGCTGTTTTTAAAACTTCAAAAAAGCCTTTTATTCCTTTTTTTCTGTCCCAGACAATTATTTTATCCACGTCGGAACACAAAGAAATTAAATCTTGCCAGCCTTTAAAAACAACCCACGTTATCTCGCAATCAGGATAAGCAAGTTTCAAAGCGTTTGCGCAAGGCAAAGCCTGAACAATATCTCCGAAAGAACTGGGTTTAATTATTAGAATTTTCATATTAATAGATGCGAAGATGCATGGACGCATGGATGCGCAGTAACGGACGTTTGTTTTTGCCATGCATCTATGCCTCTATGCATCTAACCCTCGCTTTTTTTTAAATTTTTCTTTTACAACTTTGAATACTTCTTCAACGGTTATATCTCTCATACAAAGAGGATTCTTGCAGTTTCTGTTGCGGCACGGCTGGCAGCTTACCTGATGCTGTAGAATATGCGTATTGCCTTTATATGGTCCCGTGCGTTTAGCGTTTGTAGGTCCTAAAATAGCTACGGCAGGAACGTTTAAAGCCGTGGCTATGTGCATTGGACCCGCTTCATTTCCGACAAAAACCCTGCACATTTTAAAAAAAGCGCACAATTCTTTTAAAGTAAATTTTCCGGTCATATCGGTTATTTTTACGCCGGAATCCGCGATTATTTCTTCATTCAAACCTTTTTCGCTCGAACCGCCCTCTTTCCCTCCGACCAAAACAATATCCGCATCCAATTCATTTTTTAATCTTTTGGCAAGCATAGCGAATTTATAAGTGTTCCACCTTCTTGAAACCCAGCCGCCGCCCGGATGTATGCCTATTATTTTATTTGAATCTATATTTTCATTTTTCAGTTTTTCTTTTACGCTGTCAATATCTTTTTGCGAAACCGTGATCGGATATTCTATATCGTCGCCGCAATTAATATATTTTGCCGCGGACATATGCCTTTCAACGCAATGAGCTTCCGGATTCTTATTTTTTATTTCTTTTGAAAACAGCCATGAGAGTTCCTTCATGCCGTTTGTCGAAGACGATGCTATTTTATATTTCGCTCCGGCAAAGCTTACAAGCATCGCGGACTTAAAAAGCCCGTGCAAGTCTATGCTTAAATCAAAACGTTCGTTTCTCAATTGTTTCCTTAAATTCAAATAATAAGACGGCGAACGCCGTTTTCTGTTCCATATAAAAATTTTGTCAAGATACGGATTGCCTTCTAAAATTTCGGCGCAGCGCTCATCGACAATCCAGCTGATTTTAGCTTTAGGATATTTTCTTTTAATTGCTGATAAAACCGGAAGCGAAAATATTATGTCGCCGATTCTGCTTGGCTGTACTATAAGTATCTTCGGAAACGGATGAAGTTCGAGATATTTGGCTATATCTTTTTTCCAATAAGCTTCGCTGGTGAATTCAAAAAGTTTGTTCAGCTCGGTTTCGACTTGAATTCTCTTTTCTTCTATGTCATCGCCCTCTTGAACGTAAACAGGTTCTCCGTATATCTGCACAGCCTTTGTGAAAGGAACGGGAATAACGGTTTTATCCCAATTATTTAAAGTTATCCTGTTTTTAGGCGAAACGCTTACGGGAATAACGGGCAGACCGCTTTTCATAGCCGCATAAATCAGCCCTGATTTAAGATTATGATACGGACCTCTCGGACCGTCGGCCGCAAAAGCAAGTTTGCGCCCTTCTCTGGCATGCCTTATAATTTCAATTAAAGCTCTTTCCGCTCTCCTGCTTGACGAACCTCTTACCGTAATATATCCGAAACTTTCAAGCAGACGCGACATAAGTTCGCCGTCTTTTGAAACGCTTACCATAATGACTACGCCGCTGTTTTGGTTGAAAACCATCATTGAAAACTCGCTGCCGTGCCAAAAAGCGTAAACCGCCGGTTCCGGATAATAGTGGGTTTCGTTTAATATTTTTTTTCTCATTGACAAGGATATCAGGCGGGATAAAAAAGATATGGTTTTTACAATAATTTTTTCTTTCACTGATACCTCAATTAACAATTATCAATTAATAAATTACAATTAACGGCAACGACTTACGGCAACAACTTTGTAAATTGTTATTTGTTAATTGCCGTTAAGTATTCTCTGATTTTTTGCGCGGTCAGATTTACCGCGCCTTTTTGGGAATTTACGGCTCTGAGGGCGTTTTTGCCGGTTTCGGAAATAAATTTCTTACTTGAAAGGAGTTTATTGACTTTTTCCGCTATATCGTCCGCGTCGAAAACATTTATCGCGCCGCCGTATTTGATAAGAATTTCAGCCTCGGATTTAAAATTTTCCATATAAATCCCAAACAGCACGGGCTTCCCGTAAGCCGCCGGCTCTATCGGGTTTTGGCCGCCTTTTTTTACTACAGAACCGCCGACATAACAAATGTCGGAAATAGAATATATGTTTTGAAGCTGCCCGAAAACGTCAATGAGAATAAAGTTCTCTTTATATTGCTTTTCGGAAAACAACGAAAATTTAATCCCTTTTTTAGATAATATTTTCTTAACGGTTTCAATACACGCTAGATGCCTTGGCGCAAGAAAAAATTTAATCTCCGGGAAACTTTTTCTGATTTTATTGTAAGCGTCCGCGATGATTTCATCTTCGCCTTTGCGCGTGCTTCCCGCGGTAAAAATTTTATCGGCGTCTTTTAAACCGAAATCCGAGCGCGTAAATCCGGCTATAAAATCTCTGTCATATTTAATATTGCCTGCAACGTAAACTCCGTCGCTTTTACCGGACAAATAAGCAAACCTGTCCGCATCTTCTTTACTTCTCGCGAGAACCATGTTAATAAATTGCGCGAAATATCTCCAGAAAAATTTTAAAAGTTTATAGACTTTAAAAGATTTTTCCGACATCCTGCCGTTGACGGTTATAACTTTGATATTGTTTGCTTTCGCCGCATATAGCATTGAGGGCCATAATTCCGTTTCAACGAGGATCAGAATATCAGGTTTAATAAGTCTAAACGCTTTTCGCATTAAAAAATAAAGATCTACGGGGAGAAGAGAAACAAAATCGGCTTTTTGAATTTTTGAAGCGTACTCTCTGCCGGTTTTTGTCACGGCTGTTAAAACAATAAAAAATTCCTGTTTTAAAACGTCTAAAACAGGTTCGACGGCTCTTACTTCGCCCAAAGACGAACAATGAATCCAGATTATTTTTTTAGATTGTTCAGGAAAAGGCTTAAAATAAGCCAAGCGTTCTTTTAGGTTATAAAAAATCTCTCTTCTGTATTTTCCGCTGAAAACCAAAACAAGAAGCAGCACGGGAATAATTAGTAAAATTATGAGAAAATTATATATGAAAAGTAAAATTGCAACCATTTTTATAATCAATTAACAATTAATAATTAACAATTAATAATTTCGGAGCGGCCTTTTGCCGCAGTATTATTAAGTGCGGCGTAGCCGCACACCGACATTGTTAATTGTTAATTGCTAATTTATTAATTGCCTTTATCTTTTTTTGCTTTTTGTAGGAATCCAGTAAAAAAGCCCGCAAACAGAATATTGAGGCGAAAATTTCCCATCGTTTACGACAATATCTATTTTGTCCGCAGGAACAATTTTTATCACTTCTTCGTATAATTCAGACGGAATTTCCACGCTTCTGGAAACTTCGCAGTTTTCATCTTCCGCTTCGCCCTCTATAAGCCTTTTTAGAAAATTTTTACCTTGTTCCAAAGCGTCAACCGCTATTGCGGAAACTATTTTACAGGTATGTTCGCCGAAAGCGTTTTCGTTCTTTTTAAATTCTTCCGGTAGTTTGGAACCTATAGTTAAAAAATAAACGCTCTTTGCCACCCATTTTGAAGGTACGTCTTTGTCGTAAACAAAATTCAGCGAATCTTTGGCAAAAGTCTCATACACTAATGACAAAGAAAGAAATTTTGAATAAAAATGGCAGCCTCTCTGCACGGCCTCTTCAAGCTCCGCGGACATTTCGGAAGCGTTAACGAGTTTTTTTATAACGCGCGATATTTCGCGTACGCGTAAATTTATTTTAAAATTTTTAATTTTTCTCATCGGAATAGACCCTTCGGCTTCGCAACTTCGTTGCTTCACTCAGGGTGACAGGCGTTGCCTGTCATCTTACTTTGGAAAATCCCTGTTGTCTTGCGGCTTTCATGCGTTCGCGTTTTCTTGTTTCCCATTCATAAACAATAGGAGCGCAAAGGAAAATTGTAGAAAACGCGCCGAGAGCCGTGCCTACAACCATAATATACGCGAAGGTATGTATAACTTCTCCGCCTAAAAAGAACAGAGAGCACGAAACTATAAAAACCGTCACGGTAGTAACCACTGTTCTTAAAAGAATGGCGTTTATACTTCTATTTACTATGCTCCCAAAATCTTCCTTAATGGAAAGCCTCATGTTTTCTCTCATTCTGTCGAACAAAACTATGGTGTCATTAATGGAATAACCCGCGACGGTAAGAAGCCCGGCTATAACCGTAATATCTATTTCTTTATTGACGATAATAACCATACCCAAAGTTACAATAACGTCATGTATAATTCCGATAACGCCAGAGACTCCCCAAAGCGTAGACTTAAATCTGAAAGCCACGTAAATAATAATGCCTATAAAAGCAAAAACAAAAGCGTATAAAGCCTGTTTGGAAAGATACTCGCCGACCGAAGGTCCTACGTATTCAACTCTGTCAACGGTAATTCTATTGTCTGCAAATTTTGAAGTAAGAGCGTCCTTTACTTTACCTTCAAATTCCTGCTGCGAACCGACTTCTTTTTTTGCTCTTATCATAACCATTTTGTCTGCAGTCTGAAGCTCAAAAGATTTAAGCCCGCCTTCATCCAAAGCGCTGCGGACTTCCTGCAATCCGACATTTTTATCAAAAGAAATCTGCATAAGCATACCGCCGGTAAAATCTATGCCGTAATTCATGCCTCCGCGGTAAATATATGCTCCGACGCTAAATAAAAGCAATAACACCGACACTATAAAAAACGTATATCTTTTACCTATAAAGTCTATGTTTGTCTTATTAATAAATTGCACGTTGTTCCTCCGGTTATATTTTAAAATTTAACAAAAGATTTTCTTTAAAAAGGAAATCGTATATCAGTTTGGTAACCACTATCGCCGTGAACATGCTGATTATCAAACCTATGCTGAGCGTAACCGCAAAACCTTTTATAGGTCCTGTCCCGAACTGAAACAAAAAGACCGCGGCTATCAAAGACGTAAGGTTTGTGTCCACAATGGTCAGGAAAACTTTCTGGTAACCGGCGTCAACGGCAACTCTGGCGGTTTTACCGGCGGCAAGTTCTTCCCTGATTCTTTCAAGAATCAGAACGTTCGCGTCAACGGCCATCGCAAGAGTCAACGCTATACCCGCAACGCCAGGCAAAGTCAAAGTGAACTGGAAGTGAGACATAACAGCCATAAGTATTACAAGGTTTATAACCAACGCGATATCCGCAATTAATCCAGACAAACGGTAATATACAACCATAAACAAAAGAACTACTATGAGGCCTATCAAAGCCGAACCAAACCCTTTCCTTATGGAATCGTCTCCCAAAGAAGGTCCGACCGTTCTTTCCTCTATAACATTAACCGGCGCTGGAAGAGCTCCGGCTCTTAATACCGTTGCCAAAAGCCTCGCGTCATCGGCGCGGAAATTGCCTTCGATAATAGCTTTTCCGTCTGGAATTTTTGAGCGTATTACGGGAGCGGACTGGACTATTTCGTCAAGAACTATTGCCAAATTTCTTTCTCTGTTTCTGTCGGTAACATCGGCAAATATTCTGCCGCCTTCTTTATTAAATTCTATTGATACCACGGGCTGGCCAAACTGCCCTCCGAAATCAACTTTCGCGTTTGTAAGCGAAGCGCCGGTTAAAACGGCTTTATCCAAAACGTAATAACTACTGCCTTCTTTGCTTTCAAAAACAGACGCGCCTTCCGGCATAATTTTTTCTATTTCGGGAAAAGCCGAAGGATTGTTCCTGAATTCCTCAGGCGTAATATTTTTATCTCTCATCAAGTCTAAAACTTCGTTGGCTTCTTTGCTGTTGTTTACTATTCTGAACTCCAAAAGCGCTGTTTTGCCTATCAAATCTTTCGCGGCTTTCGGGTCTTTAATTCCGGGAAGCTGTATAACTATCCATCTGTCTCCCTGTTTTGCAATCATGGGCTCGGCAACGCCGAATTGGTCGATTCTGTTTCTTATGATTTCAGTGGCCCTGTCAACCGCGTCTTTAATTTTTACGTTTTCGTCAAGTTTTGAAGAATCAACTTCAAGAAGAAGATGCGTTCCGCCTTTTAAATCCAAACCGAGTTTTAAAGCCTTCCCCAAAATCGGATCTTTTTCTTTTTCCGCTCTTTCCCTTCTCTCTTCCGTCATTTGAGACCATTGAATCGAAGGCCACAACGCCCAAACCGAATAAGCCAGCAATACTACGGTAATCCACAACTTCCAGTTAATTTTGCTCATTAGAGTAGCTTCCTTTCATTTATAATTAATTCAAAATTACAGCCAAGAAAATTTGCGGCACGTCTGCACATAAGCATTCTCGACATAAAAATTTCGAAATATTCCATAACTTTGGATTTTTGCGTATCGATTGTAAGCTGAAGCGATATTATTTTTTTGTCTTTTAAGACTTTTAAAAAAGAGCGCTCAGCGGCTAAATTTACCCTGTCGTGAATGTCGTCCGCAGTGACTTCCGGACTTCTCACTCTGGTTTTATGCACATCGGATTTATCGGCAAGTATTAAAGCCGCCGCTACGGGATTTACAGGGTCGCCTATCTCTTCTTCGTGGTTTCCGATTGCAGAAATAATTAAAGCGATTTCGTCGGAAGTCATTCCCATATCTTTAAGAATTCTCATCGCTATCAAAGCCGCAGACTGTCCGTGCGACTGCCTGTTGACAACATTTCCGATATCGTGCAGATAACCCGCTATGCCTGCTAAATCTTGAAGCCTTTTGGGATAATCAAGATGAAGCAAAACGTTTTCGGCTATCGCCGCCACAAGTCCTACGTGCCTTAAGCCGTGTTCGGTATAGCCTATAGTTCCGAGATATTCGTTTGCCGCTTTTATAAAAGTATTGACTATCGGATTACTTTTAACGTTTTCCAGCGTTATATTCGAATAGTTATAGTTTTTATCGTTCATTTGTTTTCAGTTTGTCATCAACCCAACCCGCTTGTCATTCCCGCCCCCGATTTAGACACTCGAGGGTAAATTCCAACAGGAATCCACGTTGTTTTTTAAAATGGATCCCCGATTACGAAATTCGGGGATGACAAAAGAGAGGATTTAAAACCTGCTTTTGTCATTTTTTCACAACATCGGGAATTTTTACAGAATCGTCCGAAATTATATCGGATACAGCGCTTTTTTCAACTTTTATAATGACTCCGTCGGCTATTCTTAAGCCTATGATTTTGTCATTTTCGCTGACTCTCGCGATAGTACCGTAAATACCGCCTGCCGTGATAACTTTATCGTTTTCTTTTAAAGATTTCAATTTTAACTGATGTTCTTTGGCTTTTTTTCTCTGCGGCATTATCAAAAATATATAGAAAAAAACAAAAATCAGAATAAAAGGCATCAGCCCGCCAAGCCCCGCGGCTCCCCCTTCATTAGCAAATGCTAAAGACGGCATAACAAAAATAGAAAGCGCTGCAAAAGAAAACAAATTTAAAAATTTAGACATTAAAACATCTCCTATTAACTACAAAGTGAAAAGTGGAAAGTGAAGAGTTAAAAATTATGTGTTTTTGCTTTGCAAAAACTTAAAATAAGTTTCGGCAACGCCGAAACACAATATTTTCACTTTACACTTTTAACTTTTCTCTCTGCTGTTGTAGTATTTACTAAAAAACTCTTTTTTTGTTTCAAGAAACGTATCGTTTTCCAATGATTTTCGTATTTTTAACATCAAGTTTATCATAAAATAAATGTTATGTAAAGATAAAAGGCTTAAATACAAACTCTCTTGCGCTCGGACCAAATGGTTTAAATAAGCTTTTGAATATCCTTTGCATGTAGGGCAATTACATCCGGGGTCAAGCGGGCTAAAATCTTCCCTGAATTCGGCGTTTCTTATGTTTAATTTTCCGAGACTGGTAAAAACCTGACCGTTTCTTCCGTTTCGCGTAGGAATAACGCAGTCAAACATATCTATTCCCCGCTCCACTCCTTCCCATAAATCCTCGGGCATTCCGACACCCATTAAATATCTCGCTTTGTCTTGGGGAAGCAAAGGTTCGACAATATCTATAACTTTTTCTTTTTCTTCTTTAGGTTCTCCTACGGATACTCCGCCTATCGCATAACCCGTAAAACCCATTGCGACCATTTCACGCGCGCTTTGCTTTCTTAAATCTTCATAAATTGATCCCTGAATTATGCCGAAAAGAGCCTGCGTTTCAAAAGAGTCGTCTTTATAAAATTCGTCTTTGCATCTTTTCGCCCAGCGTAAGCTTAACTCCATAGAGTCTTTGGCATATTTGTACTGCGCGGGATAAGGCGTGCATTCGTCAAAACACATTATGATGTCCGCGCCTATGTCTTTTTGAATCTGCATTGATTTTTCCGGAGAAAAAAAGTGGGTTGAACCGTCTATATGAGACTGAAATTTAGCGCCTTCCTCGGTAAGTTTTCTTATATCGTTCAAACTGAAAATCTGAAAACCGCCGGAATCGGTAAGCATAGGCTTATCCCATGAATTAAACTTTTGTATTCCGCCGGCTTTTTTGATTATGTCCGTACCGGGGCGCAGATATAAATGATATGAATTCGCAAGTATTATCTGCGCGCCGGAACTTACCAGATATTCCGTGGCAACGCCTTTTACCGTGCCTTGCGTGCCCACAGGCATAAAAACGGGCGTATCTATAACGCCTCTTGAAGTGTAAACCTGACCAAGCCTTGCTTTACATTGAGATGATTTTTTTATCAGACGGTAAGAGCCGCATTCCATTATAAAAACTTATCCTTATTAATATATAATTCGAAATTGCAGCCCAAAACGCGGCTTGCCCTGCGGCAATAATTTGTTCTTGCTAAAAATATTTCAAAATAGTCCATTACCGAACATATTGAAGTGTCTATTTTAAGGCGCAATGCTATTGTTTTTTCTTCTTTGTTAACCACCACGTCGACTTTCTGACACGCTGCGATAACTTTTGAATGTTTGTCGAGAGCAGCTTTTGTTTCCGTTCTCAGCCTTTCGCGGCGGACGTCGGTTTTATCGCCTAAAACCAAAGCCGCGGCTATAGGCGAAATCGGATCGGTATGCTTATCTTCATGACAGCCTATCGCGCTTGTAACGGCGTAAACTTCCTCATTAAAATCATGGTTATCGATAATATTTAAAAACATGGCGGCGCCGCTTTTGTCATGCTCGTCTTTTGAAATGATATTTCCCATATCGTGAAGGTAAGCGGCAATTTTAGCAATTTCCTGCTCGCGTTTTGAGTAGCCGAGATATTTTAAAACCTGCTCGGCGATTTCCGCGCAATACATAGCGTGGCTCTGCCCGTGCTCTTTATATCCCATCTGGGCAAAAGCTTCGTCCGTAAACTCAAGATACGTCTGAATTTCCTTGTTATTTCTGATTGACTCAAAAGTAAGTTCTTGTTTCATAGGTGAAATTATAGCAAAATTGCGGCTTATTAAAAAACATTATGCCGCCGCAAGAATATTTCTTACGGCTATCGTAGTCATTATTTTTGCTTTCTTAGCGGGAAAATTACGGACTAAACTTTTATATGTTATATTAAATCGGGAGGCATTATTCCTATGCTTATCTGCGTGCCGGAAAATTGTTTATACGCGCTTATAAAACCCGAAAGTTTCACTATGTTTTGCCTGCAGCCTTTAATTATTATATGCTTCCTGTAAGTATTATGCATTTTTACTATATATGCCGCTGCCGGTCCCAGCATCTTTAAAGGCAAGCCGTGGCTTTTTATAATTTCATCCAGATAAAAAAACAACTTTTCCGAGTCTTGCGAAGCTTTATTTTCGTCTTTATTTCTTACGGTAATTTTAGCGATATCGCAATACGGCGGATACATTAATTTTTTTCTCTGTTCCGATTCTTCTTTGTAAAAAGACGCATAATCGTATTTTTTCGCGTGAGAAATCGCATAATGTTCCGGATGTGAAGTTTGTATAATCACGCTGCCGCGGATTTCTCCTCTGCCGCAACGTCCCGAAACCTGAGTAATAAGCTGGAAAGTTCTTTCGGCGGATTTAAAATCCGGAAGATATAAAGACGTATCAGCGTCAATAACGCACACTAACGTGACTTTGGGAAAATCAAAACCTTTCGCAATCATCTGAGTGCCGAGCAAAATATCGTATTCTCCGCTTTTTATCCCCTCGTACGCTTTAGCATAGTTTTCGGCAAAAGATGCGGTATCGCCGTCCAGCCTGAAAATTTTAGATTTCGGAAACATTCCTTTTAGTTCATTTTCCGCTTTTTGGGTTCCGGTGCCGAAAACCGCGATTTCTTTTGAGCCGCATACGGAACACGTCATCGGTAATTTTTTAGCGTGACCGCAATAATGGCATTTTACGGAGTCGGGATTTCTGTGATACACCATAGAAATCGAACAATTAGGGCATTGGTAAACGCTTGCGCATTTATGGCACATTATTGACGGAGAATAACCTCTGCGGTTTAAAAAAACTATTATTTGTTCTTTTTTTGAAAGGGTTTTTGAAATTGCTTCGATTGTTTCCGGCAAAAAAAGGCTTCTTCCCGCGAATTTATTTTTTAACGATAAAATTTTAAATTCCGGAAAAGATTTTCCGTCGATTCTCTCGGGAAGCTCTATAAGTTCCGCGTTATTTTCCAAAGCGTTTTTAAAACTTTCAAGAGAAGGCGTGGCTGAACCTAAAATAACCGCGGCTTTATGATACAATGCCCGATGTATGGCAATTTCTCTCGCGTCATACGAAGGTTTCTGTTCCTGTTTATACGTATGTTCGTGCTCTTCGTCTATGATTATAACGCCCAAATTTTCAAAAGGGGCAAAAACCGCGGACCTTGCGCCAAGCATTACTTTTATTTCGCCTTTTTTAGCTTTAAGAAAAAGTTTATATTTTTCTATGCTGCTTATACCGCTGTGCCAAATGCCGACATTTTCCGAGCCGAACCTTTTTATAACTATTTCCACAAACTGGGCAGTCAAAGAAATCTCGGGAATAAGGAAAACCGCGCTTTTATTAAGGCTTACGGCTTTTTCTATGCAGTTTAAATAAATTTCGGTTTTACCGGAAGCGGTAACTCCGTGTATAAGGAATGTTTTAGATTCGTTTTTTTTTATGGTTTGATTTATTTTATCAACCGCGGTTTGCTGATAAGAAGTTAATACTATTGCTCTTTTATCTTCACACTTTTCACTTTTCACTTTGCACTTTGCACTTTGTCTTTTCGGGGCTTTCATTGAAGCGGGAACAATTGCCGAAAGAGCTTCTCCTAAAGAACAAATATAATTTTCCGATATATATTTCGCAAGACTTACGGCTTCTTCATTTATAATGCGTTCGGAATCTACAATGCCGTCTATTTTTTTTATTTTAAATTCATCTCCGTCGTAATCAACAACTGATAAAGCATAACCGGTCGCAACTCTTTTTCCGAATTGCGCTTTCACTCTTTTTCCGACTATATTTTCGGGAGATAAATTATCGGCAGGCAGGTAATAAAACGTTTTGTTTAACGGAACGGGAAGCGCGACTTCTAAGACTTTCATACCGCGCCCGTTTTCAGATAATTCATGACCTTTTTCATGTCAGCCCATACGTCTTTTTTTAAATCCGGATTTCTCAAAAGAGCCGCGGGATGATAGGTAGGCAGCAGTTTAATTCCGTTATATTCTTTAAACGTGCCCCTGATTAAACTTATTGATTCTTCCGTTTTCAGCAACCCTTTTGTCGAAGACGCGCCTAAAGTTACTATTATTTTAGGTTTTATAATTTCAAGCTGCCTGTCCAAATATGTTCTGCAAATTTCCATTTCGTCAAAAGTCGGCGGCCTGTCGTTTGAGCGTTTTTCAGGATCCGACGGATCTTTCATAGGGTGGCATTTTACGATGTTGGCAATATAAACCGTTTCCCTTGTATGCCCCATGGCTTCTATTATTTTTGTCAAAAGTTGTCCGGCTCTGCCTATAAAAGGAAGTCCTTTGTGGTCTTCTTCATATCCCGGACCTTCGCCGACAAACATAAGTTCGGCGTTTGGCGAACCTTCGCCGAAAACGCATGTTAAACGGCTTGTTCCCAGCGGACATTTTTTACATTTTGAAGCTTCTTCTCTTAAAGACTGTAAAAGTTTTGCGGCGGGCAAAGCCTGCCTTGCGGACGGATCAGCGGATTTTGCAATATTCGCATTTTTTTCTGTTGTTTCGGAAACGGGAAATTTACGCAATTCTTCTTCACCCCAGTTTGAATATTCTTCAAGAGTTCTTTTTGCCAGCTTTAATACGTTCAAATATTCGGATTGTTTCATCTATAATCTTTCCCGCGATAATATTTTTTGACGCTTGTTTTAAGGACTTAACGGCAAAAGCCTGGATTGCTTCGTCAGAAAACTTTGTTTTCTTCCTCGCAATGACAGAATTAGCTGTAATTAAATGAACTGTTGTTTTATCGGAACCTAAACTTTGTTTGTTATTTGCTATTATTAAATCTAGATTTTTATTTTTTAATTTTTTTTCCGCGTTTAAAATTAAATTTTGAGTTTCAAGAGCAAACCCGGCCACAACCTGCTTTTTTTTATTTTTTCCGCAATAGGCGATAATATCCGGATTTTTTTGCAGTTTTATTAATAACCGAGGGGACTTTGTCCCTTTTTTTATTTTGTGTCTGCTGCGCAAGACCGGTCTGAAATCCGCCACCGCGGCAGCGCCGATAATAATATCCGCTTTTTTAAAATTATCTTTAACGGATTTAAACATATCCAAAGCGCTTGTAACCTTTATTATCTTTGCCGCTCTAGGGAGAGATGCTTCCGAACTGCCGGTTATAAAAATGACTTTGTGATTCTTTTTCAACGCACGGCAGGCAAGAGCCGCACCCATTTTGCCCGATGAATCATTACATATGTATCGCACAGGGTCTATATATTCTTTTGTTGGTCCTGAAGTTATTAAAAACGTTAAAGGCATATGTCAGGACAATTCCTTTACTATTTCGGAAACAATCGTTTCAACGTTCGCAAGCCTGCCGTCGCCGATGTCGCCGCAGGCAAGTTCGCCGCTTTCCGGGTTTACGAATTTGTATCCGTAACTTTTTAAGATATTCATATTATTTTGAACGGCTTTATGGTTTAGCATATTGCCGTTCATTGACGGACAAATCATTATTTTCGCTTTTGAGGCAAGTATTGAAGAAACAAGCAAATCGTCGGCTCTGCCGCAGGCAAGCCTTGAAATTACGTCCGCCGTTGCGGGAACAACCGCTATAATATCCGCCTTTTTTGCAATAGATATATGGCTTATTTCCCACTTTTCAGGCTCGTCAAACATTTCCTGCCACACTTTATTTTTGGATAAAGTCTGCAAAGTAAGCGCGGTTATAAACTTCGCTCCGTTTTTTGTAAGTATGCATTCGACGTTTGCGCCAAGCTTTACCAGCGCTCTTATTATGTCGCAGACTTTATACGCGGCAATAGCGCCGCAAACGCCCAGAATGATATTTTTTTCTTTTAAATTCATTTTTTAGGTTTTACTTCTTCCGCCGCCGGTTTATTTTCTCTGGCTTTATTTTTTTTACGCAGCTCTTCTATTTTCGCCGGAGTAGCCTCGCCTTCTATAACGTCGTCCAAAGATTTTTTTATAAGTTCGGACTGTGTTAATTTCCTGTAATCTTCGTCGTACTTTTTTACTTCTATCCAATCCAAAGCAAGTTTTACTAAATTGTATTTACCTATTTTTGACGCCGATACTGCTTCAGCTAACTGAGCTTCAGTCAATGCCATGTTATTTTTCTCCTGTTTAAGAGACTTTATAAACCGTCTCTTTTTTAATTTTGTAATCAAGCGATTTTATTATTGTTTTTACGGAATCAATTGCTTTGTCTAAATCGTCGTTTATAACCAAATATTCGTATTTAGGAAGAGATTTCAGTTCTTTTTTAGCGTTTTCAAGGCGAATTTTAATAGTTTCTTTGCTGTCTTTATTTCTCAGAACAAGGCGTTTTTCCAAAGTTTTTAAGTCCGGAGTCGTTATAAAAATCATACAGGCGCCGGGATAATGTTTTTTTATATTAATCCCGCCCTGAACGTCTATGTCCAAAATAACGTTTTTACCGTTTTTTAACGTTTTATCCAGAAAAGATTTAGGCGTGCCATAATAATTTCCGTGAACTTTCGCCCACTCCGCAAACTTTCCTTCTTTTGCCATTTTCTGAAATTTTGTCTCGTTTACAAAAAAATACTCGACGCCGTTTTCTTCGCCGTCCCTTGGTTTTCTCGTCGTATATGAAATCGAATATATAGTGTTTTTATCGCCTTCTATTACCGCGTTGCATACGCTCGTTTTGCCGGCTCCGGAAGGAGCGGAAACCACTATTATGTTGCCTTCTGCCTTTCTTTTCATAATTTTATATTTTATTAAATCCTGATAATAAAATCAAAGCGCACGCATTAGAACGCGCATTAACACAAACACTGTTACGCTTATTCCGATAGCAAGAGTTACGACATACTGAATAAAAAATCTTTTTGTAAGTTCTTTTTCGCTTCTATCGGATATTATAAAAATCGAGTCTTCCTTACTCCTACCTATAGTCGAAATATATATATCGGTCTTATGTAAATTCTTGTTTATGACTTCGTTTTCAATATATTTTCTCGCTTCGTTCCATTCTTCCTCGCTTATTTTACCGTCCTTATTTGTGTCAAAACGCTTCATCATTTCTTTGTCCTGCTTTGCCGCTTTAATGGCTTTATTGATTTCATCGGCAATGTCTACCACGTCTTTTCTGTGCACCGTGCCGAGGCAATACACATAATCTCCTTCCTTTATTTCCGTTTCCCTGTAAATAGTGTCATAATCAAACCGCGTTTTATAATTTAATATCATTTCGGCGTTTAAAGGGTCCACAAAAACTTTTCCGGTTTCATCCTCAATCAAAAACGGTTTCGCTGTAAGGCTGCTTTTTGGAAAAAATCCTAAATTCGAAAACCAGTCATAGCTGGTCCCATGCGATAAGTAATAATAAATCTCATTCATTCCCGGAAATTTTTTCGCTCTTCCGTATACTTCGACAAATCCCATAGGGATAGAATCGATTTGAGACGTAGCAGTATCTCTTACGCGCCTGAATCTTTTGTATTTCATGAAACTTTCAACGTATGTATACATGCCGGCTGCCAGCAGAACAATATCAGGAAGCCATCGCGGAAGATTAAACGCTCCGCTCGCAAAAATAGCAAGTATCAAAAGCAGCGAAAATGACATAATTGCAATCGCGTTTTTCAAGAAAATTCTCCGTATTAGAGCCTGTTAACAGGCTCTAATATTTTATTTCGGCTTTGACGGGTTTAAGCTCTTCGGTATTTTCGGTACGGAACATGGGCTTTTCTTTCAAATTCAGAAATCTGGCGATAATAATGTCGGGAATCTGGTAAATTCTGGCATTATATAAAGCTACCGAGGCATTATAAAATTCGCGTCTTGCGGCAATATTATTTTCAAGCGCGGTAATTCTTTTTTGAAGATTTAAAAACTGCTCATTAGCCTTTAATTCCGGATAACTTTCCGCAACGGCATATAAGGATTTCAGCGCGGACTCAAGCCCTAAATCGGCGTTTACCGTCTCATGACTGTCGGAAGCTTTTAAAAAAATATTTCTGGCTTCTATAATTTTTTGCAAAGCTTCCTTTTCATAACTCATATATTCATTACATACTTTGACAAGATTAGGTATTTCGTCAAATCTCTGTTTAGCCAAAACGTCAATATTAGACGTAGCTCTGTCAATATTAATTTTCAGGCTTATAAGGGAATTATAAATGCCGACGACAAAAATTATAAGAGCAATAAGCATCAGAATTGAAACGATTGCGATTACAAAAACAGAAGCCGTTAACACGATTGACATTATTATCCCCCTTTATTGGCTATTTAAGCAACACATTATAGCAAACAACAATGCGCGCAACAACATAAATGCGTTTTCTTGATTTTAACGGTTTAAAAATAGTAAAATTCACTAGAGTAATTTAAGGATTTTTATGGAAAATAAATATAATATAATCGTCGTAGGAGCGGGACATGCAGGCTGCGAAGCGGCATTGGCATGCGCAAGAATAGGTTTAAAAACTCTTGTAATTACCATGGATATTGACTCCATAGCCAGAATGCCCTGTAACCCCGCGATCGGCGGCATTGCAAAAGGACAAATAGTACGCGAAATAGACGCGATGGGCGGCGAAATGGCGTGGAATACCGACCACTGCGGACTTCAGTTTAAAATGTTAAACATTTCAAGAGGTCCGGCCGTATGGTCTCCGAGAGCGCAATGCGACAAACAACTGTATTCGATACTAATGGCAAAGACGCTCCAAAACACAAAAAATCTCGATATTTTACAATCGGAAGTCACATCTGTTATAGTTAAAAACGAAAAAGTCCGCGGAGTAAAAATTTTGACCGGCGAAGTTATTGAATCCGATGCGGTAATAATCACAGCCGGAACTTTTTTAAACGGCGCTATATATTCCGGCAAATTTTCTTTCGGCGGCGGAAGATTTAATGAAAGAGAAGCGGCTCATCTCTCAAAATCTCTGACAGAAGACTGCGGATTACAACTTGCCAGATTTAAAACCTCAACCCCTCCTAGAATCAACGGCAATTCCATAGATTATTCGAAAATGACCATACAGCCGGGAGACGAAAACCCGCAGCCTTTTTCCCATTTTACGGAAGTTACGCAATGGAGAAAAAACCTTAAGCAGCTGCCTTGCTGGCTTACTTATACAAATACAGGAACGCACAAAATAGTCGGCGATAATCTCGGATTATCTTCCATTAACATAGGCAGCGGCAGCAGCAAAAGTCCCAGATACTGCCCGGCTATCGAAGAAAAAATAGAACGTTATCCCGAAAAAACAAGACATCATATTTTTTTGGAGCCCGAAGGATACAATACAAATGAAGTTTATTTAAACGGGCTTTATACGAGCCTTCCTTTTGATTTGCAGCGGCAAATGGTAAATTCTATCGAAGGGCTTGAAAACGCGGAAGTCATAAGATACGCGTACGCTATAGAATACGACTACGCGAGCCCTTTGCAGATAAAGAATACTTTGGAAACAAAAACAGTAGAAAATCTTTTTCTCGCCGGACAGATCAACGGAACAACCGGCTATGAAGAAGCCGCGGCGCAAGGGTTTGTCGCCGGAGTCAACGCGGGACTTAAAATTCTTGCCAAATCTCCGCTGATACTGGGCAGAAACGAATCTTACATAGGAATACTTATAGACGACATAACGACAAAAGGAATGGACGAACCTTACAGAATGTTCACTTCAAGAGCGGAGTACAGGCTTTCCATAAGAAACGATAATGCCGACTTACGCCTTATGGATATCGGGCGTTCGATAGGCTTAATATCCGACGCAATGTATAAAAAATTTGAACGATACAGAAAAATACTGCTTGATATTTACGACAATAATACGGAAAATCTTCCGACGGATGAAGAATTGTCCCCCTGGTCTCTTGAAAAAGCAAAAGAAGAAGTATACATACACAAAAAATACGAAGGGTACATAGAAATCCAGAAAAAAATGGCCGTCAAAATGAAAAAAAGCGAAGACCGCAGGATTCCCGATAATTTCGATTATGACAAGCTTGATTCTTTATCAGCGGAAACCAAAGCAAGGCTTAACAAAATACGCCCGCGGACTTTAGGACAGGCTTCAAGGATTCATTCGATAAATCCTTCGGATATTGCTATACTTACAATTCACCTCGAAAAGCAAAGGAGGCAGAAAAAAGATGAAAAGCAAATCGGCTGACATATACTTTTTTACCGGCACGGGAAATACTTATCTGGCCGCAAAAAAAATAGCCTCCGTTTTTGAAGAAAACAAAATAACCGCAAGGCTTATAAATATAGAAAAAGCCAATCCTTTGGAAATAAACTTTACAAAAACAATCGGACTTGCTTTTCCCATAGCCTGCTGGAATACTTATCCTTTCGTAAGAAGATTTATCAGAAATTTACCTCAGGCTTTCGGCGCGGAAATTTTTATATTTTCTACAATGGGAGATTCGTCGTTAAAAGCCGCGGCAAATGTAGGCGAAATTTTAAAAGATAAAGGCTATTCGGTAATCGCGGCAAAAGGGTTTAAAATGCCTAATAACTGGCTGGGCTTGCAGAGCGAAGAAAAAAACAGCTTAAAAAAAGAAAAAGCCTTCAAAGAAATAACAGCCTTTGCAAATAACATTATAAACGAAACTGCAAAACCCGAAATGACGAATGTCTTTTTTAAATTTTGCTTTGCCGTTACGTCTTTTATAACAAATCTTTGGGAAAGCGCTTTATCGCAAAAAATTATCGGTCTTAAAGCTGCACAAGATAAATGCATAAAATGCGGATTGTGCGTTTCTATATGCCCCGTCAAAAATATTTCAATGAAAGTGTATCCCGTATTTGACGGAAATAAATGCCAGTTATGCTTAAGATGCATATCTTATTGCCCGCAAAATGCTATAATTTCACGCGTAACCGGCAAAAAACATTATAAAGCTTTAAACGAAGAGGAAACAAAAAATGTTTTTAATTAAAATAATAGGGTATTTAGCGGGTTTTTTTTCTATGATTGCTTTTATTCCTCAGGTTTATAAAACGTGGAAGACAAAGTCGGCAAAAGACGTTTCAATGCATATGTTCGCGATTTTTACGGCAGGCGTTTTTTTATGGATTATTTACGGCATAGCGATTAAGGAATTGCCGATAATAATAGCAAACTGCGTTATTCTTATACTCTCTGTAACGCAGTTAATTTTAAAAATAAAGTACGACAGAGCCGCAAAATAAAAAAGGGGAGAAGAAAATGAAGAAATTGTTTTCAACAGTGTTAGTAACGGTTTTTATTGTTTCAGCAGCGGGATTTGCGTTTGCGCAAGAAGACGAGGACAACCGCATTACGACTATGCCTGCCATAGCTACATCGGTTCTGACGGAAACATCTGATCAGCCGGAAGAACCAAAAGAAGTAAAAAAACAAGCGGACGAGGTAAAAGTTCATGCTTCGGTTCCGGCAGAAACATCTGCTCCGCAGCAAGATCCTAAAGAAACAAAAAAACAAGTGAATGCGGTAAAAGCTCAGTCTAAGGATATAAAAAACCGCGCGAACAACGAAAGGAAAAAAACCGCAGATGACGTAAAACAAATAAAAAGCGATTCAAAGAGAAAAGAAAACGACGTAAAAATTAGAGCCAAAACTTTAAAAGACCAGGCGATTGCAAAAAAGAAACAGTATGATTTGGAAGCGAAAAATCTTGAAAATCAGGCAAAAGCAATAAAAGACAGAGCAAACAACGAATATAAGGCGTCCATGTCGGAAGTTGATTCTATGCTTAAAGACGCGAAAGAGGCAAGAATAAGAACAGATAAAGAAGCCGACGAAATATTAAATCAGTCAAAAGAAAAAAATAAGAATTCTTTGGCGGAAGCCGACGCGCTTTTAAAAACTCTTGATACTCCTAAAGATTAATGCGTTATAGCAATAAAAAAACCGCGGTTAGAGAAACATCTAACCGCGGTTTTTTTATTTTTTAAATTTATGCCGCGGCTAACATACTGGCAATCATTTTTCCAGAACTGCCCGCATTATTAAGATCCAAACTGCCGGATCTATAACTAACCGGCTGACGGGCTAATACTGTTGTCAAAGCGTTTGCCGCCGCAGCTCTGTCCGAAGAATTAGCATTTACAAAAAGATCGGTTAATTCTTTAATAGTTTCCCCTCTCGGCTTGTCGGAATATGCCAAAGCTTCAATATAAACCGCGCGTTCGTCATCATTTAAAAATTGCGAAAGTTCTTTACTCAATATATCCGCAGCTTTTGATTTTATAATTTCAGGCACAGGCTTTCCGAATTTATTGCATATACTAAAAGTTTTTAAAACATTTATTTCAGACATTGCATGCGTCTCTTTTAAAGATAGAAGATAATTATAAGCTAATTCATCCGATTTCTCGCTTCTCCAAACATCTTGCGCATACGCATATATTCTTTCTATCATTTCATTCGCGGGGCTATCTTTGTATATCGTTTGCATAAAATAATCATAAGCTGCTTCGGAAAAAATATTAAGCATTTCCCGCAATCGCGATTCATCATTAATGCCAACATTAATTCTAATCGTACTAAAGCCATAATGCACCGTAGTAAGGGAATTAAAGCCGTAACTGTCTCTTGTCATCGGGTTGAAAGAAGCCCTTATAAGTATCGGATAAAGGGTTTCAAGAAAACCGCTTATGTTTTTTTTAAACGATAAATCCCTTATGAAAATAAAAGGAATGCCGGGACTTCTGTTTTTCTCCCATATTTCCCTTTGTTCTCCGGAATATAATGACGGATGCAATACCTCAAAAGCGTCTCCAAACAGAGAAGATATCGACTTTAACGCCCGAGCCGCGGCGGCGGCATTGTCGTTTAATTTTCTTGAATGCCGATCAAGATTATTATTTTCGATAAATTCTTTTAATACGATATATCTGAAAGTATCGATATCGGAAGAAGTAAGCTTAACAGCGTCTTTCAATTTATTTAAAATTGTATTTTGATTATGCCCGTTGGATATTAAAGTCAGAAAACCCGAAGTTACTATTTCAAGTCCCCTCTGATGCATTTTCTGCATACTTCCGTAGACAATTATGTAAAAATTATCCGGCAAGTCTATTCCGTTTAAAATATCGGCAAACTGAAAAGACGGATACATGCTGTTGTCTATGCATACATAAAAAGGCGTTTTATATTCTTTTTTCGATAATTCGGAAATAATGCGCTTTATGTCCGCAACGGGAATATCTTCGGTATCGAAATTTACTTTACGCACGGAGTTTGAAATTAAATCCAAAAATATCGCTTCAGCGTCAAGATTTAATGTTTCCTGCGTATTATATTCGTAAAACCTGACGGGATTTGCGAAAGCTTTTATTGAATTAAACATATCGGCGTTCTCATAGTAAACATTTTTCCCGAAAGCAATTTTTGAAATATTTTCCGACACAAACATAGCCGCTATTGTTTTTACCGCAGACATTCCGCTTGCGACTAAAATTGAGTCCTGCTCAAACGGGATTGCGTAAGAATTTTCAGGCTTTAAGCTAAATTCATTGAATTTTTCAGACAAAGCGTCTTTCTCCGCTTCCGAGACAAAGTCAAACATGTCTTTACGGTCAGACCACTCAAAATAAAACATAAAATTTAAAAGAGTTCTGTATTCGTCAATAATACCGTTAAAAACGGACGCGGTTATGTCATTGCCGCCGATAAAAGCGTCAAGTTTGCCGCGGTTTCGTAAAGCGGTTTCCGTCACATATTTATAAAATATTTGTTTGGCGCCGTCAAAATAATTATATTTCTTAAGCGAAACTATAAGCTTATCATATAAATCTTTATATTCCTTTGCGGTTTTCATTTGCACAGGGGCATTGTCAATGCGTTTTGCGATTTTCATATCTACGTGATGAGTTCCGTGACGAATTAAATCTATATCCATAAGCATATATAAATAATGTTTAGTGAAATTATCAAGTCTGCTGCCGTAATTCAAAACAAAATCATCCGAACCGGAATAAACCGCGGGAATATTCGTGAATAAACTTAATATCTTCTCTTTATTTTTATCATCAAATACAAATTTTGAAAAATCGAATACATACGCCGTTGAAAAAGTAAAGTCTTTATACGACAGAACGTAATCTTTTAAATCCGCATTATAAAGCATAACTTCTTTGATTTTGAGTTTTTCGGGAACGCTTTTATTATATTCGTCAATTTTCGCGGCAATTGCTGCGATATTTTCCGTTGAGGAACAGTCTATGATGAGATATCTGTCAGTTATACCGCGTGAACTTTTCTGCCTTATAACCGAAGCGGTTCTCTCTTCCAAATCATAAGAAGAATAAACCTTATCTTCAAGAGAAGCAATATCGATATTTTTGAAATTAGAAACGATACTGTCGGGAATTATCAACGAAGAACCTCTTTCGTTGTTTTTTATTGTTATATACTCGAAAAGAGCCGCTTCTTTTGTTTTTATCATACGTACTTCTTTATGATTAGACAGCATTATTTTAAAAACCCCGTCAAAACTCTTGGTATTGGACAGCTCTCGTTCATAACTTTCATTTACAATATTCTGCATATAGCCATATTGCCCGTCAAAAAGCGCCGGAGAAAGCCAAGTCTGGCTCTGTAAAACATAACCGGTAAATTCTATGCACTGGAAAAGTATTAAATTTTTTATATCGTCGTCAAATTCTTTAATTTGTTCTTCTATTTTGCTTATAAAATACATCATGTCGAAATTCACGGGCGATAAATTGAAAGAGGAAGTATAAATTTCTCTCGACATGTTTTCAACAAGATAAAACGACGGAACGGTAACTGCGGAAGAAGCCGCAAACTCCAGCAATGCGGTTACTGCAAAATCCGCGATACCGCCGTCAAGACCGTTTATAAAATCACTTATTTTTTTATGGCTGCTTTCCTGCTGTTCTATATTGTAAATATCAATAAGATTTTTAACGAAAGTTTCAATATATGTTTCGCGTCCGGAGCCGCTAAGTCCGTAAAGAGACAGCAAAAACGTTTTCGGAATATCCGAAATAAATTTGCCGCTTTCATCTTTATATAACTTTACGCCGTTATAAAAAAACTCCGCGTACGTTTCCTTTTTATAGTATCTATCATTATCTACCGCGTTAATATTAATATTTTCGACGCCGATATTTAATTTAGACGACAATTTTAATTTTATAATATCCGCGACAAATTGCTGTTTTTCTTCCTGGGATAGATTTTTAAATACGGAAGCTTTTTTCAAAGACAAGGCAGGAGCTATAAATTTATTATAAACAGAATGTAAAAGAATATTTAAAGAGAATCCTGCGGCAATAACGGGAATAAAATTAAGGCTGAAAAACTGCAAAGAGGCAAACACAACGGCAAACGGAACAAAAAACAGCAAAACGCTTATCAAAGCCTTATCTTTCCAATGCGCTTTCCAGTCATAGCCTTTATGGACCGAAGAGAAAATAATAGCTCTCGTGAGCATAAACGCGGCAAGCCCGGCAATTCCCAAGCCGCTTAAAGCGCAAACCCCTAAAACAACGCTTCCGGCTATATCTAAAGTTTTTGCAATTCTGTTTGTTCTCAGCGTATTATTTATTTCTTCTTCGCTTTTATCTTTCAATAAAGTTTTAGACAGAATTTTTGAAAACAATCTGCTTTCCGCAAAGAAACTCACCCCGGGAAGCATATAAACCCATTCCCAAAACGGAGCAATTCCGGCATATTCGTCGCCGAATACCGACGCGCGAAAAGAATCCAATAGTTCCTGCGTGGTAATAATATCGTTATTCTTCAAATCTTCAGGCTCGCCTACAGCCCTATATCCTTCGCGCGTAAGGTATGATTCCGAAAGCTCAAAGAAAAATTCTTTGAAATATAAATCCGATTTTTTTATATTTCTTCTGAGCCTTCTGTTAAAAATTTCGGAAAATTTATAATAATCGATTTCACGGCGGTCATGTCTAAGCATATTTATAAGCTGGTTGAACTGAACTCTCGCTCCGGCATGTTCTTCCGGTTCTTCAGAAAAATCCGAGATATTCTTCCCCAGATAGGGAGCTATTCCGGAATCATAAAATTTTTCAGGGTTTCTTCCGGTAGAAGAAGCCAGCAAATATCCGGCAACATCGGCATACAACTCGTGAATCATGGATTTTTGAAGATTAAGCACGATCTTTCGCACCAATTTATTATTATAAGGCAGGAAAAATAATAAATAGGCGATTTTTTTTATCGGTAAAAATTTTAATTTAAAAAGATGGATATGCGCAAGCTCATGGGCAATAATTTCGGGGAATATTGCCTGGTTTCTTTCCTGCATAAAATAATCTTTTCCGAAAGAAAGAGAAGAGTCCGCATTGCGGTATTTGGCGTCAAACCTTGCTTCCGTTATGGCTTTAAATATAGCCGGATTTTCTCTACCTATAAACGAGGGATGATCCGCAACCATTATCAGATAAACAGCCGTAACATAAGCCTGTAATTCTTCATTGTAAAATATAGTGTCATTATATATGTGGCCTAAATCTTTTTTCCATTCAAAATTACGTATAAGTTGTCCGGCTTTGTCGGTAAGCTCTTTTTTATTGCTTTCGTTCAAATCGAATTTTGAACTTCTCAAAAGAGAATACGCATAAAGCCTGTATCTTATGTCAAGATTATTATTTTCAATTATTTTAGAAAGAACGTGTTTTTCATTTTTTTGCGACAATATAAACAAAAACCAAAATGAGTCGTCTTTTTTTTCCGCCGAGCCGATATATTTTGCAATGCTTTCATCCATATTCTCAAGCTGCGAAGATATCGACGCGTTTATACGAAGAGCTATATTTCCGGATTTCTTCTTTTGAGACAAGTATTTTGATATTTGAAACAGAACCGGCAATATTTCGTTAATTGTCTGTTTATTTCTGTTAAGATTAAACAGTTTGAGCATAGTATAAAACTTCATTATTCTTCTTGAAGATACGCTTTTATTAAAATCGGACTTGCGTATGTCTTCTCTGAAATCAACAAAATATTTAATAAGCTCGTCGTCTCTGTATACGTAATTTCTATGCAAAGAAGCAGCTATTGCCGGCGCCAGCCATGCGTTATAAATTTCATGCAGCAGTATCTGCAGCGGTATTCCGACGGTAAAGGCAAATAAGAGCCCTGCCGGTCCTAATATTATTAACATAAGATTAAGAGGAAGCAACGATATAAACGACGACAAAAAAACGGACATGTATTTTCCGTCGCTTTTATTATTAAACTTATTCATATGTAAAGAAGCAAAAGACAACGATTTAAATACCGAGTATAAGATTATTGCGAAAGGAATAGCCGGAGGCAGTAAAAAACTCGCAATAAACAATAAACTCGCTATAGAATCGGAAATTTTAAGATTCTTATTATACCGTATGCCTTTGTTTATATCGTCTATTTCCAAGCCAGGTAAAAACGTTCTTTTAAGAAAACTCTTAAATTTTTTACTTTGCATTATCGGGATTGAAAACGGCAAGATGTATAACCATTCCCAAAACGGAGCGCTTTTTGCATATCTCATGCCGTAAATCGACGCATAGGGAATATACGCGTCGCTGTTTTTGCCGGAATTTATTTCAACAATTTCTTTTTTACCGGTATTTTCAAAATATATTTCTATCTCTATGCTGCCGTCTCCGTTCATTCTTACCCCGTTGTTTACGGGACGGTTATAAGGCATTGCAATATGTTTGTTAATTTCAGTTTCGTCAACTTCGCATATTTTATTTACCGTATCGTTTATAAATTGTTCCACATTCAATTTAGAATTTCTTTTTAGCTCCTCGCTCAAAATAGTTTCTAAAATTTGGACAAGTTGTTTCTGGCTTCCCCCCTGCGATATTATCTGCAAGGCCAATGCAAAAGAATCTGTCTTAAAACCGCTTAATAACATTTCTTTATATATTTTATCGGCAATTTTAACGTCTTGAGTAATTTTTGGGGTAATTACTAAATAACTTATGCCTTTTTCCTCTAACTCTTCCATAAGTCCGCAGGTATGAAATCCGCCGCAAACTATTAAATTTATCCCGTCAGGCTTACTTCCGTTAAATATGTGTTTTGCGAAGATTTTATCTCTGTTAATATTAATTTCATAATATTCTTTTAATAATGAGTCGTATTTACTGAGCAATGATATATCTTCAAAACCCGTAGTTTGTTCCCAATAATGTTTATAATTTTCTATACCGAATGTTTTTATATATTTATAATCGTCCACGCTGAGTTTTGCCTGATAATAACCGCAAAAATGATCGAATAATTCAGAAAGTATTACAGTCAGCATTTCCTTTTCGCTTGAAGAAAAGTTTATCTGCAGCGACTTTAAAAGTTTTCTTTCGGCGTCAATAAGTTTTATAGGGTTAACGCCGGACGCTAAATTTTGAGCGTTGATAAAATTATCAAGTTCTTTATATTTTCTTAAATCTATAAATCCGCCGTCTTTGAATTTCACAATTTCTTTTACTAACGCGTCAGTGTTGTTTAACGAATTTGTTTTGTTAATAAATTCGGAATACATGCCGTAGGGGACATTGGCTTTCAATTCATTTAAAACCTGGGAAAGTTGATTTTGAACTGCCTTTACGTTTATTTTCTTTAAATTTTTGGACGACTTTATAAAATTTACTATCTCGGGATAATCGTCAATATTTACGTTAAAATCTTTAACTATGCTTTTATTGTCTTTTGTATTTCGCGCGTATCTTAAAAGTTTTTTATAATAATCCATTGAATTAATCTTACCTAGCCGGTGTTTATCATAAAGCAAAGCCAATTTACGGTTTAAAACGCCGTAATTTTGTTTTTGAGTTTTATTAAGAAAAACGGAAAGATTTGATAATATTTCCGTTATTTCCGGCTGGGATTCCGTTATCAAAGAAAGTCTTTTTAGGTTGGCGATATGTATTTCTTTATCTTCTATGCCTTTCAGTTTCAATCCGGCATTATGTTTATACGCGTAATGTTCAGCGCCTGTCAATTTCCCGTTTTCCAATAAACTTTGCGCAATAGTATCCGAAAGTTTTTTATCTTTTATCGCCGTAAGCCAGCCAATATCAACATCACCGTGCGCTCCTTCGAGATAAATATTATTTATCTTAAATTTGTCGTCAAGAATATCTATTATGGAACTTATGTTTTTTTGAGCCTGCGGATGACAGTGCAAATCCTGTATTATTATTATTTTCCCGGGCGAACCGTAATCTTTTCCGCCGGTTACGACGCCAAAGTCTGAAAACGATAACGGATTTTCCGAATCCGCCGTAAAAACAGATTGAGGCAAACTGCCTAAAGCGGCAGTCTCAATCAATGCTATGGCTAATAGTATTGAAATACTTTTTTTAATCATATTAATAAATAACTTAAATATATTTATTTTTCAATCATTATTTGATAATATTTTTATATGGAAAAATGTAAACTTTTTAATATTTTTAAAGATTATGTCAACAGGAATATTTTATCAAATTTTACAGATGGCAAATGTGAAAAATTTGTAATATATTTTGACGCCCTTATAGAGTGGAATAAAAAATTTAATTTAATCTCTTTCAAAACCGAAACAGATTTAATTTACAGGCATTTTTGCGATTGTCTGTACAGTACAAAAGCAATTTTAGAAATAACGGAAAATGTTTCAGGTTTACGTATAGCAGATTTAGGCACAGGTTCTGGTATGCCGGGAATACCCGTAAAAATAGCTTTGCCGAATATAAAACTTACGCTTGTAGAATCAATAACAAAAAAATGCGTTTTTTTGGAAGATGCAAACAAAAGGCTTGGCTTTGACATTGAAATATTAAACAAGCGTGCAGAAGAAATAGGGCAAAACCCGGCTTACAGACAAAAATATGATTTTGTTTTATCGCGCGCTGTAAGCAAATTTTCCCCAAATCTTGAAATCTCGATCCCGCTGCTTAAGATCGGAGGATATTTTTTAGTTCATAAAACAAAAAATTCAGCTGAAAGCAAAGAAGAAGGCTTATATTCGGTAGAAAACGCATTAAAACATTTAGGCGCAAAACTTGAAAGAATTATAGAATACAAACTGCCGGAACAAGAATTAGACTATTGTTTGCTTATTTTCAGAAAATATAAGGACACACCCAAACAATTCCCCAGAAAACCGGGAATCCCGGAAAAGAAACCGCTGTAAATACGAGTTAATTTAAACTAAAAAATAAAAAGCTTTCGTCTTTAGACGAAAGCTTAAACTTATAATAATAAGCGGGCGATGGGACTTGAACCCACGACCTTCTCGTTGGCAACGAGACGTTCTACCACTGAACTACACCCGCAAACGGCAATTAACAAATTTCAAATTACAAAGTTTAAAAAAGTCTTTATTTACACTTTTCACTTTGAACTTTTAACCTTGTCTTTTTGGTGCTGAGGGCGGGATTTGAACCCGCATCCGGTTAAGGACACGCCCCTCAAACGTGCGCGTATGCCAATTCCGCCACCCCAGCGCGAGTATTACCTCTTACTGCCCGGTTCAACCGGACCTGTTATGGGAATATTAGAGAGCTGATCGACTACAGAACTAAAACTCATCCTCGTAGAAAGCTTTGTCAATACCAGAGAGGTAAAAATAAAAATACAAGCCATGACGATAGTAAGCTTTTTTATAAAAGCCATTCCCGAAGGAGCGTTAAAAATTTGGTCTGAACTGCCGCCTCCGAAAATCCCGGCCATACCGCCACTTTTACCTGCCTGAAGCAAAACTATAAGTATCAGCCCCACACAAACAGTGTAATGTACAAACTGAAGTAAATAAAATACTGTATTTATTGCATTCATAATTTAGAGATTATACTACAAAAATTATACTCTGTCAAATGGCAAAAAACGATGAATGGATGTTTGGATACATGGAAGCTTGGTAAAGACAAAAAATAAAAGTCTTTGCTATGCCTCTATACATCCATGCGTCTATGCATCTTTTTATTTTTCCGGCAAAGCTGCTATTCCCGGGAGTTCTTTTCCTTCCAAAAATTCAAGCGACGCTCCGCCGCCGGTAGATATATGGCTGATTCTTTTGTCAACTTCCGCTTTTTTTACGGCAGAAACAGAATCCCCTCCGCCTACTACGGAAATCGCGCCTTTACCGGTTGCTTCTGCGACAAGTTTTGCTATTTCAACCGTTCCTTTCGAAAATTGGTCTATCTCAAATATTCCCAAAGGTCCGTTCCATACTATGGTTTTTGCCGATTTAACGACTTCGGCAAATTTCTCAACTGATTTAGGTCCCGCGTCAACGCCCATAAAACCTTCGGGAATCGCATTGTCAGACGTGGTTTTTACAATCGAGCCTGGCGGGACGATTTTATTTGTAAAATCCACTTTATCGGCAATCACATGGTCAACAGGAAGCAAAAACTCAACTTTCTTTTCTTCGGCTTTCTTTAAAATTTCTAAAGCCAAATCAAGTTTATCATCTTCAACCAGAGACGTTCCCGTACTTACGCCTTGCGCTTTCAAAAAAGTATAAGCCATTGCGCCGCCGATTATTATCGAATTAACTTTGTTAAGTAAATTTTCTATAACGCTGATTTTATCCGACACTTTCGCGCCGCCAAGTATCGCAAGAAAAGGTCTTACTGGATTATCTAAGGCTGATCCTAAAAACTTCAACTCTTTTTCAACTAAAAAACCTGCCGCCGCGTCTTTAACGTATTTAACTATACCGGCCGTTGAAGCGTGCGCCCTGTGAACCGTTCCGAAAGCGTCCTGAACAAAAACTTCGCCTAGAGACGCAAGCTGCTTGGCAAAAGCATCCATAGCGTCCTTATCTTTTTCTCCGGCCGCGTTCTTTCCTTCTTCTTCAGGATGAAATCTTAAATTCTCAAGCAAGAGAATTTCGCCGGATTTTAAATCCGCCGCGGCTTTTTTAGCTTCGTCGCTTATCGCGTCTCCGGCGACAAATTTGACGGGTTTTCCGATAAGCTCGCTGAGCTTCGGAGCCACGGGTTTTAAACTCATTTCCGCAACAGCCTTGCCTTTCGGCCTTCCCAAATGAGAAAGAAGAATTATAGCGGCATTTTGTTCCAAAAGATATTTTATCGTAGGCAAAGTCGCGACTATTCTTTTGTCGTTGGTTATATTCAGATTTGCGTCCAAAGGAACGTTATAATCCACTCTCACCAAAACTTTTTTGCCTTTTACGTCGATGTCGTTAAGCGTTTTCTTCATTTTTATTCTCCCGTAAAACTTAAAACCGCGCCACGCAAAAATGCGCAAGCGCGGTCTCTATCTTATTTTAACTTTTCACTTTTAACTTTTCACTTTTAACTTTGCAGTACTAGGCTAATTCTGCGAAGTACTTTATAGTCCTTACCATCTGGCAGGTATAACTATTTTCATTGTCATACCAGGAAACAACCTGAACCTGATAGGTATTATCGTCAATTTTAGTAGCCATAGTCTGGGTCGCGTCAAACAACGAGCCTTGCGTAATTCCGATAACGTCGGAAGATACAAGTTCGTCCTCAGTATATCCGTAAGATTCGTCGCTGGCTTTTTTCATAGCCGCGTTAATAGATTCTTTCGTTATGTCTTTTCCTTTTACGACCGCGATCAAAATCGTGCTTGAACCTGTTATAACGGGAACTCTCTGAGCCGAACCTATAAGTTTTTTATTAAGTTCTGGAATAACCAAACCGATTGCTTTCGCCGCTCCCGTTGAATTGGGAACTATATTTGCGGCAGCCGCTCTTGCTCTTCTCAAATCGCCTTTCGGATGAGGACCGTCAAGAGTCATCTGATCGCCCGTGTAAGCGTGAACTGTAGTCATAATGCCGGACTGTATTGGAGCAAAATCGTTAAGAGCTTTAGCCATGGGAGCCAGGCAGTTTGTGGTGCATGAAGCGGCTGAAATTATATTGTCTTCTTTTTTAAGGATTTTGTGATTTACATTGAATACTACCGTAGGAAGATCGTCGCCCGCGGGAGCCGAAATAACGACTTTTTTCGCGCCGGCGTCTATATGAGCCTGGGATTTCGCTTTGGACGTATAAAAACCCGTGCACTCTAGAACAACGTCAACGCCGTATTTCCCCCAAGGGAGATTTTTTGCGTCTTTTTCGGCGTATATTTTAATTTCTTTACCGTCGACTATTATGGAATCTTCAGTGGATTTTACTTTATCCGCCAAAGCGTATCTTCCCTGAGCCGTGTCATATTTCAATAAGTGGGCAAGCATAGCGGGTTTTGTCAAATCGTTAATAGCAACGACTTCATAGCCTGCCGCTCCGAACATCTGTCTGAAAGCCAATCTTCCAATTCTTCCGAAACCGTTAATTGCGACTTTTACTGCCATAATACTCCTCCTGATGAAAATTTTATTAAGATGAATAGTATAAAATATTGGAATTATTGTCAATGTATTTTTTGATCTGCTTCAAAAATTATAATTGATTATACACTATAAAATTAAAGAAGGATTTTTTGCTAATTTTCAAGCGTCACAGTGATATATGAATATGAGTGGCGGCCCAAGTCGTCTGACACTTGGATCTTGTGAGTTCCCTGCTGCATTTGAACAAATAAACTCTCGCCGTTTTTCGAGCTGCCGACAAAAATACCGTCTATAAACCAATAGAGGCTGCGCGCATCCGCGTCGGCGCTTGCTTTAAGCGCTATTTTACGCGAAGGGTTAGCGGCGTCCACGTAATAAATTACGTCTTTTACGGGTAAAACAATCTCCGGCGCAAAACCGCTGAGAGATGTTTCTTCAATGTCGCAGCCTGGCATGTAACGCGGAATGGATTGTTTTTTAATGCCGGCCTGTTCAAATAACAGCAAAATTTCTTTAGGCCAGAACTCATAAACTTTATAATATGTTTCGCCCTCTTTATACCTGCTTGTACGAAGACCTGTTTTTTTATCTATAATCACCTGCCTGTACACGTCAGACGTTTTTATCGGAGACACGCCAGGAATAAAAAAATCCTTAACCGTTTTAGGGCTGAACCTGCCCGGTAAATCGCCCGAGGTCGCGCATACCTCCACCTTTTTTACGTTAAGTCCTTCCGGCAGCATCTGCAAAAAAATCTCTTCAGGTTTATTTCTGACCGTAAGGGCGGCAAGTTCAAAAAACAATTCTCCCGCGGCTGTCCTTCCCCAGAAATGCGGATTGCCCTGGCCTGAAAAATTTCCCACCCACACAACAAGCACGTAATCACCGAAAATTCCCGCGGCCCATGCATCTTTGAAAGAATATGAAGTGCCGGTCTTCCATGCTACTTCTACTAATGTTTTGTAACTGTCATATATTTTAAGTGAAGGCTTTGGCGGCGGATTTGAAGAAAGCATATCAAAAAGTATAAAAGATGCTTCAGGCGTAAGAATCTGAATGCCGGAAGAAGCAGAAGGCTCTCTTGTAAAACTTATCTCTCTGAGAGTTCCATAGTTTGCAACGGCAGCATATAAACGCGCACATTCAAGCGGCGTTATATCAAGACTGCCGACAGCAGCGCTTATGCCATAGTAGTCGGCTGTTTTTAGCTGGCTTACACCGCCGCGGCGCAAAAACTCCAAAAACTCATCAATGCCTATTTTAAGCGCAAGTTCCATAGCCGGAATATTACGGCTATTTATAAGGGCGTCTTTTGCAAACACGGGACCCGCGAACTGCCTGTCTGAATTTTCGGGCGCAAAAATTCCGAAATACTGCGGCGTATCTTTCATAAGCGTCATCGGATGTATGATCCCTTTATCAAGAGCTATGGCATAGATAAAACTTTTAAGCACGGAACCTGCCATTCTTTTAGACGTAACGCCGTTGATCTGCCCTGAAATAGCATCATTATTAAAATCGGCAGATCCCACTAAAACGCGCGCCTGCATAGTTCTTGTATCAAGCAGCACGACAGAAGCGTTATTTATGCCTTTTGAGGCGTTATGGTTTAAATATTTGGTTATTTTCTCTTCATAAAGTTTTTGCAGCGGCAGGTCTATAGAAGAAAACACTTCGCTTGTGTTGCTTCTGAAATCAAGATAATTTACAAGGTGCGGCGCGTAAAACGGCCTGTGCCCAGGACCATACACTTCAAGCGGCATGGTTATAAAATGTTCTTTGTCTTTATCTTCGGGGTGTTTTTTTATCCACTCTTTATAAAGCGCGTCGCGCGGACCTTTCATATTTTCGTAACCGTCTTGCGTGTCAGGGCGCCTTTGATTGGGATTTTGCGGTATCACAGCCAGCGTTAAAGACTGTATAAGATTTATATCGGCTATGCGTTTTTTAAAATAAGTAAGCGCGGCCGCAGGCGCGCCTTCTATATTGTAGCCGTAAGGCGCGAGGTTTAGATAGGCTTCTAAAATATCTTTCTTAGAGTAGCGCATTTCAAGCCACAGGCTTAAAAAAATCTGTTTAAGTTTGCCGGTTAAAGTTTTGGTGTTTAAATTATAAATAATCCGCGCCGTCTGCATTGTGATCGTAGACGCACCCTGACGGCGGCTTTTTTTTATGAATGTTTCGTTAAAGCCTTTAATAAGCGAGACGGGATTTACACCCGGGTGATAATAAAAATATCTGTCTTCGTAAAGCAAAACCGCCTCTTGAAAATTCCGCGGTATTTCTTTAAGCGCGATAAACGTTCTGTACTTGTCATCGTGCGAAACGTTAAAGCGCAACAGCTCGCCGCTGCTTGAAAAGAAAGATCTTGAAAAAGAATATTTATGAAGCAGACTCTCTCTCGGCCAAATACGAACCGCAACAAAAATAAGGCACACCGCCAAAAGTATGGCGGCGAGCCTTAAATATTTTTTGCCTGAAGGTTTGAACATTTTAGAGCCTGTTAACATATATTACGCAGGCTCTAATTTCTGCTTTCTATCACGAAAGTAGATTCCGCGCCGGCCGCGCTTATCGACGTATCATATAACGGCGCGGCGGTTACGGCAGGTACTTTGAATGTCCCCTCAGAGGTAAATTTAACTTTATAACTAAATTTTCCGTCATAAGAATTCACGGTGCCGTATAACAGAAGCCTGTCTTCCCTTATGTCAAAGTAATCAAGCGTAACGCCTCCGGAGGAATTTATTGAACCGGGCACTACGGTAAAACCGCCGGGCAGAATATCCGTAATAGCCACGTTGGTTATTGTTCTGTCTAAAGAACGCGTTTCTATGGTAACGTCCATCTCGTCTCCCAATATGCCTTTAGTACGCACTCTGTCCAACGCTCTGTCCATCTCATTGCCCGATATGTAATAAGTACGCGCTATACGCATACCGTTTGCCGCCGGTTTTACTTCGCCTTTGTCAAAGCCCTGCTGCGTAATGACATAATAGATATTTGCGGAACTGTCCTTTACTTTAATGTCAAACTCTTTAACGCCGTGTCCGAACGAGGCCTCAAGCATTCCAAGGCTGTTTTTGGCAAAGGTTAACTTTTGTCCGTTCGCGCTTACTTCAATATCGCTGTCTTTAACGTTGTTTATTTTTGAATAAGAGTAAAGAGCCAGCATCCCTGCCGCCGAAGTCATCGTATTATAACGCTTGGCATTAATGTCACTCAGAAGGCTCTTTATTATTTCAGAAGCTTTTTGTTCTTTCATAAGTTCCGGAAAGTAGAGGCCTATAATATAAATATACTTGGCGTTCCTTGAGAAGCTGGAGTCATAATCATAATAATATCTGTAAGCGGAAGCTTCGGCTTTGTACTCTTTTATTATGCTTAAAGCCTTTGCGTCATTTTTAAGAAGTTTGTAAGCCGCGGCAACGTAAACTCCGGTAACGCTTTCTTTCCATCTGGGGTCATTTTTGTTTAGCCACTCTTCAAAGTTCATAAGAGCGTTAGTCATAACAACGCCGTTTTTGGCTATAAGGTAATGCGCGTAAGCTGTGTTGCTTATGTCATTTCCGTTGAAAGAATTACGTTCTGCATATTCTTTGGCCCATGACAAAGCTCTGTCCTTTATGTCTTTGGGAACATTGTAGCCCATTTCAGCTGCTTCAGTAAGCATGTGGAAAGCGTATAAAGAAGGATATTCGCTGACATAACTTCCGCCGTCCCATAATGAAAACCCGCCGTTTGACAGCTGTCTGACTTTAAGCTTTTCGATCACGCGCGTAAGAGCTTCTTTTGCGCCGCCTTCGTTACCCGAGGCTTTATAGAAAACTATAGTCGGAAATATCTGGCTTGTGATCTGTTCCGTGCAGCCGTGCGGGAATTTTTCAAGGAATGCTCCAAGCCCCCCGGCAACCACAAGCGGGTTGGCTGAGAGAGCAATTGTATTTTTTGAAAACTGGTCGTAGAGTTCTCTTGAGTCAAAATCTTTTACTTTTTTACTGCCTTTTATTGTACCGTTATTTATCGTCACACGCATCGCGCTTGCAGGACGCACGCTTAGAGTGATCTTACGGGAAGCGGTTTCTTTAGGATTTGCAAGCTCGGCGTCAAAAGATATTGTCGCGTTGCCAAGCGTATTTCCGGACTGCACTTTAAAATAAACGGTTTTTTCCTGGCCGTAAGGCACGTTCACGGTTTGCTTTTTTGCGCCTATTACCGAGAGATTGTCGGATACGTTTATATTAACGGTGACTTTGCCGTCTTTAGTACCCTCTTTATTATTTGATACCCTTAAACCTATGTTAAACGTGTCTCCGGGCGCGGCGGCTACAGGTCCTCCCGCGGACAGTATTAAAGGCGCTCGCACCAATACTTCTTTGTCCGCGCTTGAAACCGTACTTTGCGACGCGGCGACCGCCATAATACGGATTTGCCCGTTAAAATAATCAGGCACGTCATAAGAGTAAACGCTCGCGTTCTGCGAAGCCTCCAAAATACCTGACCAAAAGACCACGGGTTTTTCCGTTTTTCTTGCAAACGGATTTAAGCCGGCTTCCAAAAGAGCGTTGGCGGCTTCGTAGTCGCCGCCTATTCCGTAAACTTCTTTTATAAGTCTGTTATCGGGCATAATGAGGTCCCACATCTGGTATGTTATTACGCCTAAGGCGCTTTTTCTGAAAAAATGGGCTATGGGGCTGGGCAGTTTATATTTTGCCACCTGCAAAATACCTTCGTTAACGCCGTAGATTATAATTTTTGACGGCACTGACGTTTTGTAAGAAATATCAATCCTGTCGCCGGGCTTGACAAGTTCCGGGGTTCCAAGAGTGATGGCTGACATATGTTTCACAGGCTTTATATTAAAGTGAGCCACTGCGTAACTGAGAGGGCTTGCGAGAAGTTCTTTGGAATACATGCTTCTTAAGAACGAAACATTGACATACGCGCCGCCGGTAAGTTCTTCCGGCACTTTTATACTTTGCTCGGAACTGTTAGTTGTTGTTTTAAACCATTTGTACGCATACACTTTATCTTTTTCTATAGTTATAAGCCCGGTGCCGGTAAAAGGCGCGGTTATGTTAAGTTTCAATATGCCGCCCTGTTCAATGGTGTCTTTTTCAAGATTAAGCCTAAGCTCAACGTTGCGCTCAAGGTCGTAGGCCACATTAGCGTTCCCCGAAACGAAAAATTCAAGACGCATAACGACTTCATCTTCTTTATTTACCATCTCAAGCGCGTACTGTCCGGGATTTTTAGTGGGTATGGTAAAAACGGAACCGTCTTTTTTAATATTAAAATTTTCAACGCTGAAAAGGGACTCGCTCAATACGGACTGATAACGGAAAGAATTTCTGTTCCTTACAGGCACCGACACATACTGCTGGTTAAGAATTCTTATTTTGAACGGACCGGGTTCTATTTTGTTAAGGTCAGGGTCTATGGCTATGAAGTTTACGGTTTTTTTGGAATTATGCGGAATATAGCTTAAGTCCGCCTCCGTTTGATATCCCACAATATATTTGTTGGGTGAAACAAGCCTTGTAGACATCGCCGTAACGCTGTGCCCGCTTTCCTGTTCAAAAGCTTCCGCCCAGAAACTAAGGCTGTAGGTACCCTTTTCAAAGCTGCTTAAGTCTAATTCCGTTGTGACCGAACCGTCTTCCGAGGTAGTCGCATCGCCAAACGTCACCTCTTCAAAACGTAGGTTCGCTTTACTGCGTATAACGTCGGAGAACGAATAATCTTTATACTGCGCGAACTTAAACTTTGCCGGGCGCAGCTGCATTTTCATATTTACCGTATTCCCGACAGCAGGCGTACCGAACAGGTTCTTAACCGTTACTTTCCCGGTAAGGCCCGTAACCGGCTGCCAGCCTTTTCTTGAAGCGCCTTCTATGCTTGTGTTTATTTTAATTTTATCTTCTTTAAACTCTTCCACCTTAAACGTTTCGCCTGAAATATACTGGCCGCCTTCGTCGTAAACGCTGATTTTGTATTCGCCGGTGGGCGAAGAAGCTGTTGTTTGTAAGCTGAAATCTTTAAATCCTTCCGCAGTTAAAGAAACCGTTTTTTCGAACACGTTCTTGTCGCGCGCGTCCGTTACCCTGACTTTTATAGGCAGACCGGCTGTGGACGTCCAGTTCCGGTTCTTTGAGATAATTGCGAAATTAACAGGATCGCCGGGGCGGTATATGCCGCGGTCGGTAAAAATAAAAGCGTCAAGGCTGCTATTTTGGAAGTAGCCCGCTCCGGCTGTGTCAAAACGCGAGAAACTTACCTCTCTCTCGCTTCTATCAACGGGCATGAACGCGTAGTCCGAGCCTTTACTTACCACAAACGCGACAGGTTTTCTTTCAGCGCCTAAATACGAAGGCACTTCAAAGACCGCAATACCGTCGCTGCCCGTATACTCGGTTTTAAGCACCGTGCCGTTGCGCGATATAAGCTCGACTTTGGCGCCGTAAAGAGGCAGCTGGTCAACTATGGAAAGTGCAAACAGTTTAAGTTTTCCGTCCGCTTCCTTTTTATATATCAGCCCGATGTCTGTGATGGTAATTAATCTTTTTTGGCTTACGCCGCCTGAAGAAGTTGCGTCTACCAAAAATATGCCTAAATCGCCGCGTTTAAAATATTCTTTTAGATCAAGCGTAAAAAAGTTAGGCTTAATACCCGTATCGGTAAGAGAGATCTTTTTGCTGAAAATACTCGCTATGTCGCTTTCATTAAACTGGCTTGTGGTAAAATTGTCGTAGTATTCCTCATCATCATAGTCATAATATCTGCTTTTCGAGCCGAAATACGGATTGCTGATATCTCCGCTGGTCTGTGACACAAGATGATTAACTCTTCCGGGCAAAATTCTGGATACTTTTATGTCAACAGAACTTAACCCCTGCGAAACAAAATTAAGTATATGCTCAGAACTTAAAGGTATTATAGAGCCTGAGCCGAGTATCTGCAGCCTTTTGGGCAGTATTCCCATAGGCACCACAAATTCTTTTTTCTCATCGGTTGAAAAACCGCCTTCAGACTCCATACCCTGATTGAACAAAACATATACATAATACGCGCGGGCAGTGCTGTTTATATCGTTAGTTATTTTAAAGAAAGGATTGACAGTATTTCCGGGCACTGCTTCAAGGTTAAGCGCCTTGGCGTCTTTAAGCGCAGCGCGCATATCTTCCATGTTTACATTTTGCCAGTTCTTGCCGTTTTCGTATGGCAAAGCCCATGCTTTAATTTTATTATTGCTTAAAAGAGTTTCCGGGTTAAGAATGTCAGTGGACTCAACGCTTAAGCTGTAGTTTGCGCCTATTTTAGACGGAGGTATGATCTCAACTCTTTTTATATTAAAAAAATTGTCGGAAGAATCTATCTGCATAGATCTTTGAGCGCTCATGGAATCAAACTTTATACTAAGATCAACATTCTGCGGTTTCGACTTAAGCGCGACAGGCTCATAATTCAGGAACATTACTCTGTTGTACTGGTCAAAACTGATCTTCGGGGAAACGGTTTTTTTATCTACTGTAAGGTTAACGCCGTTTTTTGCTGCCTCACGGTCAACGGGATAGTTAAATTGCACGATCGCATTAAGCGCCAACTGACGTTTTTGTTGTGACGGGAAAACCGCAAGGTTTTCTATAAAAATATCATTACGCGCGGTTGTAAATTCAAAGTCAAGTTTATCTATTTCTATATTTGAATTAAATAGCGCTTTATCCAGTTTTATTTTATATTTTTGCGCGGCCGTCCATTCTTTCTCAGGGGTAAAATCTAAAGTGGTACTGTAACCGCCAAACTCGCGAACGCTCCATTTACCTCTCAGTTCAGGCGTAATGGTAATAAGGGCGTCCAGTTTATTCTGATCAGCAGCATATTCTTTATTTATCGGAGAGGGAGCTCCATAATTCGAAGTTTTAAACTGGATCGTCACATTACCGGGCTTTTCAACAGATGTATTACCGTCTTTATCCACAGATACCCTTGAAACAGGCGGCGCGTTAATTACAGCGTTAAAGGAATAAGTTTGCCTCGGAGCCCCGTCTGGAGATACTGGCTCTTTTTTAAAATTATAAAAAAGCGCGGCTGCAAAAAGTATAACTGCTATGGAACACGAAATTATTATAAGACGTGTCTTAAAAGATTTTGGCGCGACAGATGATTCTTCTGTTTCTTTTTCCGGTGTTGTTTCCATAACATCTCCTTTATACTTCAATTGTATTCTAATGACAACAAGATTTTTAATTCCTCTACTTTAACGTAGGGTTAAAAAAATATCCGCCGTCGTCTTTTTCAGTAACCGTGCCGACGCCCGGAAAAGGGATATGCATTCCGGCTATTCTGGTTGTAGCTCTTGCCGCGTCTTTCAATATGCGTTTTCTTGTATCAACAGCCTGGATAGGATCAACGTCAAAAGTTACGGCAAGCCTGGGATCGGCCATCTGCACATTCAAACTGTGTATCAAATCGCCTATCACTATAAGTTTTTCTCCGTCTGAAGATATTTCAAACGCCGTATGGCCTGGAGTATGCCCTTGCGCTTTAACGGTTTTTATTCCCGCAATAATATCCCCGCCATCCTCCCATGTAAAAGTTTTGAATTTATCGCCGTAAACCGCTTTGACGGCTCTGGCAAGATCTGAATTTTTTATATTTGAAGAAATATTAGCCGTCCAATAATCAATTTCAGGTTTCGCGACATAAACAGTCGCGGACGGAAAAGCTTTTTGATTACCCGATTTTATAAGTCCGCCGACATGGTCGCCGTGCATATGCGTTATAAGAACAATATCCACTTGTTCGGGAGAAATGCCGGCTGCGGCCAGATTTTTAATTAAATTGCCGCCTGCGCCGACTCCTGTGTCTATCAGAACAATTTTTGAGCCGGTCTTAACTACAAAAGCATTGATTGAAGACGGATTTTGATCATCCGGCATAAGTTTTTTTACTATTTCGGAATCCGGCTTGAGCAATATGCTTTTCCCCATATTTGTGTCCAAATCTTTAAACGCTATAAAATCTATTGAACCGATTTTATAGATTTTAAAACCTTCCGATGAAACTTCATTCGAATCCTGGGAAAAACCCGAAACGCAAAAACAAAATAAAGCTAAAACCGACGCAAACAATACTTTTCTCATTTGTTCCTCCGATATTAAACGGCATTGCATTATTGAATATTTCAAAAAGTTTTTATATTATTAAACAAAGGAGCCTACTATGAACAAAATTATACTGCTTTCATGTTTGTTTGCATTTGTCTTATTTGCCGGAAGCTGCGCGAAAAATAAAATCCATTCAACCCGCGATACGGATATAATAAAGGGGACAATAAATAAAGACGGCAAAATAGTAATAAAAGACATTAAGTTCGAAAAAGATTCCGATAAAATTTCAAAATCTTCCGAAGAGCCGATAAAAAAGATAGCAACTTATCTTAAAAACAATACCGAAGTTACAATGAATGTCGCATGCTATAACGAGAACGACGGAACTCCTTCATATTGTATAGATCTCAGTAAACAAAGAGCAGCGGCGCTTACCGACAAATTAAAGAATCACGGAATAGACGATTTCAGAATTAATTACAAACCCGTTGACTGGAAACCGGGAGTAGTCAGCGAAGAACCGGATGAAAGCATTGAAGTAGAATTAGTCCACTGATATAAAGCGGAAGTTTAAAACATATAGCCTATATAAAATCCTACTTTGGAAAAGGTCACGTCTATATTCGGGGATGAATTAGAATATGTCAATCCGCCGTTATTTACGGAATACAAAATCTGAAAAACAAACCTTTCATAAACCGCTCCGGCGCCTCCGGCATAATATAAACCGCCTTTAGAATCCGCCTGACCCAAATACGATGAATTTGCAACCATAAAATTATACCCTAAATGGACAACCGCATAAAAATTAAACGAATCGAGATCCGCTATTCTGGCTTTTAAAGCCGCATATAACGGAATGAAACCGACTCTCCCTGATATTTTATCAAGTCCTCTTTGATGCTCATAACCTATTCCTACACCGGCCGCGGCAAAATTACAAAAATAACCGTATCTTTCAAGTAAAAAGCTTATTCCGTAATCGGAATCTTTGCTTGTACCCGAAACTATATGAGACCCTTTTAAATCAAAACCCACTGCTAAGACGGTTTCCGCAGACGGTTTTTGAGATTCTCCGGTATCTCTTTTATCCGCTGCTTTTTTAGAGTCGCTTTTTACGGCAGAAACGCCGCCAAGCAAATATTTTGTAGAATCATAATCATCTTCTTTAATTGTCTCTTCTTTTTTATTTTCGGATTGAGTGCTGCTTGCGGAATCAGAACCGGGCTCAAGCAAATACGCGGCCGCGTCAAAATCATCGTCATTTTGCACGGTTTTAGCGGGCTCAATTTTAGGTTTCTTTTCTGCCTTAGGTTTATTGTCAACCGCGGGTTTTACATCTGTATTTCCTTGTCCGCCGCTTAACAGATATGCCGCGGCGTCAAACTCGTCATTTTTAGCGGGCTTAATTTTAGGTTTCTTTTCTGCCTTGGGTTTATTGTCAACCGCGGGTTTTACATCCGTATTTCCTTGTCCGCCGCTTAACAGATATGCCGCGGCGTCAAACTCATCTTTGCCGTCCGTTCCGTGAAAATCTTTTCCGGTTACGCTGTCTTTAATGTTATATACTATAACGCCGGATCTATTATCCTGAACGTATATATCCGATCCGTCAAGTTCCGATTTATTAAGACTTGTAAACTGAATTCTGGCAGCTTCAGCGCTTTCAGCCTGCTTAATAATATCAACGTCCGATTTACGCGTCTTTGTTATGTCTAAAATGTCATTAAATTTAAATACTTTTTTTTCATTCTTCCCTTCGACAAGCACTGTAACAGTACTGTCTGTTTCCGATACGATTTTACCTTTAATTTCCTGCCCGTTTTTTAAATATATGTAATGCTGCGCGTAAGAAAATCCCGCACAAAATAACATAAATAAAATCACGGCTGATATTTTTTTCATGCCAAACTCCCTTTAGCGTATTTTATCGTCTATATATTCTACTTTCCTTATTAATTTTCCTTTAATGTCATATTCTTCGGCCAAACCGTTAAGCATATCGTCTTTCATAAAACCCGACAACTGTTTTTTGCCGCTTTTATAATATCTTGTTACTTTTCCGTCCCTGCAGACGTCTTTTAATTCTGCGGTTTCAAAAAGCTCGCCCGTATCGTAATAGAGTTTGCTTATCCCGCTCCCGTCGCCGTCCATCTCTATTTCCTGTTGTTTATTGCCGTCGGGATAGTACATAACATTTACGGTTTTTTGCAGTTTTATTCCCGACCATTCGTTTTTGATACTAGACTTTTTTACTCCGCTTTCATAATATTCGGTCTCATTGTAAAGGAGATTGGAATTATAACGCGCGTTGCTTTTAATATTGCCGTTTTCATAATATTCAAATATATCGCCTTCCGGAATATCTCCCTTAACTCCCATAACTCTTCCGTCTATATTGTAAAACTCTTTTGCCACTTCTTCTCCGTCCGAGTTATAAAAAGTCATCTCTCTTTTAGGATCACCTTCATAATAGTGCACGGAAGTTACCTTTCTTACGTTTTCCGCGAATAAAAACGTAGAAATGCTTGTAAATAATAATAATGATAACAAAACCCTTTTCATACGGATTTCCATATATCATTAGACTTTACAACTTTAAAATATGTTACTCTTTTTGAATCATATTTTCAAGGAAATGACGAAAATTTTACAAAAAAATCACGCTTCTCTTAATATTATCGCGCCTATGTCGCAAATCATTGAGTTGATTCTGGTATATTGGTCTAAAATATCCATGTGAAGGCCGGAAGTTTCAATGGATTCCTGCAAATTGGCGTGAAGGCGCGCTATATGTTTTTGCCTCAATTGCAAAGCCAAAGCTCTGACTGAAGCTTTTGCGGCGGCGACCTCAGAGGCAAGAACTTTATCTTCGGCGGAAAAAGCGTTTAAAGCCTTTGACATGTTTTCGCAGACTACTCCGTGAATCTTTTGAATATCTTCCAGACCTTCCTGCGAAAAACGCGAAAAACCTCTTATTTTTTTCCTTGCGGTATGCATCAGATTCCTGTCGATAATGTCTGAAATTTCATCAAGATTCGACAAAACGTAAAGAAGGCTGATTTCTTTTTCAGACTGTTCCCCGCTGAGTTTATTCTGCCCAATTTTGGCAATATACGGCACTATTTCTTTATAAAGAACGTCGGTTTTGAGCCCTTTATTGGAAATGCTTTCCGGAATGTCTATATTTCTGGTTTTTAAAGCCTTAATGGAATTGTTCAGCATATCCGAAACAAACCCCCCGAGCCTTTGAATTTCAAGCTTGGAAAGCTCGAGCGCTTTATCGATGTTGGTTTCCGGATTTTTTATGTCTATATAAACCGTGCCGAAACTTATCTCGCTGTTTTTGAAAGGATAAAATAAGAAAACGGCTTTTTGAATATATTTCAGCAGAGGAAGCAAAATAATCATATTTAAAACCGCAGCTAAAGTGTGAGACATCGCGATTTGCCTTCCTATATCCTGGGTAAAAAACAAAGCTTTAGTGAACCATTTTACAAATATAAACCAAACGCCCTCTCCGTTATAAGAAACCATCTGCAAAAAAGGAAAAATCAAAATAACGGCTATAGTCTGCTGGACTATCTGCCAAATCATCGTTCTTTTTGCGTTCCTGGGCATTTTTAACGAACCGATAACCACCGTAATACACGTGCCTATCTGCGAACCCAAAGCCAGGCAAACAGCCTGCTCTAAAGTCAAAATGCCCGAAGCTGCTAAGGCTATAATTATACCGACAAACGCACCGCTGGACTGTATTATTAAAGTTACTAAAATACCCGCGGTTATCGCAAAAGCAGGCGATTTTATTCCTATTATAAAATCCAGAAAAACAGGGTTAAGAGTAAGAGGAATCATCGCGTCGGACATTAATTTCATTCCTAAAAACAAAACGCCGAAACCGAATATCGCGTCGCCGATCTTCGCTATTCTTTTTCCTCCGGAAACAAAAGATATGACATACCCTGCGGCGGTTATAAGAAGCGCGTAATTCACAAGCCTGAAAGCCACAAGCTGCGCGGTAATAGTAGAGCCTATCGAAGCGCCCAAAGATATCGACATGGACTGAAAAAACGAAAGCACTCCCCCGCTTACAAGAGCGATTGCAAGCAGCATTGTAGCTGAACTCGACTGGTTTAAACAGGTAAGAAAAAAACCCGAAAGCACGCCTTTGAATCTTGAGGAAGTAACGGATATGAGAATATCCCTGAATCTTTGACCTGCGGCTCTTTGCAAAGCTTCGTTGATAAAAGACATTCCGAAAAGCAGAAGCGCAAGACCGCCGGCAAGGTTCATAAGCATCAAAAAGAACCAATTTTTATGAAACGCCAAGGTTTGAAAAATTACGTTTCCGGGAATATGTTCGGAAAAAGCAACGACATGTATTTCATTTGGAGCGTTTCTTCCCAAAATGAGTTTTGCTCTTGCGTATCCGTCTTCATCGGTAAGAGTTACCTCGGGAACGACATAACTTATGTTTCTTCTGAATTCTTCGTTTACCGAACGTATGATAGAAAATCTGACGGCAATTCCCGCGCCCGGCGAACCGTCGCCGTTTATAACGCGCACGACAAATTCGTTTCTTAAAGGATAACCTCTTATCCCCGTCTGGTTGTCTCCGGAAACGCTGTAAAGAGTTTTATCCGAAGCAAAGACGGAAACAGTAAAAATGAAGAAAATGAAAAGTAAGGCAATTATTTTGTTTTTCATTGGTTTATTGTTGTTATTCCGTGCTTGACACGGAATCTAAGTTAGCTAAATATCATTTTAACAACAAACGTGGATACCGTTTTTCAACGGTATGACAAAAAAAGTATACGCCCAAGCTTCCTATTTAAGGTTTTGTTTATCAAAAGCAAAAGGAAGCAAATCGGAAACGCTTAAAATAATAATTCCGTCTTCCCTGCCGTTTACTATTATATCGGCATGAGGAGCAAGCTCTAAAATTACCTGCCTGCACGCGCCGCACGGAAAAGTCTCGGACTTTTTAGTCCATACCGCAACGGCTTCTATTTTCCTTTCTCCGTGCGAAAAAGCGTTAAACAAAGCCGAACGCTCGGCGCAGTTCGTAAGCCCGTAAGACGCATTTTCAACGTTCGCGCCTATATATATTTTACCGCTTGAACTTAAAACCGCGCTTCCTACGGCAAAACCGGAATACGGCGCATAAAAATTATCCGCCGCTTCCCGCGCCGCTTCCATAAGCTCTTTATATTTAGTTTCTTTCATATTTTGTTCCCATGAAAAACCAATTAACAATTTACAATTTTAACGGATTTATAATCGTTTTGTCGGTATTTAATTGTTATTTATTAATTGTAAATTGTTAATTATTATTTGTTGTAATATTTGTCAAGAAATAAAGCTAAATCTTTATATTTCGGGCTGATTAAAAGTTTTTCCGGAGCAGTCATAATAGCGGTTTTTAAAGCGTCGCGGCACGAGCATTTGCATTCTCTTTTTGAAAGTTTTACAACCAAATCTCTCACCGTTCTTTTAGCGTTTGAAATATTCGCGGCCATAGTCGCCACAACTGCGTCGTTCGTGACTTCTTCGCCGTCTTTCCAGACGTCAAAATCCGTAACCAGAGAAACATTCGCGTAACACATTTCGGCTTCTCTGGCAAGTTTTGCCTCGGGAACGGCCGTCATACCCACTACTGAAAAACCCTGATGTCTGTTGACTTCGGATTCAGCTTTGGTTGAAAACTGCGGTCCCTCTATGCAAACGTATGTCCCGCCAAAATGGTGTTCTATGCCCAGTTCATAAACCGACTGGTGTACAATGTCTCTTATCTCGTTGCAAAAAGGGTTCGCCATGCCGACGTGAGCCGCAATGCCGTTTCCGAAAAAAGTATTCGGTCTGTTTTTTGTTCTGTCGTAAATCTGGTCGGGCATAACAAAATCTTTAGGCTTTATTTTTTCTTTCAAAGAACCGCATGCCGTGAAAGCGACAATCTGCTCTACGCCAAGGGATTTAAGAGCGTACATATTTGCCCTCTGGTTGATTTCGGAAGGTAAAAGAACATGTCCTTTACCGTGCCTCGGTAAAAAAGCGCACTTTACGCCGTCAACGCTTCCTATGGTAATTTTATCGGAAGGTTTACCGAAAGGAGTATCTATTTCTTTTTGAGAAACGTTTTCAATACCGTCAATTTCATACAATCCGCTCCCGCCGATAAACGCTATTGTTACATTTTCTTTCTCAGACATTTCTGCCTCCCCTTTTTAACGACAGGGAGAAAGGAGAAAGGAGGATGGAGAAGTTATTGAATGCGGCTTCGCCGCACATTACTTCCTACTTCCTACCTTCTACTTCCTACCTGTCTTAATACGACGGTTTCACATCAACAATATTCAACTGGACAAACTCTTTTTCATTTTTGCCGGCAAGCTCGAGCTGAAACGCAATATCAAGCAGATCTTCGGAGCGAAGCATATCGGAAAAATGCTCGCCGTTCCAAAAAACAGCCTGAACATTCCTGCTTCCTTTCTGCGAAATTTTGAATTTCAAGTGCTCGCCTCTGTTTCCGAAAACGGACATCTCGGTAACATTTATCCCTTTCATGCAAAACACAGGACGAGGATTAGCCATACCAAAAGGTTCCATAATATCAATCTGCCTGCAAAAATCGGCGTTTATATCCGAAATTTTAAGCTCGCCGTCTATCACTATGCTTTCGCCGGAATCCGAAGGAGTATAATTTTTTTCGGCATAATCCGATATTCTTTTTTTAAACTCGTTTATTTTAGAATGTTCAATGGTAAAACCTGCCGCCTGGCTGTGCCCGCCGTATTTAACAAGTATGTCTTTTACGCTCTCAAGAGCCGCTATTATGTCAAAACCTTCTACCGAACGCGCCGCGCCGGTTGCTTCGTTTCCGTCGGTTATAAGCAGAAAAACAGGTTTAAAATAAGCTTTTACCATCTGCGAAGCGACTATCCCCGTAACGCCGTGCTCAAGGTTTGAAGCGTTAACTACAAAAACTTTATCTTTTTCCAAATCGCACTGCTCTTTCAAAAGAACTTTAAACTGTTCGATATTTTCATACTGAAGCCAGCGCCTGTCCGCGTTAAGCTTTATTATATCGGCGTAAAGATTTTTAGCCTGAAAAGCGTCGTTTGTCATAAGAAGCTGCGCTGAAAGCGTTCCGCGCCCCATACGTCCCGAAGAATTTAAAACCGGCGTTATGTTCCAAGATATAACGCGCGCCGTAATGCTGTTGATATTTTTTAAATTAATCGCATCGTCAATAATAAGTCCGAGCCCCGGCTTGGCATTGGGATTGGAAATTATAAGTTTTATGCCTTCTTTTACTATAATCCTGTTTTCATCGACTAAAGGCATTGAATCGGCAATTGTTCCGAGAGCGCACAAATCCAGATTATTATCGAAAAAATCTTTTAGCTGTCCGTCATTTTTAACTTTATTTATTTTGTAAGCCTGAAAAAGAGCGTTTACGTCTTTTATTTCGCCGTCCGAAAGGGCATTGCCGTATGCAAGGACAACTTCTATTTTATCTTTAAGCAAAGCGTCGCTTTTAACAAAAAAATCTTTTATGGCGGAACTGTTCGTATATATCCTGAACGAACTTTTTACAATCTGTTTTATTTCGGAAACCGAATTAAAAGCGATTCTTTGTATTTCCAAATCATTTTTAACGCACAAATATACGCCCGAAAAATCATCTCCGGATTTTACCGCAAAACATACTAAAATGTCTTTATTATAACTGCGCGTGAAAGTAAGCATTAACCCCTGCGCGGTTTTCAAAGCGACGGAACAGCCCGCAAGATCTTTAAAAGGATATTTATAGTCGTAAATTTTAGGATTTATAACGGCATAGGCCGCGGGAATACCTTCGTAAGGCGGCTCGTGATGATCGGTGACTATAACGTCCATTCCCAGATTTTTAGCGTATTCTATCTCAACCGCTGCTGAAATTCCGCAGTCAACGGTTATCAAAAGTTTAACGTTTTCAGCGGCGTATTTTGTGAGAATATCTTTGTGTATGCCGTATCCTTCGTCCGCCGGAACATACCAGTGGACGTTTCCTCCGGAAAGCCTTATTATGTTTACTATAACGTTTACCGCCGTAACTCCGTCGACATCCCTGTCTCCGTAAACGAGAATCTGCTCGCGTAAATCTACGGCTTTTCTTATTCTCTCTACGGCTTTCTGCATATCCGCGAATAAAAAAGGATTATGCAAAGATTCTATGCCGCCGTATAAAAAATCCGCCGCTTTCTCCGCGGTGTCTATATTTCTGTTTATAAGCGCCGAAATTATTTTCGGGTTTAACGATAAACTTTTAGAAATTTCAGAAATTTTCACCGCGTTATCTTTAGGCAGTTTCCAGATTTTTTCTTTTTCAAAAGTCATTAGTTTAATATTTCCTTTATCAATTTAGGACGTTCTGTTTTCTCTTCGGATATTATATACGAATCGCGCATAATAGACGAAGCTTCTTCGATTAAAGAAGCGTCATTATATAAAAGCTCGGAAACAATTTCCCCTTCTTTAACGTAATCACCGGTTTTCTTATAAAAAACCGCTCCCGCGCCGTAATCTATTTTATCTTCCTTTTTCTCTCTGCCCGCGCCCGTCATCATAACGGCGATGCCGATATCTCTCGTTTTCATATAAGAAACATATCCGGTTTTTGCGGATTTAATTTTTACTGAATTTTTCGCTTTGGGAAGAATTTTATCCGGATTATCCAAAACTTCGGGATTTCCGCCCTGCATTTTGACAATCTGCCTGAACTTTTCCAAAGCCTTTCCGTTTGATATCTGTTTTTCTGCAATATCTCTGGACTGATCTAAAGAAGCGGTTGTTTTAGAGTTAAAAATCATCGCCGCGGAAAGTTCTAATGAAAGCTCCGATAAGTCGTTTCTTAAGTTTCCTTTCAATATTTCAACGGCTTGAGCGATTTCCAAAGAATTTCCGGCGCAGTTTCCCAACGGCGTGTCCATATCCGTAATAAACGCCGAAACGTTACGTCCGAACTTTTTACCTGCGGCAATCATTTTTTCGGCAAGTTCCAAAGCGTCCTTTTGACTCTTCATAAAAGCGCCGGCTCCCGTTTTAACGTCCAGAACTAAAGTCTGAGCGCCTTCCGCTATTTTTTTAGACATAATGCTTGAACATATTAAAGGTATGGATTCAACGGTAGCAGTAGCGTCGCGCAAAGCGTACATTTTTTTATCAACCGGAGCTATTTCATTTGTCTGCCCGGTAAGCGCGGCTCCCGCGTATTTAAGAAATCCCAAAAACTCCTCTTTATCGGCGGAAGTCCTAAAACCCGGTATGGATTCGAGTTTATCCAAAGTTCCTCCGGTATGGCCAAGTCCTCTGCCGACCATCATAGGCACATAAATTCCCGCGGACGCGACAACCGGAGCAACAATCAGAGAAGTCCCGTCGCCCACGCCTCCCGTGGAATGTTTATCCGCCGTCGGAGCGTCAAAACGCGACAAGTCCAGAATATCCCCGGAATTTGCCATAGCGCAGGTAAGGTTAAATATTTCTTCGTCCGTCATTCCGGCAAAACACACGGCCATTAAAAAAGCCGACATCTGATAGTCCGGAATTTCGCCGTTATTGTATCTGTAAACAAGAAATTCTATTTCCTGTTTTGAAAGCTGCGCGCGGTTTCTTTTTTTGTATATTATGTCGTAAGCTCTCATTTTATTCTTTCCAATACGCGTTCTATTATCAAAGATATGCCGGCGTCCTTTTTTTTACCCAAAGCAAGCACATCGTCATGGTTTAAAACTTCCTTACTTATTCCCGCGGCCATATTTGAAACATAAGAAACGCACAGTGTTTTTATCCCCATTTGAGCCGCGGCAATAACTTCATATACGACCGACATTCCTACAACGTCCCCGCCGAGCTTTCTGTAAGCCTCAACTTCCGCAGGGGTCTCGTACGACGGGCCGTTTAAGCAGAAATAGACGCCTTCGCAAGATCTTATTTTATTTTGTTTTGCGATTTTTAAAGCGTGTTTCCTTAAGTCCGCATCGTAAGCGCAGCTCATATCGGGGAAACGTTTTCCGAACTCGTCGAAATGAGCGCCTATCAACGGATTATTTCCCGTAAAATTTATATGGTCTTTTATGAAAACAATGTCTCCGAGTTTATATTTTTTATTTAACGCGCCTACCGCCGCGGTAGATATAAGCGTTTTAACTCCCAGAAATTTTAAAACTCTCAAGGGGTATATTATTTTGTCAGCGCTATGCCCTTCGTAATAATGAATGCGCCCGTCGACTATAATTATATCCGTTCCTTTATAGGAACAAAAAATGAGTTCGCCTTTATGACCGCTGACCGTGGCCTCTGCAAAAAACGGAATTTCTTCATTCTTTACGGTTTTTATAATTTTAAAATTCTTACGAATGCCTCCGAGCCCGGACCCTGTAATAATGGCGACTTCCGGACGAAAACCCGAGGGCAAAATTTTCTTTAAATAAGCTTTAGTTTTTTCAATTTTTTCAACAATGTTCATTTTAGCGCCTTAATTGCTAACTAAGTATCCTAGCCCCATTGTTGTCACCCTGAACTCGTTTCAGGGTCTGCTGTTATTTTTTTTAACGGCACGATTCTGAAACAAGTTCAGAATGACAAGAAAAGGACAATTGTTAATTTATTAACTGTTCTTTAAAACTCTTTCCGTTTTTAATCGCCGGAAGAGCAAAAATATCGACTATGCTGGCGGCAATGTCTGCCATAGAACTTCTTATTCCCAAATCCGCGTTTCTTTTTAAATTTTTCCCGTAAACCAAAAGCGGAACATACTCTCTCGTGTGGTCGGTATGGATTTTGTAAGTAGGATCGCATCCGTGGTCGGCGGTTATAATAAGCATATCGTCGTCAGTCAAAGAATTCAAAATTTCAGGCAGAAAATCATCAAATTCTTTCAACGCTTTAGCATAAGAAACAACGTCCCGCCTGTGCCCCCAAAGCATATCGAAATCCACTAAATTCGTAAACAGCAAAGTTTTTTTATACGCGCCTTTTTTAATCTCGGACAAAGTAACTTCTATCCCGTTTAAATTTCCTTTTGTATGTATCGATTCGGTTATGCCTTTGCCGTTAAAAATATCCTCTATTTTTCCTATGGCCTTAACTTCTCCGCCCGAATTTTTTATTTCGTCAAGAACCGTTATTTCCGGAGGTTCCAAGGCATAATCTTTCCTGTTTGCGGTTCTTGTATAATTTCCCGCGGTCCCCGTAAAAGGTCTTGCTATTACGCGCCCGACGGCATTGTCGCCTTTTAAAATATTTCTTGCGGTTTCGCATATTTCGTACAACTTTTCAAGACCGAAAGTTTCTTCGTGCGCCGCGATTTGAAATACGGAGTCCGCAGACGTATAAATTATGGGATAACCGGTTTTTTGGTGTCGCTCTCCGAGTTCTTTTATTATTTCAGTCCCGGAAGCAACGGTATTGCCTATTGTTTTTGTTCCGATAAGTCTTTCAAACTCTTCTATTATCCCATGAGGAAAACCGTTTGGGTAAACGGGAAAAGGCTTGTTCAAAATTATTCCCGCTATTTCCCAGTGCCCGGCGGTTGTGTCTTTTGCGGGCGATTGCGCGGCAATTTTCCCGTAACAGCCGATAATATCTTCGTCAGGGAACTTTGTTCCCCTGTTTAAAATTTTATACAGACCTAATTTTTTGAGATTGGGCAAAGAAAAATGTTCGGGCATAGAGTCAAGAATATGACCTATTGTGTTTGCTCCTTTATCGCCGTAACTTTCGGCATCGGGAAGTTCTCCGACGCCCGCGCTGTCTAAAACGATAAGGACAATTCTTTTTATCATAATTTGTTCATTCAATATAGATTGCCGTCATTTTCTCTTAAGAACTTTCTCAACCGCCTGAACTATATTTACGTCTTTCAAACCGTATTTTACTATTAAATCACACGGTTCGCCGGATTCGCCGAAAGTATCGTTAACGCCGACAAATTCCATAGGAACAGGAGAATTTTTTACCACGACTTCGGCTACAGCCGAGCCGAAACCTGCGTATATTTGATGTTCTTCCGCCGTAACTATAGCGCCGCATTCTTTAGCCGCATCGATTATAGATTTCTCGTCGATAGGTTTTACCGTATGAATATTCAAGACTCTTGCTTTTACGCCTTTTTTTTCTAGCATATCAGCCGCGGACAATGCCTCGTAAACCATGGTTCCGCAAGCCATAATCGCCACGTCTTTTCCGTCTCTTAAAATATTGGCTTTTCCTATCTCAAAAAAGTCTTCTTCTTTCGTAATTATCGGAACATTTTCCCTGCCGTATCTTATATACACGGGTCCGTCTATGTACGCGCTTGCCATAGTCGCTTTCCTGGTTTCAATCAAATCGCAGGGAACTATAACTTTCATTTTCGGCAAACATCTCATTATTGCTATCTCTTCCAAAGCCTGATGCGTAGCGCCGTCGGGGCCTACCATAAGTCCGGAATGCGAACCGCCTATTTTGACATTAAGATTCGAATAACAAACCGTAGTTCTTATTTGTTCCCATGGTCTGCCGGACGCGAAAACTCCGTAAGTAGCAGCAAAAGGAATAAAACCGGCGACCGAAAGCCCTGCCGCCATTCCTATAAGGTTGGTTTCCGCAATACCGACATTTATGAATCTGTCCGGAAATTTTTCCTGAAAACCGTTTATAGCCACAGACGAAACAGTGTCCGCGCCCAACACAAAAATTTTGGGGTCTCTTTTGCCGAGTTCCACCAGCGCTTCCCCGAAACCGAATCTCGTTGCTTTTTTACCAAAAACTTCTACCATATATTATCTCCCGTTATAACAACAAAGTGGAAAGTTAAAAGTATAAAGTGAAAATATTGTGTTTCGGTTTTACCGAAACTTGCTTTAAGTTTTTGCAAAGCAAAAACACAGCTTTTTAACTTTTAACTCTTCACTTTTCACTTTATCTTTTTATCGAAGCGTCTATTTCCGCAAAAGCTTTTTCTACTTGTTCCTTGGAAGGGGCTTTACCGTGCCATTCCGCAAGGTTTTCCATAAAAGAAACGCCTTTGCCTTTTATCGTTTTTGCTATTATTGCCGTAGGCTTTTCTTTTTCTTCTTTTGCTTTGGAGTAAGCTGCGTCTATTTCGTCAAGATTATGTCCGTCGATTTCAATGACATGCCAGCCGAAAGATTTATATTTGTCGGCAAGAGGCTCAATGTTCATAACGTTTTTGGTCTGCCCGTCAATTTGTAAGCCGTTATCGTCAATTATCGCGCACAAATTGTTAAGTTTATAGTGCGACGCCGACATAGCTGCTTCCCAAACGCTCCCTTCCTGTTGTTCTCCGTCGCCCATTAAAACATAAGTTCTGTTATTTCTATTAAGCTGTTTCATACCGGCAGCTATCCCCGCTCCTATAGACAAGCCGTATCCCAGAGAACCGGTGGCAATTTCTATTCCGGGAAGCTCTTTATCTTTTGCCGGATGTCCCTGCAGTCTGCTGCCCGCTTTTCTCAAAGTACAAAGCTCATCGGCAGTTATGCATTCAAGCTGCGCGAGAACCGCGTACAATACCGGACAAACATGTCCTTTTGATAAAACAAAATAATCCCTGTCCGGATCATAAGGATTTTTAGGATTGAATTTCATGTGGTTAAAATACAAAGAAACCAAAAGTTCTACGGAAGACAAACTGCCTCCCGGATGGCCGGAACCCGCAAGCCCCAGCATTTTAATAATATCTTTTCTAACGCTTGCAGATATTATTTTTAAGTCGCCTGTGTCCATTTACTGCTCCCTTTTAAATACAGAGAATAGATAATAGAGTATAGAGAATAGCTAACGACAAAAACAAACTACAATATTTTTCCGGACTTTCGCCGTATCTATTCTCTCTTCTCTATTCTCTGTCTTTTTTATACTTCACATACAGCAAGCTTATTATACAGATTCGCGTTTGCAATGAGTATCGCCGCCTGATGCGCGATCATAATAATTAAATTTTTGTCGTCTTCGCTGTAAACGTTAGGTTCATGTTTGCCGACTCTTAAAATTCCTATAACTTTGCCGTCGTTTATAAGCGGAACAACTATTATTGACCTTATTTTCCACTCCTGCGCGCTATAACTTTTAATAGCGGGATCCGCCGTCGCATCCACGCTTAAATACGGAATTCCGTCTCTAAAAATTTTTGCCGACAAAGATTTTTTATCGTCTTTAGGTATTTTAAGCATAACTTTTTCGCGGCTGCCGGTAAAAAAAGCTCCCGGCTGGGTGATAAGCGTATCCGTTTTTTCATCGTACAAAAGCACGGCGCACAAATCGGCGTTAAAAGCGTCTTTTGTAACGTCGATAATTTTTTCGAGAACTTTTCCCAGGTCCGGAGTAGTGGCTATAGCCGAAGCGATCCTCTGGAGAAAAGTAAGCTTATTTACTTTCTTTTCAAGTTCGGAATAAAGCTTTACTTTTTCAAGTATGCCGCCGAACAAAACAGCTATATGTTGTATTATATTTACATCGTTGTCGGAAACTTCATACCCGAATTTATTTATGGATACTATAATACCGATAACTTCGCCGCCGTCTTCTATAGGCGCAAAAACAGCGGAAGACATTGAAACAATGTCCGCAAATTCGGGAACCCTCTCTTTAATTGCGACCGTACTTGAAAAAATCTCAACTTTTTTATTTCTTTTGATATCTTTTATTATTTCCGAATTTTCCTGCGAAAATTTAATCGAAGAAATCTGTTCCGGCTTTAAAGAAAAAGAACCGTTTAAAAATGAAAACTGCTTTGTGAACGGATCTTCTATGAGAATGGCGGACGTTTCCATTCCGGTAAGCTCCATTATCTTTTGTATTACAAAAGACGTTATTTCGCCTAAATCGAATTTTGCCGAAGCAAAAGCCGAAATATCCGACAAAGCCTTTATGTCGCGGACTTTCCTTATAAGCCTGGCGTTTGTTTGTATAAGTTCGTTCGACGTTATGTTTACTTCCGTTTCAAGTTTTTTGTTTAACGCTTGGATTTTGTCGTATATTTTAGCGTTTCTTAAAGCTATGGAAAGATATTTAGCCACGGTATATATAGTATCCGACACGTCAACGTCAAAAATGTCGTTTGTCGTTCCGCTGACGTTTAATACGCCCAAAGACGAGTTGTCTTCGCCTATAAGAGGTATGTTTACCTGCGTTACAACGCCTTCGCAAACAAAATCTTTGACAAATTTCTCGTTAAGCATGCCCATATTCTTTATTAACGTCATTTTCGAAGTCATAAACGCGTCCGCAACCGGATTTCCTTCTTCGGTTTTTATGCTTTTTAAAAAACCTCGCGAATAACCGCGTTTTGCCACGACTCTTAAAGAACCGTCATCCGCGGGCAATATCACCGCGCACATGGAATTCGGGATTTTCTTCTGTATAATGTTCATAATAATGTCGAATACATGATTCATGTCAATCTGGGAAGTCAATGCTTTTGACGCGGAAAAAAGCATTTGAATGGTCATATTTACGTCGTTAATTTTTGAATTTACCTTCTGCGCCGATTCGTACATGTTTTTCCAAAATCCGCTTTTATGTTCGTTTTTGACATCCAGCTCTTTTCCGTTTGAAATATCTTTTATAACTTTTCCGTATTTGGATAAAGGTATTAAAAACTTTAAAACTACATACACGGCCGTAAAACAAAAAATAAGCAAAATCGAACACAAAAAAGATATAAGCAATATTAGAACATTTTTCTCTGAAAACAATGAATGCGCGACTATTTCGGGAGAGGGCCAGACTTTAACCCAGCCGGTTATCTTATCTCCCGCCTTTATGGGATAAATTACGTTAAGCCACTCGACTATATATTCTCTCTTTTTTAACACTTCGGCATAGTTTATGCTTTTATCTTTATTTACAAGAGAGTAAGCGACGACTTCTTTGTTTTGTTCCAAATCATTGAAAAAAAGATTTAATCTGGCTTTTGAACTCTTAGACATAATCGAATCGGAAACGATAATTTCATTTTGCATTCTTCCGACGACCTGCGTAACGGATTTTTGCACTGTCGAGTAAAACCAAAAGTAAACAAAAACCGCCCACACGAAAATCGAAGCCGCGGCCATTGTAAAAGATATCAATATGTATCTTAAAATAAATCTTTTCATTATTATTTCCCTGTCAGTTTTTGTTATAAACCGCCAAGTATTTCCCCTATCGCGCCGTTACATTTTCGCGGGGTATAGTCCTGACCATAAATCTGACGACTCCGTCTAAAGCGGAAGACAAATCCAGTCCTTCGTTAGTCTGGGATATCGACCAGACGACTTTCCCTGTTCTTATATCGGTCATAAAAGCAAAAACCCCGACTGTGGCATTGCTTGCTATAACCCTGCTTCCGTCGTTAAACCCGAAAGCCGGACCCAAATCGTAAACATTTGAACCGCCTACTTCGACCATATCGCGGTGTCCACCGCGCCAATGGCCGCGCCGTCCGTCGTCGGGAGGCATGCGGACAAGATATCTTCTATCGGGACTAAATGTCGTAACGCTTCCTTCTATCACAACATCCGCGTTAGAATTCGGATCCGTGACAACCATGAAACCCCGCGCGAGCAGCTGCCTTATAAAAGCGCTTTGAACCATGTCCCCGGAATTGGCGAAGTTGTCTGCCGATGAAAAATTCCCGACTCTGACGGTTCTTACGGAAGCAAAATCATAGTCCGGTTTTATAACGGCTCTGTTGGAAGCGCAGGACATAAAAATAATGAAAACAGCAAATACGGAAAACTTTTTAATCACTAAGTTCTCCTTTAAGCTGTTTTATGTGTTTTTTCGCGAGCGATTTAAGAGTGTCGTCTTTGGAATATTTTACTATCTTCTGCCACTTATCTACCGCCTGCTCGATATTATCTTCTTTTTCGTAAATCATCGCAAGCATATAGTGTGCCGCGACTATTTTCCTGTTTAACCGCAAAGCCTGCTGAAAATTTTCTTTGGCGGACGCGTAATTCCCCTTTTCAAGCTGTATCAAACCCATCGCCATATAGTTGTCGGCGGAATCCGTTTCGGTTTTAAGTTTCTCGCTTACTATATTCATCGCTTCGTCCGGCTTTCCCGCGTTTAAAAGGTTCAGAGCCTTTTCAAGCTCTTCGGATGAAGCCCAAACCGAACAAACCGCCGCAAAAAAGAAAAATAAACTTATAAAAAGCTTTTTCATTTTACCTCTTGCACTGTTGTTCTTCTATTTCTTTAATTTTGGATATTCTATTGTAATGTCTTTCTTCAAAATCCGTTTCAAGAAAATTTTTTATTCTTGAACATAACGCGCTTACCGTGGCGGTTCTTGAGCCTAAACATAAAATGTCCGCTTTATTATGCTGGGCGGCAAGTCTTGCCGTATCATCGTCCCAGCAAGGCGCGGCAATAACTCCGAGCACTTTATTTGCCGCAATTGACATGCCGATTCCCGTCCCGCATATAAGAATTCCTTTATCTGCTTTACCGTCGCGGACAGCCTCGGCGACTTGGACCGCGTAATCTGGGTAATCGCATACCCCCTCTCCGTCAAAACCGAAATCCTCGACTTCATAACCTATACTTTGTAAATACTGTTTTACGGTATTTCTTACTTCCGCAGCTGCATGGTCCGACCCAAACGCCAGTTTTTTAATTTTGTTCATATTATTATATCCGCTTTATCGCCGTTTTTTATTAATGCCGCATTGGCCTCTTCAATATCCAAGTGGCATTCCGCCTCGGCGTTTTTTTCATCAACTCTTATCACTGCGTTGTCATATGTCAAAGCTCTTTCTCCGCTGATTTTTATAGACACAATGTCGCCTGTTTTCAAATTCATTTCACTCGCGTCGGTTTCGGAAAGATGTATATGTCTCTTAGCGACAATCGCGCCTTCTTTAAGTTCGACGGTTCCTTTAGGTCCTTTTAAAACCGCGGGCGCAGAGCCTTTCAAATCGCCGGAAAGTCTTAAAGGAACGGGTATTCCGAGACGGCGCGCGTCGGAAACCGTCATTTCAATCTGAGTTTGATTTCTTTCAGGTGCTACAATTCTTACGCCGTCGATTTCACTTCTCGGACCTATTACGGTCAAAGTTTCATTTGCCGCAAACTGATGGGGCTGCATAAGGGTTTTTTGTTTTGTGAGAACGTAATCTTTCCCAAAAAGAACATCGACATGTTCTCTTGACAAATGAATATGCCTGTTGGAAACATTCACAGTAACGCGTTTTTTTTCCATAGTTTTATTCCAAACTTAAACGGTGCGTTTTGTTTTAACAGATCCCAAATAGAAACATTCGGGGATGATTTTTTTAATTTAAAAAATTAAAAAAATCACTTTGAATATTTGACGAGTTTTGTAAAAGATTCTGCTTCAAGGCTTGCTCCGCCGACAAGTCCGCCGTCAATATCCGTCTGTTTCATAAGTTCCGAAACATTAGCCGGATTGACCGAACCGCCGTAGAGAATTCTTACTTTATCCGACGCGTCTTTATAAAGCTCCGCGTAAAGTTTTCTTATAAAAGCGTGGACTTCCTGCGCCTGCTCTGGAGTTGCCGTTTTCCCCGTGCCTATAGCCCACACGGGCTCGTAAGCAATAACGATTTCGGACGCTTCGTCCGCGGTTAAATTTGCCAAACCGCCTTTTATCTGGGTTTCAACGACTTTAAAAGTTACGTTATCTTCTCTTTCTTTGAGAGTTTCCCCGACGCAGACAATCGGAGTAAGACCCGCCGCGAAAGCGGCTTTAGTTCTTTTGTTTACCGTTTCGTCGGTTTCTCCGAAGTACTGCCTGCGCTCCGAATGGCCTATAATCACATAAGAGCAGCCCGTATCTTTCACCATAGACGGAGAAATTTCTCCGGTAAAAGCGCCTTTGGATTCCCAAAAAAGATTTTGGGCGCCGAGATTTATATTTGTTCCTTTTATTTCATTATTTACGGCATAAAGAGCGGTGTAGGTAGGGCATACTAAAATTTCTACGTCTTTAACGTCAGACACTGCGGTTTTCAAAGCGTTTACCATAGATACGGCTTCAGCGACAGTCTTGTTCATCTTCCAGTTTCCGGCCATTAGAGGTTTTCTCATAGAACGTCTCCTTCTTTAATATAGCGATTAGAAATTATATCAAATTTCACGTTTATTTTACAATTCGACAAAAGCAGCTTTAATTCCTTTCTTTTGTCGTCCCTGAATGTTGTAATCGGGAATCCATTTAAACATACAAAAAAAGGCTTAGGGTTAAAGACCCTTTAGCCTTTTCTCAATTTGAAGTTTAAATAACGGCTGTTACAGGATTATTTTACGCCGCGACTAATATTTCCTTTACCGATTCAAACATTTTACCGAATTCCTTTTTAGAAATCTTAATTTTAGCGGTCAAATCCTCAAAACCGTCAAACATCATTGTAAAATACGCCGCCGAGACCGCGTCCCTGAAATTACCGCCTGCCCCAAATCCGTCCTTTCTGGCAAAAAACTCCGGCAATGAAAGATTTTCTTCAATATAAAAACTTAGGGTTTCAAGCAGAGATTTTTTCTGCAAATACGGAATAAACAAAGAGTAATAATATAAATAATACGGATAAGCTTTTCCGTTTTTGACTCCGCCGAAGCTGTTTAACGAATGTTTCTCAAAATCTTCAATCGCTTTTTGCCTGTCTTCGTCTTTAAAAATTCCGTTGAGACCGCTCAGCGAAAACAACAAAATGATATCAGGATTAAAACGCTTTTGGGCGCCGGCATTTAAATATCTTTCATTTATGGCGTTTTTTTCTTTATCTATTTCATCGTCAAGATGGGAAATCCTCAGATGATTTCCGGCAAATCTGTTAAAATCCCGGCAAACTAACAAAGCGTTTAAATACAAAGCGTCGTATTCGGCTGAAATACCTGTTGTTCCTGCGCATTTATCTACGGCATTATTAAAATAAGAAACTATTTTGGAAGCAAATTCATATTTTTCCGCAGCGTCCAAATCTTTCATAAAAAGCGAAGCCTGTTCCGCAAGCCACAACAATGCGACCGCATTATTTCCCTTATCGTATATCGTTTCCCAGTGTTTAAAATATTCGCGCAGTTTTAAAACAAAATTTATTTTATCTTTAGACCCGAGATAAAGACCGTACAAAGACATTGTATCTTGTGAACTCGGAATGAAATTAAAAAAATTATTTTTTATGTAAAAAGAATCGGCAAAAGCCGATACTTTCGCCTTAAACAAAGATTGCTCGGAACCGTATTTATAATGTATTATTCCGTTCATAAATCCCATAAGCTGCATATTATACAAATGCCTTTCGCCCGGAGACGCGGATCTGTTTTTTAATTCGAGATTATCTATATAACGCATCAAAGGGGATTTTGCGTCCAAGTCTCTTAAATGTTTTCTTGCCAGCGCGAAAAGAGCGCCGCTTTCCGAAAGATACGTTAAAAGTTCTTTTTCTTTTTTATCATCCCCTTTAATATAGGAATATAAAGCGTTAAAAATAAGAATTCCTTTTGCGGTTATTCTGTAAACCGAATCTTCCTCGTCGGACACCGTGATTTTTTCAGCCTCAGCCGCAAGTTTTCCGTTTTTAGCGGCGTCTTTGTATCCGCTGGCGTAATATTGAGACGAATTCGCGTAAGCCGATTTTAATATATTTTTTTTGTCCGCCCTTAAAGCGTCAAATTTCATTCCCGCGTCGCCGGCAAACGACAATGGAATATTTACGCGGTCAGACCCGCAATTTTTAACGGCTTCAAGCAATTCTTCCACGCTTACCGAATCGCTCACGCCGGTTTTTAAAATAACATTTTGGTTTTCCGAAATTTTTGAAGCAAGAATATAAGTGTTTTCGGCCATAGGATAAGCGTCCGTCTCTTCATCTTCAAAAATCAAAATCATTTTGCCGTTTAAGCCGTTTTGAAGCTTTTTACGCAGGTAAGCCGATATGCGTTCCTTATCATGATATGAACCGATGTTGGTAATTAAAAATCCGCCGGCGGACAGAACGTCTCTTAAATATTCAAGCTGCTGCGTAACGTAAAAACTTTCGGGCGTTAAACCGTATTCAGGCAAAACCGCGGCTTCGCCGTTATTGCTTATTTCAAAAAACCCTTCGTTAAAATCAACCGAATCTTTAAGAAACATCAAATTCGTTTTTACGATAAGAGTTATTCCTTTGGCTTTCATCTTTTTCGCGTCTTCTTCAAACTGCTTAAAAACCACAAATTCCATATATTTCACCTGCTCTAAAGCAGCGTCCCATTTTTGCGCGTTTGCAAATTTAATTTCGGCAAGTTCGTCTTCGGTTATAATCTTTTTTCCGCTCAAAATCAACGCGGTCATATATTCGAAAGATTTTTCGCCTTTGACTGCAAAAGGGCTTTTTTTGAACCGGTCAAATTCATGCGCTCCTCCGGATTTGTTCTTTAAATAATCCAAAAGGATTCCGGCCGCGTAAAATCTCGGATTAACGCTTTGCCATGCTGTCAAATCGGATTTTTCTTCAAACAAAATACTTAAAAAACCTCCGTCTTTATATCCGATTTCCGCCATTTCCCTGCGCAAATCGGCAAGCATGGGATTAAAAATATTTCCTATAACGCTTCCGTTTTCGGTTTGCGCGAATAAATTTGAAACGATTACCGAGTTTATTACTCTTGTATCGACAAGATTTTCAAGAGCTGCTATATCCGAAACCGTATTAAGGGTTATTGAAGGCGTTACTTTTCCTAAAGCGGCGTTTTGGACGGCTTCGGCGCGGATACCTTCGGATTTCTTTAACGACAAGCCGTTTATGAGTTCAAACAAATCGCTTATATATTGCCTCGGATCCGCATAAAAAACGTTTTTATCAAGCCTTATAAGTTTATATTCTTCGGCGTCAATATCCGCGGTCAGTCTCCTGTTAAAACTCAAAAGAAAAGAAGCGTCGGAAAATAAAGCGGACATCAGTCCGACGTTCAGTATATTGTCCGTAAAAATATTAAACCTTTCGGTATCTTCGGAAAGCCTTAAAGCGTTTTTATTATCTTGGCTTAACCTGTGAAAATCCCCGCTTATGTTTTTATTTACGTATACACCGCAAAAATTTATTTTCGTAAGAGTTTCGTCATTATAAAAACGGTCGTCTATAAGTTTGGGCTGCGCGAAAGCTCCGCTTCCGTCTATAGAAACGACCGAGAGCAAATTATTCCTTAAAGAACCCGTAATTATGCTTTCAATGCCTTTTAAATCTTTTCTGTCTGATTCGGCTTCTTTTATAAAAGCAAGCATTCCTCTGGACAGGAATATTTTTTTCCTTATCATATCGATTTCGCCGTCTCCGGATAAAATGCTTTTTATTATATCCCGTTCTTTATCGCTTATAACTCCGCCGTATAAAGGACTAAATTTTACGATAAACGAATTATCCGGATTTCTGCTTATTGACGCTTTGGCGGATATAACTGAGTCTTCCACCGGAATATTTATTATTATTTCCGACGCCTGCGAATTTACGGATTCTCCGTCAATAGCGGCGCATATCGAATTTATTCCCGCCTTTTGCGAAGCTGAAGCGTGCCTTATATAATCGGGATTCAGATTGGGCGTTAAAAAAATAAGCGTCTTTGTTTTGGAACTTAATCTTTTGGAAATCTCATTTGTCATTAATGTCGAAAGAGAAACCGGATTAGCCGTATTGTTAGCCGCGGCTGTGGAAGCTTGTAAAACATCCGTCGCGGTTCTTTCTTGAGACGGCGGCGCGCTCTTGTTTTTTAACTCCGCCAAAAACGTTTTAATTTCCGAATAATACGGGTTTTCCAGGTCAGCCCTGCCGATTAAAGATTCCGGAGGACGAACGATATTAACGTCAAGAATTCTGTCCTGATCGCCATGGAATTTCTTATGTATTTCAAAAATACGGTAAAAAAAGTCGTAATACTGTCTCCTTGATTCCCTGTCGTTTATGCCGGACACCATCTTTGCAAAATAAGTATCTATGTTTTCCCCGTTGTTAAGCATAACGTAAGGTATCATTATATGGCTGAAAAAATCTATCTTGAATTTTTTGCCTTTATAGTTGTCGGCAAACTCCTTTAGTTCTCTCATATGTTCCGAAAAATATTTCATTTTGGCGGCGTCAAGCGATATTGAAGAAAATCCCGAGAAAGCCGATATTTGCCCTTTGTGTTCTCCGTGGTTTTTTAAAATATTTTCCAAACTCGAACGCAAAATAATATTTGATATTTTTTCAATATCAAAAGTTTTATATATTTTTTTTGCTATGCTTTCGCCGGGCTTTTGCTCTCCGGGTTCCCCTCCTATAAAAACCGGCATTTCCTGTGAACGTATTTGGGCGTAATCCAAATCGGAACCTAAAAGCGTCACGTCTCCGGAACGGCTCAGACTTCCCAGATAAACGTATGAAGGATCGGCTAAAGCTATGTTCCCGCCTTCGTCTCCGTTTTGTATTAAACCAACGGCATTAAGAAGCGATATTTCAAAAGGAGTAGTTATTGCTCCGCTTATGGGAAAATCCACTGTGTCGAATATATTTTCATAATTTGAGTTATCTATATGCATAATCACGGCATTAATCTGCGATATTCCTTTTGCGGCGATTTCCGGATATTTAGAGGCAAACTCTTCGGAACTCATATAAGAAAAAACGTCTATAACCGAGTCTCCGGAACCGGACTCGGATATATACTCTATATTCAAATTCCGTAAATTGCCGTTTCGGATAATATCCGACATAAATCTTTTAATATCGCCGACATTTTCATCCGCAATATCGGACGAAATAAAAATTATATCCGGCATTTTTCCGTAGGGAATCTGTCTTAAGTTTTCGGCTTTTGACCCTATTATTTCGTCTCTCAGGGATTCCGGAGGTATTTTTACCGATTTTTTATCGTATTTCGGCTTTTTTATCACTTTCCTTATTTTCATGTCGATTAAACTGTAAATTATCGGAATCCAATGCATAAAAATCGCGATACCGACGCCGCTTACAAACGAAATAAAAAGCTTTTCCGGCTGCATATAAAGTCCGTTTGCTATTACGTTCCCTAAAAAAAACAGCAAAGGAAACATTCTCGTAAGCATTTTCCTGGATTTCCAAAATTCGTTTATTCCTATGTCAAAACGTTCGGGCTTGCGTTTTGAATCCAGGTATTTTATTGAAAATGCAGTAAGAGCGCCTTCATCGTATAAACCCGGAATAAGCGCGTTTCCGGAACGGATAATTCCTTTTAATCCTTTTTGAAAACCTTTCTCTGAAAAATGTATTCCGAAATTTATGCCCATTATATTCCTGACTGCCGGAAGGATTTTAATTTTTTCAAGAAAAAATAAAGGCGTTTTTTCGGATATCCTGTAACCGTTTAATAAGTCGGCGCTTAATATGTGGCAAAGAAGTTTATAATAATAGTCGGCGTATTTTCCGGTTTCCTCAAAACTTTTTATCTCTAATAATATCTTTTGTCTTTCATCTTCGGGCATCCCGTTAATTTTCGCGAAAGTATCGTTATAAAGATGTATAAAATCCTGAATTATAACAATAATCTGTTCTTTGTTTTTCGAATTATTGAAGGAGTTTTCAGAAAAAGCCGTTATTTTTACAAGCTGCAGCGCGTATTGCCTTATTATCTCAAATTTGTCCGCGTCAAAATTTTCGGAATTCAAAACATTTTTCCATTTTTCCAAATATTCCCTGGAAGATTCTTCTATGCTCTTTTTAACAAATTCGGACGGTTCGGCTTCATGTGTATGCCGGTCCGGAAGATAAGCGTTTTTCGTTTTTAAGCTCAAACAAAGATTTTCAAAAGATTCTTCGTTCGAAATAAGCGACAGAACTTCGGAAACATCCTCTTTTATATCGGAAAGAGTTTTTTCTCTTTTTCCGTTTAAATACTCCTCTATTCTTTTTTTTGCGACGGCAATAACAATTTTAACGCGGGTAAAGCTTTCGTTTTCTTCCTGTAAATACTCAAGCTCGGACAAATCCGCAAGCATTGCTTTTAAAATTTCGCTTTCATCCGAAGCGTAATACAGATTTTTAAAATACCTTCCTTCTAAAGAAAAAATTTTTTTTATTTTGGCGTTATAAAAGGAATTGCGTTTTCCTATAAATACCATAAACCTGTGTAAAAATATCGAAAGCCCTATGCCGGTAGAGAGTGAAAAAAGCAAACCTCCCACAATACTCAAAGGACTGCCGGATAAAGCCGCGTTTCCTCCCGACGACGCAATCGCAACCGTAGAAATGACGGACTGCGCGGCAATAATCAGCGATAATATTCTCTGAATCGCTTTTCTGTCGCCCCATTGTTTTTCTATACCGAGATATGTTTTTGCGTCCGGATATTCCTTTCCTTTTATATACGCATCTATCTCGCTTAAAAGAGAATTGTAATTGTACAATGAATGGTTGACGGCGTTGCCTGCCGTATAAAGCCTGTAGGCTTGCTTTCGGAGCTTTTCTTTCTCTTTTTTAAAGTTCGCCTGCATACCGAATATAATTCTGACAAACGGCATTATTTTCAGACGTTCGAAAATGGAAGATGTTGGAAATATATAGCCGCCTAGTATGGTAATATTCTCAAAACTGTCCAATGTCCTTATATATTCAAGAGCGTAGTATTCAACGGAAACAAATAAATTTTTAAGATTTTCCAATATTTTCACGTCGTTTTGCGAAATCCCGGGATTAGCGTTAAGATATTTTTCGATATTTTCGGCATTCTTTTCACTGTCTAGGACAATGCGCCTATATAAAGAAACGCTCTCCCTTCTTTCTTCGGAATAATATTTTTCCTGAAGTTTCGTATCGGAAATCTCGCGGAAAAGTCTTGCGTATTCCGATTCGACCGAATGTATGAAATCATTATTGCTTTGAGTTTTGGCATTTCCGGCTTCGCCTAAAACGCTTAAACCTAATCCTTTAGAAAAAGCATCTCCAGGCAAAACGGGTTTGTCTGCCGAAGCGTAAAACGAATACGGCTGCATATAAGTTTTTATCGATATGCGTTCTAATATATTTTTAAATTCTTCGTTAAGAGATGAGTCAAAAAACGACGAATATTCCTCATAAAATTCCCCAAACGCCTTGTCTATCTCCATTTTACTGAAATACGACAAAACGTCTTCGCCGTTTTTAATTCTCAGCAGAGGTATAAGAATGTGCTGGATAAAATCGACGTAATGCGGCATTCCGCCGGGCATTTTGTTTGAGTAAATACGTCCGTAGAGGTCCGACATCTTATCGAAAAAAGAAGAATATGAGAATTCGTCTTGAAACCTGAATAAAATATTTCCGGTCGTAGTTTCAAACTGCCTAAATCCTCCGTTTTCAAGATTGCGGGTTCTTTCTAAAATGCCTTTTTTCTCAAGTTTGTCTTTTATTTTATCGAAGTCAAATTTGTAATACATTTTTTTAACGCCGCTTTCGCCGCTTATTATCCACGGCATCTCATAATCTAAAATGTCTCCGTAACTTTCCATTGAAGTTATTATCGTTATTTCGCCTTCGGGAATCATATTGCCGATGTAAACGCTTTCAGGATTCATTAAAGCAAGCCCGCCGTTTTGGCCGAAAGACTGGCACGCTCTTATTCCGTTTAATAAACTCAGTTCAAACGAAGTTATTTTTCTGCCGTTAAATTCAAAAGGAAGTTCCCGTCCGGTAATGCCGGTATCCAAACCGTCTATGTTTACCGCGCATATTTTTAAGTCCTGCCATTTTTTATTTTTTAAACTTTGAAATTCGTTTTTACTCTTAAGCGAGTTTATATATTCGGATATATTTATAAAAGACGAACCCGTGCCGCTTTCCGAAACATGTATAAATTTAAAATTTGCGTTTGACAAACCCGTTTCACGGCGCATTTTTTCCAAAATGCGCTCATAAAAAGCAATATCCTCCGCGCGCTGAAAGCAGATAAGAACAACATCCGGCATTTCTCCGTTTAAAGAATCCAAAGTTTTTAAATACTCGGCGGCGACAATTTTCCGTGTCGTTAAATCTTTTTTTATAACGTTTGCTTTGCGCGCAAATATTTTTGCAAAAAAAGTTTTTATTGACGTAAAAAAAGCTTTGCCGGATTTTATATTTTTTATTTTTATTTGTTTTTCTTTATCTATGAACACTTTAAAAGGAATATTTTTTTCCGAAAGCCGGTTATTTACGGACTGAACGGCGTGTTTTGAATAAATATCGTCAAAAGACGCCCAAAAATCTATTAATGCGGAAATTTCGTTATTTTTAACGCCGGCGCTCAAAAGAGGAGGCGCCAAAGCGGATGACGACAAGCGCATAATATCTTTATAAATACTTTTTCCGGATTCTTTTATAACGGGAAACAGCGATACAAACGATATGTCGTCTTCTTTAAACAAATCCGCAGTACTTTTGTGGAAACCTCCCATAACGGCGACATTTATACAGGAATACGTTTTTCCGTTGAAAACGGCTTTTTTGTTAATTTTTTCTTTTACGATGTTTTTCTTTATATTCTCGTAAAAAATTTGATCTCTGCGGATATTGTTTTCATAATAACGTAATATATTTTCATCGGATAAAAGCTTTGCGACTCCGGCGTAATCTTTTTCAGGCAAATATTTAAAACACGTTTTTAAAATGATTTCTTTGTTTTTAAACAACTCATTTAATTCTTCTTCCAAAACGGAAAGAGACGCGTATTTATCCAAAAGTTCAAGAAAAAAATACAAAGCCGTAATTTCTTTATCATATGATAACGGGATATTTTCAATAATATTTTTCTTCAAAAGAGATATTTGGTATATAAGAGTATGAGGGTTTGACGCGTACTTAAGTTCATTCAGATACAGCAGCTCTGTCAAAGCCGAACGTTCTGCTAAAACATTATTAAAGCGGTTTTTTAAAAGTAAAAAAAAATCCGACAAAAACTCTTCTTTGCCGGATTTCGAATATTTATCGTTAATGTTGATAAACTCTTTATAAGAAACATTAGATTTCAAAAACTCAAAAGCGGAATATATGTCTTTTTGCGCGGCTTTTTCATTCAGCCTTTTTTTTAAATCTGTTATTTTCAAATATTTATCTATTTCGCCGTAATTTCGAACAAGAAAACCGTAATCCGTGTTTTTGCTTAATCCTGATTCGCTCAAATCATGAATTTCCGATATTTTCCTTATTGCGTCGCGTATTTCTTTGCCGGAATTGGCATACAAAATTTCTTTAAAACCCGATAAAAAACCGTTGCCTGAATTATATGTTTCGGCAGCGGTTTTTAAATTCTCCAGATATATATCCCAATTTTCTATTCCGTATATATCTTTAAAACCGCTGTCAACGGCAAAAACTTCCGCGCCGCTTGCCAGCCCCGAGGAAAGAAAAGCATCTATTATCTTCTTCCGCTTCTGATAATCGCTATGGATAAGTTTTGAAACGTCAACTATGCCTTCCGGAGCGCCTTCGGTAAAGATTTTTGACAGCACTCCGTCGGAATCCAAGCGTTTTAAAGCCAGATATATTGATTGCTGCACCTGCGGATTTGAATGTAAATCGTTGATGAAAATTACGAGAGGAGTATCGGGCTTATACGACGATCCGATTACTTTGAAATTATCAAGGATTTCAAAAGACTGGGATTTTTTTTGAATTGAATAATCCGGATTGTTTTTTGCTGCGGCTGCGTCAAAAAACAAAACTGTTAAAATGCTTAAAGAAACAAATAAAGATATTATTTTCTTAGTTTTAAAAAACATACGGCCCCTTTTTTTTATCATATGATAAAAAAAAGTTATTAAGACCGTATAAATTTTAAGTTAAAAATAAGTTAAGACGTACTTTCAATTACGAATTTCAAATTACGAATTACGCATCAACTACGAACGACAGAACAACAATACTTTTTGCTTTGTCTTTGATTCGTAATTCGTAATTAATCATTCGTAATTGTCTTTAAATATCCCGCGTATTCTTCGGGCAAATCTTTGATAAGGTCAAGAAGCTGCTCTTTGGTTATATAGCCTTTTTTATAGGCTATTTCCTCAGGAGACGATATCATAATTCCCTGTCTTTCCTCTATCGTTTTTATAAACGTTGAAGAATCAAGTAAAGATTCGTACGTGCCTGCGTCAAGCCAGCTGTAACCTCTGCCTAAAAGCTCAAGGTTTAGTTTTCCCTGTTTAAGGTAAACGTCGTTGACATCGGTAATTTCAAGCTCGTTGCGTTTTGACGGTTTCACGTTCTTTGCTATTTTTACGACTTCGTTATCGTAAAAATAAAGCCCCGTTACAGCCCAGTTGGATTTTGGGTTTGAAGGTTTTTCCTCAATGGAAACCGGTTTTCCGTTTTTATCGACTTCTACTATTCCGTAGCGTTTTGGATCTTTTACGTAATAGCCGAAAATAGTCGCTCCTTCCTGCCTTGAAACCGCATTTTGAAGAAATTTTGACAAGCCGTGGCCGTAAAAAATATTGTCGCCGAGTATCAATGCCGCGTTATCGCCTCCTATAAATTTTTCGCCGATTATAAAAGCCTCGGCAAGACCGTTTGGTTTTTCCTGCAAGGCGTATTCGATATTCAGCCCGAGTTTCTTGCCGTCTTCGAACAATTTTTTCAATGACGGCAGAGTATCGCCGTTAGATATCATAAGGATGTCTTTTATACCCGCAAGCATAAGAACGGAAAGCGGATAATAAATCATCGGCTTATTATAAACAGGCAGCAGTTGTTTGCTTACCCCTTTAGTTATGGGATAAAGCCTTGTCGCTTTTCCGCCCGCTAAAATAATTCCTTTAGTTTTTTTCATTTGCCCTCCGTTAATTTTCGTTCGAAGACCTAAACGGCACCAAATGCGCTCCCCAGCCGCCGTCTTTTGCCTGTTCATACGCTCTTATGGGAGACTTATCAACGCTTTCTCCCAAATTTCCGACTACCATTCTTGAGGCATATGTAGATGCTAATACCGCTGAAACCGCTGCTCCGACTATCCAATTTATCTTTGAAAACGCCGCGGTTACGCGGGCCGATTGAAGCAAAGTAACCGTTTTAACCAAAATATCAATATCATTAGGAGGGAATCCTGTAAACGGGCTTTCCTGTTTAGGAAACATCATTCCTTTTGTATTGTATATTGCCGATGCCGAATACACGGTCATTACAGGATAATTTATATTTAACAGTTTTGTAAATAAAGGTTTGCCGGAATCTTTATCTTTTTTCCGAAAAATTATTTTTGTTTTCTGTTTATGAAAATTTTTGTCGGCAATATACCATGAAGCATCGGAAGTTCCGTGCACTTCTTCCGTTTGAAAACCTCCGGCCAACGATTCAAGAGCTTTAACAATTTCTTTTGCAACCAATGATTCTATTCCGGAGAATTTTGATTTTATAACGTCAATTAATTCGCGCCCGGGAATAGGATTATATGCAAGATGGGCTTTTTGTATTTCGCTGTTTATTGTTTTTAAATACTTTATTCCTATTTTGTTTCTTTTCAATCCGAAATATTTTTCGGCATTTTCTTTTCCGGCTGCTTCAATAGGAATTATTCGCAAGTTATATTTCCCGCTGAAGTCATTATATTGAGCGTATAATAAATTGATATAGGCTAAATGTGAAATCATGGCGTATTCCTGCAATCCTTGAAGCTCTTTTACAACTGTTTTCATTTTAGCAACATCTTTATCTAAAACCCTGCGGGCCGAGGAACTTTTATAATCTCCCAGTATGTAAGACGCTATACCTTCCTGCGTATTATAAGACGGAAATTGGACTATATCGGGTTTTGTGCCTACGGAAAGGATTGTCCCGATCAGATAATTTAATCCTCCGACAAAATTCATGGTTCTGGCTTTATGGGTTGCAATAGATAAAGCTATATTGTCGGCTGTATTTTGCATTACCATCCTGTCTCTTATGAGCTTGGCAATGTTTAGCATCATAGCCCAGCTTATGACAAGTATCATCGTAAAAACAAGAAAATAATATAAAGTCTGCCCTTTACTATTCTTCATCGAAATTTTTTGCTCCGGGATACGCTTTATAATAATAATCGGACGCAGGGGAAGGCACTAATCTGCTTCTTGAAGATTGGTAACGCCTGTTTTTATTCGACGTATTTTTCGCGACCAAAGAACCGAACATAATTTTTGTATAGTAGTAAATTTTTGCCGTATGAGGGCGGATTACATGCCCCGAATAATCTTTATCCCATTCTTTTTGTTCCGCGTCTATGCTTGCCTTGGCATATACTTCAAATGCTTCGGAAGCTCCGTTTTCGGATTCAAGTTCTTCCTCATCCTCATTAGGATTGCCGTTTTTCCTATAATATTCCCAGACTGTTTTTTTATCGGAATATCTAAGGCTTCCGGAGCTTAACGGATTTTCCGGATTTGAGAAAAAAGAATAATAAACCGGGCGCAAATAATTTTTCGCCCATTTTTCCGCTTCTTTGGCCCTGTCGCTTGCTTTTGTGACTGCTGCCGAACGCATGGCAACAAAAGCCGCTTCGTTGAGCGTCATATCGTCAACGACCATTATGCAGACCTGCAAAAACGCAAACATTATTATCGTAGTAAAAACAACTACGAAAAGGGCTTCGATCAAAGATTGTCCCGCGGAATTTTTTATCATTTAACGTAACCGCCTTCGGCTTTTGACAGCCCGCCCTGAACGCTTGAAGGCATAACATTCGACGCTTCCTGAGTCCGTTCATATCTTGATTTCCATGATTTTTTATACAGATGAAAAACTCCCGCGGTAGCGGCAAGCAAAACAAAAAGGACTAGTAAAAACTCAACTAAAGTCTGGCCTTTAATTGATTTCATAATTATTCCGCAACGAGTTTTGTGGTTACAAAAATTAATACATTGGTTTTTGTTTCGTAATCTTTATTTACTGAAAATAAAGCGCCTAAAACAGGAATGTCGCTAAGGAAAGGAACGCCTTCCGTAGTTTTTCCTTTGGTAGTTTCGATGAGACCGGCCAAAACCATTGTTTCGCCGTCTTTAATCTGCAAATGAGACGATGCTTCTCTTTTTGCTATGGAAGGATAGCCCGCTACCGGAGCATTATAGTCAAGCCTTGAAAGCTCTGTTTTCAAATCTATATCGATTTTTTTGTCTTTTACTACGGTAGGAATAATTTCCATGATTATGCCGTACTCTTTCCACTCTATCTGCGAAGTTCCTATGGCAGTCGCCACAACAGGAAATTCCCCGCCGACCATAAACCTTGCTTTAGTTCCGGATTTAGTGACAATCTTAGGCTTTGAAAGAACTTTAGCCGCGCCGTTTGTTTCCAACGCTTTCAATGTCGCGGAAAATGCGGTAACTCTTTCCCATGATCCCGAGTTTATTATTGACGGAATCGACGATTCAATGGCGCTAATTTCATCAGGCCATTTAATGCCTAGTTCTCTTGATTTATTCTCATTGATTTCTGTAATCTCGACTGAAATTTCAACCATCTGCTCGCAATATGCCGAAGATACAAAAAATAAAAACACGACAAAAATCGAAAGAATCCTTTTCACTTTATCCCCTTATAATCAGAGGGTGAGATGAATAGATGTTGAGAGGTTGAGCAACTACAAAAACAACAAAATCTTCGTCTTTACTCAGCTTCCCATCATCTCATCATCCCATCTTCTGCCTTTTGTATATCGGCTTGTCCAAAACTTTTACTTTTCTTCTGTTGCCGTGAATTTCAACTTCAAGTTCTCCATTATTTGCGCCGGATTCAACTAACGCCATGCCGATAGCTTTTTTAAACGTGGGCGAAAACGTTCCGCTTGTTACAAAACCCGCTTCTTTTCCGTTTGAATAAACAATATTTCCGTTTCTTGCGATGCCTGAAAGACATTCAAAAGCTATTGATTTTCTTAAAGGCTTATCCTTAAAAGGAAGCAAGGCTTCTTTGCCTATAAAATCGTTGTTCCAGTTTATAGTTTTTTGGAATCCAGCGTCCAAAGGGTTGATATTCTCGTCGATTTCATGTCCGTGCAAAGGCATGCACGCTTCAAGCCTTAAAGTATCGCGGCAGCCTAAACCGCACGGCTTTACCGATAAATTCATAAGTTTTTCCCAAAGGTCTGCCGCGGATTCTTTGGATATAAAAATTTCAAACCCGTCTTCGCCGGTATAACCCGTTCTGGCTATTTTCAAAAATTCCGCAGAAATATCTTTCAGTTTCAAATCAGATACGCTGAAATATTTCATACTCAAAATATCCGTTTCGCAAATACTTTGTAAAATTTCACCGGATTTCGGCCCCTGAACAGCCAAAAGGCATATAGAACCGCTTATATTTTTTATTTCGACGCCGTCCGGTTTATGATTGCCAAACCACTCAAAATCTTTTTCAAGATTTCCGGCGTTGACAACAACCATATATCCTGCGCCGGTTTTATAAACTATTATATCGTCTTTTACCCCGCCGTTTTCGTTTAAAATCATCGTATATCTGGCCTTATTTTCATTAAGTCCCGAAATATTTCCGAGAGTAACATTATTAAAAAACTCTTCGGCTTTATTTCCAGAAACCATAAAAGTACCCATATGGGAAGTGTCAAATACGCCGGCAGCAGTCCGGACGGCATTATGCTCGTCTATAATGGACGAATACTGCACAGGCATTTCCCAACCGCCAAATTCCGTAAATTTAGCATTAAGCTTTTTATGTTCTTCGTATAAAAGCGTTCTTTTCATTATATTTTTCCTTCATATGTCATGGGGACGTTGTTTTTGACACAATACTATTCGTTTACAATTACCCTTCTCACCCGTTCTCGGCCTATCTCAAGTAAATTTGCAACTTTCCTTAGGCTTATTCCGCACCGCTCCGTTAATTCTTTCGCTGTTTTTTTTATTACATCATCGTCTAAATTATTTTTGTTGATTTTGTATCGTATAATTAACTCGTCAAAAACTTTATCAACCGGTTCATAAATCATCTCGTCGTGCTCAAGCCAGATACTATCGCTTTTCTCTTTCATTATTGCTTTTATATTTGACGCGGCTATATCGTAATGTTTCGCCGCGCTTTTAAAATCTACTATTCCCAAACCTGTAAGATAGTTCGTATAACTTGAATGTCCATAATCCTGCGCATTTTTTACAATACCGGCTTTGACAGGATTATTTTGAATATACGCCAAACAATTTATTAAATATTTCGGCTCCTCTATAATTTCGCTTTTAAATCTTCCTCTGAAAACATATCCGACACGATTATTTATAGTATTGTAATACTTCGCATATTTTGCATTTACACTATTCATAAAAGACGACAACTTCGATATTGAATCTGATTCCAACAAGATATGCACGTGATTGCTCATAACGCAAAAAGCAAATATCTTCACACTTGCCTTATCTTTACCGTCTCTAAGGCAACTCAAGTAATAGCCTTTTGAATTATCATCTGGGAAAATACTTTCTTTGGCAATTCCCTGAACCATTATATGGAAATATTTTCCGCCGATGTCTTTTCTTGATATTCTTGCCATAAAATTATTCTATATTTTTATTCTTTCTGTGTCAAAAACAACGTCCCCTTGACACTTTCCTTGTTAATTGTGAATTGTTATTTGTTAATTGCCTGTTTCTCGGTGCATTTCCCGAACGTGTCTTCGTAAGCGTTAAATAAACCTTCGCCAAGCGACGGGTGAAAAAACATTTCCCTTGACGGCATATTGCCGTTTTTCAATATTTGAGCTGCGGTATTTACAAGCTCATCCGCATGAGCGCCTATAATCCAAAATGCCAACGGCTTTTCCGTATTTTTATCAACCGCGCATTTTATAAATCCCGTTCTTTCGTTTTCTATAAAAGCTCTTCCGCTTGCGGTAAACGGAAATTTACCTAAAGCAACGCTTTTATAATTTTCAAAATCCGCGACTTTAACCGAAGCCGCGGGCGGCATTGAAAAAACAACTTTAGGAATAACATGGTTATTTACGGCAAGTTTGTTGCCTTTGACGGCATTTTCAGCGGCAATAGTTCCTTCATTTTGCGCGGTATAAGCCAGCATATTTTTTCCTGTTATATCCCCGACCGCGTAAATATTTTTAACATTTGTCCTGCAGGCTTCATCTGTTATTATAAAACCTTTGCCGTCTGTTTCAATCCCGGCGTTAGAGGTATTTAAATCTTTACAAACGCCGCGTCCGGTAACTATTAAAACTTTTTCATAATTGCCTATATTTTCAAGAGCATTAGAACACGAAGTCAAAACCTCGACTCCCTGTCTTTGCAAATTTTTCGTTATTTCTTGCGAAATTTCCGCATCTTCCGCAGGCAAAAGCCGATTCTCATATTCGGCTATCGTCGTCTTGCTTCCGAAACCCGCTAAAATCGTCGCCATTTCAATGCCTATGGCTCCGCCGCCCACAATCAAAACGCTTTCGGGAATTTCTTTTAAATTTAAAACGTCGGTCGAACTTATTATTTTTTTGCCGTCAAAATCAAAACCTTTTAATGAGGCAGGCATTGTTCCCGCGGAAATTATAATTTTATCGGCAAAAACTTCTTTATCTCCGGCATTTAAAACATTAGCGTCTTTAAAAGAGGACCGGCCTTTGATAACATCTATTGAATACGATGACAAAATCAATTCCATGCCTTTTCGTATATTGGCTATGGTTTTGTCTTTTTTAGAAATTAAGTCGGAAAAAGAAAAAGGCTTTAAGTCAGCCTTAAAGCCGTATTCGTAAGATTTTTGGATTTTTTGTTTTGTTTTTAGCGCCTGCCATAAAAACTTAGTGGGCATGCATCCGCAGTTTAAACATGTTCCGCCTATTTCGGATTTTTCAATCAGCGCGGTTTTTGCTCCAAGCTGCGCGGCTCTTACCGCGGCGGTAAAACCTCCAGGACCGGAGCCTATAACAGCAATATCGTATTTTTCATAACTCATTTTCGGAATTATCCTTTGTAATGTCTTTATCGCTAATTACAAAAGAACTCTTATTAAATATTTTCAATACTTCGACAACGACGTCTTCAGGCGCTAACAGTTTTATTCCTTCCTTACCGTCTTTTCTGGCTTTAAGTTCCACGTTGCCGTTTGCCAGATTTTTTTCGCCTATGGTTATTCTGTAAGGAATGCCTATTAAATCAGCGTCTTTAAATTTTATGCCCGCCCGTTCGTCTCTGTCGTCAACCAAAATGTCCAATCCGTTTGACGTGAGTTCTTTATATAGATGTTCCGTTATTTCTTTTGTTTTAACGTCGTTAAAATTTACCGGAACGATTATAACTTCAAACGGAGCTATGTTATCAGGCCAGATTATGCCGTTTGCATCGTGAGACTGTTCTATTGTCGCCGCAAGTATCCTTGTCACGCCTATTCCGTAACAGCCCATAACGATTAAATTTTCTTCGCCTTTCGCGTCAAGATATATGGCGTTCATAGACTTTGAATATTTAGTGCCGAGTTTAAAAATATGGCCTATCTCTATGCCTCTTGAAAAATCAATTTTTCCGTTTTTGCATCTCGGGCATATATCGTCTTTTAATATTTTTCTTAAATCCGCGGTCTCGTCGTATTTATAATCCCTTACGGCGTTGACGTTTTTTAAATGGTAATCTTTTTTATTTGCCCCGGCAACCGCGTTATGCACGCTTATAACCGATAAATCGGCTATTATTCTGACTTTCTTTTTCAAATTAACGGGTCCGGCAAAACCGCAGGGAGCTCCGGTAATATCTATTATAGTGTCATCATCGGCCAAGCTTAATTTCTCAGTTCTCAAATAAGACTTAAGTTTAACTTCGTTAATTTCGAAATCGCCTCTTATCAAAACAGCCAAAGGCTGCTCGTCGGCTATGTAAACCATAGTTTTAATAAATTTTCCGGGATCCACGTCTAAAAACTTTGAAACGTCTTCAACAGAACCTATATTCGGAGTAAAAATTTCCTCTATATGCAAAAGTTCATCAGATGCATTTTCACAAGGCAGGCATTCGGCTTTTTCTATATTTGCTCCGTAGCCGCATTCGCAATACGCGACTCCTTCTTCTCCTGTTTCGGCAATAACCATAAATTCGTGAGAGAAAGATCCCCCTATGGCTCCGGAGTCCGCCTCTGCCGAGCAGAATTTAAAACCGCACCTTCTACAGATGTTTGTGTAAGCCTCAAACATTATTTTGTAGTATCTTTCCAAATCGGCTTCGTCGGTATGAAACGAATAAGCGTCTTTCATCAAAAATTCCCGCGCCCGCATAACTCCAAACCGGGGACGTATTTCGTCTCTGAATTTCGTTCCGAACTGATAAAGCATCAAAGGAAGCTGCTTATACGAATATATATTTTTTCTCACCAAATCCGTTATTCCTTCTTCCGCTGTCGGAGCAAGGCAGAACTCGGCTTCTTTTCTGTCTTTAAGCCTGAAGAGCTCTTTTCCGTAAACATCCCATCTGCCGGTTTCAAGCCAGAGTTCTTTGGGAAAAATAAGGGGAAGTACTACTTCCTGGCCGCCGGCGGCATCCATCTCTTCCCGGACTATTTTTTCAACTTTTCTTAACGCTTTTAAACCCAAAGGCAAAAACTCATAAAGCCCGGAAGCGACTTTACGTATCATTCCGGACCTTATCATAAGTTTTGCCGAAATAATATCCGCGTCGGAAGGCGCTTCCCTTAAAGTAGGAATAAGCATTTTTGAGAAATACATTTTTGCCCCCGTTAGAATGATAATTTAGTATTATTGTCTTGTAATTTTTAAAATTTTAAACTTTGCTTTTCCGGCCGGCAATTCTACGGTTACCGTTTCGCCGGCTTTATGCCCTAAAAGCCCCTGAACAAGCGGCGACTGCACGGATATTTTGTTTGCGGACGGGTCGGCTTCTTCTAAATCCACTATCATATATTCATAATCATCGCCGTCTTCATCCTGAAGCGACACGGTAACGCCTATAAAAACTTTATCGGATTCAATGTTTAAATCCTCGATTATTTTAGAGCTGTTGATTTTTCTGTCAAGTTCTTCTATTCTGCGCATAATATTTGTAAGAGTTTCTTTTGCCGCGTGATATTCGGCGTTTTCCCTTAAATCGCCGTGTTCTCTGGCTCTGGCGATTTCTTCCTGAACCAAAGGTTTTCTCTTCTGAAGGGCTTCCAGTTCTTTTAAAAGTTTTTCTTTACCGGCTTTTGTTAAATAAATTGCCATGTTGTTTCTCCGAAACAAGAAGATGAGAAGTTTAGCAGCTGAGAAGTTGGGCAACGACAAGAAAATCTTTGTATTTGCTCAGCATCTCAACATCTCAGCTTCCCAACCTCTTTTTTATCATTGATACAAGTTTCTTAACCCACATATCGGGTTTTACTTGCCCTATAATTTTTCCGTTTTCAAACAAAACGCCCGTGTTTTTTCCGCCGGCTATTCCTATGTCGGCGTCTTTTGCTTCGCCCGGACCGTTTACAACGCAGCCCATTATCGCGACTTTCAAAGGTTTTTTTAGTTTTTTAAGTTCTTTTATTTTTGACGTTTCTTTTTCCATTTCCAAAACGATTTTAATTAAGTCCGCTTCGGTTCTGGAACATGTAGGGCATGAAATAATCTCTATCCCCGCGCTTCTCAAACCCAAATCCTGAAGCAGCAGATATGCCGTTTTTACTTCCTCAACCGGGTCTGCCGTTAAAGAAACACGGATTGTATCGCCGAGTCCTTCATAAAGCATTATACCAAGTCCCGCGCTTGATTTTATAGTACCCGAAAATATTGAACCCGCTTCGGTAATGCCTAAATGCAAAGGATAATTTCTTTTTCCGGCAAAAATTTTATACGCTTCGGCTGTTGTTGCGATATCGGACGCTTTTAAAGAAACTGCAATATTATAAAATTTCAAATCCTCTAAAATTTTAACGTGTTCCATCGCGGATTTGGCAAGCTCTTTTGCTTTGCCGGAAACAGTTTTATAATTATGAACAGATTTAAGCGAACCTGCGTTCACGCCTATTCTTACGGGAATTCCCGCGGATTTCGCTTCCTTTACAACCGCTTCGACTCTGTCTTTGGAACCGATATTTCCGGGGTTAATTCTTAATTTATCGACGCCTTGTTTTATTGCTTCCAACGCTATGCGGTAATCAAAATGAATATCCGCTACAAGAGGAATTTTTATATTTTTTTTAATTCTCCCTGCGTTTAAAGCAGATTCCATATCCGGCAATGAAACCCTGACAATTTCGCATCCTGCTTCTTCAAGCTGTTTTATCTGTTTTACCGTGGATTTCCAGTCGCGCGTATCGGTATTGGTCATAGACTGAACAGCGACAGGAGTTCCTCCGCCGATAATAACTCCGCCGATATTTATTTTTCTGGTTTCTGTTCGTTTATAAAATTTCATAAAAACCCTAGATGTTTCGACTTCGCAACTTCGTTGCTCCGCTCAACATGACAAACGAAAAACTATTTTCCGAAAAGTTTTCCTATTCCAAGCCTGAGCAAGTCGCTGTAAGTAGCAAATATAAAAATCGCAATTATCAGAGTTAACCCTATTGTATTGTAAACCTGTATTACTTTCGCGCTTATTTTTTTTCTCGTAATACCTTCTGTAATAAACAAAACTATCATTCCGCCGTCAACTAAAGGTATAGGAAAAAGATTAAACAACCCCAGCGCTACTGAAATCACGGCTATAAGCTTCAAATAATCCTGAATACCCGACTTCGTGGCTCTTGCCATAACCTGCATGACGCCTATAGGACCGGCAATATCGGGTTTTTCCCATGTTATTATCTTATCTCCAAGATACATAACAGTCATAACGGTCTGCGCTGCAACCGTTTCCGCTCCTAAAGCAAAAGACTTAAAAAAGCCCGCCTGAGTTGTTAAAAACGCAGGCGAAATTCCTATAGCGCCGGTTCCGGTTACCGGGTTTTTTGCCACAGTCATACTTAAGTCAAAAGAAGATGTGCCTCTTTCAATTACGAATAAAATTTCTTTATCGGCTTTATCTTTTAAATTATCGCTGATATCAGCCCACGTTTTTATCTGAACGCCGTTGATGACGGCTATTCTGTCGCCCGGCAAAATTCCAGACATTGCGGCAGGATAATTTTCTAAAACCGTGCCTACGGACGAATCCGTAGACATTTTACTAACGCCCCATATGTTAAATATTACCGCAAACATAATTACGGCAAAGATATAGTTATAGAGAGGTCCCGAAAACGCTATAAATATTTTCTTGTACCACGGCAAAGACAAATATTCTCCGTCTGCGCCGCTTGCTTCTTCAGGGTTATCCCCCGCCATCGATACAAAACCGCCAAAAGGAATAGCTTTAATACAGTACTTCGTGCCTTTATATTCATACTTTAACAAATCGCTTCCAAATCCGAAAGCAAAAGTCAAAACCCGGACTTTGCATAGTTTAGCGGCAATAAAATGCCCAAGCTCATGTATAAAAATCAAAATACCTAACCCGAATAAAACTCCGAGTATCTGGATAATAATTGTCATTTCAGTTTTCCTTTACCTGTCAAATTTAAAGCGTAATCTCTTGCCCACATGTCAGCCGCGATAAACCCGTCTATGGTTTGCAGCTTATTTATTTTATGAGCATTCATAGCTTTTTTCACTATCTTTGCAATATCCGTAAATTTAATTTTTTTACTTAAAAAAGCCTCGACTGCGACTTCGTTTGCCGCGCTCATCACGGCAGGCATGGAATATCCTTTTTTTGCAGCAACGTACGCAAGTTTAAGACACGGGAATCTGTTAAAATCAGGTTTATAAAATTCAAGTTTCCCTTTTTGGGCAAGATTTAAAGGCTTTATATTTGATTTTATTCTCTCAGGATAACTTAAAGCGTACTGTATCGGAAGACGCATATCTGGATTTGACAGCTGCGCTATTACGGATCCGTCTATAAATTCCACCATTGAATGAACTATGGATTGGGGATGTATTATTATCTCAATTTTTTCTATCGGAACGCCGAACAAAACCGAAGCTTCTATTGCTTCAAGACCTTTATTCATAAGAGTCGCGCTATCAACGGTAATTTTTTTGCCCATTTTCCAGGTCGGGTGATCTAAAGCCTGCTTTACGGTAATTTTCGAAAAATCTTTATTATACTTATAAAAAGGCCCGCCGGACGCCGTAAGTATTATTTTTTTTATCCGCGATTTTTTTTCGCCGCTACAGCATTGAAAAATCGCGGAATGCTCGCTGTCAACCGGCAAAATACTTACATTTTTCTTTTCGGCAAGGCTCATTATTTCTTTGCCCGCCATTACCAAAACTTCTTTATTTGCAAGCGCAATGTCTTTTCCTGATTCAATTGCTTTTATAACAGACCTAAGACCCGCCGCGCCGACCATTGCGGCCACAACCATATCGGCTTTCGCGGAAGATACAAGTTTATCAAGCCCGCCCGCTCCGAAAAAAACTTCGGTTTTTATTTTATTGTCCGACAGCCATTTTTTTAAACTTTCACAGTCTTGGGGATTGCCTACGCAAACGGCTTCAGGCTTAAACCTTTTTATCTGCCTTTTTAAAAGAGCAACGTTAGAATTAACCGATAACCCGTAAACAGACACACTGTTTCCCGTTTTAGAAACAATATCAAGAGTTTGCGTGCCTATTGAACCAGATGAGCCCAAAACAATTATTCTTTTCATATATATTTATCTGAAAAAGTATAAATAATAATATACCGCCGGCGCTGCAAAAATATAGGAATCAAATCTGTCTAGAAAACCGCCGTGTCCGGGAATAATAGTTCCCGAATCTTTTATTTGTCCGTCTCTTTTGATTAAAGATTCCGCGAGATCTGAAAATTGTCCTACCATGGAAATTATAATTCCTAAAATAATTGCTTCTTTCAAACTTAAAACGTCCGCCATAAAAATATATCTGCATAAAACCGCGGTTAAAATTCCAAATACCGTGCCGGCGACCGCGCCCTCTACGGTTTTTTTAGGACTTACGTTCGGGGCGAGTTTATGTTTGCCGAGCATCCTGCCGAAAGCATAAGCGGCCGTGTCTAAAATCCATACCGTTATAAAAATAAAAAATATCAGTTTCATTCCGCCGCCGGGGATTTCTCTTATATAAACCATATGCATTAACGCGAGAGGCAAAAAAAACGCGCCTAAAAAAGATACGGATATCCTTACAGCGCACATATCGGTATTTTTGCCGAAAACTTCAACCGCAAATAAAACAAAAAGTATAACTGCCGCGGCTATGACAGCTTTATCGTTATACTGAGAAATATACAAAAAAATAAAAAACAAAACGGACATTATAATAGAAATAATTTTATGCGGATTGTATTTTTGCAAAATTGCCATATATTCTAAAACGCAAAAAAACGATACTATCGCCATTATTATAAAAAAAGGAATTCCGCCGAAATAAATGCAGGCAAAAATTACGGGAATACCGATTAAAGCGGTAAAAATACGGGTCGCTAACATTTTAGCTCCAAATAAATTAACAATTAACAGATTACAATTAACGGCTTAAAATAATAGATTTAACTATAAATGATTTATGAAGTTGTCTTTAATTGTTATTTGTAAATTGTTAATTGTCATTAAACTCCGCCGAAGCGTCTTTCTCTTTTTTGAAACTCTATTACGGCTTGTTCCAAATCTTTTTTCGTAAAGTCAGGCCAGAGTTTTTCGGTAATGTAAATTTCACTATAGGCTATTTGCCATAGTAAAAAATTCGATACTCTGAATTCGCCCGAGGTTCGTATAAGCAAATCGGGATCGGGCTGTCCCGCGGTATATAAAAAATCCGATACGTCTTTCTCCGTAGGATTATAAATCCTTTTTTTTGCAAGAGCTTTAAAACATTCGATTAATTCCTGCCTTGCGCCGTAATTTAACGCGATATTTAACTGCAAACCTTTATTATCGCTTGTTAAATCGCAGGCCTTCTTAATTTCGTTTTGAGCTTTCTGCGGAAGTTTAGACATATCGCCTAAAACTCTCAAACGAATACCGTTTGCGGAAAGTTCTTCGAATTCTTTTTTAAGAAATTGCAGCATTAACGAAAATAAAGCGTTAACTTCCGAAACCGGCCTTTTCCAGTTTTCAGTAGAAAAAGCATACAGGGTCAAAACCTTTATGCCAAGACTGTCTGACGCCTTGACAATTTCTTTAACGGTTTTGACCCCCTGCTTATGACCGAAAATTCTGGGCAAAGACTTTTTCTTAGCCCATCTGCCGTTGCCGTCCATTATAATCGCGATATGCTTCGGCAGTCTGGAAAAATCTATTTCGTTCAACTAAATTTCCTTACCTCCCCCGTTTTTGTCATCCCCGAGTGCTGTTTAAAAGGTGTTATTCTAAAACAGCTTGTCCCCGAATGTCTTAGTCGGGGAGGGATCCATGTTAGCCATTAAAAAACATAAGGTAAAAACCAAATATTTAGTAACAGTGGATTCCGGATCAGGTCCGGAATGACACTACTAAGGGTTATTATTCTTTTGAAATTGCGTTGACAGGGCAGCTGCCTTCGCAAGCCCCGCAATCTACGCATTTGTCGGCGTCTATAACATATTTATCGTCTTTAGGCGAAATTGCCGTAACAGGACAAGTCCCTTCGCAAGCTCCGCATCCTACGCATACTGCGCCATCAATTTTGTAAGCCATTGTAAAACCTCCGAATAAATTAACAAATAACAATTTACAAATAACAATTAAGGACAACTTCATAAATCATTTATAGCTAAACCTGCTCTATCTAAGCCATTAATTGTAATCTGTTAATTGTTAATTGTCGTTTATATCTGCATCACTTCTTTTTCTTTTAAAGCTATAAGCTCATCTATCTTTTTTATGTATGAATCTGTTATCTTTTGGGCTTCGGTTTCGGCTTTTTTCCTGTCGTCTTCGGTTATCGCTTTGTCTTTCTCGGCTTTTTTTATGTTATCAACCAAACCCCGTCTTTCGTTTCTTACCGCGACCCTGTAATCTTCCGCGGTTTTGTGAATCGATTTAACAATGTCTTTTCTTCTTTCCTCGGTAAGAGGAGGAACCGAAATACGCACGACTTTGCCGTCATTGACAGGCATAAAACCTATTTCGGCTTTTATAATCGCTTTTTCTATCGCGCCAAGCTGCGATATGTCCCACGGTCTTATTTCTATGGTTTTAGCGTCGGGTACGCTTATTCCGGCTATCTGGTTTATCGGCATAAGAGAACCGTAGCTTTCCACTTTTATGCCTTCAATTATCGCGGCATTCGCCCTTCCGGTGCGGATTGAAGCCAAATCGTGTTTAACCTTTTCAACGGTTTTTTTCATTCCGTCTTCACTCGCCGTAAAAAAAGAATTTAACTGCTGCATAAAATCCCCCAATTTACAAATAATAATTAACAATTAACAATTATTATTTGTTAATTGTTATTTGTTAACTGTCGTACCGATTTTTTCGCCGTTTAAAATTTTACATAAATTGCCGTCTTTATAAAAATCAAACACGGAAATCGAAATATTTGAATGCATGCATAAAGAAAACGCTTCCGCATCCATAATTTTCAAACGTTTTTCAATCGCCTCGGAAAAAGACAAAGAATCATATTTAACCGCATTTGCGTCTTTTTTAGGGTCCGCGCTGTAAATACCGTCAACCTGCGTCGCCTTAAGAAGAACGCCGGCTTTTATTTCCGCGGCTCTTAAAGCAGCCGTTGTATCCGTAGTAAAAAACGGATTTCCGGTTCCGCCGGCAAAAATCGCTATGCAGCCTTTTTCAAGGCATTTTACGGCTTTTTCCCTGTTAAACGGCTCTGCAAAACCGCTTACTCCGCAAGCTGAAAAAACTTTGGATTTAAGTCCCGCTTCTTTTAAAGCGTCGTTTAAAGCAAGAGAATTCATTACGGTAGCAAGCATGCCTATTTTGTCCGCGGTAACCCTGTCCATCGACTTATCCGCGCCGCGCCACAAATTCCCGCCGCCGATAACTACGGCAAGCTGAATGTTACTGGCGTCTAACGCCGTTTTAATTTCCAAAGCGGTTCTTTTCAAACTTTCGGCGTCTATAGACGAAGCATTGCCTGAAAGAGATTCTCCTGAAAGTTTTAAAAGCGCTCTTTTTAACGTCATTTTTATTCTTCTCCGAGTTTAAATCTTGCGAATCTTTTTATAACTATGTTTTCGCCGATTTTGCCTATTTTTTCATTGACTAAATCTTTAATGGTCGTTTTTCCCGAAGCGTCTTTTATATAAGTCTGGTCATAAAGGCAAACCATTGAGTAAAATTTTTCAATTTTTCCTTCTATGATTTTATCCCACGCTTTTTCCGGTTTTCCTTCTTCTTTAAGCTGGGCTTTATAAACCGTTTTCTCGGCTTCCAAAACTTCCGCGGGAACCCCTTCTCTGCTTACGTACATGGGAGACATCGCCGCGATCTGCATTGAAATTTCTTTCACCAAATTTTGAAAATCGTCGGTTTTTGCGACAAAATCCGTTTCGCAGTTAACTTCGGCTAAAACGCCAAGCGTCCCGGCGCCGTGTATATACGAATAAACTAATCCCTGTTTTGCCGTTCTGCCCGCTCTTTTTACGGCCGAAGCCATTCCTTTTTCTCTGAGCCACTGGCAGGCTTTATCTATATCGTCGTTAGATTCTTTCAAAGCTTTATTGCAATCCGAAATTCCGGCTCCCGTCATTTCTCTGAGTTTTGTTACAAGTTCAAGTCCCATTAGTTTGCCGCTCCTTCTGGTATATTTTCTTCGGGTTTCGCTTCCGCCGTTTCTTCCGCGTCTTCTTCTTTCTTTTCCGTCACGCCTTTTCCTTCCAAAACAGCGTCGGCAACTATAGAACAGAAAAGTTTGACGGCTCTTATAGCGTCGTCGTTTCCGGGAATCACATGGTCAACCAAATCAGGATCGCAGTTCGTATCGCATACCGCGACTACGGGAATACCCAGCTTTCTGGCTTCCGACACCGCAGTAGCTTCCTCATGCGGGTCCACTACAAACATCACTCCCGGAAGTTTTGACATTTCTTTAAGACCTTCGAGAGATTTTACAAGTCTTAATCTTTCTTTTTCTATCTGCGACTGTTCTTTTTTGGAAAGAAGCCTGAAAACGCCTTCTTCTTTCATTTTTTCTATTTCTCTGAATCTGGCGATTGATTTTTTAAGCGTTTCAAAATTCGTAAGAGTTCCGCCAAGCCATCTTTCCGAAACAAAAAAAGCTCCGCAGCGCAGCGCTTCTTCTTTTACCGGCTGCTGGGCCTGTTTTTTTGTTCCTACAAAAATTATTTCTCTTCCTTCGGAAACAAAATCTCTTACGACTTTGTAATTCTTCTTAAGTTCTTTGAGGGTTTTTTGAAGGTCGATGATGTGAATTTTGTTTCTTGTGCCGAAAATGTACTTAGCCATTTTCGGGTTCCATCTTCTTGTCTGGTGTCCGAAATGGACGCCCGCTTCCAACAGGGCTTTCATCGTGATGTTAGCCATTGTGCTTCTCTCCTTTGGTTTTTACCCTTTCCGAATCCCGGATTGAAGGGTTCCGAAGCCTCCGGCTTTTTTAACGCCTCGGGCTTTATCGGCTTCCGCGGTTTTCAATATCCGAAACTATCTTTGACAAAAATGTCATCGACAGACCTTCGGCAAATCCGACCGCGTGCTTATTTAAAGAGTATTTGCGCTGATAATGCATACCAGAGCAAATACTCTTTAATTATCAAACATTAATAATTTTACAAAAAAATATTACAAAACTCAATAACAAACTGCGATGGCGAACTTTTATGCTATAATTCAGGCATATTGTTAGCATACAAGTTCGGAGGCAGCAACATGAACGCAGCGGATAAAATACTTAGCATTATCAAGAAAAATAAAGGCTATATAACGGCATATACTTGACAGACAGATAATATATATATATATTATAATTATGGAAGATATACATTTTGAATATGATGAAAAGAAAGAAAAGATAAATATTAGAAAACATAGCATTTCTTTTCAAGAAGCCAAAACCGTGTTTTTTGATCCTAATGCGAAAATAATAAGCGACCCGGACCATTCGCAGGAAGAGGACAGGTTTATTATTCTTGGCATAAGTAGAAAATTGAGATTGCTTGTTGTTTGTCATTGTTATAAAAACTACGATGGCGTTATAAGGATAATATCCGCGAGAAAAGCGACGGCAAAAGAAATAAAATATTACGGAGATTAATTATGAGAAAAGAATACGATTTTTCAAAAGCAACCCCAAACCCTTATGCGAAAAGATTGCGGAAACAAATATCCATCCGCCTTGACACCGATACTATAAATTATTTCAAAAAACAAGCTAAAAAAACCGGCGTTCCGTATCAACAACTTATAAACCTGTATTTGTTGGATTGCGTCGCGAAAGAAAAAGAGCTTTACGTTGGAGTTAAGTAAAACACGAGAAAAGCTCTTATGTTAACTTATAGAATGTACAATGACAATTAAAGCCGTTATCTGAGCTTGGCCAAAGACTTTTTAGTCGATGATTATCCAGATAGCGGTTTTTGTGTTTTTATTTTGACATATCCAATATATATAACCTGTCTTTATACTCTTTACGGCAAGCTGAAAAGTCGGGTAGTATACGGTTGTCATTGCGGGCTTGACACGCAATCTCGGCGTAAATCATAGATTGCGTGTCAAGCCCGCAATGACAAACAGGGGGGATAGAGATACCAAGAAAAATACTAAGAACAATCTCCGGTTTTTATAAAGGATAAGGTATTTAGCAAAAAATATTAAGATGAATGCATCATGGCGGAAATTAATTTGATATCAATTTGCCGTTCGCATATTTCGGTTGTTTTATTAAGATTTAGCAGCGGATCGGCAGGAATGTCAAAACCGCGCTGGGCGGCAATATTTACGGCATTTTGAGGGAACATATTTTTTAAATCCACTTTTTTTCCGGCGGACTTGAATAAATCTTTTAATTTGCGTTGTAACTCTCTGGAAGGTTTTATCTTTCCGCTGCCGCTTAACATGGACATTATTTCTTCTTTAACTCTTGCGCTGTCGGCGTCGCTCCATAATACGACTTTTCCGTTACTCACCTTGCCCCAAACAGCTTTACCATCGACTCTAGTTATAATTTTATTGAGATCCGTATAATATGCACCGTGTTTATAAATGCGTATTTTTTCTGAAATACCTGCTCCCGCAGGCAATATTAATTCCTCATATTTCTCGTGCCCCGCATATTCTCTATACATTTTAAAACCTTCGGCAAACATTGTCCAAATATCCCGGTCATCTGTAAACGCAGGCGTTTCGGTAATGTTTCTATCAGAATATTTTCCGTTTACGTCAAGATAAACATAATTCGAATATTTGTTTATTTTTACGATATCCTGAAAAAAATTTGAAATATCCTCTTTGAACAGCTTAATATCGGTTGCATATATTATTTTATCCAAATCAACGCCAATCAAAGATTCATGATTCATAAAATTCATTCCCGCTACTAGGCTTGCGTTTCTAGTATATTTTTTTATTATATGGAAAATAAATTCCTCATCGGATAAATGCTTGCTTAAGCCAAGCATTTGTGCTCTTTTCTCCCTTTCGGAAAAATTTAAAATAGTATCTTGAAGACTGGCACTCTCATGGTAGTGAAACCGGATAATAAACTCATAAGCCAAAGCAATATGCCCTTCGTATACAAGGTCCATAACTTCTTCCATCAAGTCTCGCCTATATAGGAGTTTGAATTCATTATTTTTTAAAAGATTTTCATAGATTCTTGTCAGTATTGACAATTGTTCTTTATCAAACCGATAATATGAATAATTACCGTCATAAAACTCCCCTTTATTACGATGGCTTTCTGATTCTGATACCTCTTTTATGTTGCGAGTAACTGCAGAGCGTATGTCGCCAAAATCTATAATTTTTTTCACGTCTTCAAGAAACCCATCAATATCCGATGGCAGACCGGCATAGCCGCTTAATTGTCTATGCAAGAATTCCATAAACTCATCTAAAGGCCATAAAATTTTTCCGCTCTTGCTATCGTAATACGGAGCTATTGTGTCATAAAATTTTCCAAAATTATCAATATCTAATTTAGACTTTAATATTTTAGAGTGTTTATTGTATACTTTCTCTATTTTAGTAAAAGCAGGCGTACCTAAAATAGCTTTGAATTTTTTGAAAGATTCAAGATCATTCACGACGTCTTTTGCAAGGCTTTTTATTTTTTTTATGTCCCGTCTGTTTTTGAATTCGTATTCTATGATTTCATCAAGGAAAATTTCAAAATACTCTCTTTCTATCTGTTCTTTAAACTGCTTTGGCGAGTCCCGGTACCGTTCACGGAAATAATAATACATATCCAATACATTTCCGTCTGTTAAAACTTGTCTCAATAATCCATAAGGAGGCAAGTGTGCAAATTTTGTTATCTTTTTTAACAAATTCACATTTTTCGGATTGTAAAATTCAAGAAAAGATTGATGTAATCTTAATCTTTCTAAATTGTAAATTGTACTGAATACCCCTGTTTCTTCAAGAACTTTTATTTTTTTCATGTCCGATTTGTTTTTAACTTCGTATTTTAAAATTTCATCTAAGAAACTTTCGAAACATAACTTTTCTATGTCTATTAAAGCTTCGGCGTCGGACTCCTGCAGCTGCAGGGTTTTTACGGCATAATCGTAAACGCCTAAAACGTCGCCGCTGTTTTTTGAAACTTGTTTTAACAGCCCTAAAAATTCGATATCCGTGAACGGTCTGTGTTTTTCGCTTGCGTCGAATTCTTCTCTGAACTTATTTAATTTGTCTAATAATTTTTCATTCAAATTAATATTTTCAGACAATAATACGTATTTTTTAGACACTTCGTCAAAAGAAGGTTCGTTATTTACTTTTTCCGCCGCCATTTGGTATACGCGAAGTTCCTGGCCGGGCTCTCCCAGTGAAAATCCTTCGAGGTATACTTCGGCTATATTGAAATATCTCGACGGGTCCTGCGCAAGCGCGCCGATTGTTTTTTCAAGCGTTCTCATATTGGGCTTGTGCGGCAGGCTCGGCTCGTTTGCAACTCTTTCGTGAAAAGCAGCAAGCGCTTTTATAAAATCGTCCGAAACTTTATAATTATTGTTTTTGGCATATTTTTTTAGCATCTGCGCGGTTTGGTCTTGGGGCAGTCCGTCTAGTATATACACGCTGTGGCGGTTCATTACTTCTCCGCTTATTCTTGACGAAGCGGTACCGCCTTTGTTTGCCAAATTGCCCAGCGACGCTATAAAAAATCCTTTTTTAGCGTAAATTACTCTGCCGTCCGGAAGCGTTACAAAACCCGACTCTAAAATGTTATTTAACGCCGCCAGCGCCGTTTCGTCCCTGGGTTTATCAACTTCGTCTATTATCACGGGTTTGCCTTCCCTCATCGCTTTTACTACTAAACTGTCTTTAAATACCATTTTCCCGTTTTCCATTCCCCACTCGCCGAACAAATCCGTCCCTGAAGATTGAACGTTCATCTGCATTAAATCCGTTTCCATCCCCAGCACATCGTTAAGCAGATAGCTTGTAAGCACGGTTTTTCCGGTGCCGGGCACGCCCAATAACATTATATTATTGCCGAGATATATATCTTTCATCCATTGCCAGAACAAAAGCATATTGGCGGGCAGATGATATTGGTCTTTTAGGCGCGCTTTCGCTTCCTCTATATTTTTAAATTTTGTCGGGATCGTTACTTTGTATTCGCCTTTGCCTAAGCTTACGTAAACAATATCGGATTGCGGGTCGGAGCCCGCAATGACAGCCCTGGGGTCGGAGCTTTTAATGTATTCAAAATCATTATTTATAACATTTTTGAATATTTGATCTTTATCGGTTTCATTTTTGGATTTTTCATCTTTATATTCTCTTGCCAGCCCGGACAGACTTCCCATCATTTTTCTAATTTCTCCTATGTCGTCGTCTTTCCATCCATTATCTTTCCATTCCTGTTCTTTATTTACTAAATTATTTATTTGCGTCTCTGTATCTTCTAAAATCTCCAAAATATCGCCCACATCGACAAAATCAAGGATACGTCCGTCATTACCATCGTCCTCATGTACAGCGAACTCAACACGTCTGTTTTCATCCATACTGGCTAACCCATATTTCTTTTTGCCTTTTCCTTTTCCTGTAATGAAATCTCTAGCCTCTCGATTGTTATAACCCATAAGGAGATCTTTAGCCTTTTGGATGTATTTTTCATCGATGCCTTCAGCTTTACCATATTCCATCTGAAAATCTTTCGGATATTCTTTATATCCTTTTGTTCCCAATATATTTTCCAATATCTTCTCAAACTTTTTTTGTTCGTTTGAAGACAATGTTTCCGCGCCGTAAGACTGCTTTATCAAACTGCGCAGATATTCCTTATCTTTCGGAAAGGCCTTTAAATGTTTGGCTATTTTTAATACGCTTCTGGGCGATAACGGTCTTGTCAATACTTTGTCATTTCTTATTGTTACGGCTGCGGTAACTATATCGTCAACCGTCATTCTTGCAGCTTTATATTCTAAAGACTTAGAGCTTAAATCGCCGAAAACGCTTTTCATAACCCTTTGTATTTCTTCTTCTTTTGTAGGATACTGCACTTCTATTTTCGCAAATCTGCTTATGAAATCTCTCGCTTTGAGATTTAAATCTTTTCCGCTTACGTCGCCGGTTTTGTGGTCATTGCTTAACGCTATTACCCTGAACCTCGGATCGTATTTTAACCCGGATATTTTGTCCCTTGTGAGAACGGTGTTTAACGCCGACAATACTCCGTCGAGTTTTACTTTATCCACTTCGTCTATTATTACAAGCTCGCCGTTCTGCGCCGCTTCGTATATTTCGGAAAACTGTTTTTTTGTTACCATCGCGGGGATTTTTGCTTTAACCTTTTTGCCGCCGGACAACGCGACCCAAACTTCTTGTTCAATCGTATCTATCACCGTTCTTTCGCTTATATCTCTTTGCGTGGTATTTGCGTGCAGGCTTACAAAACGCATAGGAATACCCGTAAGACCGGCAAAAACAAAAGCCAATGCGTTTTTACCGCTTCCCGTTTCCCCCTCAAGCCAAAGGTTTGTGTTTCTGGCGTCGCTTTCGGGCTTGCCGTAAGTTGCAATCATACGTTTCAATAATTCTTTATTTCCGAAGGTAAAAACAAATGCCGTCTTTTCCCCGCTGCCTATCTGATAATATATCGTTTCGGGAATTTCTTTTAAATCCTGCGGAAAAACTTCTTTGGCGTTATCTTCGCCGCTTAAAAACAGTTTTACCCTGCGGGGGTCTTTTTCGATACCCTTGCGACTATCTACAGGAGCAGATACGCCGTTGATATCAAGATATTTTTTACCATTTTCAGATTTATACGAAATATGAACGTCTTCATTTACTTTTATATTTTCGAGCTTGTAAATTAAAGTTTCCACATTATTACCGATTTTTATGAATAAATCCTCATACAATTTTTTATATTTAGCTGATTCCTCATTCTTAAACCGCCTACCGAGTCCAAATTCATTTACTGTATCTATATCTTTTATTATTTCATCTATAAAAGCTTTTTCTACGAAAGGATTTTCTTGTGCTAGAGCCGAGTAACCCTCATTTTTCCTTCCTATTTTTAATAAACCTTGTCTTATTAAAAATTCATAAATACCATCATAAAATTCTCTATAGTTTTGTTTGCTCCCAATATATATGGTCGTATAACCGCCGGACAAAGGAAAACTTAAATACGAAGAATTTCCATTTTTCATATTTTTCGCATATTCTTTTTTCCATTCTTTCACAAACTCGTCATCAAGCGGAACATAGTTCTTTGTTTTTTGGTTTTTTTGGTTTATAGACTCTGCTTTCTTCTCAATTGCATAGAACGAAAAATCACTATCCAAACTTGCCATATTTTTAAGCACCGGCAATGCAGCTTTTTTAAAATCATGAAGATACTCGCCAGTTCTATCTGCGGCGTATTCCTTTTTAAGCAATTCCTGTAAACCATCGCGTATTTGTTGAATTCTTTCATCATGATATCCGCACATTTCTATTATCTTAAGAAAAGAATCTATGGGAACTATTACTTTATCATTGAATATTTCTGGTTCAAGTTTTCCATTTTTTACAATAGACCCGGCATTAGTAAGTGTACGAGGTCCACTGCGGTACATCAAATTAAGATTTTTTCTATCGTAGTAGTCCCTAAATTCGGATAGATCTTGCATATATTTATTGTAAGCAAGCGGAAGCGGTTCAGGGAAAAGATATTTTAAAATCCGTTCTTCGATTTTTTTATTCGACACGGAATACCCTTCCAAATAAACGCCAGTTACGCCGTTGAATCTTGACGGGTCTCTTGCTAGCGTGCCGATTGTTTTTTCAAGCGTTCTCATTGACGGTTTTTGTTTTATATCTTTATCTTCCATTATTTCGTAATGAAATTCTGCCAGCTTTTCTATAAATCCTTCCGGCATTTCATAGCCGTTGGCTTTGGCATAACGCTTTAACATTTCTATTGTGTCTTTTTCGGGTAACGGGTCGAGAACGTAAATAGCGTGCCTGTCCATTACCTCGCCGCTGATTCTTGTCGACGCGGTTCCGCCTTTGTTTGCCAAATTGCCCGCCGATACTATTAAGAAGCCTTTTTTGGCGTGTATTACTCTGCCGTCCGGAAGCGTTACAAAGCCCGCTTCCAAAATATTATTTAACGCCGCAAGCGCCGTTTCGTCGCGCGGTTTGTCAACTTCGTCTATTATTACGGGTTTGCCGTCTATCATAGCTTTTACTATCAGGCTTTCGCTAAATACCTGCTCGCCGTTTTGCAAAGACCATTCGCCCAGCAAATCCCGCCCTTCGGTCTGAACCGACAAAGTCTGCATATCGGCGCCGTAGCCCAGCACATTGTTCAACAAATAATTCGTAAGAACGGTTTTGCCAGTGCCCGGCACTCCCAAAACCATTATATTGTCGCCGAGCGATATATCCTGCATCCACTGCCAGAATAAAATCATATTCACCGGCAGGTGATATTGGTCTTTTAAATTCGCTCGCGCTTCTTTTATGCTTTTATATTTCGTAGGCACTGTTACTTTACGATCGTCTTTGCCTAAATTTACATAAACTACGCCTTTATCATCAACCGTATATTCAAATTTTATTTCCGTTTTATAATCGTCATAACCCATTTTGTCAGCAACCGACGACCCAGATCCCATATAACCCATTTTACTCCTTATATTCGGGAAGGAAAAAGTATCACCCATCACTTCAAATTGTATATGTTCGTTTTCCGGCAGCGTTCCAACACCATAAAATCTGTCTATTAAACTGGTTAAAGGATATGTGTCTTTCGGAAACGCTTTTATGTGTTTGGCTATTCTTAATACGCTTCTGGGAGATAACGGTCTTGATATATTTTTATTATTTCTTATTTTTTCGGCAATGTTTATTACACTGTCAATTATCTGATATTCTTTGCTGTCTTTTTCCAAGCTGCCGAACACGCTTTTTATTACCCTTTGCATTTCTTCTTCTTTCGACGGATACGGTACTTCTATCTTTGTCAGCCTGCTTATGAAATCTCTCGCTTTTTCGTTTAAATCTTTTCCGCTTACGTCTTTTGTTTCATGGCTGTTACTTAACGCTATTACCCTGAAACGCGGGTCATATGTCAAACCTTTTATATTATCCCTCGTAAGCACGGTGTTTAGCGCAGAGAGCACTCCGTCCAGTTTTACTTTGTCGGCTTCGTCTATTATTACAAGCTCCCCGTTTTTAGCGGCTTCGTATATTTCGGAAAACTGTTTTATCGTTATATTTGCCGGTATATCAATTTCTATTTCCCGGCCGTCGGGAGTTTTAGTTATAACTTTTTTGTATGCTTTGGATAAAACCGTTCTTTCGCTTATGTCCTTTTGCGTGGTGTTAGCGTGCAGGCTTACAAAACGCATGGGAACGCCCGTAAGCCCGGCAAAAATAAAAGCCAATGAGTTTTTACCGCTCCCTTTTTGCCCTTCAAGCCAAAGATTTGTGTTTCTCGCGTCGGTTTCGGGTTTGCCGTAAGTTGCAATCATGCGTTTTAGCAATTCTTTATTCCCGTCGGTAAAAACAAACGCCGTCTTTTCCCCGTCGCCGATTTGATAATATATAATTTCCGGAATTTCGGTTAAATCCCGCGGGAAAACTTCTTTAGCGTTATCTTCGCCGCTTAAAAACAGTTTCACTCTGCGGGGATCGTCTTTACGATCATCTATAGGAGCAGATACACCGCCAATATCAAGATATTTTTTGCCTTCTTTATATGAATATTGCAGGGAAACATTGGTTTGATTGCGGTTTGTTTGTTGATTGTATTTTTGTTTTTCGATTTCTTCTTTGTTATTGCGTGCGTACCTTGAAAAATCCCTACTTAAATCCCGCATATTCCTAATCGCCGGGATATAATCCACAGGTACTGCAGTGTTGGCATTATAATTATTAAAAGCACCTTCTTTGTTCTTTTGAGTCAATTCCTGCAAACCATCGCGTATCCCTTTAATTATTTCGCCTCTATATCCGCTCATTTCAATTGTCTTAAGAAAATATTCTGCAGGTTTTATTATTTCGCGATAGAACGTTCGTGGTAATATAGGTTGTTCATTCCTCATAATAGGGTTAATCGTATATCCGCTCACATTATCCAGCCAGCTGTTAAATTCGTCTATATCTTCCATAATTTCATCGTAGGAAATCCCGACTTCAGGATAAGTTTCAATGTCCTTTAATAAAGCGTTCGTATCGGAAACCAGATTTTGTACAAGTTCTATAAAATCCGAAGAAATCGTGCCAGTGTTATATTTAATTGCCTTCTTTATTGTTGAATTGAATGTTCCCAGAATAGCAGAGCGTAGGTCTTCATAATCTCTACGTGTTACTTTCTCGTTTTTACTAAAAGAGGCCAATTCACCCAAATTATTTCGTATTGCATCAATTCTGCCGATATTAGGATATCCTTCTCTTTCAATTTTATTAAGAAAATCTTCTATAAAATCTCCTATTTCTTCTTTAAATCTTTTTCTATCAACATCTATTTTCATCACGCCCTTAGTATTGATATACCGGACATTAAACCATTCATTACCAATGCTATTCAAGTTAGCAAGAATAGAATTACTTATCTTGACTAGCTGCACCAACTCTTCGTTTTCGTTATACCGAAGTTTACCTGCAAACAAATCCTCAAATCTTCTTATATCCCTTTTATTATACGCATAAGAAGGCGTCTCTTCCGAAGAGGAAGCGGGAATACCGGCTTGATTACGGTTCATTTGATAATTATGTTTTAGATAATTTTCAATTTTATCTCTATATAAACCCTGATATGTCTTAAAAGCTGTAAGCAGATTTACCATATTCTTAAATACCGGTAATGCAGCTCTCTCAATATTACCCAAAGACTTATTATTATAATAAATGTTGTCATACAATTCTAGAAAACCATTGCGTATTTCTTGAATTGTTTTATCCTGATATCCGCTCATTTCAATTACGTTCAGAATACAAGCCACGTGAACCATCATTCCATAGTCAAATGCTGCTACTCTTCCCTCTGTCATAAGAAATTTGTAACCATTATCTTCTTTGTAAAACAAAGTAGATCCGTCATTGGACGTCATAAATGTGCCTGTAAATCTCTTAATTTCATCGTAAGAGAGAGAAAGCACATCCAGGTCCTTTGGCAAACCAAAATATATTGTGTCTTTTGACAAAACCATTTTTTTGATTTTTTCATTTGACACGGAAAATCCTTCCATATAAACGCCGGATACGTCGCTGAATCTTGACGGGTCTCTTGCGAGCGTGCCGATTGTTTTTTCAAGCGTTCTTATTGACGGTTTTTGTTTGATAGTTTTATCATTCATTATTTCGTAATGAAATTCTGTCAGCTTTTCTATAAATCCTTCCGACATTTCATAGCCGTTGGCTTTGGCATAACGTTTTAACATTTCAATCGTTTGCTCTTTGGGCAGCGGTTCCATTATGTAAACGCTGTGCCTGTCCATTACTTCGCCGCTGATTCTTGTCGACGCCGTGCCGCCTTTGCCCGGCAGATTGCCGGCGGAAATTGCGAAAAATCCTTCTTCGGCGTAAATTACTCTGCCGTCGGGAAGCGTTACGAATCCGTCCTGAAGAATATTGTTTAAAACGGCTAACGCGGTTTCGTCGCGCGGTTTGTCCGCTTCGTCTATTATTACGGGTTTTCCTTCAATCATCGCCCGCACCAAAGGGCTTTCGCGAAATACGTTTATTCCGTTTTCTAGTTCCGGTTGGCCGAGTAAATCCGTTCCTGAAGACTGAACGTTTAACTGCATTGACTGCGCGTCCAGCCCCAAAACGGTATTAAGGAGATAATCCGTAAGCACGGTTTTTCCGGTTCCGGGTACTCCCAAAACCATAATGTTTTCGCCGAGATTTATATCTTTCATCCATTGCCAAAATAAAAGCATATTCGCAGGCAGCTGATATTGCGGCCGGGATTTTAAACGTTCCCTCGCTTCTTTTATATTTTCAGGGTTTATAGCCGTTTTTACTTTTACTTCCCATTTGCCTTTGCCTAATACCGCGTAAACAGCGCCGTTTTCTTCCTTATATTCAAATTCGGCGTCTTCAAGCTTTTTATAACCTAAAGCAAATTTCGCGTTTTGGTTAAATCTTTTAAAGTTTGCGAACTGCGATAAAAATTCGTTAAACTTTTCTCTCTCTTTATCGCTTAACGCGTCCGTTGCGAAAGCCGAATCGATTAAGGAGCCGAGATATTCGATATCGTCCATATAATTGTCCGGATGTATGTGTTTTGCTATTTTTATTATTGTCCGCGGAGATATTGATTTTGAGAGTTTCGGAAAAGTTATTTGTTTGCCGTCAAATTCGACGGTTTTACCGTTATAATTTCGCGACCAACCGGCCAAAGTAATAAGAAACGATACTATGTCCGACAATATCTCTTTATTCTCGCTGCCGTCTTCCAAATCGCCGTAAATGCCGTCCATTATTCTTTCGTATTCTTCGCCGAATTCAGGATAGCCGACCTTGATTTTTGTCATTCTGCTGAGCAAATCGCGGTTTTTTCTGTTTAAATCGTTTCCGCTTACGTCCTTGCCCGAGCGGTCGTTGCTGAGCATTATTACTCTGAAATTATCGTCGTAAGAAAGACCGCTGATTCTTTCCCTGGTAAGAATGGTATTTAACGCCGACAGCACGCCTTCAAGTTTTACTTTGTCGACTTCGTCTATTATTACAAGTTCTCCCTGCAGCGCCGCCTTATATATTTCCGAAAATTCATGTTTGGTAATTACTGCCGGTATTTCAACTTTTATCTTTAACGGCAACCCCTCACCTGCCCTGCGGGCATCCTCTCCCGCAAGGGGCGAGGAAACAGCCAGTTCTAACTCTATTTCCTGTTTTCCCTGCATAAGAATTATTCTTTCGCTTATATCTTTTTGCGTTGTATTTGCGTGCAGGCTTACAAAACGCATGGGCATGCCCGTAAGACCGGCAAAAACAAAAGACAGCGCGTTTTTTCCGCTGCCTTTTTGCCCTTCAAGCCAAATATTGCTATTTCTCGCGTCGCTTCCCGGTTTGCTGTAAGTCGTAAGCATGCGTTTTAATAAATCTCTGTTACCCGCTGTAAATTTATACGCGTTTATTCTGCCGGAATCTCCCACGCGGTAACCTATCAGGTCGGGAATTGTGTCAATTTCCCCAGCGATAAACTCTTTCCATTCGCCGTTTTCTTTCGTATATAACTTTACTCTGTTTTCGGCTTTCTTAGAATCAGCCCTGTTGTCAACGGCAATTTCTACCGGCTTTTTCTGTCCGTCGCTTTTAATTTTTAAATATTTTTTTCCGTTGCGGGTAACGTAACCCCAATGAGTTATGTTGCCGCTTAAATCGTCGCCTTTGGCTATTGCGTCGCCGACTTCAAATAAAGGTTCGTATTTGTCTGCGGTAAGTTCATGGAAAATCTCATGAGGCTGAGAACTTTCCCTTAAAGCGTCGCTGCCGTATTTTTGTTCAAGCCATTGTGTATCGCCGCCGGCTCTTCTTTGTATAAATTCGTATTCTTCTAGTTCGTGGGGTATAAGCTGTTTTTCTATAAAAGTTTCCGCTTCATACCCTTGCGGAGGCCCGTTATTTTTTATCCATTCCAAAACCGACTGATGTATTATTATTTCTTTTTTTCCGGTTTTTTCGTCTAAATTTATCGTCGCAAATACATAATTATCTTCCCCGGGAGCAGTTAAATCCAAAGGCGCTTTGCTTACCTTAATAATATATCCGTCTTTTTCCCGAACCTCCGCGGAAGGTAAAAATTTGCCGTATTTCTTATCTGTATCCGCATCGCTTAATATCCAGTGTTCATATCTGCCTTCAAATAAAAATTTTATGAGTTTTTGCACGTATTTTACGGAAAAATTCATGGCGATATGGGATTGAGTTTCGTCGAGCGAAAGGTTTATGATTTTTTCGATTTGAGACGGATCCTTCGGGTCAATTCTGAAATATCCGTCTTCTTTTATGAATTCTATAAATTTTTCAACAACATATCCGGTCGTTACGCTCGGTATTGCCTTCAGCGTTTCTTTTAAAACTTTCTTTATATTTTTGCCGAAAGTCATCGTCTCGTCGCGTTCTTCCTTAAACATATCTTTCACGAACGCCGCCATTTCACCGAGCAAATCTTCGGCTTTCGCAACCGTTTTAGCGGCCGGAGCAAGCCCCTGGGGATAAAGAGCGGAAATTTCACCCGAAGGGGTATAGCGTTCCTCCAAATTGGCAGCATTTTTTCCTATCCCGTAACTGACAAACTTTACTCCGCTTTCCGCATTCTCTCTGTAAAATTTTTCGACATTATAAGGAATGATATTACCTCTGTCTCCGTCGCTTATATGTAAAATACTTTTAAAAATTCCGCTGCCGTCTTCGGATATTTTTTCAACGGCGGCGCGCAATGACGGAATATCTTCAGTACCGCTGTTGCTGCCGTCTTTAAGCTCTTTAACCATACTGTAAATAGATTCGTCGGTTATATCTTTGGATTTTGTAATTTCCAAAAAATTTGCAATATCGCCGTACATCGTCACGCCTATTTCTATGCCGTCTATTTCTTTTAAAGCAAGCAAAACCGTAATAAGCATTTTAAGCGTGCCGTACATGTCGCTTCCGTTATCTATTAATTTGCCGTCGCTTGCAACATCAACGCTCCCCATAGACCCGCTGCCGTCTATAACTATCATTACCCTGTGTTCGCCGCTGCTTTTGACGAGCATTTTTTGAAATATTTTGCCGTCGGCAAGGCGCGAAAAATCATCGCTTAATTCCCCGCTTTCCATTCCCGCAAGATACTCGCCGGGTATTGGTTTTTGCATTTCTCTTTTTATTTCGTCGGCAAGCTCTTTTGCACCCTCTCTAAACGGTTCGAGAAGTTTATACATCTCGTTTAATTCGGTTTGGCTTAAATCCGGATGTTTTATTTCCGCGCTTCTGTCTTTTACTTTGGCTTTGCCTCCGCCTTTGCCGCTATTTGATTTGCCCTGGCTGCCGAACTTTTTAAACGGATTTGCAGCTTGTTTTACTTTTTGGCTGGGCTGTTTGGACGGTTTTTTCTGCCCGCTTTGTCCGTCCTGCGAAGAAGACTGCGAAGATTTTTCAGACGCCTGCTCGTTTTGTCCCTGCTTCGGCGAAGACGAAGGCTGTTCTTTGCCTGACTCCGAACCGTCTTTCCCCTGCCCTATCTGTTTTTTAAGTTCTTCTATGTCTTTCTTATATTCCTCCAACTGCTGCTGCAAACTTTGCAAAGAATCTCCAACTCCTTTATTTAACCGGTCTATTTCCGAAACATTGCCCTCTAAATCCTGCGCCCCTTTTTCTACTTTTTCCGCCTGATCCCTTTGCGAAGGCACGTTTTTATTTTCTTTTAACAGTTCCTGCAGACGTTGAATTTTTTCCTGCAGCTCTTTCATTTTTTCTTCAAATTCTTTAACGCCTTTGTCCAAATCTTTGCCTTTTTGATACAAATCGTCGGATGCGGCCTGCGTTCCTTTTGCCGATTCTCTCTCGCCGTCTAATTGATTTCCCTGCTGTTTTAACTTTTGCGTCCCGTTTCTTACGTCGGACATCTCCTGACCCAGCTCTTCTGCCTGCGTCTGCAATTGCTGCGACAGCTCTTCCAGACGGCTTGTGTCCTGGCTCATATCCCCGCCGGAACCGCTTTTGCTTTCTATATCTCTTGCCGATTTTTCAAGTTTTTCCAGCTCTTGGCGCATCTGTTCTATTGTTTGGGCTATTTCCTGCTGCGTCTGCCCGAGTTTTCCCGCTTTGCCCTGCGCAGAAGACGCCTGCCCCTGCATTTTGTCGTACTGCTCTCCTTGCTTTTCGTTTGAGGACGCTTGTTTTCCGTTTTGCGCGTATCCGCCGGACTGCTGTTGCAGCATAGAATCCATTTCGTCGCGCATTAACTCTTTCATTGATTCTTCAAATTCGCGCTTTTGATCTTCATTCATATTTTCAAGCATTTCTTTCATCTCGCGGATTTGCTCTTCCGTAGGCTGCTGCTGTCCGGTTTGCTTCTGTCCGGATTCTTTTTGTTTGCGTAAATTTTCAAGCATTTGTTCTATGTTTTTTTGTATTTGCTCACGTCTGGCTTTTTCTCTGGCCAGTTCTTCCATTTTTCTTTTCTTTAAATATTCTTCGGACTCTTTTATTATTTCCGCAAGTTTCGGCCAGATTTCCGTTTTGGCCGTTTCATAAACCTCTTGCGGTATTTTGTCACCTATAACCCCTAATCCGGATATTCTCTTCACGGCATCAGACGTCTCCCTCAAGGCTTTTTTCACCAAAGCATTTTCAATGCGCGGGTCTTCTTTTCTTCCGGTTCTTGCTACGAAAAGCAATCCTTCTATATATTGCGCAAAAAGCGATTTGTCCTGCATTGTCCTTTTTGCAGATTCCGAATCAGGGTTGGGATACAATACCTTTATTAAATCTTCGTTTACTTTCCCTTTAAAATTATCTTTTCTTGTCCTTATTAACTCCAGCGTTGACATCAAAAGATAAAATCTGGAATTATCGTACCCTTTTTCAACTTTTACGGGCTTTGAAAAACGCACTACCGATATTTGCTCCAAAAACAACGCTTTCGCCGCATCTTCATCGGGATAATCTAGCAACAGAGGATCGTAATATATTGTATTGCCGTCTTCGGAAATAGAAAAAAGTTCGCCGCTTTCCTCATTCTCGCTTGTCTTCTTTCTCTCTTTTAGCTCAAACTTCTCATTGCCGGTCATACTTCTGAACAGTTCTTCTATTTCTTTTACTATCCTTTCTCTTTTTTCCATATCCGGAAAAAATTTAGGCACTTTACTTGTTTCTTTGGCCAAAACCTTATCCGCCCACTCTAAAGCGTCGGACAATGATTTTTTCTTTCTTTCTTTTTCATCTCGGATATGCTTATTTCTCCCCCATATTATTCCCGCCGCAACTGTTCCCTTCAATCTTTCATACATTTCAACTGCCAGATTATTTCCGGACTCAACAAGATTTAGAAATTTCAAAGCGTCTTCGACTGATTTATATCCCAACAGCTGCCAATTTTCCGATATTAAATTAAAAATGAACGGATCTAACGTATTTGAATTAAGTTCCCCTTTAATTTTATCCGCATTCTTTTCTCCAAGCTCAAAAACTGAATACTCTTTCTTTTCATTTTCTTCTTTGGGAATATTTGTAGAATAATATAATAACGCGCTTACTGACTGCGTCAATATTTCAATTTGCATAGGAATATCGATTATCTTTTTATTTGCCAAAGCGTGTATAAGTTCGTGAATGTAGACGGATTTGAATAATTCTTCATTTTCTATCGCATGCATATGAACTACGCCCGTCTTGGGAATTGTATAACCATGATTGCCGTATTTTTCAAAATCAGAGGAATAATTAAGCTGTCTTGAAAAAATACTAACAATTTGTTGATATTGCATGGGAGACATTTCAGAGAATATTTTTCTTGCTTCTTCAGGAGACCAAATCATCGAAGAGAAACTGTGCGGTTTTGTATTCCTTATCATTTCATCTCTTACTTTTTCCGCATTAGGCCTTTGATTTGCTGGAAATGCCGATATTAAAGTATCTACAGCTTCTCTTATCCATCCGTTATATTTATCGTCAAATTCTTCCCCTGCAGAACTTATTATTTCATACCAAGGCCCTATGGCGCTGTTCCCAGGCTCCGTTAATAACTGCATAGCGTATTCTTTAAGCGTCCCGTCTCTTGTAAAAACTTCCATCAGCAATTGCAAATCCAATTCTTTATTTAAAAACGCCGTTTTTACAATTTGCGCGGATTTTAACATGGATTCATACGATTTTTTATATAAATCCGCGTCAAGCGCATATACGGCTTGCAGCAAGTCGTGTCTTTGCTTATAATAATTTATAACTTCGACGCCGTATTTCCCATAGCCTTTAACATCTTCTGCTTTTATTTTTGTCCTGACTGTCGCCGCGCTTACTAATGCGTCAAAATATCCTTTTACCGTATTTAATGTCGGCGTAAGATAATTTTGAATTTTAAATTTGTCGGACAGCATTGAAAGGATTGTTTTAAACTCGGGAACGTTTAACACCGCGCTTATTACGGGATTGTCTTTGAATTTGTCTTTTAGAACGGCATGATTTGATATTATCATCTGCACGCCGTCGGGCAGCATGCTTATTTCGTTTAGGGTAAAACCTTCGTTTTCTTTTATCGCTTTTTGTACTTCAGGATTGCTTGCTATGCGCCATATTAAGCCGTCGCCGCTTTGCATAACGGAGCTTAACGGACCGCTTTTCGATATTTCTTTTACAAGCCAATATATAAGTTCCGCGCTTCCCGCTGGAGAGGACAAAGTCCTTATTCTTTCGATATTTGAAAGTACGCTTTCTTTGACGTTTTCCGTTATCTGCAAAGCGCGTACGGAGTTTTCGACGGCTGCTTGTTCAGGAAAATCTTTTATTTCAAATTTGTTTGTGATTTCGTTTTTATATATCTCTAAAATTTCGCCGTTAATATTTACTATATACCTGCCGTCTGCATAACTTATTTTTGCGTCCGTCGAACCAAGCGTTAATGCTAAAGCAGAACTGTCCTTCAAAAACGGCAACCCCTCACCTGCCCTGCGGGCATCCTCTCCCGCAAGGGGCGAGGAAAAAACAGCCTGCGCCTTTTCTCCCTCGCCCGCGAAAGACGAAGCTTGAGGGTGAGGGGTTGCCGTTGCCGAGCTGCCAATAATCGAAATTTTCCCCGCCTGTGCTTTAACAAGCTTTTCGTAAATCTTTTGAGAATTCCCCACTCCGTTTAAATTCGGCATTACCGTAATGCTCGACACTCCTCTGCCCTTAAGCATTTCTTTAAAACCCTCGGAATGAAATCCTCCCGTCACAACCACAACAACTTTAGAATTCTTTAATTTATCCTGAATTTCCATATGAGAAAGATTTAATAAAACGCCTTCCCCTTTGTCTTTGATTCGTAATTGCCGTAAAAATATCTCGTCCCTTTCATCATTGACCCTATAATATTCGTCCAATATTTTAAAATCTTCCCGCAATTCTTCCAAACTGTTCTCATAATTATATTTGTCCCACAAATATTTAAAATCTTCAAACTTCCTTACGAAATATTTATAATCCTCCGCAGTTAACGAATTTGTCAGATAATTCTTAAAATACCCGTAAAAATACGACAAAAACGCCGCCTCTATTTCGTCTATATCATCTGAAAACGCTATTCTTATTTCCTGCGAAAGATTGTTTTCTTCTTCCGGCAGTTCATGCGCGTTTATCGCTTTTTGCAGACGCGCGTTTTTAAAAAATAAATCCAAATCGGGCAATGTCCTGCTTATTTCGATTCCGTATTTTTCAGCTATTTCTCCCGCGTAAAAACATAAATCGCCGCTATTTGCAAAATTATCCGTTTTTGCCAATAACTCAGAATATACCGAATACGGCAGTTTTTCTTTCAAAATATTTATAAATATTTTAAGCTGTTTTTGTACTTTCTTATAGTCAGTCTTTTTTTCAAACCCGCCCATTTTTACGTATGCACTTATGTTCGGGTACTTGCGCATATCTATTTCTTTAATATTTTCACAATACTTCTTCAGCAAAGCATAATATTTATCCATGCTGATTTTTCCGGCTTTATACTCTTTCGTTATTTTGTCAAACCGTTTATTCCTGTGTCCGAGATATTTCGCCTGTATCAAAACCAGCTCTTCTTCCAATGCTTTTAATTTCTTTTCATAGCGTTCCTGCCGCGATAATATTTCATTGAGCCTTACTATGTTTTGCTTGTGTACCTTTTCGTCTTCTATTCCTTTTATAATATCGTATTTATTGTTCAGCGCAGAATAATATTCCGCTCCCGTAATCCTTCCGGAATTTAACAAAACATCCAGCAATTCCTTTCTGTCGTTTTTATCTTCGACACTTTCAATCCAGCCTGTATTTACATTACCGTAACCACCCTCGGCATACACGGCGCTTAGACCGTATTTGTCGTCTATTTCTTCTATAAGCGCGGCTATATTTCTTTGAATTTCAGGATTACAATGCAGGTCTTGAATATTTATGATTATCTCGGGCGCGTCAAAAAACGCCTTCTCGGTTATTTTACCGTGAGCGTTCGATATCAAAACGTCTTGTAAAAAAGTCCCATTAGGGGAGAGGTTAATTAGCTTGGCTTGGCTTGGCTTGGCTTGGCTTGGCTTGGCTTGGCTTGGCTTGGCTTGGCTTGGCTTGGCTTGGCTTGGTGGCTTGGCTCCGTTTTCAGTATTTTCCTGCGCGCCAATAGAGCCAATAGAGTACGCGTTTGTTCCCATTGCGGAAATAAGGAAACATACTAGAGTCAAAATTGATATGGTTTTTTTTAAGTTAAAAACAGATACTATTTTCATAAAGCATCCTATAAAAAAAACATATAATCCTGAACTACAGAATTATATGTTTTTTTATAAACTTCATATCTTTTAATAAATTACGTTTTTTTCTGAAAATTATCGCAAGCCACATCATTAACATGCAATAAAAAGCAAATATTGCCGCGTTATTATACAGAAAATCAACGGATAAATTATCCGTTAACAATCGGTTTTTTGCAATAAGTTTTTCATAGGCCGGACTGCTGAATTTTTCAATAGTTTGGATTTTGTAATTGGAAAATGAAAAATTTATAGGATTATTCTTTTTCTCCCTGCCGGTATTTTTTTCATTTTTCTTTTCGTTTTGTTTGTCCGTAACATTACTCAAATGGCCTAATAATGAGTCTTGTAATTCTTTCGTAAGCTGAATCGGATTGTAAGAATATGTTATCGTGCTGCCAACATGCGAAAATACTATAGATAAATCTATCTTTTTATTTATAGTTATAGAATAAAAAGAAAGATTTAACAGTATGCATGACAAAATAACATAGGCAATGATTTTCATTTTTAATCTATTGCTCACAATTTTTCCTTTTAAAGCACACTTAAATTATACTATAAATGTTGATCTCCGCAAGTGAAATATTTGTGAAATATCTGTAAATCATAATGTTGTCAATAATTTTGTATTCGCTTTATTTTTATTGTATATTATAATAAAACATTTTATTATTCGGGAGATAATTATGAGTTCAAGAACGCTTATTTGGATACTTGTCGCGGTATTAGCCGCAGTGCTTATAGCCAGCAATGCAAGAATGCAGTTTAAATCCGCAAAGAATAACGCGAAGGAACAACATATTGAAGCGGCTTTCATAACCGTTACCGCTCCGCTTCTGGAAAACAAAAGTTTAAGCGAAAAAAACATAAAAGAATCTCTTAAAGATTCAATTTCTTATGTTTCTGTTTACGGCGTATTCAGCCAAAAAGCCGAATACTCGGTAATTTTTACCAGACATACAAAAGATTTTGAGATTAACAATTTAGCGGATTCTCTTATTTCCCTGTTTTCCGGAAATAATTTCGCGTATGAAATTGCCGGTGAAGAAACCGGCAGCCAAGAAAATTTAAGTTTAACAGGAACTTTCGAACACTCAAGACAAAAATTCGGCGTTGAAGCTTTGTATGTAAAAAGAGATCTTTATTCATGGCAAATTTTTACGGTTTTTCCGTTTACGGACAAAGCGTTCTCCTCGGCTAAAGATTTTATAGCTTCCGTAAAAACAGACGCAGAAATAAAAATTAAAGAACCCGCCTTGGAGAAATAAAAAACCCGCAACATGTTATTCTTACTGAATATTCCCGTAAGCGTTTTATAGATAAAAACTAAATTACATTATAATTTTTTTATATTTTTTTCTTGTAATGATAACTTTAAAAAAGTATAATAATTGTTTAAATCTGTTTTGAATGGAGAAAATAATGCTTACATTTAACAAAAAAACAAATAAGCTCGAACTCGAAGCTTACCATTTTGAGCTTCAGGACGTTAAGGAGCCGAATCTTTTCAGGGAAACGTTCCAATATACGGAAGTTCCTAAAATATTTTTTAACAACGAAGTAGTCCCTATGAACCCGCCTGACGAAATATGGATTACGGACACGACTTTCCGCGACGGACAGCAGGCTATGGATCCTTTTACGCCCGACCAGATAGCTCATATGTTTAACCTTATGCATAAACTCGGCGGTCCGAACGGAATAATAAGACAGACCGAATTTTTCTTATATTCCGAAAAAGACAGGGCGGCCGTGCGCAAATGTCAGGAATTCGGCTATGAATTTCCGCAAATTACTTCGTGGATAAGAGCGACAAAAAGCGACTTTAAACTTGTAAAAGAAATGGGAATCAAAGAAACCGGAATTTTAACTTCATGCTCGGACTATCACATATTTTTAAAACTTAAAAAAACGCGCAAAGAAGCGCTTGAAATGTATTTGGACATAGTAAAAGCGGCGTTATCCGAAGGCATAATACCGCGCTGCCATTTTGAAGACATTACAAGAGCCGATATTTACGGTTTTATAGTTCCTTTCGCAATGGAACTTATGAAACTTTCAAAAGAAGCAAAAATGCCGATAAAAATAAGGGCGTGCGACACTTTGGGATTCGGAATAAGCTATCCCGGCGCGTCTTTACCCAGAAACATAAACGGAATAATGCACGGGCTTACGCATTATGCCGGAGTTCCGTCGGAATTTATAGAATGGCACGGGCATAATGATTTTTACAGAGGTTTAAGCAACGCTACAAGCGCATGGCTTTACGGATGTTCCAGCATTAACGGATCTCTTTTGGGTATAGGCGAAAGAACCGGGAACACGCCGGTAGAAGCCCTTGCCATAGAATACGTCGGATTAAGAGGAACTCCCAACGGAATGGATTTGACCGCCATAACCGAAATTGCGGAATATTTTAAAAAAGAACTTAAATACGATATACCTAAGAACCAGCCGTTTGTGGGAGCCAATTTTGCAATGACTAAAGCCGGCATTCATGCCGACGGGCTTTTAAAAGAACAGGAAATCTACAATGTTTTTGATACGGCGGCAATATTAAACAGGCCTCCGGAAGTGGAAATAACCGACAGAGCCGGGCTTGCGGGAATAGCCTATTGGTTTAACACGCAGCTTCCAAAATTGAAAAATTCTAACGATAAACTTGACAAAAACAACTCTTCTATAGTACAGGTAAAAGAAGAAGTGGACAAACTGTTTCAGGAAGGCAGATGCACCGCGATGACGCATCAGGAAATGCTGGCGTTTGCAAAAAAATATTTGCCGGATTATTTATAGTTAATATAAAAAAACAAAGGACTGAAAGCGTAGTATGCTTTCAGTCCTTTGTTTTTTTATATATAAGCTCAAACCTGCTTTTGTCACTTTTCCAACTTGCATATTTGAGTGTTTTCGCCTTTAAAAAACCCCCAATGAGTAAAACCTGTTTCCTTTAATTTTTCAAGCTGGTTTGACACGTTTTTCTGCCTGACAAAAACCGAAACAGTTTCGTAATCGTTCATTGCCTTTTCGCAGTATTTAACCGCTTCCGGATAAGCGTCCTTTTCGGGGTCGTACAAAACGGCCGCTTTTATCCCGCACGCAGGTTTTATCCCGCCCGAAAAAAAAGAGTCGATTATTCTTTCAAAACCAAGCGAAAAGCCGCAGGCAGGCTCTTGCTGTCCGGAAAAACTTCCTATCATATTGTCATAGCGTCCGCCGCCGCCGAAAGACATATTGCCGTTAATTTCATTAACTTCATAAATCGTTCCGGTATAATAGTCCATACCGCGCACAAGCATAGGGTCAAAGCGTATAATTGTGTCTCCCAAAAGGCTTTTAACCGATGAAATTATTTTTAACAATTCTTTACATGCTTTAGCGTAATTTTCATCGGAAGCTCCGGCGCCTTCCTGCAAATCTATTCTGCTTCTACGCGCTTTGAAATCTTCAAAAACTTTTTTTACGTTCGCAAGCACGGTTTCTTCAAATCCTTTTTTCCTAAGTTCTTCTATAATATCATCCAAAGATTTCTTATCAAGTTTATCCAAAGCTATAAGAAAATCCCTGTAGCCGTCATCGGTAACTCCGCAATTTAAAATTATTCTTTTAAGTATCCGCCTATCGTTGATTCTGATTTCGAAATTTTTTATTTCAAGCGACTGCAGGGTTTTACATGTGACATAAATCAGCTCAGTTTCGCAGTTAGGAGTAGAATCGCCTATAATGTCTATATCGCATTGGGTAAACTGCCTGTAACGCGACTGCTGGGGCTTTTCCGCCCGCCATACATTTCCGATTTGAAAAGCTTTAAAAGGTTTCGGCAGTTTATCTTTAAAATGTGCATAATATCGCGCAAGAGGAACCGTAAGATCGTAACGCAGTCCGAAATCCGCCAAATCATTTTCCTGCGCGCCTTCTTTTAACGTTTCTTTAAGTTCATCCCCGCGTTTTAAAATCTTAAATATAAGTTTTTCGTTTTCGCCGCCTTTTTTGCTCGTAAGATTTTCCATCTTTTCAAGACTAGGCGTATCTATGGAATTAAAACCGTACTTTTTATAGCACGAGATTATCCCGCCGACAACTTTATTCCTTATTTCGGACGCCGCAGGCTCTATGTCGCGCATTCCTTTCGGGGGCGTAAATACGTCTTTTATCATAGCAGTTTCCGCTTCCTCTTATTAAAGTTCATTCTTAATTTCCTCAATTTTATTTCCGCATATCTGTTTTTCGTCCATACTCAAAACTCCTACCGACATAACCATTTTGAAAGCTTCGTCTATAGTATGGTTAGTATGCACTATGTCTTCCTCTTTAAACAAAAACAAAAAACCCGTCGTAGGATTAGGCGTCGTAGGCATAAGCGCGCAAATATATCTTTCGCCGTTGACGATTTGTTCGCCGGTCAAAAAAGCAACGCTGTAAACGCCTTTATAAGGGTAAGGAATAAAAATCACTTTCTTAAAACTCTTTTTACTGTCGTTTCCGAAAATAAAATGAATAAATTGCTTCGCGGCGGAATAAATTGTTCCCAAAAGAGGCAGTTTTGCTATTAATTTTTCAAAATACGCTAAAACCGATCTTCCCAAAACTTTATTCGTTAAAAAACCCAAAGCGCAAACGATCGCTATCGACGTGAAAAAACTTATTAACTTAGCAAGCCCGTACACCCATACCTTGTCCGACATAAAATAGCTGAGAATCGGAATTAAATACGGCGAAGTAAAATCGCTTATCAGATTAAATAACACGCGCAGCACAAAATAGGTAAGCCACAAAGGAATTATAACAATTAATCCGGTAACAAAATATTTTTTAAATATAAGTTTTATTTTATCCGTAAAACTTTTTTCCGGTATTTCGTCTTTAATTTCATTTTCCATATACAAACGCCCTCCCCGCTTTTAAGAGTTTGTTTAATTTCGCCTGCGAGTCGGATTCAACGTAAACCCTGACAACAGGTTCGGTTCCCGAAAGCCTGAAACCTATCCATGTGCTGTCGTCAAGAATAAATTTGTCTCCGTCTATGGTAATTTTTTCGCGGACTTTCATTCCCGCAATATTATCAGGCGATTTCATTTTAAGGGTATCTTTGAACGCTTCCATAACTTCAACAGGCAAACGGAAATTAAGCCTTGAAGTCAAAACTTCTCCCGTCATTTTCTTTATTTCTTTTATTATTTCGCCGACTGATTTTTTATTCATGGCAACGGCTTCCGCCATCAAAAGACAGGCTAGTATTCCGTCTTTTTCGGGGACATGCCCTCTTATGGTAAGACCGCCGGACTCTTCTCCGCCGATTATGAAGTCGTCAGGATTATTTACCATTATATCGCCTATATATTTAAACCCTACGGGAGTTTCTTTCACTTCAACTCCTATTTTCGCGGCAAGCTTGTCTAGCATATGGCTTGTCATAACGCTTCGCGCGGCAATTCCTTTCCAGCCTCTGGTTTTATTAAGATGATAAAGCAAAACAGGAATTACTTCATTAGGCGTAATAAATTTACCGTTAGAATCTATAATACCGAACCTATCCGCGTCGCCGTCCGTAGCAAGCCCGAGTTTGTACGACTCTTTTTTTACTATCTGGAAAAGCTGCGAAATATTTTTTTCGGCAGGTTCGGGCGCTCCGCCGCTCGCAACAAACATCGCGTCTCTGTTTTTATTTATAGTAGTCTGTTTTATTCCGGCTTCGTCAAGCAAAGCGTCAAGATAATCGCTTCCCGTGCCGTTTAATACGTCGACGGCAACTTTCAAATTAGCTTTCCTTAACGCTTTAAAATTTACAAGTTCTTTTATCCTTTTCAAATAAGCCGTACGGGGATTATAAATTTCAATAAGTTTATTTTTTACTCCCTCGTCAAAAGAAATATTTTTAATATCTTTAGGCTGTATTGAAGCGCAGTATTTCTCAATTTTTTTAGTCGTTTCGGGCAAAGCCGGGCCGCCCCATGACGGAGAATATTTAATACCGTTGTATTTGTAAGGATTGTGGCTTGCCGTAAAATTTATTCCGCCGGTAAGTTTCGAACGGATTATTTCATAAGAAATCACGGGAGTCGGAGTATCTCTTTTGCAAAACAAAGCCTTAATTCCGTTTCCGGCCAAGACTTCGGCGGAAGTCTTAGCAAAATCTTCGGATATAAATCTCGTATCATAGCCGATAATCACGGATGCTTTTTTATTTTCTTCGTTTATAAGTTTTGCGATTGCCTGCGTTACGATCCGGACATTACCGTAAGTAAAATCCTCGGCTATAATGCCTCTCCAGCCTGACGTCCCGAATTTAATCATACTGTTTAACTCCCTAACGGCGATGCATGGATGCAGGGATGCACAGATGCATAGCAACGACACTTATTTTACCATACGTCTATGCCTCTATGCATCTAATCCTCTGTCGTTACTCTTGCCATTCCTTAATTTTTTCAGAATATATTTCTATCAATCCCGCGGCCGAGGATTTGTCTTTGGATTCCGCCCATATGTGAAAAAACGCTTCGTCCGGATCCGGCACAAGCAGAACCCAGCCGTTGCTTAAATATATTTTTACGCCGTCCACAAGTTCGGCTTTTTTACCTTTTGCGTCTTCTATTGCTTTGCGCATGGCCTGTCCTTTTTTATCCCAGGTACAAGGCACGGTTTTATGAAAAACTTCAAAAGACGGAATTTCACGGCTTATTTTACTCAAACTTAACTCTTCTTCCGACATCATTTCAATAACTTTCCCTATAGCGTACATGGCGTCAAAAGCGTTTTGGAATTCCGGAAAAATAAAACCGCCGTGATTATCGCCCACAAAAACCACTTCTTTATCCGCCGACGCGTTCATTATGTTTCTCGGACTTGTCGCGGTTCTTCTTATTTTTACGCCGAATTTTGCGGCAAGCTCGTCGATAACGGAAGAAGCGTTTATCGGAACGGCTATAACCGCGTTTGAATCTTTATGAGTTTTCATCACAAGATAGGCCATTATAAGCATAGCCAAATCATCCGAAATTACTTCCCCCTTTTCATCCACCAAAAACAGCTTTTCCGCTCCGGTGTCTATCAAAAACCCGGCGTCGCCTTTAAGCGTTGTGACTATATCGGAAAGCTGGTTTAAAGAATTGGTAAACTCTTCCGATGATTTGTTTATTTTAGAAGAATTTACAAAAGCGTTTAAAGCTACTACGTCCACGTCGAGTTCTCCCAGTATCGCGGGAAATATCATTGACGCGGAAGAATAAGCGTAGTCTATGACTATTTTCTTTTTCGATTTTGTTATTTTGTCTTTCTTAATGGTATTCAGATAGCCTGTTTTATAATATTCGATAGCCCGCGGCGGAACGGTAATTTCGCCGACGTCGTTCATATTGGCTCTTTTAAAGTCTTCCCTGAAAAAAAGCTGCTCTATGCCTTTTTCCTGATTGATTGATATGTCCCGGCCTTTTGAGTCAAAAAACTTTATATCCACAAGCCTGGGGTCATAAGGCGACTGCCTGACGTGAATTCCTCCGGCCTCGCCCTCATTTCCCATTTCATATCTCACTACGGGAACAGGAGAGCTCCTCAAATCCCCGACTTTAACTCCGGCGGACAAAAGCCCTGAAATTATTCCTCTTTTTATCATTATGGTAGCGCGGTGGTCGTCCCTTGAAGTAAGAATGTACGCGCCCGCGCCGACAAAAGCGCCGTAAGCGGAGCCTATTTTTGCCGCAAATTCAGGCGTGATTTCAATGTTGCCGAGGCCTGTTATTCCGTAAGCGTTAAATAACGCTTTATTCCATTTTTCGCCCCAAACAAGACTGCTTGAAAGTATAGCGCCCGCTTCCACTATTTTATGAGGCCATATTCTTAAATTGGTTCTTATGATAGCGTCCGCGCCTATTCTGCATTCTTCTGCGATAATCGTTCCCACCTGAAGAACGGCTCTGTCGCCGATTTTTGTCGAATTTCCTATGACGACTTCTTTAAGCCTTGCTTCGGTCCCTATGGAAACATTATCCCAGATTATAGCGCCCAGAACATCCGCGCCCGCTCCTATTTTGACGTTAGAACCTATTACCGAACGCGAAATTCTCGCGCCGTCTTCGATAACAACGTTATCGCCTAAAATAACCTGTCCGTCAACTTCAACGTTTTTTCCTATGACGACGTTTTTACCCGCGCAAATTTCTTTATCTTCCACGTCCGTAATTTTGCAGGTAAGACCTATTTTAACTTTGCCGTCGAGAATATCGTAATGGGCAAGTCTGTATTCGTCGTGGTTTCCTATGTCCTTCCAGTAGCCTTCGGCGATATAGCCGTAAAGCGGTTTGTTTTCTTTTAAAAGCAGAGGATACAAATCTTTTGAAAAATCAAAAGGTCTGTCCTGCGGAATGTAATCAAAAACTTCCGGTTCCAATATGTATATGCCTGTGTTAATCGTATCGGAAAAAACTTCGCCCCACGACGGCTTTTCCAAAAACCTTTCGATTTTTCCGTCTTTATCGGTAATGACGACGCCGAACTGAAGAGGGTTGTTAACCCTTGTTAAAACCATTGTCGCTATGGCTTTTTTCTTTTTGTGAAATTCAACGGCTTTAGACAAATCGAAATCCGTTAAAACGTCTCCGGAAATAACCATAAAAGTGTCGCTTAAGTTTTTCTGGGCGAATTTCACGCTTCCCGCGGTTCCTAAATCCGACTCCGGTCTTAAATATTTTATATCGACGCCGAATTTTTTTCCGTCTTTGAAATAGTCCGTTATTATTTCAGGCTGATAATAAAGCATCATTGTTAAATCGTCGATTTTATACTGTTTGAGAAGATTAATAATATGGCAAAGCATAGGTTTGTTCGCCATAGGCGCCATAGGTTTTGGAACACTGCATGTGATAGGTCTGAGTCTAGTGCCGAATCCGCCCGCCATAATAACAGCCTGCATAACGCCACCTCTTTATGGAAAGTTATTGTAAATACAAGCGAATTTTACCAAATTCAAAATGTAAAATCAAAAATTTTTCTTTCTTTCCTTTTTCGGTGTCTTTTTTAAATGATTTGACAGGAAATCGGGTTTCTAAAAAAACCCTTTAAACATAACATCGTTTAAAATGCGCTGAACTTGTTTCAGCAGCTAGCCATTAGAAATATTAAAGGCTAGCTGCTGAAACAAGTTCAGGGGACACAACTAAGGTTTTTCAAGAAACCCTATTAGAGTGTGTTCACACTCTAGTAAAACATGAACCTTATTCCTATATTTCCATTCGCATTTTCATAGTTTTCTCCAGTATAATATTTCGCATTTGCGAACACTTTCCAATTTTCCGATACCCTTATTTCTGTTCCCACTCCTGCTCCTATCTGTATTTTTCCCTCTTCGGCTCCCCTGCTGTAAAAATCTATTCCCGTTTCCTCAAACTCGCTCTTTATCTCCGGCGCCGTTCCTTCTATTATATACTTTCCTTCTACCTTGGCGTACCATATCAATCTGCCTTTCTCATAATCAAAACCCGCTCCTACTCTTCCCATACTTCTCAAATAGCTTCCTTCCTTCACATCCAAATTGTACATTCCGGCGCCTTTTTCCTTAAATCCTTCGTACATTGTATTTGACGCTTCTATTCCGACGTACGGTCTCAAAAATATACTTTCCGTTAAAACAATCGCTCCTGACAATTCCAAATCCCCGCTTACCGTTATCGCGTTTATGTCCGCTTCCGCTATATCGCCTTCGTATGTTTTTCTTTCAGTGCTGAAGTTGTCATAACTCCCTAACAACATGCATTTCAATTCCCAATAGTTCCTTAGATACCCTCCATACACTCCAAATCCGTTCTTGTTTCCTTCCGCTCTATTTTCTTCCTGTTCCGCATTACTTTTGATTACCCTTCCGAACATTCCCCACATAAGCTCTCCGCCCATCTTCTCCGTTAAGAATCTGTCAAAACCGAACACCGCTCCCATCGATACGTTTTTGTAATCTTCCGGCGAATTTTCGTCTTTCTCAAGGTTTTCCATTCCGCCTTGAAACTGTACCCACAATCCCGAATTTGTCTTATAATCTTCCTTGTGATTTCTTATTTTATCGTATACTTCGTTGTTCGGGCTGTCCGACGCCATACTTCTTACTATGTTCGATATGAAATATCCCGACACCTGCGATAAGAAATCTTTTACTTCCGCTATTGCCGACTCTGTCCCGCTTTCTAGTTTGCTGCTCATTGCGTTTAGCATCATTTCCCATTTGCCGGAATTTGCAATTCCTATATCAAACGTATTAAATGACCTTGCCGTCTCGCTTTGATTATATGTCAACCCCAGCGCGCTAAAATTGTAAGTGTACGCCGTCACTTGTCCGTTCACCAGCAATTTCAATATTCCGCTGCCGTCATTATATATAAACTGATAACTTAAACTGCTTCCGCCCGAGTTTATTATCCCGTTTGTTGCGGGGTTATATAACAAATTCGCTGCGCCGCTTGTTATTATCAACTCAAATAATGCATTGCTGTATGTTCCTACTCCGGCAAATATCTCTAAGTTTCCCGATATTACTGCCGTGCTTGCTATTATTCTGTCATTTCCTTTACCGTTTGCAAATATGTCCATCTTCAAACTCGTGCTGCTCTGAAATAACCCTGATACCGTTATCGTATTTGTGCTTCCGTTATGCATATCCAGCCTGCCTGTATTTCCCAACCGCAATTCTTTACCTCTGTAGGTTGCATTATCCAGTAATATTATATCTCCGCCGGTTATGTTGAAATCGCCCCATATCTCGTTTGTCCCGCCCAAATACATCGCTCCGGTTCCGCTTTTGTTTATCGCTATTCCGGTTCCGCTGTAATCGCTCAGTATTCCGCCTTCAAACCTTATCGCATTGGACCCGCTTATATTTAACTTGCCGTTTATGCCTAAATATACGTCATTAGGTTTTCCGGCCGCCTTATTCCCCGTAAACAACACATTGCCTGCATTTGTGTTAAAACTTACGGTACTGGCCGTTATGTACAATGCTCCGCCGGAACTTACGGCAATATTGCCGTCGAAAATTACTTCCCCTCCGCTAAAGCTCGTATTTGCTCCGCCGGCAGAATATAATGCTCCGCCTAAACCCGCTCTGTTGTTTACAAAACTTACTGCCGACGAATTAAAACCTATCACCGTACTGTTTCCATTGTATACCGCGCCGCCGTTATTGTTTGCCGTATTGCTGCTGAATGTTACATTCGCGTTTGTAAAGGTTACCGTTGAATCATACGTATTATATATCGCTCCGCCATTACTTGCCGCATTGTTATCAAAGACTGCCTTCGAGTTTGTAAAAGTTATTGCTGAGCCGTACTCGTTGTAAACTGCACCGCCGTTGCCGTTGGAACTGTTTGCCATATTGCCGCTGAAAGTTACCGTGCTTCCCGAAAATGACATATTTGCGCTGTTGGATATCGCGCCGCCGCAGCCATAGTTGCTTCTTGCCGTATTGCCGTTAAAAGTTACGTTTATGTTAGTAAAAGTTATTAAATTATCATTAGCTATCGCGCCGCCTCGTCCTGATGCCGTATTGCTGCTGAAGATTACATTTGCGCCTGTAAAGGTTATCGTTGAATAATACGAGTTGAATATCGCTCCGCCATAACCGTAGTACGCTGACGCTGCCGCATTGCTGCTGAAGATTACGCTTGTGTTTGTGAACGTTATTCTTGAACCGTTCCCGTTGTATATCGCTCCGCCATAATAGCCGCTTGCCGTGTTGCTGCTGAAGACTGCCGTGCTTGAGTTAAACAATACATTTGAAGCATTATCATTGTATATCGCTACTCCTCCATTACTTGTCGTATTGCTGCTGAAGGTTACATTGGAGTTTGAGAACGTTAGCGACGAACTGCTGTTGTAAATCACTACGCCTAAGCCATTGTCAGTCGTGGTGCTTGAAAAATTTCTGAATGTTATCGCTCCGTTTACCGTAACGGAACTGTTATTTAATTTTAGCCCGTAATTATTTGCGCCGTTTAACGTAAAGCCGTTGCCTGTAATATTCATTCTAAGATTTGCACCCACGGCGCCAAGCTTTCCCGTAAAAGTAATATTTCCGGTTAAATTTACATTTTGAGTTCCTCCTGCCTGCCACAGTTGATTGAAATAACTGAAGCTTGATACATCAACGGCATACGCTTTAATTACCGAAAAAAGCATCAAGATTGCAAGATTCAAAAGTATTTTTTTCATTGCCTTTCTCCTGCCTTAATTTATTTAATATTCCAATTGTCCGCAAGCTGCGGAAATGCCCGCTATTACGTCTAAAATGGATACGGCTTTCCTGAATATCATAATTCTTCATTTAATTATACTATAAGGATAAGCCAGATTTGTTAATTTTTCAATAAGTTTTTCAAATTTTTCACAAGTTAAAAACTAAGGTTTTTCGCTTAATTACTCATTTCAGTTTTGACACTTATCTCAATTTAAAATATAATCACCTAAATAGAAGATGAGAGGATGGGAGGATGAGAAGTTGAGTAGCGTCAAGGAAGTACGCCGTTGCTCAGCATCTCAGCTTCTCAACCTTTCATCATCCGCAGTTAAATGGAGAATTCAATGCCTCATAAATGGAGTACCAAATTTTTTACGAAAGCGTTTATTTTTTTAGCCGTTTTTATTCCTTTATGCATTATAGCATTGGGTAAAATCGTTGAAAAAGCCATAGAAAATTTACCGTCTATAAGCCAGCTTGAAAACTATACGCCGAACCTGTCGACAAAAATATACGATAAAGACAATAATTTAATAGCCGAGCTTTTTACCGAAAGAAGAATGCTTGTGCCGATAAACGACATACCGGTCAACCTGCAAAATGCCTTTATAGCTATAGAAGACAACGATTATTTTAAACACTGGGGAATATCGACAAGAGGCGTAATGCGCGCCATGTCAAGAATCCTGCTGAGAAGAAAACTCGCCGAAGGCGGCTCCACAATAACGCAGCAGCTTGCAAAAACCATATTTTTGACTCCCGAAAAAACCTTATCGCGCAAAATAAAAGAAATGCTTTTGACAATACAGCTTGAAAAAAATTATTCAAAAGACGAGATTTTACAGTTTTACATAAACCAGATATATTTCGGAAGCAGCGCGTACGGAGCGCAGTCGGCGGCAAAAATTTATTTCGACAAAAAAGTCGAGGATTTAAACCTTGCTGAAAGCGCCACTCTTGCCGCGATTCCAAAGTCGCCGAATTATTACAATCCTTTTAAAAATCCCGAAGCTTCTTTAAGAAGAAGAAACATTGTTTTGATGAGAATGAGAGTTCTCGGATACATAACGCCCGAGCAGGAAGAAGAAGCTTTAAAAACTCCTCTTCCAGTTAAAAAAGATAATGAAAAAAAGGATTCCGGACATTATTTTGTGGAGTTTTTAAGAATAATGCTTGAACCCAAATACGGCACCGACGTTTTGTTTAAAGGCGGCCTTTCAATATTCACTACTTTAGATATGCAGGCTCAGACCGCGGCTGAAAAATCCATAGAAGAAGCTCTGGCTAAATTTGATGAAAGCAGGGTTTCCGCTTTTGAAAAAGCGGGCAAAGAACCGGTGAAAGTCCAGGGCGGGCTTATAGCGATGGACATAAAAACCGGAGCCATACGCGCTATGGTCGGCGGAAGAGATTTTAAAGAAACGCAGTTTAACCGGGCGATACAGGCAAAACGCCAGCCGGGGTCGTCTTTTAAACCTTTTGTATATCTTGCCGCCCTTGAAGCGGGATTTACCGCGGCGACGCTTCTTGACGACGAGCCTATGATTTTCCTTTACAACGGAAAAAGCTGGGATTTGGTTTCAAGAGACTTAGCGGATCTTGAAAACATAGCGGAAACAATCCCTGAAGAAGATTTAATAGACATCGCTAAAGTATGGGTGCCTTTAAACTACAGCAGAAAGTTCAGAGGTCCGGTAACTTTAAGAACGGCGCTCGCGTTATCAATCAACACATGCGCAATACAAATGATAATGCAAGTGACGCCGATAAAAGTAATTCAGGCGGCCAAAAGGCTCGGTATTACGACGCCCATGTCAAACTCCTTAGCGCTGGCTTTGGGTTCAAGCGACGTTACGCTTCAGGAAATGGTGTCGGCTTACGCTACGTTCGGGGCCGGAGGAGTAAAAACAAGACCTTACGTTATTAACAAAATAACCGATAAAGACGGGAGAATTTTAGAACAAAACCTCCCGAGCCAAACGGAAGTTTTGTCGCCTCAAACGTGTTATATTATGACAAATATGCTTAAATCCGTAATTGAAAGAGGAAGCGGCTGGTATGCAAAAAACCTGGGAAGGCCCTGCGCGGGCAAAACCGGCACCACAAACGAATATTCCGACGCTTGGTTTATAGGATACACCCCTCAGCTTGCAGCCGGCGTGTGGGTAGGTTATGACGACAGATCTATTTCGCTCGGTGAAAAATCCACGGGCGGAAATCTGGCTTGCCCGATATGGACGACTTTTATGAAAAGCGCTTTAGCCGGAAAACCGTCTATAGATTTTACGCAGCCCGACAACATAGAATGGGCTTTAATTGACCCGATAACAGGTCTCCTAGCTTTAAGCAAAACCCCCGGAGCATTTCTGGAAGCTTTTATAAAAGGCACGGCCCCGACGCAATACTACGATCAAGCCGGTTCGGACGAAGCAAGGCATAGATTGATTGTTGATGAAGAAGAAGGGTTTTAGAACGGCAAAGTTCAAAGTGAAAAGTGCAAAGTGAAAATAACGACAAACGGCAAATACGGATTCATTTAAAATAATCGTAAAGTTTTTTAAAGTTAATATTATTTTTGCTTAAGCCCGAATATTTGTCGTACAAACCCTGCTTGGATTGAATAAGAGTTTCTGATTTTATGCCGTATTCCAAAGCGATTGAAGCCTCTATATACGCGCAGAATTTATCGCACATTTCTGTTAAGCTGCCGTCAACGGCGTTATATTTATTGTCGTCATAATCCGTCAAATCTTTAACCGCTATGACTTTCCCGTTTTCAATTATTTTATCAGAAAACTCATTCTGTACGAAATATTTCATTTCTTCGTGCCAGCTTTCGGGAATCAAAGGCAGAATTCTTTCATCGACCTGCTTATTTTCATACACTTTTATTATTTCTTCAAGCCCTGCTATAGATGATTTTATCGGCCTTATTATGTCTTTCGTAAGGATTTCCGGCAAATCGTGAAACAGCGAAGAATAAAAATTATTGTATATTCTTTTTTCCGAAACTTTCATTTCTTTTGAAAATATATAAGAAAAAATCGCTACGATAAGCATATGCCCCAAAACCGTGGTTTTAGGTATTCTGAAAGCCTGAGCCCATCGCTGCTGAAAACGCAATTGCCCGCACAAGTCCAGAAAACCGTAATATTTTTTATTTATCATAAGTTTTCTTATTCCGGACAAATCGTCAAAACTTGCAATAGTTTCGTCTATTTCCTGCTTCGTTTTTTCTATGCCGTAAAGCATGGCGTTCCACGGATAAATAATGCCGAATTCCCATTTCGTGGAAAGAGCGTGAGCCGAACTTAAAATTCTTTTTTCAAAAGCCGCGTATTTGCAGTCGGAAAAATATTCTTCAAATCTTTCATTGATTCCGCAGCCGAGAGCCGACAAATCTTCCTTAAGATTTTCCATAACCCAGTTATTAAGCTCTTTTTCCTTTTTTGACATAAGTTCATGGAAAACTTCGGGTTTCAAATCGGTAAGCATTATTCTCTGAAAAAATTCGAAAATCCCGCCCTCGATAAGTTTTGTCCAGTCGATTTTTCTGCCTTCTCCCTCTTCAAACTTCGCAACTATGTAAGCAATAATCATTTTATGAGCCTGTTTATCGAGCTCAAAAAAATCAAACGGGCGGATGTGGTCGTTCCATCTTAAAATATTCGCGGCTGAAAAAATTCTTACGATAAGTTCTTTTGTAATCATTGGTGTCTTTTCCTCCTGTTTCCGCCTTGAAAATCCCGTTTTTCGTTACTGCCTATTATAACATTTAAAAATATGCTTACTATGCTGAAAACCGCGGCCGCCCAAAAAGCGCTCCAAAAATCTTTAAGAAAAAAACCTTTTACCAAAACGGACGTGACATACATGAGAAAAGCGTTTATGAACAATGTGAAAATTCCCAAAGTTAAAATGTTTATAGGAAGCGTTAAAATTATAAGAACGGGCTTTATGACCGAGTTTAAAACGGCAATTACCAAAGCCGCGGCGATTAACGTGCCCCATTGGGTAATTGAAGTGCCGGAAACTATGTTTACCGCGACAAGTAAAGCCGCCATATTGACTACAAGCATGATAAAAATATTTTTCATACCGCCCTCACTCATTAGCCTGGATTCTTCATTTCGCAACTACGGGATATTATCCCTATGTTGCTCCATTCAGAATGAAATAACATTCGTTGCCTCTTTGTTATTTCAGCTTATTCCAGTTAAAATGAACGAAAATTCTTCCGAAATTTTTATTGTCAACGTCGTATTTGGAATATTTTCGCCGTATGTCTTTTTGGTTTAAAAACCTCAAAACTTTTTCTTTAAGCTGTCCGGAACCTTTGCCGGGTATTATTTCTATAAAATCCAGTTTTTTTGACCACGCGTCGCTCAATATTTTATTAAGCTCGGAATCTATTTTCCCGCCTTTATTATAAATCGGATGCAAATCAAGTTTTTGAAAAGACACGGACAAAACTCCTTAATTATCTTCCCATATACTTTTTCCGTTCTCTGTCCGGAAACTTCTCTATCGCGTAGCGCAGCATTGTTCTCGGCATTTTTTTATGGTTTTTATCAAGGAAAGCCCGCAGCGCGGAAATATCCTTTTTTCCCGCTTCCCTCAGCATCCAGCCCGCGGCTTTGTGCATTAAATCGTGTTTATGGCTTAAAAACATTTCCGCAAGCTCAAAAGTTTCTTTCAATCTGCCGCGTTTTATAAAATAAAGCGTGGATACCATAGATATTCTTTCGCGCCATAAGTTTTTGGATTTTGCAAGTTCTAACATATCATCAGACGGATTATCAAACCAAAAAGCGCCGGCTATATACGGAGCCGAAAGGTCAACCAAATCCCAGTTATTTATGTATTCGGTATTTGCCAGATAAGTTTTAACTACTGCCTTTTTTTCTTTATCATCGGCTTTTTTATATTTTTCGCTAAGAACCGCCAAAGCCGTAAGCCTTGCTTCATGGATTTTATGCTGTAAAAGCTCTTTTGCTTCTTTAAGAGTTATGTCTTTGTAATATTTTTTCGCGACGGCTCTTTGCTGCGGAACGCGCAAACCCCAAAATAAATCCCCTTCTCCGTACCCGCCTTTATGGGTCTGAAAAAATTTGGCGTGGTGTATCGCAAATTCCTTATCTCCAAGAGATTTTAATTCTTTTAAAATTTTATTTTTGTTCATTATATAAGAATATATTTTCCGAGCAGTAAACTTAAAACGAAATACATTATCAGCGTAAAAAAGAAAATTGAAGCAAATTTAACTTTGATAATAGAGCTTTTGTTGAGAAACAAAAAGATAAGCGTGTAAAAAATTCCGAAAATAACGGAATGAACGGTAAGGCTTAAATAGACTGACATTGAATTCTCCTTTTATAACCGCTATAACGACATGATAATTTTATCAAATTCTGATAAAAATTTGTCAAAGCGCGTAAAATTTGCAAAAATAACCGATTATGAAAACAGCCTTTTCAATTATTTTAATTTCTTTGTTTTTTTCGTTTGTTTACGCGCAGGAAAACCCGAGATCCTATGATGGGAGAACCATAAAGGAAATCAACGTTAAAACATCCAGAGTACCTCCTAAAATTGTAAAGAAAAAATTTTTATTAAACGAAGGAGACATATTCTACGCCGACAACTATGATTTTGCCAAACAAGCCGTACACGATATGCGGATTTTTAAAACCGCGGATTTTTTGATAATAGAAAACGATGATTCTTCAATTTCTATAGATATCAACGCGAAAGACAGTTATTACGTTTTTCCTTTTATTTTCGGCACCGGAGGCTCAAAAAGCACGCTGGCCGTGGCTTTAATAGAAGCAAATCTTTTTAAACGAAACGAAACGATTTTTATTTCCGGCGCTTTTAACGCCGACGGTTTCGCAGCTTCCGGAGGGCTCGGATTAAACGACAATTTCTTTAGCGCTTCCGTTTCCGGATTCAATTACGATGAAAAAGTCTTTGACGACGGTTCATACAGCGTTTCCGGACTTTTTTCTCCGTTAAAAGGCAGCGGAGGTTCGGAAGTTTTGACAAACGAATATAACGTTAAATCTGATTCCGTTAAATTATCATGGTCAAAATCGTTTAGGGAAAGAGAAGGATTTACGATAGGTTTTAATTTTTCCGAAGTAAAATATTCAGGAATTAATCCCCCAAACGATACAGGCAGCCACAACAAAATATACGCGGGTTTTAGAAAATTCAAAAACATAAAAACTTCCGGAGGAATGTCTTCAATGGGAGCTTTATTCGGCATAGGCTTATCCGACGTAACGGATAAACTTTCGGATTTGGATAAAACAAAATACGGATATTACGCGGAAATAAACTATGAAAACGGCGGTTCTTATACCGGCTCTGATTTTACGATTTCAAAAGCTTATCTGAAAACAAAGTTCAGCGCGGAAACAAAAAAAAGGCATGTGTTAATTTTTGACGCTGCCGCAGCTGCCGCTTTTGAAGCGCCTTATTACGACAGAGTACGAAGCGGCGAAGTTTTAAGCGGAAGAGGAATATACGCAAGAGATTTCAGAGGGAAAAAAGGTTTCGGTACGGGAATTTCTTTTATTTATTATGCGACAAAAAACAAAATAGGCATAACCACAATAACTCCTTTTGCGGAATCGTCCGTCATAGACGATTCGGGAAAAGCCCGTTCAAGAACAGGCGTCGGCGCGGCAGTTTCTTACCGCATGTGGAGAATACCGTTCCCGCTGGGAATAAATTATACGTACGACGCGGCAACAGGAAACCACAATGTATCATTCTTTTTCGGCGGGTAAATTTAATGAACGCAGTGAGTTTATCTCCATTCAAAACTCGGCATTGGTAAAGTTTTAAATTTATTTCCGGCATGCATTGTATCTATTTTATTTTTGATTTCTTTATTTTCACATATGCCTGTGCGGATATATTTGTCTAAGACGTCATAAGTAAAACCGATTTTTTCTTCATCTGTCTGCCCGCTGATGCCGTCATGCGGAATCTTCTCTATAAACTCCGCGGGAATATTAAGCGCGTAACCTACGGCTTTACATTCCGTTACGGTAAGATTGAGAAGCGGAGCAAAATCCCCGGCGCTGTCGCCATAGCGGGTGCTGTAACCGATCCATGCCTCGGAAAGATTTGAAGTATTAGCCACTCTGCCGTTTATTGTCTGTGAGACGGCATAAAGAATGCTCATTCTAAGTCTTGGCGCAAGATTTACGCGGGTTTGAAGGCTTGGCTCGGCATATTTATTCACTTTTGAAATAATGGAGTCGTACGCTTCTTCAATATTAATTTCCAAAGAGGCGATTCCAAAATGTTTAATAACGCTTTTGGAAATATCAATATCGCTTTGTATTCCGTTAGGCAAAAGCACGCCGGTTACGCGCTCTTTGCCGAGAGCTTGTGCGCAAAGCGCGGCCACAATAGTGCTGTCTTTTCCGCCGGAAATTCCCAACACGGCATTACAGTTTTTACCGTTTTGTTCAAACCAGTCTTGTATCCACCTGACAAGATTATTTTTAACTTTTAGCGCATCAAATTCCATATTAAAATTTACCTCCGCACAATGAATATATTAATTGTAGCAAATTCATCCGCCTACTTGACTAACCTAATCTCAATATAACAAAAAGCGTTTGAAAGAATTTTATAACAATGCTATAATTTGTAGACTTGCTTTATTGTCAGTATTTTAGATCTTAACTAGACTAATGGAAGGGTGTCCGAGCGGGCTGCAGTGCGACGAATAAGGAGCACAAGCTTGCAGCGGGCGCGAGATGTGAGCGCCCCGGCAACCCTCCTGGACAACATGTAATGAACGCAGTGAATGGAAGGGTGTCCGAGCGGTTGAAGGAGTTAGTCTCGAAAACTAATATACGGGAAACCGTATCGAGGGTTCAAATCCCTCCCCTTCCGTTTTTGCTTCCTTATATAAAATTCAAAGGCGAGGTTAAAATTATATGAGAAATATTTTTATACTTATATTCTCTTGTTGTTTTGTTTTGGCTTCCTGCGCGCGCAATACTCTGGTCCAAAATAACTTTTCTGAAATTTTAGGTCCTAACGACCAAGTAGCGGGACACCCCATAATAACCGCAAAAAAAATTGAAACACAAAAATATCCGGACGGATCTCCGAAAGAATATAAATATTTATCGGCTGACAGAAGCGTTGTTTACGCTATCGAATACATCAATGAAAAAGGCGGAGTTAAAATAGAAGGCAAAATACCCGACGGATTAATACTCCAATATTCCGGACACTATATCACAGCCCAGTTAAACTATAACGCAGGACGGCTTGAAGGAGTTATTAAAGAATTTTATCCGAACGGTATAGCTTCGTCCGTAAGCAACTATAAAGCAGGGCAGCTTTACGGACCGTCAAGGGAATATTATCCTAACGGAAAAATAAAAAAAGAAGCCGTTTACAAAAACGAGCTTCTATACGGCACTTTGAGGAAATATTCCGAAACAGGGATTATTTTACTTGTACAGCAATATTCCGAAGGGAAATTAAACGGACTAACCAAAGAATTCTACGATAACGGAAAAATAAAAGCAGTAACCGAATATTTAAACGGAAAAAAAGAAGGCACGCAAAGAGAATTCTCTTCAAACGGAACGCTGATTGCGGAATACAATTATTCTGCCGGTAAACTTGAAGGGCAATCCCTTAAATTTTACGAAGGCGGAAACATTCAGTCGGTTATGAATTATTCAAACGGCAAACGTAACGGCGAAACGAAAATATACCGCGAAAGCAGACCTCATTCTCCCGTATACGTCGATTTATACACAAACGGAAAGAAAACTAAAAGGCGCGCCTATGCTTCTGACGGTTCCGTCGCATTTACTATGGATTACTAATTAACTATTAACAAAAAAACATCAATTTCAAAAGCGATTTGACCGCAGAATCTTGTCAGATTTTAAAAAGATAATACATCCTTTCTTTTATCAATCTCCGAGCGCCTCAGCGGATCTGCGTTAAAATGGATTTTTCATGGTAAAACTTTATAATTTTGAAAAATATTTTGACTGCTTGCTGCAAATCGTCCCCATAAATATAGCGGCTTTGGCGTTAATGACGATTTACAGATTGTTTTTCTTTTTCTATTTTGCCGACTTCGGCTCGCTTTCCGGATTATACGGAGACGTGTTCAAAGCCTTTTTTCTGGGGCTTAGGTTTGACATTTCCGTTTTGGCATACGTAAATATCCTGGCCGTCCTTATTTTCACGGTTTTTCTAGCAATCAAAAACTTAAACCTTTTTAAATTTTTCACGCTTATAATAAGATATTATTATTGGTTCATTTTCAGCGCTTTGGCTTTGCTTGCCATAATAGATTTCGGATTTTTTATATATTTTAACAAACATATAAACCTGCTGATTTTTGAAGCTTTTGCCGACGATACAAAGGCTATCGCGGCGACTATTATCGCGGACAGGCGTTTTATACCCGCGTTGATTATTCTGGCAGCCGTTGTTTTCATGTTCTATAAACTAAGCAAAATCACGCATAAACGCCTTTTGAACATGAAATGTTATATTGACACTCAATATTGGAACGTATTTTTAAAAATCACAATCGTTTTAACTCTTCCGTGCTTACTTTTTCTGGCAGCCCGGGGAACAATATCGATGTTTCCTCTCGGAACTTTTTATACGCAGATTTCGCCGAATCAGTTTATAAATGAACTTTCCATTTCAAGCGCGCACGCCCTTACGGACGCCATACAGGCTAAACAGGAGCAAAGCCGCGGCAGCGCGGATATGGCGCAAAAGTTAAAAATCGACAAACAAATTTTAAATACGTCGGACTTTAATAAAATTACCCCTGTAAATAAAGAAGCTGAATCAATTAAACCGAACGTCGTATTCATAATCCTTGAAAGTTTCGGGGAGCTGCCGCTCCTTTTTAACGGAGAAGATTTCAACGTTTTGGGAGAACTAAAAAAACATTTTGACGAGGACACAGTCCTTTACAATTTTCTTGCCGCCGGGAATATTACAGTCCACTCTCTTGAAAGCACAATTTTAAATATGCCGCAAAATCCGTTTTCAACGCAGATCACCCAAAGCCCCGCCGCGTACAAACAGTTTTCAAGCGCCGCTCCTCTTCCTTTCAAAAACGCCGGATATCTTACAAAAGCCGTTTACGGAGGAAGCCTCAACTGGAGAGGTATAGAAAATTTTTTCAAGGCGCAGGGGTTTGACAAAACTTACGGCGAAGGCGACATAAAAAACGAATACAGGCACGAATGGGGCATAAACGACGCCCAATTTTTCGAACTTCTTTTAAGAGAACTTAACGCCGATCCCGAAACGCCGAAATTTATTTACGCTATGTCCACGGGAACGCATCCTCCGTATGAAACTCCTCCGCATTATGTTCCTTTGAAAATTATCATTCCTGCGGATTTAAAACGCATGATGCCCGGAGAAAAGAAATACGGCAAAAAAATATTTGAAAGCTATCAGTTCGCAAACAGGGAAGCCGCGAAATTTCTGGAGGCCGTAAAAAATTCAAACCTTGCCAAAAACACCATAGTGGTTATAACGGGAGACCACAACTTAAGGGAAATCACGGCTGCATCGGATAAAGAGCTTTTTAAAAAATATTCCGTGCCAATGTATGTTTATATTCCGGAAAAATTGAAAAAACCTTTTGACAAAGACGCGGCAGCCTGCCATATGGACATTATGCCTACTCTTTACGATTTGTCGCTTTCAAGCGCGAATTACGTGTCGGCAGGGACAAGCGTTTTATCGGACAAAAATCATATTGCGTACAACAGCGACGGTTTTATATTGTCCGGAGATAAGGCGGTTTTATATAATATCAATAATAATTTTTACGAATGTTTTAATTTTGACACAAAAACAAAAATGCTTTCAAAAACAAATGAGACAAAAGAGCATAAAGAAATGATAGAATATTATAAAATAAATCTTGCCGAAGCGGATATTTATTTAAAAACTGCAGCGGGAAAAAAGGAGAAAAAATAATGGCAACTATTCTTGTAGTATTAATTGTGTTGATTTTTTTAGCCGCGCTTATCGTAGGTCTGTATTTTCTTGTAACGTACAACAGCTTTGTGACATTGAAAAACAGGGTGAAAGAAGCATGGAGCGACATTGAAGTTCAGATGAAACGCCGTTATGATTTGATTCCGAATCTTGTTGAAGTCGTAAAAGGTTACGCGACCCATGAGAGAGGAACTCTCGAAGCCGTTATACAGGCAAGAAATATGGCTATGGCAAGCCAGGGTTCAAAAGAAGAAAAAGCAAAAGCCGAAAATATGCTTTCCGGAACTTTAAAATCTCTTTTTGCCTTGTCTGAAAATTATCCGAATCTTAAAGCCAACGAAAACTTTTTGGAACTCCAGAGAGAGCTTACCGACACTGAAAACAAAATACAGGCAAGCAGAAGATTTTACAATTCAAACGTTTTGTCTCTTAACACAAAACTGGAAATGTTCCCGAGCAATATCATAGGAAATATGTTCGCGTTCAAGAAAGAAGAATTCTTCAAACTCGATGAAAACGAACAAGCCGCAAAACAACCGGTGAAAGTTTCTTTCTAACACCAGAGGCTTAGATGCATAGAAGCATAGATGCGTAGTAAAGGCAAACATCTCTGTTATGCATCTGTGCATCTAATCTTCTAAAAAAGGACAAATGCCTAACATAACAACATACGATTTCATAGATGAAAACAGAAGAAAAACCATATTGCTTATGGCTCTTTTTCCTATAACGCTTGTTGTTTTGGTTTATCTCGCGATAATACTTTTCAGCCTTGCAGCAGGCGGCGGGCAGCACGGAAATTATCAATCGCCCTTAGACATTGCAAATCAAACCGCTATGTATGTTTTGCCGATAGTTTCCGCCATAGCGATACTATGGATTTTGATAAGCTACTTCTTTGGCCAGAATTTCATTATTTCAACCGCGGGCGCGGTTGAAATTACAAGAGAAACAGCGCCGGAAATAATAAAAATCGTTGAAGATATAGCAATTACAGCGGGTCTTCCCATGCCCAAAGTCTATGCAATTAACGACGACGGAATGAACGCCTTTGCCACAGGCAGAGACCCCGAGCATTCTTATGTAGTTTTAACCAAAGGATTAGTTAACAATCTTGAAAAATCTGAACTTGAAGGCGTAATAGCGCACGAAATGGCTCATATAGGAAACCGCGACATCAGAACAATGCTTATAATGATTGTATGTATAAGTTTTGCCACCATAGCCGCGCAAATCCTTTTAAGGCTTGCGTGGGTAAGACGCGGCGGCAAAAATAACGCCGCGCAGCTTCTTTTATTTGCTTTGGCAATGGCTCTTTACATTTACGGCTATCTTGTTGCTCCGCTTTTGAAACTTGCCGTATCAAGAACAAGAGAATTCCAGGCTGACGCGACTGCCGCTCTCATAACAAGAAATCCTCAAGGGCTGATAGGCGCATTAAGAAAAATATCCGGAAAATCAACGGTTGAAACTTTAAAAGACAAAGAAACAATGTCGGCAATGTGCATAGAAACGCCTCTGTCAAAAGAAAAACAAAATTCTTTTTTCTCAAAATTTTCAGGACTTTTATCCACACACCCGCCTATTGAAGCAAGAATAAAAGCATTGGAAGTTATGGACGGAAACAGATAAATACACCTGTCTTTATAAAAACAACTACGAACTACGAATCAAAAACAAAGAAAAACCGCAGTTTAACTTGTGTAATTGATTTGTAATTCGTAATTATCGAGCGGACTTTACGCGCCTATTATCATATGCGGCGCAGCCGCTCATAAACTTTTAAATTGTCTTTAATTCTATCGTCATTCGTCCTGAATATTTTCACTTTCGGCTTCTTCTGCTTCTTTTTCCAGGCGTCTGGCTTCTTCTGCTTTTCTTATTCTTTCTTCTCTCTCGGCCAATCTGGCTTCCTCTGCCTTTCTTATTCTTTCTTCTCTTTCAAGGCGAATAGCTTCTTCCTCGGCAATTTTCCTTGCTTCTTCTTCTTTTTTGAGGCGTCTGGCTTCTTCAGCTTCCTTTATTTTTGCTTCTTTCTCAAGACGTTTGGCTTCTTTCTCTGTAGATTTCTTTGCTTCTTCTTCTTCTTTGAGACGCTTGGCTTCTTCAGCTTCCTTTATTTTTGCTTCTTTCTCAAGACGCTTGGCTTCTTCCATGGCTTTCTTTGCTTCTTCTTTTTTGAGACGTATAGCTTCTTCCGTTTTTCTTATTTTCTCTTCTTTCTCAAGACGATTGGCTTCTTCCTCGGTAGCTTTATCTGCTTCAAGACGTTTGGCCTCTTCTTCAGCAGCTTTCATTGATTTTTCTTTTTCAATGCGTCTGGCTTCCTCTGCCTTTCTTATTCTCTCTTCCCTCTCAAGACGCTTGGCTTCTTCCTCGGCAGCTTTATTTGCTTCTTCTTCTTTTTTGAGGCGTTTGTATTCTTCTGCTTTTCTTATTTTCTCTTCTTTCTCAAGACGCTCGGCTTCTTTCTCGGCAGCTTTATTTGCTTCTTCTTCTTTTTTGAGGCGTTTGTATTCTTCTGCTTTTCTTATTTTCTCTTCTTTCTCAAAACGCTCTGCTTCTTTCTCGGCAGCTTTATCTGCTGCTTCTTCTTTTTTGAGACGTTTGTATTCTTCTGCTTTTCTTATTTTCTCTTCTTTCTCAAGGCGTTTGGCTTCTTTCTCTTCTTTTATTTTTTCTTCTTTCTCAAGACGTTCGGCTTCTTTCTCGGCGGCTTTATTTGTTTTTTTCTCATTTTCAAGACGTTTGACTTCTTCCGCTTTTTTTATTTTTTCTTCTTTCTCAAGAATCTTAGTTTCTTTTGCTTTCCTTGCTTCTTCTTCTTTTTCGAGACGATTGGTCTCTTCAGCTTTTCTTATTTTTTCTTCTCTCTCAAGACGCTTGGCTTCTTCCTCGGCAGCTTTCTTCGCTGCTGCTTCTTTTTCCAGGCGTATGGCTTCTTCCTTAGTAACTTTCTTCGCTTCTTCTTTTTTGAGACGTTTGGCTTCTTCCGCCTTTCTCATTTTTTCTTTTATCTCGGCGAATCTCGCTTCCTCTGCCTTTTTTACTTTTTCTTTTATTTCGGCTATTCTTGATTCCTCCGCCTTTCTTATTTTTTCTTCTTTTTCAAACCGATCTTGCTTATTTTCGGCGTTTCCTATTACGTATCTTACTCCGACATTCCCATATATGTTTCCATAACTCGCCGCCGTGTAATAATTCATATTAGCAAATACTTTCCAGCTCTCGTTTATAAAAACTTCACCGCCTAACATAAATCCTATTTGCAGCGCTCCTTCTTGCGCGCCCCTGCTCTTGAACGCTACATCAGTTCCTTCAAACACGCTTTCCAGTTCAGGCTCATATCCAGTTATCAGGTATTTACCTTCGCCTTTTGCGTATATGTTCCACTCTGCATGTCCGTATTCTATTCCCATTCCAAAACGCGCCGCGTTTCTAATATAGCTGTCCCCTGTTACTTCTAAATTCAATGCGCCGGCTCCTGTTTCTTTAAAATCCTGAAAATTTACGTTTCCTGATTCTATTCCCGCGTATGGTTTGAGTTTTGTATTCTCGCTCAATACTATATTTAACGCTCCTTCTATGTCCGCGCTTATTGTCATCGATTCCAGTTCGCCTTTTGCCGTTCTGTCATATACAGGCATATATCTTTCGGTACTGTAATTATCAAAACTCCCTAATAACATCGCTTTTATTTCCCAACCTTCCTGTATATAGCCTCCGTATAATCCCAATCCTTTCTTTGTGCCTTCGGCGCTATTATTACCCTGCGTTACGTTCTCCTGGTTAAATCTGAGGAACACTCCCAACATTAGACCGCTGTCAGATATCCGATCAAATCCTGCCAATACTCCCATCGTATTGTTTTCATAATCCTCAGGAGAATTGTCATTTTCTCCAAACGTCTCGGCTCCGCCTTTGACTTGTATCCATATACCGCTGTTTGGGTCGTCGTTATATCTGGAGTGGTTTCTTATTTTGTCGTATATTTCGTTATTGGGGCTGTCGGCCGCAAAATTTCTGACTATGTTGCTTAAAAAATATCCCGACGCTTGCGCAAGCGAATCTCTTTGGCCCGGTTCATCCTGGGACAATATGTCCGTTATTACGTCCGCCATGTCTTCGCTTATTGCGTCGTCTATTGACAATTTAGAAAATGCTTTGGCTGTTTCTTTTTGATTGAAACTTAAGCCCTCCAGATCCAGTAACTCGTCCGCGGTAAATATTCCGTTAACTATCAGTATTACGCTGTTAGAGCTTGTATAATTGTTGAAACCAAATTGTAATTTCAAATTGCTGCTTGTGCTTGTAAATATTCCCTTCACGTATGTCAGCGTTGAAAGTATGATTTCATATTCCTTGTTCTCGTATTTGCCTACACGCGCTTTGATATCTAAATTTCCTCCTACTGTCGCCGTTCCCGCTATTATCAAATCACAGCTGCCGTTGGCAAAGATATCTATCTTTGTACTTACCGTGCTTGTAAAAACTCCGGCCTTTATTGTATTTACCGTATTGTTCTGCAGATCTAAAACAGTACCGGGCAATACCATGCTAGGTCCCGTAAAAGTCGCGCTGTCTAAAAATATTACGTTTCCGCCGGTTATATTAAATTGCGCTATATTAATTACCGTATCGCCGCCGAAAGTTAAACTTCCGTTTCCTGTTTTGTTGATAATTCCGTATATGCCGCCGTTACCGTTTGCTTTTAATCCGTTTTCCAATACAATGCCGTAATTCCCGGCGTTTAAATTAACTATTGACGAATTGTTATAAAAGCATATATCGTTAATTCCCGACATATCGGAATTGTTTTTAAAAACAAGGTTAAGTCCGGACGCACCGGCGTTAAAGTTTATTAATCCGCTGGACAAAGCAATAGCGCCTCCTCTGCCTGAAGCTCTGTTATTTTCAAAAATTATATTATTGGCAGTAAATGACACGGTAGAATAAGAAGCGGCATATATAGCTCCTCCTCCCGAACTAGTGCCGCTGGAATAATTATTATTAAAAGAAATATTATTATCGGCTCTAAACAACATAGAAGAAGAAGCGGCATAGACAGCTCCGCCTCCGGAGCTAGTGCTGCTGGAATAATTATTATTAAAAGAAATATCATTCCCTGAAGTAAAAGACATAGAAGAACTTGTACCGTAAACAGCTCCGCCGTAAGTGTTGGCATAGTTATTATTGAAAATAATGTTATATCCAGCGACAAAAGACGTATATAAAGAAGTGTTAACGCCGACAGCTCCGCCATTTCCTGAATTATTATTCAAAAAATTAATATTATTAGCGGCAGTGAAAGACATAGAAGAATAAGAAGCGGCATAAATAGCTCCGCCGCTTGCGCTGCTATTATTAGATCCATTATTTATAAAACTTATACTGCTGCCGCTAAATGACATATACGCACCTGTTGCATATATGGCTCCGCCTCCGGTTACGGAATTGTTGCTTACAAAACTTATATTACCGTTAAACGTAGACGAGCTTCCCGCGGCCAGATATATTGCTCCGCCTAAACCCTGCGTGCTGTTGCCGCTAAATATTGTATCTTCTATCGCCAGTTTCCCGGCTCCCATATATATTGCTCCGCCGTTTACATAAGAATTATTATCCGCTAATATTACATTCCTTATTATTGCCTCCGACACGCTGCTGTTCATATAAAGCACGGAACCGCTTCCGTTGCTGGTTCCGTTGTTAACCGCTGACGCTTGCGTTATCGTTATATTTTCCAAAGTAAATGAAGACGCATTTACCGTATTCGTTATCTTAAAGAATGAACCGTATGTGCTTCCGTTATTTATCTTTCCCGAAACGACCCATTTTGACGCAATATTATCATCCCCGCTTACTGCAAATATTCCGGGAGCAGTAGTTCCTAATTCCTGATCTATGTAATATGTTCTGGATTCACCCCATACCCATCTTCTGTCTGCTCCGACTGTCCCTGCGTTATAATCGTATAACGTAAATACTCCGCCTGCTATGCTTACGTTAATATTTTGCCAATTGCCAGTATCCACGCTTATTATGTAGGTATGCTTTCCCATTCCCAGCGTGAAACTCGAAATATTCGTTGCAAAAGTAAGCCCCCCGTACAACACTTGCCGGTTGAATATCCCGTTCAAATCGATTATTTCTTCCCCGTAATATACTTTTACGTCGAAAATGCTGCCGAACACTCCGCTGCCGGACACCGCTCTTAATTTGTCCGTATCCATACTATAACTGCCTCCGGAAGTCGAACTGAATATTATTCCGAAACTCAAACTATTGTTACTGCCTGTGAGATTTAACGTATCAAACGATATGGTTCTCGTGCTGTTGCTTACTTGATTAGTTATATCAACAACCGAATTGTTAAAACTATATCCTACATATCCGCTAAAGCTTGACGGCATAAAACTTACGTAAGAATTGCTGAAATTTACGCTGTTTCCCGCTACCGATGCCGTAAACGAACTATTCAACAGATAATAAGCGTAGTCGCCGCCGCCGGAATTATAGAAATTCGCTTTGGCTCCCGTTCCGTTAAAAGTGATATTTTCTATAGACAAACCTGTCACTCCGGCATTCTGACTGTAATAATTTGATATTCCGTTATTTCCAAGCCTTACGTTATATCCCATGCTAGCCGCGCTTGCCGCTCCGTAAACTGTCAGCGCGCTGTTAGATATGGAATTTAATCCGGTAAACATTTTTCCCGTATCATAAACGGTTGTAAGTCCGGATGTCTGATTAAATGTTCCGGTAAATACAGATTCATTGCCCGTTATATTTAACGTCCCGCTTCCGCTTTTATTTATTGTTCCGCTTCCGCTTACCTGTCCGCTAAATGTTAACGCATTTGTTCCCGTTATGTTCAATGTGCTTCCTATCACAGAATAGCTCGAACCTGCTGTAAGCTGCGCGCCTGTCGCAAATTCCAGGATTCCTCCGGTTATATTATGCTGTCCCGCAAACGTATTGCTGCTTATTACCGTTGTACCTAATGACTGATTAAACGTTCCCGTAAAGACTGATTCATTGCCTGTTATATTTAATGTCCCGCTTCCGCTTTTGTTTATTGTTCCGCTTCCGCTCACATGTCCGGTAAATGTTAACACATTTGTGCCGGTTATGTTCAATGTGCTTCCTATCACATAACTCGAACCTGCTGTAAGCTGCGCGCCTGTTGCGAATTCAAGGATTCCTCCGGTTATATTATGCTGCCCTGCAAACGTATTCCCGCTCACCGTCGCTGTTCCCGCACTCTGATTAAACGTTCCCGTAAATACAGATTCATTGCCCGATATATTTAATGTCCCGCTTCCGCTTTTGTTTATTGTTCCGCTTCCGCTTACCTGTCCGTTAAATGCTAACGCATTTGTTCCAGTTATGTTCAATGTGCTTCCTATCACATAGCTCGAACCTGCTGTCAACTGCGCGCCCGTCGCGAATTCCAGAATTCCTCCGGTTATATTATGACGACCCGCAAACGTATTGCTGCTTATTACCGTTGTACCTAATGACTGATTAAACGTTCCCGTAAAGACTGATTCATTGCCTGTTATATTTAATGTCCCGCTTCCGCTTTTATTTATTGTTCCGTTTCCGCTCACCTGTCCGTTAAATGTTAACGCATTTGTTCCAGTTATGTTCAATGTGCCTCCTATCGCATAACTTGAACCTGCTGTCAGCTGCACGCCCGTCGCGAATTCCAGTATTCCTCCGGTTATGTTATGACGACCCGCAAACGTACTGCTGCTTATTATTGTCGTACCCAATGATTGATTGAATGTTCCAGTAAATACAGATTCATTTCCAGTTATATTTAACGTCCCGCTTCCGCTTTTGTTTATTGTTCCGCTTCCGCTTACCTGTCCGGTAAATGTTAACGCATTTGTTCCCGTTATGTTTAATGTGCTTCCTATCACAGAATAGCTCGAACCTGCTGTCAGCTGCGCTCCCGTCGCAAATTCCAGGATTCCTCCGGTTATATTATGACGACCCGCAAACGTATTGCTGCTTATTACCGTTGTGCCTAATGACTGATTAAACGTTCCCGTAAATACAGATTCATTGCCTGTTATATTTAATGTCCCGCTTCCGCTTTTGTTTATTGTTCCGCTTCCGCTTACCTGTCCGTTAAATGTTAACGCATTTGTTCCAGTTATGTTCAAT